>JBEKGY010000030.1:0-43885 GCA_050012555.1 Occallatibacter sp.
TCCTGCCCTGGATACATCAGTACAACTGGCACAGGCCGCATGCTAGCCTGAATCAGATGCCGCCCATCAGCCGATCAGGGCTCGATTTCGATGTAAACAACCTCTTGAGACACGACAGCTAAAGCCCAAACTCATTGTTCCCGGCTTGGCGGCGCGGCTGAAGCCGCGCCCTTTCAAAACAGAGGAATTACTCGCTCAGAGGAGTTTTTCCGCAGCCTGAATAGCCCGTATTTTTCAAGGCTCACAGTTTTAGACAGATTCTAAGGCCTAGAGCGGCGAACGAAGCTACTCCGGCGGGGGATAAAACGGCAGCTTCTCGTTCTTTTCGTTGGCGCGGCGGATGGTCACCTCGTCCAGCAGCAGCGCGGGCGCCAGCACCGTCTCCGGCACATCGCCAAAGTAGTTGGCCACCCACAAGTCCTTGCCCGCGGCCTCCACGCTGGAGCGCAGCGCCCGCTGGTCCAGGTCGTCCAGCACCGCGCCGCGCACCAGTTCGCGCTTGCCGTCGGGGCTCACCCGATAGAGCAGCCTGGGGGTCAGGTCCCCACCCAGAGTCTGCACATAATAGACGCTCTTCAGCTCGCGATCTTTGGCCATTTCCAGCAGTTTGCGGTTCAGTTCATCGTCCGCCAAGCCGTCCTTGGCCGTCACTTTGAGCACGCCGATCGCCGGCCTGGGCGCTCCGGTAACTCCGCCGCGCGCGTGGCCGTTGGACTGGGGAAAATCGCGCACCGGCTCGCGGCCGATCAAATAACCCACCAGCTTGCCCGAGGTAACCAGCTTCACCGCCTGCTCCGGCACGCCCTCGTCGTCCACGTCATAGGCGCCCACCAGCCCCTTGCCAGCATAGCTCTTCAGGCCGGGCGAGTCCACCACGTCCATAAACTCCGGCAGTACCCGCGCATGATAGCTGGAGGCGAATGGCCCGTTGGTGCGGGCTTCCGTGCCCAGCCTGGGCCGCGTGGCCGTTACCGCGTTTGCCACCAGCTCACGCAGGGTATCGGCGCCGGCATCGGAACTCAACAGCACCGGCCCGTGATATTCCTCCTCGACCAGCGGCGCCTTGCGCAGATCGGTGAGCGAGGCAATCAGCTCCAACGCATGTTTCTCGAATGCCAGGGGCGCATCCAGATCCTCGAGCGAGACGCCCACGGAGGCGTAGGAGCGGTCCAGCCTCATCCCGTCCGCCGCCTGCGTGCCCACTGCAAAGGCCTCCTGGTATTCAGCCGCCGGCTTGCGCACGATGGTCCCCTCGCTGGTCACCAGCCAGGTAGTGGTCACCCGCGCATGAAAACCCGCCAGGGAATACTGCACGTCCTGTTGGCTCGCCTTTACCGATTCATCCGTCCGGTAGAGCCCGCTCGCCTTCGCCACGCGATCCACCCAATCGGCCTCGTCCAGCTTCAAGCGGAGCGGAGCGGCCAGCGAGACAACCGGGCTTTCATGGCTAAAGTCGTCTGCCTGGGGCGGCGTCTCGACCTGCTTCAGTTCGGCCTGCTTCTGCGCATAGGCAGCCAGGGCGCTTTTGTACGCCTGGTCGGTTGCCGCCCAAAGCGCCGACCGTACCGCGATCGGGTCGTCGTCCAGCGCCGCCAGTTGCATCGCGCCGTCGCCGCGCCCGCCGGAGCTGTCGGTCTTGTTGTCGCCCACCCGCACCGTCACGCGGGCCACGCGCTCGTGGCTGTGTTGCGAGCTTTCGCTGGCCCCAAACTCCGCCTTGGTCTCGTAATCGTCCACGTCCTCAATGCGGTATTGGATAAAGAACGGCTTGGCAAAATCCTTCAACTGCAACTGGCTCTTGCTCCGGTCCAGCTCTTCGAGCATGGCCTTCAGCAAAGGGTCCTTTTCCGCATCGGCTCGGGTCTGCTGCGCCAGCGTCTGTGCAGCCGCGCTCAGGCAGACGTTGCTCAGAAAGGCCGCAAGAAACCCTGCTCCAGCAAACATCACAATCGATCGAATGAATTTCATCGCGCCTCTATTATCTGAAAACTGTTCCCTAGTCCCTAGTCCCTTAGTCCCTAGTCCCTATTTTTCCGCCCCCGGAATGGGCAATATCGGCGGCCGTGCCGTGCCCTGTTGCACGCGCTGCGTTTCCATCTCGCTCACCAGCATCGCCGGCGCCACTGCGCTTACCGGAATCGTGCCCGACTCCGCTCCGCACTCGCCGTTGAACACCTCGCTCTTGTCGCTCGTGGCCTGAATGCGCTTCATGGCCGCCAGCGGCGTGCCTACAATGCTTACGCCGCGGACTAGTTGGTCGGGACGTCCGTCCACGTAAATCCGCCAAACCACCAATGGAATCACCTGGAAGGCCTGCGGCGAACTGCGCTGGGTTACGGCAAACCCTGACGAAATGTCCTCAAAGTAGAGCCCATACTGCTTGCCTTGCTTCTTTGCCTCTTCGATCAAGTGCTTGCGCAGTTTGGCCTCGGACTCCGTTTTGGTCGAAGTCACAATCAGGTTGCCCTGCCGTCCGGTGGGCACATGGCCGCTCTGCGCCCGTCCGTGGCCGTTGGAGGCGCTGAAGCTGGCGATCGGCAGCCGTGACATCAGGAAGGTCATCAGAACCCCTTCCTGGATCAGATCCACGCGGCGCGCCTTCTGGCCCTCGTCGTCGAACTCATAACTGCCGCTCAGCCAGTTCTTGCCGAAGCTGGTCAGGGTCGGATCGTCGGCCACGGAGAGAAAGCTGGGCAGCACATCCTTGCCTAATTCTTTGGTAAAGGTCTGACCCTCCTCGTCGCCGCGCTGCCGCTGACCCTCCAGCCGGTGCCCCAGCACTTCGTGGAAGAAGACCGCCGCGGCCCGTCCCGAGAGAATCGCCGGTCCGTCGAAGGGTTCGGTCACTGGAGCCTTGCGCAGCGCCTCAAGACTACGCCCCAGGTCCTGTACCGCCGCTTCCATCTTCACCTGCGCGGGCAGGCCCTCCACCGTCTCGGCCTCGAAGGTCTGCACGCGGAACAGGTCCATTCCGTCCTCGGCGCGGGTAACGGCAAGCACCAGCAACTGCGCTTGCAGGTGCGGCGCAACCACCAGCGAACCCTCCGACGAGGCAAAGTAGTCGGTCTCGTTCTCGACCGTCAGTATCACCGCGTTCTGGTACACATCCGGGTATTCGCGGAAGACCTTTGAGAGCGCCTGCACCCGCTGTTCCCAAGCCGCACGGTCTATCGCCACCGGCGGAGCCGGCTTGCCCAGGTACGTCTGCGGCGCCTCCTGGCTGAAGTCCGGCGAACTGTCCTCTTCCTTCGCCCGCACCGCAGCCTCGGTCTTTACGCGCAGATAGTTATCCAGCGCCGTTCCATAGCCTGTGTTGGTGGCCAGCCACAGGCTTCGCGCCAGAGCCTCGTCCGCCGCGGCGGATTCGCCCAGCGGAAGTTGCTGGCTGTTCACCGCCGAGCCGCGATGGGTTCCGTGCGTGTTATCCAGCTTGGGATCGCCCAGCCGTACCTGCACATCAGCCATGCGCACGTGATTGGCCTCGCTGTCGACCAGCGCGCCAAAAATTGCCCGAATCGTCACGCTGCTGGCATCTCTCACCGTGTAACTGAGGAAGTAAGGCGGCAACTGCTTCTCAGATTCTTGTTTGCCGGGGCCCTGCTTGCCGAGCGAGGTAAAAGCGCGATGCAGCTCGGTCGTCATAGCATCCAGGAGAACCGGGGTCCCCAGCGACACAGGGTCCTCGGCGAGCGGTTTTTGCACGCTGGGGGGGAGAACCGGAGTTCCCACGGACTGGCTTTCGTTAGCGGGGTGAAGCGCTGGCGTAGCTTGCTGGGCTGCTGCCCCCGCTGGGAGGGCCAAAACCAAACCGGCAACGGCAAAGGCCAGGCAAAAGCCGGCCGTCGCGGCGATCCGCCTGCTGGCAGCGAAAGAAAGTACTGGCATAGGATGGGAAAACTGAGGTAAAAGCATCTGTAAGCTTGATTGTCTCAGAGTGAGCTTACATAGGAGAAATCCGATGACATTTGCGCGCCGTTCGCTGCTGACGCTGGGCTTTACCATTCTGATCACCGGCCTGGCTCCGCGCCTTTGCGCCACCCAGCCGGCCCCCACCAAATCGACCGCCCCATCCGCCCAGAACCAGCCGGCCAGCGTCGAGTCCGCCGCCTCCCAGCCTGCCCAGTCCCAGCCGGCCGCCGCCCAGCCCGCCTCGCAGGCTTATTCCCTGCCGCCCGACAAGCTGGCCAAGGCCATCGCCCTCAGCCGCATCCGCAACATTCTGGACATTGCCGGATCGCTCTGGGGCCTGGTTTTCCTGTGGCTGCTGCTGGCTACCCGCGCTGCCGCCGCCCTGGCTGACTGGACTGAGCGCCTGCTGCGCCGCCGCTGGATGCAGGGGGTGCTCTTCTTCGCCGCCTTCCTGGTCATCTCGACCCTGGCCGGCCTGCCCTTCGATATCATCGGCCACCATTTCAGCCGCAGTTACGGCATCAGCGTGCAGGGCTGGGGCAGTTGGGCGGGCGACCAGGCCAAGGCGCTGGGCCTTTCCTTACTCATTGGCGCGCCCGTGCTCCTGCTCTTCAACTGGATCGTGCGCCGCTGGCCGCGCCGTTACTGGCTGGGGCTCTGGATTGCCACAATTCCGCTCCTGGTGCTCGGCATCTTCGTTTCGCCGCTGCTGGAACCCATCTTCAACAAATTCGAGCCGCTGAACAAAAACAATGCCGCGCTGGTCACTGAACTGGAAAAAGTGGTGGCCCGCACCGGGACCAACATTCCGCCCGAGCGCATGTTTCTGATGAAGGCCAGCATCAAGACCAACGGCCTCAACGCATACGTCAGCGGCATCGGCGCCACCAAGCGCGTCGTGGTGTGGGACACCACGGCAGGCCGCATTCCCAACGACGAAATCCTCTTTATCTTCGGCCATGAGAGCGGCCATTACGTCCTTCACCACATTCCCAAGATGCTGGCCGGCATGATCCTCGCCCTGTTCTTCGTCTACTGGGGCTGCGCCGCGTTTGCCGGCTGGCTGGCGAGCCGCTTCGGTTTCGTCTGGAATCTGGGCGGCTTAAAAGGCGGAAAGGGCGCGCTCTCCAGCCGCCAGGGATTCCTGGTGCTCCTCTTTGCCATCTCGGTGGTAAGCTTCCTGCTGACGCCGGCAAGCAACGCCTTCAGCCGCCACTTCGAACACCAGGCCGACGTATACGGCCAGGAAGCTGTTCACGGTATCGTCGCCGACCCGCAAAAGACCGCCGTGTCCGCCTTCAACGCCCTCGGCGAGGCCTGGCTGGAGGACCCTAACCCAAGTCCTTTCATCGAGTTCTGGGAGTATAACCACCCCTCCGTCCAGACCCGCGCCAACTTTGCCCTGCACTATGACCCCTGGGCCAACGGCGGGCACGGCAGGTTCTTTGACAAATAGGGAAAGGCAGGGAACAGCAAGAACTGTGCCTGACAATCTCATACGGATGGTCAGGCACAAAGGGATAAGATGGTTCGATGATTTGGAAGCTGCTTACCGGACTTTCCCGTCTGCTTTTCGTCATCGTGCTTGCATGGATGCTCTACAGTTTGTTTGGTAGACGAAGATCCGCGCGAGTCATCAGCGAAAGCCGGATTGAATTCGCTCCGTCACGGGTCGCCATTTGGGCATGGCTGTTTATGATCGGCTTCCTGGCCAGTCCGGCCATCAAAGACCTGGTGCACCATCAGGGGAATCAATGGGCTCTCTTGGTGATAACGTGTTTCGGATTGGCTGCGCTTGCGATTTTCTCCTCGTTCCCGGAGACGATAGCCGTCACTGCCGGCGGGCTGGAGCAGATCTACTGGTTGCAGAAGAACACGCGCATTCGGTGGGAAGATATCGAAGAGATCAAGACCGAAAGAGGGGGCACGATCACGATTACCGGCAAGGACGGCACAAAGATCGTTCACAACATTTTTCTGGCGGACCGGACGCGATTATTGCTGGAGATCAAGCAACATTGCGGCGAAAACCTGCCCCCGGACTTTCCCCGGGAGCCCATCGGCGGCGAATAAAGAGCAATACCCGGCTTCGGCCTGGCAATAGTTATCCTCTTCCCGGCCATGCAATCCACAGGTTTTCCCAACCCTCCCCCGCGCCGTACACTACTTCTTCAAGGAGTCGCCGCCCCATGGCCTACCCCGCCAATTACCGCTACACCCGCGAACATGAATGGATCGAGCTTTCGGGCTCCATCGGCTCCATCGGCATCACCGATTACGCGCAGAAATCCCTGGGCGACATCGTCTACGTGGACCTGCCCAAAGCCGGCGACCCGGTCACCGCCAACGCTACCTTCGGGTCTGTTGAGAGCGTGAAGGCCGTCAGCGACCTCTTTTCGCCCGTCACCGGGACCGTCACCCAGGTCAACGAAGAGCTAAAGTCCTCGCCCGACAAGATCAACGAAGCGCCCCACGAAACCTGGATCATCAAGGTCGAAGTCGCCGATCCCGCCCAACTTAACGTCCTGCTCGACGCGGCAGCCTATGAGGCATTTATCGCGGAAGAGAGTTGATTGAAGCAGGGACTAAGGGACGTAGGGACTAGGGACTACGAAATTGAAGTGCAAGGAGCAAGTCATGGGCGAATCGTTCAGGAATCTCGCCGTTTGGCAGCGATCCATTGAATTGACGCTGGCTGTCTACAAACTTACATCTTCTTTTCCCGATTCCGAAAAATTCGGCCTTACAAATCAATTGCGCAGGGCAGCCGTATCCGTTGCAAGCAATATCGCAGAAGGGTATGGCCGCTCAACCAAGGGAGAGTATGTACAATTCCTGGGCCACGCTCGCGGATCCAATTCCGAAGTGGAAACGCAAATTGTCATTTCAAAAGCACTAGGATTCGGTTCGAAACAAATGATCGATACGGCAGAAGTATTGTGCAGCGAAGTAGGCCGTATGTTAGGCGCATTGATGAAGTCACAGCGGCCCAAGTCCCTAGTCCCTAGTCCCTAGTCCCTTTTTCGTTCACTTTTCAAAAGGAATTAACTCTGCATGCGCTACCTGCCCAAATCGCCCGCCGAACGCCTGGCAATGCTGGCTGAAATCGGCGCTCGCTCCATTGACGACCTCTTCGCCGTCATCCCCGCCGAGTACCGCCTGAAGCGCGACCTGGCCGTGCCCCGCCAGCAGGCCGAGAGCGAGATCGTCGACTACTTCCGCGCCGCGGGGAGAAAAAACTCGACCGGCTACGCCAGCTTTCTCGGCGCCGGAGCCTATCGCCACTACCGGCCGGTGGTGATCGACGCGCTGGTGCAGCGCGGCGAGTTCCTCACCAGCTACACTCCCTACCAGGCCGAGATCACCCAAGGCACGCTGCAGGCCATCTTCGAGTTCCAGACCATGATCGCCGAGCTGACCGGCATGGACGTGGCCAACGCCAGCATGTACGACGGCTCAACAGGCGCGGCAGAGGCGGTGATGATGGCCGTCCGCGTCACCGGCCGCCACAAGGCAGTCGTGGCCGCGACCGTTCATCCCGAGTACCGTGAGGTGCTGGCTACTTATGCCAAGCATCAGGGCCTTCCCACTACCCTCACGGCCTACGACCCCAGGACCGGCAGCATCGATCTTGCCGCTCTGGAAGCGGCCGTAACGGAAGAGACCGCCGCGGTGCTGGTGCAAAGCCCCAACTTCTTCGGCGTCATTGAAGACATTCCCGCCATTGCGGCCATCACCCACGCCAAGGGCGCTCTGCTCATCGTCTCCATTGCGGAAGCGGTCTCGCTCGGCGTGGTCCGCCCGCCCGTGGAGGCGGACATCGTCAGCATGGAAGCCCAGTCCTTCGGCGTGGCCCTCAGCTACGGCGGCCCGTTCTGCGGCGTCATCGCGGCCAAAGAGCAGTTCCTGCGCCAGATACCCGGCCGCCTGGTTGGCCAGACCGTCGATTCGACCGGCTATCGCGGCTTCGTACTCACTCTTTCCACCCGCGAGCAGCACATCCGGCGCGAGAAGGCGACCTCGAACATCTGCACAAATCAAGCTTTAGTGGCGCTGATGGCCACCATCTTCCTAACCATCTACGGCAAGGAGGGCATCCGCGAACTGGCCGAGCACAACCTGGCCAAAGCCGCCTACGCCGCGCAGACGCTTGCGGCACAGCCCGGAGCAAAGCTGCTCTTCACGAGCGCTCCGCGCTTCCACGAGTTTGTGCTCCAGACTGAAGAAGCCCCGGCAGCGTGGAGCCAGCGCCTGCTTGATGCAAAGATCGTCGGTGGCATTGAGCTGAGCCGGTGGTATCCCGAGTTAGGCAACGCTACGCTCTGGTGCGCAACAGAAATGATCACCCGCGAGCAGATCAATACTGCGGCCAAAGTGCTGGCGGCCGCACCGGTGGAGGCTTAAGCCAATCTAATGACAACCGACCCGATCATCCCGGACCACCGCGCCAATGGCCCACACACAACGGGCAAAGTCCGTCCGCACCAGACGCAGAACGAATCCTTGGTCTTTGAGAAGTCCTCGCCGGGCAAGCGCGCTTACAAGCTGCCCCCGTTGGACGTGCCCGCCGTCGATGCCGCAGCCCTGCTCGGCGCAGCCCATCGCACCACCCCCGGCTTGCTTCCCGAACTGAGCGAGATTGAGATCATTCGCCACTTCACGCGACTTTCCACGTGGAACTATGCCATCGACCTGGGCATGTACCCCCTCGGCTCCTGCACCATGAAGTACAACCCACGGGTTAACGAGCTGGTGGCCCGTATCGAGGGTTTGGCCGAGGCCCATCCCTACCGCCCCGATTCGCTCGCCCAGGGCATTCTCGAAATTATCGACCTGCTTGAGCGCTGCCTGATCGAAATCACCGGCATGGATGCCATCACCCTGCAGCCGGCGGCCGGCGCGCATGGCGAGTTTACGGGAATTTTGTTAGTCCGCGCCTGGCATGAGTCGCAGGGCAATCCCCGCCGCAAGGTTCTCATTCCCGACTCCGCCCACGGCACCAACCCGGCTACAGCGGCCATCTGCGGCTACACGGTGGAGAACCTCAAGTCCAACGCCGAGGGCGGCATCGATCTCGAAGCCCTGGCGGCCCAGGTGGACCAGGAAACCGCCGCCCTGATGCTCACCAACCCCTCCACCATTGGGGTTTTCGAGAGCCAGATTCACAAGATCGCCGAGATCCTCCACGCCAAGGGCGCTCTGCTCTATATGGACGGAGCGAACATGAACGCCCTGGTGGGCAAGGCGCGGCCCGGCGACTTCGGCGTGGACGTGATGCACCTGAACCTGCACAAGACCTTCTCGACGCCCCACGGCGGCGGAGGCCCCGGCTCCGGGCCGGTGGCTTGCAAGGCGTTTCTGGAGCCGTTTTTGCCAACTCCCGTGCTCGTCCGCAGGACAGGGACTAAGGGACTAGGGACTAAGGGACTAGGGACTAAGGGACTAGGGACTACAGGCCAAACACTGGGTGCCCCAGGTCTCGCTTCTGAGACCTGGGAAAGCAAGAACTCTCAACTAACCTGGGAGTACAACCGGCCCCATTCCATAGGCCGGGTCCGCGCCTTCTACGGCAACACCGGAATGTTCATCCGCGCCCTGGCCTACATTTTGGCCAACGGCCCCGACGGCCTGCGCCAGACCACCGAAGACGCCGTGCTCAACGCCAACTACATCCGCCACAAACTCGAAGACCTCTACGAGCTGCCCTACAAGACGGCCTCCATGCATGAGGTGGTCTTCAGCGACAAGCGCCAGGCCGCCAGGGGCGTGAAAACCGGCGACATCGCCAAGCGGCTGATCGACTACGGCTTTCATCCATATACGGTGAGCTTTCCCATGATCGTCCACGGCGCCCTGATGATCGAGCCCACGGAGAGCGAGTCTCGTGAAGAGCTGGACCTGTTCATCGAAGCCATGCGTTCCATCGCCCGCGAAGCCGAGGAGACCCCGGAGCTGGTGAAAACCGCTCCCCACTCCACCCGCGTCTCAAGGCTCGACGAAGTGCAGGCGGCTAGAAAACCCATCCTGCGCTGGCGGCCGGCGGAGTGAGGGACTATCCCAACTGCGTAGCCCAAATCATGTAAATATATTTCAGGTCTGTGGTTTCCCACCCTTTCGCCAGAATCCGCCGCAGCGGAGGCGAAAGGATGGGGCACGGAACTTTGTGGGCAGGAAATAGTGCAATAAGTAACTACAGATCCTATCGATGCTCAGAAGCACTCGATCTGTCCGCGGCGTTGACCAACGGCACCTGCAAAGCGGAGTCGTGCCCGGGGCCGGAGTAGATGGTGATGGTGGCCGGCTTATAGTCCTTGGGCCTGGCGATCATGATATTGGGCACAAAGGTCTGCGGGTTGCGGTCGTAGAGCGGGAACCAGGTGCTTTGGATCTCGACCAGTACGGTATGGCCGTCTTTGAAGACGTGGTCCACGTCGTGGAGCGAAAACTTGTACTCGTGGATGGAGTTGGGGATGAGGGGGGTGGGTTTTTTAAAGGATTCCAGATAGCGGCCGCGGAAGATTTCTTCGTTGGTCATTAATTGGTAGCCGCGCATCTTGGGGTCGGGGTCGTCGCCGGGGTACTGATCGATGAGCTTGACCACCATGTCGTTGTCGCTGCCGGTGGTGGAGGCGTAGATGTCGGCGAAGACTTCGCCGGTAAGGACCAGGTCCCTGGTGAGGACGGGGAGCTTCCAGACGGCAACGTCTTTGCGATCGGTGACGAAGCGCTGATCCTCGGCGAGCCAGGTGTACCACTCGGAACCCGGGCCGTAGGAGGGCTGGATGGGACGATGGCGGTAGGGGATGGGGTTTGCGGGGTCGCTCAAATAGCTGGTTTGGGCCTGGGCGGTCGAGCCGTCAAAACTGAGCAGGCTCGCTCCCAGCAGATGGAGGCTGGCGGCCCGGGACTCCGGGGGCGGGAAGTGGGCGTAGCGCTTCCACACATTGGAGCCGGTCTCAAAGCTGGCTGTGTCTTCGAGGTCGAATCCGGATGGATTGGCGCCGGGCTCATCTTTGAGATAGTGGGCGAAGAATTTTGCTTCGATACGGGAGCGAAACTCGTTGCCGATGGACTCGGTGTAGTCGAGATTTCCGAGATGGCGCGACGAAGAGGCCCAGGAACCGTGGCGCCAGGGGCCGAGGACGAGGAAGTTCTGGTGGTTGGCGTCGTGGGGTTCGAGGGTGGAGTACTCGATCTGCGCCCCGAACATATCTTCCTGGTCGTAGTAGCCGCCGACGGTGAGGGTGGGGACGGTGACCGCGTTGAGGACGTGCTCGACTCCGCGTGAGCTCCAAACATTGTCATAAGCGGGGTGTTCCAGGAAGAGCTTCCAGGTGGGCAGGGTTTTGGCGCCGGATCCTTTCACGTCCTCCGCGAAACTGCCGCGCTCGAGGAAATAGTCGAAGCCGTCGCGGGGATTGCCGTCCTTGTCCTTGCCGTAGTCGACCTTGGTGCGTTCCTTGCTGCCCTCCATCTCAAAGACGTAGTCGTAGCCGTAGGATTGGCGGAAGGCGCCGTTGTGGAAGAAGTCGTCGCCCATCCAGACGTCGATCATGGGGGCCTGGGGGGAGATGGCTTTCACGGCGGGGTGGGGATCGATGCTGGCCATCATGGCCAGAAAACCGGGATAGCTGGTGCCGATGAAGCCGGCGCGGCCGTTGTTTTTAGGGACGTTCGCGAGCAGCCAGGTTACGGTGTCGTAGGCGTCGGTGCTTTCGTCGACGGCCTTGGGATCGTGGTGGTCGGCGAGAGGCCGGCTCATGATGAATTCACCCTCGCTCTTGTTGCGGCCGCGAATATCCTCGCCAACATAGATGTAGCCGTCGCGGGCAAGCTCCGGGCGGGCGGCGGAAAACCATGCGCGGTTGGTTGCGTCCACGCCGTAGGGGGTGCGCTGGATGAGGAACGGCAGCGGTCCAACGATGTCGGCGGGCTTGAGGATGACGGCATGGAGCTTGACTCCGTCACGCATGGGGATCATGACCTCAGAGCGCATGTAGGCGTGGAAGAGGGAATGGCGGGGCATGCCGGTGCGGTGGTAGACGGTGTTTTCGGAGTCAGCGGAGAGAACCACGGTGTCGCCGCGGCCGTTGGCATCGAGCGTGAAGCGGAGGGTGGCACTGGAGTCGGGGATGGCGAATTCACCGGCGGAGACGGGCTTGAGCTCGGTGGGTACATTGCGCTCGCTTTCGCAAAAGAGCTTGCCGTTCAGGACGTAGACGCTCAGTGGAGTGTCAGGCTCGACCGGGTCGGTGTACTCACCGGTGAGGGCTTCGAGCTGTCCGACTGCGGCCTTGGCGGACTGCGCGGGCGTGGCAGTCTGCGCGGGCGCGGCGGCCTGTGCGGAGTTCGGCGCGGACCAGGCAAGGCCGTTCGCGGAGTGAAGCAGGGCAAGACAAAGAGCGGTTGGAGCGAGACGGAGACGGAACAAGCGAAAAGCCCTCCTTGGAGTTAGACAAACCATCCGGTCCAATGGGTGGGCCGGAATAGTCAAAAGCAACCGCAGTTCTCACGAATTCGGTCGCCGCGGCGACCTTCGCTCAGGATGACATCCAGAATTTTTTGCGCTCGCTCAGGATGACAGCTCTGTGATGGTTCGATCCTTTGCAACCATATCAATAACTCACCCTACCCTATCAATAACTCGCCCTAATGGAAACTCACCCTAATGGACGTGGCTGCGGTGTTTGCGGGCGGCGCTGCCAGCCATTTCTTCAATGGGGACGACGCAGCCTTCGAGCTCCCGGCAGCCGGTGTGCTCGAACTGGATGGTGGTGTGGCTGATGCGGAAGCGGTCGCGCAGCACCTGGTTGAGCTTGAGCAGGATGCAGGCGCTCTCCGACGGCGGAATGTCGGCGATGGTGACGTGGCAGGCCAGGGCGCGGGACTGCGAGCCGAGGCTCCAGACGTGCAGGTCGTGGACGTTGAAGACGCCCTCGACGGCTTCCATGCCGGAACGGATTGCCGGCAGCGAAACGCCGCGGGGCGTGCCTTCGAGAAGGATGTTGAGGGTTTCGCGGACGATGCCGAAGCTGGACCAGAGGATGAGTGCGGCGATGACGAGCGAGAGGACGGGGTCGATCCAGTTCCGGCCGGTGAGCAGGATGCCCGCGCCACCGGCGATGACGGCGGCGGTGGAGAGGGTGTCGCCGGCCATGTGGAGAAAGGCGCTGTGCAGGTTGACGTCTCTGCTCACGCCCCACAAGAGGGCGGCGATGACGCCGTTCATCACCACGCCGGCGGCGGCCACGATCATCATGAGTTTGGGCTGGACGGCGACGGGCGCCGAGAGGCGATGGACGGCCTCGATGGCGATCCAGAGCGAGATAGCGATGAGGGTGCCCGCGTTGATGAAGGCGGCCAGCACGCCGGCGCGCTGGTAGCCGAAGGTCTTGGAGTGGCTGGCGGGGCGGGTCTGAAAGTAGACGGCGGTAAAGCTGAGCAGGAGGGCCAGGAAATCGGAGAGGTTGTGGCCGGCCTCGGAAAGGAGCGCCAGCGAGTGGGCGTACAACCCGGCCACGAAGGTGACCGCAACGTAGGCCAGCGTGGCCACCAGCGAAAAACGCAAGACGGATTGAGTTCGTTGAGCGCCGGGTGAGTCGGACGCCGCGTGAAGGTGCATATAGGAAGTATACCGGGGGTGGGTATAAAGCACCAGCGTGATGCGGCGGTAGACGGGAGACGAAAGCCCAAAGTCAACGCTTAAAGAACACAGAAGAAGGTAGCTTTGGCCGCGGGCTGGAGTGGGCAGTGAGATTCCAGGGAAGCAGTTCGCCGATTCGGTTGATTGGATGCTCGGCGAGGTACAGGATGGGATTATCGTGAGACATAGCATTGCCCTTCTTAGCGGAGCTTCATTGTGCATGGCCTCAATTTGGACATTTATGTGCTGTCTAATGCGAAGAGGTTGGCGTCTCAGGACGCTCGCTTCAGAAGCCTACGTTCAAGCGAGGGTCACGATGAACATTTCGGGGGTGTCCTCTTCCAGCTTATCCCAAACGATTATTAGCCTCCTCACCAACACCACGCAGATGACCTACCAGAGCGTGGCTCAACAACTGGCGGATTCCCAAACCATCTCTTCCGATCCGGACGTACGAGTAACATTGGGTACGTCCATGGCGGAGTCTGACTACTCAGACCCTATGCAGCAGGCATGGACGGCTCTAGGCAAGAGCCTTGCTAGTTCACTCGACCCAGGCGCAATGGTATTCGGCGCGGGAACAGGAGATCTATCTGCCGCAAAGACTGCGCTCGACACCTACATGCAGTTGCTGCCCTCGTCGTCGATGTACATGAGTACCCTAACGACCCCCTCTCAGGCATTTCTGAATGATCTGAGCGCCATGAAAACTGCTATAAATTCCGGTGATTTGACGGGTGCACAGACTGCTTTTGCAACTGCGTTAGCCGACTCGCCGGATGATATTGGAGGCGCCTTTTCGATAGCGAATTGCACCGGGGATACAGACAATATGGCCAGATTATCCATGGAATCAGCGGCGAATCTGTCCGACTACCTGACCTCAATTGGCTACACACAAACCAACGCCAATATCGAGGCAAATGCGATGGAACTAGGCAGTCTTACTGAAAATCCGCTTGTCACGACCACACAGGACAAAGCTCAGGAAGCGCAAGCCGCACAGCAGACAACCGAGATTGTCAGCGTGGATTCTGCCGGCGCATCAACATCGAACCAACTGCTCGCAACGGCAGAAACCTCCATGTATAAGGTTTACGATGCGATCTTTAATGCCGATCCCTTCGGAATCAAGAACTCGGACCCAAACCTCTATAACCTTCGAGATGCAGTGCTGAATCAGTTGGAAGGCGCCCTGAGCGGGCAATCTTCCGGAGACGCTCTATCCACAACGGCATCCAGTGTCAGTCTCTCCGCGTGACACGCTGCCTTGCGTTGAGAGCCAGTTCTTACATGTGCGTTCAGGACTGGCCGAGGCATCCCCGCGGAAAAGCGCAAGATCCGAGCTACCAAGTAAGCACCCAGAAGATTTTCCTGGATGCTTACTTGGTTTACCGGAAGACAAGGACAAGGGGTTTAATGCACCATGCGGATGCGCTGATTATCGGTGTCTGCGATGTAATAGGTGGATTCGTATACCGCAACTCCTTGCGGAGAGTTGAATTCAGCGGCCTTGGGTGGTCCTCCATCGCCGGAGAACCCTTCATTGCCGGTCCCCGCAACAGTGGAGATGATTTGTGTTGATAACATCACTTCTCTAATAATGTTGCCGGTGCTGTCAGCGATATACAGGTTGCCATTTGAATCAAAGGCAAGGCCCTTTACCAGGCCGAGTTGAGCGGAACCTACAGGAACTCCGTTACCCTCTGCCCCGCAGTAGGAGTTGCCAGAGTACGTACTAATAATGCCTGTGGAGACCAACACTTTACGGATGCGGCAGTTGGCGCCATTGAGGCCAGTGTCTCCAATGTAGAGATTTCCGGTCGAGTCAAGCGCGAGCGCCCAAGGATTGGTCAACTCCGCGCTTGTCGCGGGTCCATTATCGCCGGCAAACGCTTGGGTTCCGTTTCCGGCAACCGTGGAGATGATGCCGTTGGAGTTTACATAGCGAACGCGATGATTACCGTTGTCCGCGATGTATAGGCTCGATGATGTAACATAAAGCCCCGTTGGGGAGTACAGGCAAGCCGAAGTCGCCGCACCACCATCTCCACAGTATCCTCCACCGTAAAGGGTTTTATTCTTCCCGGCATAAGTGCTGATAATGCCTGTGGATACGGTTACTTTCCTGATGACGCTGTAGTAGACATCAGAGATATAGATATTGCCTGATGGGGCAACAGCTATTCCACCAATCCATGGTCCAAAAGTTGCGCTTGTTGCTGCCCCTCCATCTCCCGTATACCCTTGTGCACCGGTACCGGCAACAATTGAAATCCAGAGTCCCGAAGTTATCTTGTAGACTACCGCTCCGCCGGTGCTGCCGTAGTCTGCGAAATAGACGTTGCCCGACGAATCGACTGCGACAGCCATAGGCGAGTTGAGGTAGGCATTAGTTGCCAGCCCGCCGCTGTCAAGATGGATGGAGCCTCCGCCTGCGACGGTGCTGATGGTTTGCGCTGAGGAGAGCATGGTCATAACTGAAAGGAGGAAAGCTACAGCAAGAAACTTAAACTTGAACATCGTGAAAATCTCCTTATTTTGGTTTGGGGTTGCACTGCGTTGAGAACACAGACCAGCTTGTCGCCGGCCCAAAAGCCGGTTGGGGCTGCGCCACATGGATCATGCAAATCAAATTTAGGATGAGCCTTGGGGAAAGTTAAAGCCTGCCGCACCGGGCTGTGGCTTGGTTGGCGCGCAATCCATCAAACCTATAGCAACTGGAGATTGCGCTCGAATCCCAACCGGCACCAGTGTTCCACCGCGCCTATCTCTTGTCGGGATAAATATTGTATAAATAACAACTATCAAGAAAACTTAATGTATTACAGGTACGCCTTAGTCGGAATAGATTTCATATAAGGCGATGGTAGCCATTCCAATTACTATTATGCTAATACTTTCTGAATGCATAATTGTTCTCTTCTGCACGATAAGTTGCTTAAAATGAAATCGTTAGAGCCGTGCTTCCTACTTGCACATGCTGGCCGTCAAGATCATACAAATTGCCCTGTAGGGGCGCAGACGACGTCTGTCCAGCCGGTATTCAGACTGCTTTTTAGCCTCTGCCGGGGCGCAGGTGGCTCAGGTCGAGAGGTTCGGGGTCCTCGAATGCGGGAAACACCGGCAGGCCGGCGCGCACGCCGGTCCAGTCCTCAGCCACGACGATGCTGTTCTGGGGGTTGCCGGGCTGGTAGCGCGCAGTGCAAGGGAAACCGGCCCGAATCTGGGAAACATCCACCACGCCGCACATGCCGGTAATGTCCTGGGAGCACTCGTAGTTCACGCCGCCGATGCGATAGTTGTAGAGCAGGAGGATGAGGTTGCGGCCGGGCTCGGACTTGGATTTGGCGGGGGCCTGGACCTCGCATACGTCCAGCAACATGCCGTCCACCAGGCGGCCGGATTGCACCAGAAACTGGCGCCGGGCGCGCTCCAACTCTTCGGGGGTGGGGCGCTTGCGCAGAACCATCCAGATCGCAAGCGCACCCAGCGCGACCAGGCTGGCGACTGTCTCCCATTCGTTTGCGTTGAGGTTGGTCATTCCGGGCGGGACTCCATACGGGACTTCGGGCAGCGGGCCCCATACAAGAGAATACCGCAGCCGGAATCGGAGCGTGCCGGAGACTCGGATGGAGGTCGCGGCGGCGCTTGACTTTCTTGCTGCGATATACTCGTGACTGCATCTTATATGAGTTCCGGCCTGCCGGACGCTCTATTTTCGGAGGTTTTCTTTTGGTTTCTCGCAATAGTTCCGCAGTGGCGCCAGATTCCCGGTTTCGCTCCACCACGGTGATTTGTGTGCGGCGCAACGGCGAGGTGGTGATGGCCGCCGACGGACAGGTGACCCTGGGCGAGCATGTGCTGAAGCACTCGGCCAAGAAGATCCGGCGGCTTTACCAGGACAAGATTCTGGCCGGATTTGCCGGCTCTACGGCGGACGCCTTCAGCCTGTTTGCGCGCTTCGAGTCCAAGCTGGAGCAGTACGCGGGCAACCTGAACCGCTCGGCCGTGGAGCTGGCCAAGGACTGGCGCACCGACAAGATGCTGCGCAACCTTGAGGCCCTGCTGCTGGTGGCCGACAAGGGGCAGACGTTTCTGATCTCCGGCTCCGGAGACGTGATCGATCCCGATGAGCCGCTGGCGGCCATCGGCTCGGGCGGCCCCTATGCCACGGCCGCGGCCCGCGCGCTGATTGAGAACACCGATTTGAGCGCCCGCGAGATTGCCGAGAAGGCAATGAAAATTGCCGGAGATATCTGCATCTTTACCAATGACCGCATTACGATTGAGGAGCTGAAGGGCTAACGGAACGATTCCCCGCCCCGTTTATTCATGGCCATTTACCTGCCCGCATCCGCCGAAGAACAGGAGCTCGCGCTGGACGAGATGACGCCGCGCGAGATTGTCACCGAACTCGACAAGCATGTCGTCGGCCAGAAGGCCGCCAAGCGTGCGGTGGCGATTGCGCTGCGCAACCGGCAGCGGCGGCAAAAGCTGCCGCCCGACATGGCCGACGACATCATGCCCAAGAACATCATCATGATCGGGCCCACGGGGGTGGGCAAGACGGAGATTGCGCGCCGGCTGGCCAAGCTGACCAACTCGCCGTTTCTGAAGGTGGAGGCCTCGAAGTTTACCGAGGTGGGCTACGTGGGCCGCGATGTGGAGTCGATGATCCGCGACCTGGTGGAGATTGCGATCGACATGGTGCGCGAGGAGCGCCTGGAAGAGGTGGAAGACCGCGCGGAGATGAACGCCGAGGAGCGGCTGCTGGATGTGCTGCTGCCGCCTCCGCCGCCCACGCCACCGGCCCAGGAGGGCCAGCTCACGCTGCCCGGCACGGAGAGCTACCAGCGCTCGCGAGAGAAGCTGCGCCAGCAGTTCCGCGAGGGCAAGCTGGACGAGCGTCAGGTGGAGCTGGACGTGAGGGAGCGCGGGACGCCGCAGTTCGGCATCATCAGCAACCAGAACTTTGAGGACATGGAGATGAGCCTCAAAGACATGCTGCCCAACATCTTCGGCGGCAGCAGCAAGAAGCGGAAGATGAAGGTTGCCGATGCTTTCGATTACCTGGTGCAGGAAGAAGAGGGCCGGCTGATCGACATGGACCAGGTGAACCGCACGGCCACCGAGCGGGTGGAGTCGAACGGGATCATTTTTCTGGACGAGATCGACAAAATTGCCGGGCGAGAGACCGGTCACGGGCCCGACGTTTCGCGCGAGGGCGTGCAGCGCGACATTTTGCCCATCGTGGAAGGAACGACGGTGAACACGCGCTACGGCATGGTGCGCACCGACCACATTCTCTTCATCGCCGCCGGCGCGTTCCATGTTTCCAAGCCCAGCGATCTTATCCCCGAGTTGCAGGGCCGGTTTCCCATCCGGGTGGAGTTGCAGTCGCTCACCGTGGATGATTTTCTGCGCATTCTAACCGAGCCCAAGGCTTCGCTGACCAAGCAATACTCGGCATTGCTTGAAACCGAGGGAGTGCGGCTGGAGTTTGCTCCCGATGCGCTGCGCGAGATGGCGGAGTTCGCCTTCAAGGTGAATGAACAAACCGAAAACATCGGGGCTCGCCGGCTGCACACCATCATGGAGCGTGTGCTTGAGGATGTGAGCTTCCTGGCCCCCGACGTGGCCCGGCGCGCGCCGGACGAGGAGCAGGCCGCGACGCTCTCCGAGGCCATCAAGGCTGAATCTACCACGCCGCTGCCCTATCTGGAGCGCATGACCGCCTCCGGTCCGGAGAAGGTCTTTCTCATCAGCTCCGAGTATGTGAAGCAGATGGTGGCGTCGGTGGTGAAGGATCAGGATTTGTCGCGCTACATTCTCTAACCGGTCCGGGCCATTCCATTCTTTCCGGTCAATCACTCGAACTTCCACACTATTCATCGGAGCAACCTATTGCCTTCCCTGAAGAATGTACTGCTCGCGGTCTGTCTCTCTGTTGCGGCCTGCATGCAGACAAGTTATGCGCAGAGCGCTTCTGTTCCTCAGCTCTCGCAAACCGTTGTGGTTCTTGGCTCGCCGGTCCCGACGCCTCTGGCGGAGTCGCCTTCTTCCGTGCTGGTGCTGCCGGTGGAAACGAAGGTCCTTTCGCTCCAGTCGGAGCAGGACCTTCTGCGGCAGGATTCGTCGGTCTTTATGGAACAGCGCGGCGCCGGCGGCGGACAGGCGGATATGGTTCTGCGCGGAGGCACCTTTGAACAAACTCTGGTGCTTCTGAATGGATTTCGCATCGATGACAGCCAGACCGCGCATCACAACCTTGACCTTCCCATTCCCCTTGACGCGATGGACTCGATCGAAGTTCTGCACGGAGCAGGCTCAACGCTGCACGGTGTGGATGCTCTCAGCGGCGTGGTCGACTTTCTGACTGCCGCTCCGCCCGCAACTACGCTCCGTCTTCGTGCCGGCGGGGGAAGCTTCGGTTCAGAGGAAGAGTCGCTGCTGGGGACTCTGGCGCGCAAGCGATGGAGCAGCCGTCTGACCGCGGACCGTAACTTCTCCGCCGGATTTATGACAGACCGCGACTACCGCAACGAAGATACTTCGCTGGAGACCTTGGCCGGTTCCCGGCTTGGCGTCTCGGATCTGTTGTTTGCGGCCAGTGACAAGTCTTTTGGGGCAAACCAGTTTTACGGACCTTATGCATCGTGGGAGCGGACCAAAGGATGGTTTGCTTCAGCACGCCAGGAGTTAGGCAGCCGCACAGAGGCTGCATTCGGTTGCCGGCGGCACACGGACGAGTTTGTCCTGCTGCGCGACGATCCGTCCGTCTATGAAAACAACCACATCGATGGCTCCTGGCAGGCCTCCCTGCGCCATACAGTTCCCGTCGCATCCACATCTCTGCTTCTGTTCGGACTTGAAGAGGATGGGGACAGCATCCACAGCAACAACCTTGGCCTTCATGCGCGCAATCGCGGCGCGGGCTATGTGGACCTAGATTGGCGCCCCGCGAAGAAGCGTTGGAATCTCTCTGCCGGGTTGCGGGAGGAGTTGTTTTCAGGCGGTCCGCAGTCGGTGCTGTCTCCGCATCTGGCGGGAAGTTTGCGGCTGACCGACAAGCTGAAGCTGCGGGCGAGCGGCGGGTATGGATTCAGGATTCCGACGTATACCGATCTTTATTACTCCGATCCGACGACCATCGGTAATCCCAACCTCAAGCCGGAGTCGGCGTGGTCAGGCGATGGAGGAGTGGATTGGGTTCCATCCAGCCGACTCTCGTTCTCAGCTACTGGGTTTTATTCCCGCGAGCACGACACGATCGACTATGTGCGCTCGTCGCCCACAGCTCAATGGCAGGCGGTGAATCTGAATGGCCTGCATTTTCAGGGAGTCGAGACCTTCGCAACCTGGATGCCGGCAAAGTCGCAGAGGATTCAGCTCGGTTGGACCGAGCTCGCCGGCGGGCAGGGTTCCTTGAACGGGCTGCAATCGGAATATGCCCTCAACTATCCGGTGGTGAACATTCATGCTACCTGGACGGCCTCGCTGGGACGCATGGTTACCCTGACAAATACGGTGCAGATCGCAAAGCCCTATCAACAGCCCGGCATTCCGCCCTGGAACGCTTCCCCTTATCCAGTGTGGAACGCCGCGTTAACCCATGACACAGGACGAGTACGCCCCTATCTTCGGCTCGGCAATCTAAGTAACACAGGCTATCAGGAGATCAACGGCGTCGCCATGCCGGGGCGCTCGATTATCGGAGGCGTCTCCCTTTGGCTCAGCCGGTGATTTGATGGCCGAGTGAATCAAACCGTAGCAGCGGCGCGGGATTCCAGCTCGGCCAGGCGCTTGGCCAGCAGCGTTTCCAGCTTGACCAGCGCGGCTGAAAAACCTTCAATGCCTTCCTTCAGCTTGTCGGTGGCCATGCGGTCCGCGGCGTGCATGCGGTCGAAGGTGGTCTTGTCCACGATGATTTTTTCGAGGGGCAGCGCCTTGGCGGCATCGGGCGAGAGCTTGAGGGGCAGGTCGCCCTGGGTGGATTCGAGTTCGGCCAGTAGTTGGGGCGAGATGGTGAGCAGGTCGCAGCCGGCCAGTTCCGTGATCTCGCCGATGTTGCGAAAGCTGGCGCCCATGACCTGGGTCTTGTAGCTGAAGTGCTTGTAATAATTGAAGACGCGAGTCACGGAGATGACGCCGGGATCTTCGGCGCCGTGGTAGTCCTTGCCGGTGTCCTTCTTGTACCAGTCGAGGATGCGTCCGACGAAGGGCGAAACGAGCGTGACGCCGGCGTCGGCCGCCGCGATGGCCTGGTGCAGGCCGAAGAGCAGCGTAAGGTTGCAGTGGATGCCTTCCTTCTCAAGGACTTCGGCGGCGCGGATGCCCTCCCAGGTGGCGGCGATCTTGATCAGGATGCGGTTGCGGCCGATGCCCGCATGGTCGTACTGCGTAATAATGGCGCGGGCCTGCGCGATGGTGGCCGCGGTCGAGTAGGAGAGGCGCGCGTCAACTTCAGTAGATACGCGGCCGGGAACGATGGCCAGAATCTTTTTCCCGAAGGCAATGGCTAGCCGCTGGAAGGCCAGATTGGCGACGGCTGCGTCGGTTGCGTTGCCGCCCAGTTCCTTGCGCGCCTCGACGAGGTCGTCGTCCACGATGGGCTGATACTGCGGCAACTGGGCCGCGGCGGTGATCAGCGAGGGGTTGGTGGTGGCGTCCTGGGGGCGAAACTTCTCCATCGCCTCAATATCGCCCGTGTCGGCGACGACGACGGTGTACTTGCGCAACTGCTCGAGCAGATTTTGCGGCATGATTCCTCCTGGGGATGGCCGGTCGGCCTTCGAGCGCGTTCGGGAACAGTGTACCGCTTTATTGGATTCGCCAGATGAACGCGGGTTGCATCCGGGTCAGTTTGGACCGTCAGGGTTGGGGCACCGTCTCCTCAGTTTCAGCGGAGCGGGCGCTCTCATGGCCACCCTGGTCGATGGCGCTGACGGCATAGCGGTATGTGTAGCCGGGCTGGACCTGTGCGTCATGGAAGGCCGGGGGAACAATCGGCTGCGCAGGCGAGATACGCTGCCAAACCCCGCCGTTCTCGCGGCGATAGACCTGGTACCCGGCCAGGTCGGGATCTGTGACCGGCTGCCAGCTTAGGTCGATCGATGGTTCCGTGCCGGAATCGCCGGCTGTGGCGACGGCGGCCAGGCCGGTGGGGACGGCGGGCGGAAAGATGTCCAGAGCCTCGACGCGAATGGGCGCGGAGAGCTCACCGGCGAACTCCAGCGTCTGCCCGTCCACGGTGATGCGGGCGACGCGCTGGGCGCGATACACATAGACCTGGCCGAAGCGAATGTCCTTGTCCAGAGCCCGGCCGGATTGTACACCGGAGTCCACCAGCAGGCTCTGCTCGACCGGCTCGGGCGGCGGGGCGAGTGGGCCTCGCGTGGGCTTGGCGGCGGGCGGCGTGAGCAGCTTGCGGTGCAGGCGGATTACCGTGCGGGTTGGCTCCTGTGCGGCGGCGTGGTCGGGGGTCCAGCGCAGGGTTATGCCGTCCTTGCGTACCTGGGCCGTCAGTCCGGCCACCGGACCAGGCGCCTCGCCGGCCAGAACGACTGCGTCATTCGACAGTCCGGCCGAGCGGCCGTTGCGGTTTGTCAGCTCGACAAAGTAGGTGAGCGGGCGGGGCGCGCCGGCGGCCAGAGGCTGCGGCAGCATCTCTGTGAAGATGCCGTCAGCCCCTGGAGCCAGCAGCAGTTGGCCTCCTGCCGGTTCGCAGGTCCCTGAGCCTTCCTTGCGGCACATGCGTACGGGAACATTGCCCTTCAGCAGCAGCTTGTCCGTGTTCTTTTTGGGCATGGTCCAGGTGAGCGAGACCTGGTTGCCGGTGCGGGAAGCGGAGAGATCCGTCACCGGGTCAGGCAACTTGAGCGAGGGCGGCAAGGGCGCGCCTGGCGTACCGCAACCGGTAAAAGCCAGCCCCACAGCCAGCGCAATGGGCAGGGCGGCCCATCCCAATCTATGCACAGGTCTCATTGTGCTACCAGTCTAATGGAGCCGGGCTCGTTGATGGGGATTTGCCGGCCGGTTCCGGGCTATGCGTCCTATGCCTGCGTTGGTTCAGGAAAGAAACTGTGCCCCAAGCCAGCTGTAAAGCTCTTCCGGCGCGACAGGTCGGTCCGGACTCCATCCCAGGCTCTTCCCGGCGGGCAGGACCGCATAGGCGGAATCCAGATGTTCTGAAACGCAGAGACAGAGGGTATGGTCCTGCTCCGGATACCTACAAACGGCAAGCCAGGCATAGCGGGCGAGAATGACGGCATCGATCGCGCTGTTCTCCGGATCGTCCACATCGGGAAGCGTACTGACTTTCTGCTGATTCTCAAAGATGGCAATGCTAGTGAACGGCTTGGGCTTGCTTCGCATGCCAAAGCGGGCAACAATCGTCCGCGGCCGGGCGCGGCGAAGCGCCTCGGAGGCCGACCATTCGACGAATGCGCTGGAGAAGTTGAAAGAGCCATTTCCGCTGAGATAGAGGTCAATGATGAAGCTCCGCAGCCTCGGCTGGTTGACTATTTCCGCCGGCCACAGGCCCCAGCCGTCCCAGGATTCATGCCGGAGTTTGACAAGAACCTCATCGGCGCCTTGAATGTCTTTTGGAATCGTATTTACTTCGGCAACGAATTTATCGCGGAAAGGCTTGAGATTCGCAAAGCTCAAAGAAGAGGCTGAAATCGGGGCGAGAGGAGAAAGCATGCCGCCCAGTTTTGTATCTGCGTCGATGAGCCACAGATCGGAGCTTTCCCGGCTGCCTTGCCGCGCCGCCAGGGTTGCGATTCCGTCCATGCCCGGCTGGCCCTGGATGGCCAGTTCGCAGAGTCTCTCCGAGTTACCCGACATTTTGATCACCTGCCCGCGAGGATCCCATTGCTTCCAAACAGACTGCAAATCGACAGGCAGGTAGCCGGGAAGAATGAGGAGGACCAATCGTGTGGACTTGGTTTCAACTGGCGCGGAGTCGCGCGCAGCGGCGTTGACGGCCTCAAAGACCCTTTGCATCTCCCGGCGCCACTCGGCATAATATGCCGACCGTGCCAGTTGGGATGCATTCTCGATCGTGTCGCGGGTCTCGGAGAAGGGCCAGCGCTTGACGCCCATCTTCGTCTCCAGCGCCCACAACGGCGCAGTGAGCTCATCCAAACCCGAAGGACTAAATGTCTCGATACCATTCATGAAGGTCACGAGGCGGTTCTGCTCGAACGGGAAGAGCAGCTCCCACTGACTCAATTGCTGGTTCAATGAGGGCCGCATGGTCACTGGCAGTCGTTCGACTAAACGTCGATAGGCATCCGGGCTGAATGTTTCTTTCTGCGCTATGCTGGGCGAATCATTCATCGGAGCTCCAAATCATGCTGATAGCCCGGGCAGAGGCTTGCCTGGAAGATCCAGGTCTTTGAGCCCAAACAGGCCGGCAATGGTGGGACACAGGTCGATGTGCTGGACGGGGCGCTCTACCACGTCGGCGGACCGCGCTGCTTCTCCCAGGCACATCATCCAGGTCAGGCTGGTGGAATCGTCAATCGCCCTGTGATTGAAGAAGCCATTGCTGTTTGAGCCGTCGAAATCGCGCCCGAATTCGGGAAGAACGAAGAGGGTTGTCCTTCCACTGTAAGAGGGATTTGCCTGGATCATATTCCAGAGCTCATAAACCAGGCGATCCATGGTGCGGATGCCGGCCAGGTGCATGGAATACGACCCGAAGTGCGCAACTTCCACATCGGAGAATGTTATCGCGAGAAGAGAGGGCGCATAGCGCCGCATCACTTCCTCGCTGACAAGCATAGTAAACTCATCGCCACTGATGGGCACATTGGTGCTCACCAGATCCTCGATAGCTTTCTGCATGGTGTGTTCCATGCGAAGGTCAAGGATGGAGTCTTCTCCTGAGACTGACCAGCCAAGTCCCTCATAGTTGTCGGAATTCTTCAGTATGGCCTCGATCTCAGGCTGCATAGTGGCCCGATCGGCGCTATGCTCGGCGTGCCCCTCTGAGGCCGCGCGAATCACAGCGCTAATCAGCAACTGCTTGGGAAAAACGACGTTTGCGCCGTAGCGGGGGCCAAAGTCGCGTACCGAGCTGGCGCCTATCCGGCTGGTGAGGGCCTTATTGCTGGAGATGAACCAGGTATTGTCCTGGGAAAGCCCCATGCGCTTGCGCAGATATTCGAAAAGCGTCGGGCTGGCCGGCCGTGTCTCCCCCCAGTCGCCCAGACGTTGCCAATCCCCGGTAAGGATGCTGGAGATGGTGTTGTAGTGCGATGTGGCGCCGGCATTGCGAATGTTGGGGTAAAAGACGCTCTGAGGCAGCAGATCGCGGAAAAGATGGGGAATGTTTCCTAAGCCGGCTTTGTCAAAGCTATCGGTGCGGCGTATTCCGCCGCAAGCCACGACGATGACCTTCCGTTCGTCCTTCCCCGAGGCACGGGAGGACTGGCCTGCGAAGGCGAGCGTGTGGAAATCGGCCCACTGGTCCACCAGCAGGATTGCAGCCGCTTTCAGGAGATTCCGTCGAGAGGCATCCATCGCACACCGTAGTTTACCGGAAAACCCACTTCTTCGCGCGGAGTGGAATTCTGCCTGTGTACCGATATTATCCTACTAAACCCGCTAAAACAACATCTCCCGCAGGCGCTTTCGCGCCTGCGGGAGAGTTGATGTTCAAGCTGCGGGTGCTATTGCACCTACAGGTTATTTGCCTTTCTAGAACACATACTTCCCGGAAAGTTGGAAGAATCGCGCATCCGGCGTAAGGTTCTGGAACGTCTGGGCGTTAGTGATGTCACCGCCGCCTGGGTCGTTGCTTGTGTTATCGGTCGTGTTGGCCCAGGACTGATGATTCAGCAGGTTGAAGGCATCCGCGCGGAACTGCAGGTACTGCGAGTGCCAGGTCTTGAAGTTCTTGAAGGCGGACATGTTCACACGCTCATATCCAGGCCCGTAGACCTGGTTCGACTTTCCGCCCAGGTACTGGATTGCATTCTGGACACCGATTACAGCGCTGCCATCCGATGTTTCAGGATACGGCGGATTGGCAGTTGGCATCGGGATGCTGGTGCCTTGCAGATACGGGTTGGCGAATGCGCAAGGGTTATACCAGTTGGTCTTGTTGCGCACTGAGGCCGGGCAGGATGTTACACCCTCTCTGAGTTGCGTGGGATCAGGAAGTCCTCCACCGGCAAACGGATTGCGGATCTTATACGCAAATGTATTGCCGCCGTTCGGAGAATCGCCATTGTCCCATGATTCAATTGAAGTAATCGTAAAGGGTGTGCCTGTTTGCGCCTGCCAGGTCAGGCTGGCCTGCCAGCCGCCCACGATGGAGTCCATCAACCCACCTTCGTGCGCCCACCTCTTTCCTTTCCCGAACGGCAATTCATAGAAGCCGTTCAAGGTAACGCGCTGGCGGACATCGTAGCTGGAGTTGGTGAAGTCGTCCTTTACCGGAATGATGTTGGGGTTGCGAAGCGGTGGACCTACGCCGATGCCGGGGTTGGATGAATTATCTCCGGCGTGCGCCCAGGTATACGTGGCAAGATAACTCAACCCGCCCGCAAAGCGTTTTTGAATTTTCGCCTGCAGCGAGTTGTACATGCTTTCGCCGTTGAAGGCCGACTTGGTGAAGTCACCCAGGGTCGGGAAGGGCTCAGTCAATGAGAAATTGGAGTTCGGATTGCTCAGAGCATAATTTCCATTGGCGCTGATGCTGTTATACAGGTGCCGGGCCACATTGCCCACATATCCCACTGACGCAACGACGTTCCTCGAAAATTCGCGTTCAACTGTCAGGTTGTAGCTCATCGTGTAGGGGGAATGGATGGTTGTGTCCTCCAAGTTGAAGGAGGTCCCCTTGACCAGGTTGGCTATGTTGCCGCCTGCCGCGTTAACAAAGTTCTGCAAGCCCGTCTCGAGGCTTGTTGAATAGGCCAGGCCCGGCAGGTAGCTCGGGTTGTTGTTGACTACAGCCGTGGAATTGCAGGTGCCGATGTCAGGCGGCGCTCCTGTATATCCGGCAGCTGCAACGGGGGGTTCGCAGTTTGTGCTGTTGTAAACGACGGCATAGAACTCGCCGAATGGATAGTTGTCAGTCAACTCCGAGGCTCCAGGGACTTCGATGCCTTCGAAGTATATTCCGTAGCCGGCGCGTACAACGGTCTTCGGATCAAACTGGTAGGCGAGACCGATACGCGGGGCAAAGTTCAGCTTCTGCGAAGTAACCAGGGAGTTGCTGTTGATATATTGCGCTCCGATGTTGGCGGAGCCGAGTTCAGCCAGGAAGCCGGGGCTAAGGTTGCCCTCAACCTGGGTTGGCTCGACAAAGAACCCTGATCCATGGCCAACTCCGGCTGATGTGATCACAAGGTTGGCAATATCGCCCCCTTTGTTGCTGATCGGCTGGTAGTTGTCATACCTTACGCCCAGGTTGACCATCAACTTGGAGTTGAATTTCCAGTCATCCTGCGCATATCCGGCGCGATACCAACGATAGTAGTCGGTATTCCAGTTCGGGGAGAGCTGCGTGTTCGCCATGTTGTCGGTGAACATATCCGCTTCACCCCAGCCGGTTGGTAAACTGGTGGGGTTGTAGCCATACGATTTACCCTGGCTGCTGTAGCCGGTGGCGAAGTGATCGATGCCACGCGGGCAATACGGCTGGCTGATGGAGGCGCGAATCGCTTCAAGTTGCAAACCGAACTTGAAGGAGTGGTTCCTCCAGATTTTGGTCACGTTGTCGAGAATCTGGTATACGTTCTGACGCTCGATGGACGGAAGATCCCTGCGCGCGCCGAAAGTGGCGATATCTGTCACGTTGAAGAACGGCAGGCCGCCATTGCCGGGAGCATAGTTCTGGTTAGGCAGGCCGGGAACAAGAGTGCCGGCCGGCACATTGGCGTCGGTCTGAAGGGCCTGGAAGTTGCCCCAGTTAAAGCCAAAACGAAACTCATTGATCAACTTTGGATTGAACAGGTGGGTTTCGCTCAACATAAAGCCCTCGCCCTGATTGAAGGAAATTTCACCACCGTTGAACCCGGGGCCCTCTGAACCGCCGTCGAGAATCGGTCCAAACACAGGCGTTTCTTCAGTTCTTTGATTGGAGTAGCTATAGCGCGCGTAAGCCTGGTCCTTCGAGCTGAGGTTCCAATCCAGGCGCTGGTCCCACTGGAAGGTATTTTCCCTGGTAGGCAGGTTCACACCAAAGTTGGCATGGGTATTGCCGCCAACGCCCGCGGCAACGGTTGTAGCGTTCCAATTGCCTTCATTCGGCTCGGGGAAGAGGGCCAAAAGTGTAGATGTGATGGTATCCATCTGGCCCGCTGGGGTCCCGCCCGCCGGGACAGGTTCGCCGGGGCAAAGAATATTCGTGGTTGTTACGCCGTTGCCGGCAATGCCGATGCCGGCCGCGGGAGTCGCCGCGATGGTGGCCGAGAGGCTACCCGGAGTGCCGGTGCAGTACAAGGGGTAGTAGCCGTCAGAGCCCTGGCCGGCCACCAATGAATATTGTGGGAAAAGGGCGGGGGCGTTCGCCGGGATCGTTCCAAATACGCCAATGCCTTTGGCCTTACCTGTGAGAGCGGTGTTAAACACCTCGGTCATGTTACCGACTCTCATGAGAGGCGTAGGAATGGTAATTCCAGAGTCGGGGGCGCCAAAGGTGACGCGATTTGCCTCGGCATCACCAAAGTAGAAGATCTTGTTCTTCCAGATGGGAAGTCCAAGCGTGGCGCCGAACTGGTTCTGGTGGTAGGCGGGAACATTGCCCTGGGGGGAGCTGTCCCAGTCCGCCGCGTCAAATTTGGTATTGCGGACGTACTCCCACAGATCACCGTGGATATGGTTGGTGCCCGACTTGATGCTGGCGTTGAGAACAGCACCTGCCGCGTGGCCGAACTCGGCGCTGTAGTTGGAGGTGTCAATCTTGAATTCAGCCAGCGCGTCCGGTGGAGGCCGCACATTGTAACTGGCGCCGTTCATCAGATCGTCGGCATCCACGTTGTTGTCGACGCCGTCGAGGATGAAGTTGTTCTGTGTGGTGCGTTGGCCGTTGGCCGCAAAGTCGCCCGTACCGGAGCCACGGCCAAGGCCATTGATGGCCGGATAGACGCCGGCCGTCAACTGCGCGATATAAACCCAGTTGCGTCCGTTGAGCGCCGTGTTGTTGATGGTGTCAGTGTCCATGACCTGACCCACGGAAGCCGACTCGTTCTGCAGCAGAGGAGGCGCAGCGGTTACAGTCACTGTCTCCTGTACGGAGCCGAGCCTCAAGGTGATATTGACTTGCAAGCGGTCCTGAATATTGACGATTATATTTTCCTGGGTTGTAGTTTCAAACCTGGGAGCCGTCGCGCTCACCGTATAATGGCCGATCTTGATGGGAGAAAATTCGTATTCTCCATTCGCGCCCGATTTGCCTTTCAATACGAAATTCATGTCGGTGTTGGTGAGTGTTACCAGGGCGCCCGGTATGACTGCGCCTTTAGTATCATTCACGGTACCGGTGATGGCGCCCTGGTCCTGCTGGGCTATTGCCATGCCAGTAAAGACACAGCAAAAAGCCAGTACGAACAGGAATGCCCATATCATGCGGCGTTTCGTCTGCCTCAATTGAATGGTTCCCATTATCTCAATCCTCCTCTTTCTGCGGTTCTTCGCCGCACCCTCGACTACTCATGAAGAATGGGTACCCGAATTTTGGGCACCTTTTCTCCCTGGTTGGGAGATCGGGTGAAACGATAACACATCTTGAGGATTGAACACCAGAAAAAAAGTAAAATAAATGAATGTACCTGCAGACATTTCGCAAAGTATTGATAAAGAATGGTTTGATGGTTAAACATCCGGTTTCCTCCGGCTTATTTCGAGCGGCGCGCTCTCCCTCGATCGTCTCCACCGGCGCAGCTTCGGCCTAACCGCTGAGCGCTCCAGAAATCGGACCTCCATACGCAAAGCCGCGGAATCGAAAAAAATCGAAAAAAATAAAATAATCGAAAAAAGTTCTTGCCAACGCAGTGGAATAGGGGTTACAGTGCTGCCGTAGCAAATTTGCGTGTTCCATCGGAAGCGTGTGCGGCTGGGATCCAGTCGGACGCGTGTATCTGCTGGAATCTAAAGGAGAACTATGGAAGCCAGTCGGTTACGCACTCTGATGATGAAGTCGCGCTTGCTTACGCAGGCGTTGTGCTTTCTCAGCCTTTTCCTTATCATCGGCGTTCAAGGACACGCCCAAAACTGCACAGCCTTCGCCGGACCAGGCAATGTCCCACCGAGCCTCGGCAATAACGCCAGCCTGAACGGATTCCTTCCGTATTCAGGTAACCCAAACAGTATCTGGAACACCAACATTTTAAGCGCTCCAATTGACCCCAATTCGGCCAATATCATCGCGGGATTGCCGATCAAAAATCATCTACATCCCGATTTTGGGCCTGACGGCGGCATTCCCTATGTCATCGTGGATTCGACCGTGCAACCCTTCATCAATATGAATGGTCCCAACGCCGGACCGATAGTGCCTGATCAATCATATGCCAGTCAGAGCGACGACGTGGTAGAGCCGGCGCCGCTTACCGGCCCCATCGAGGGCGCTCAGCCCGACTGCCTGTCCTATCCGGCGAACGGTGGCGAATACTATTACTTCGGCGACACGCATCTGCTCGTGGTTGACCGCGCGCAATGCTGGCTCTATGAGACCTACCTGACCACCCGCTGCGATGGCGTATACAACGTTTCAGGCCAGGCCATTTGGGACTTGCAATACGGTGAGCAAAGGCCCTGGGGCTGGACTTCGACGGATGCCGCAGGAGACGCGGTATTCCCGGGACTCCTAAAATTCGACGAGGTATGCACGTCATACGTAAATGACGTCGACGATGTCAATAACGATGGTAATTGCGCAGCTACCCAAGCGATCAATCACGCCGTCCGCTTTACGGTGGAGAATACAAAAGGCGATGGCGACGGCGGGTATTTCGTGTTGCCTGACACCCATGCCGCGGCTTACGGCAGCAAGTATAAGTACTTGAATGTCATGGGCATGCAGCTGCGCTTGAGGAATGACGTTAACACCAACAACAAGATCGCGACCTACTCACCGATAAATCAGGCCATATTTGCAGGTTTGCAGAATTATGGCATGATCCTGGCCGATAATGGCGGCAACTTGTATATCTCCGGCACCACCGATTCGCGCTGGAACACCGACGATCTGGGCAATTGGCACGGTGGCTCGTACCCCATCGAGGCGACAGACTTCGATGTCATACAAATGCAGGTAGGAGTAGGCGTCCCGGACCTCAACACCGAAGATGCGGGGAGTTTTCCCGTTGATCAAACGTGGTCGTATATGGATGCCAATTCAGCCCCCTATACAGTGCAAGACGTTGAAGCTGGCACCTACGCAGGCGGGCTTGGTCCGGAAGGTACATCTCTCTCTGGCGGCGGCAAGTATCCAACCACCGGCCCCACCGGTGTGACGCCTGGCCCACCGCCGGCGATCAACAGCTTTACCCCGTATGATCAAATTTTCGGATTTCCGATTGCTCCGATCTCTTGCGGCAATACCATAATCGCGGGGTATCCCATCGTCTTCGAATACAACATCACCAGCGCCGTCCCCGTCATCCCCGGCATGGGCGACTTCTATAGTTACATCGACAACGCTGGTCCGGTCAGGGTTGACGGCGCCGGCGACGGGTATCTGTTGTTTACCCCCACAGAGACCCAGGCCTATACGTTGTACTCCATGAACGCGGACGGCATGAGCGTGAGCAGCCCGTGCACGCTTTATACCAATGATTCATACCTGCCGGTACCGGTCCTGTCCCCGCCAACTGGAACCTACAACACCATCATCAGTGTGACGATCACCGAGCCTGGGTATCCGGGTGCGACGATCTATTACACCACCGACGAAACTGAACCGGCTTTCCCGGTCCCGCTCAACTCAACAGAGCAGATCTATAACGGTGCGATCACAATCACGGCCACAAGTCCCGACCCGGTTACCTATCTGCCTGGAGAACAGATCAACGCCATCGCAGTGGATACCGCGTTATTTAGTATGCCCAGCGGAATCGGTTCTGGCGTCTACATTGTCAGCTCCCAAGCCCCCGCGCCGGTCATCACGCCGCCTAGTGGCACCTATAACCTGCCGCTGACGATCACCATTACAGAAGACCCATCCTTTGAACCCATTGATGTAAACCAGGATCAGGACCCAGCATACATCTACTACACCACCGACGGAACCACGCCGGGAGGCGACTGGTATGGTGATACAACCGGCACCTCGATGTACTGTGCTGTTGGTATTTATGGTAATGGTCCCTGCACCTTCACCCTTGTCGGTGGCATGACAACGGTGAATGCGGTTGCCGATGCTGTAGGCTACAGCCAGAGCGCGGTTGCCACTGCCGTCTACAACGTACCGCTCACCTTCACCGTCACTGTTGCTCCGTTGATGATTACCATCCCTCCGCAGGGCAACGCCGGATCAGTAGGTGTAACGATAACCTCGGAGAACGGGTACGTTGGCACGGTTAACCTGAGTTGCGCTGGATTGCCTCCGGGCGATGTATGCGTCTTCAACCCGTCCTCTGTGTCGGTGACAACAACCACTCCCGGAATATCGGCACTTACGATTTCTTCCGGACAAAACGCGTCCCTCCACCACAACTCCTTCCCGCTGTTGCCGGGTGGAGCTACGTTGGCGGTCGCGCTCTGCTTCTTCGGCTTTAGAAAGCGCCGCCGCTTGCAGTTGATCGTTCTGCTTGCAGCAAGCGTAATCGGCCTGAGCCTGTTCACCGGCTGCGGCACGCCTGGAAGCCTGCCCATCTCGTTGCAGATCACCGTTATTGGTACGGATTCATCGGGTGCGCCGGTAGTCACCACCCCACTGACACTGACTCAGATCCAGAGTCTGTAATCAGCCGTATCAACAACCGAACGTAACCAACGGGGCCTCTCCACATGGAGAGGCCCCGTTGTATTGGTAGATAAAGAAGACAAGCCTCTGTGCAAAGGGGAGTCCTGCGACGGGTCTCGATCTGCCCCCGCTCATTCCGGCAGTAGCCAGGCGGCAAGGCGAACGGCAACTCACCGCGCTGTGCCTTTGCGCAAGCAGACTAAAGAGTGAATGAAAATTGCTCTAAAATACTATCGGTACAATCTCAACTTTCCTTGCCTCGGCACACGACGTATAGATACTCCGGACGAGTTGGAGCGCCCTGAAACCATCCATGCCTGTACATGCAGGGGATCTGCCTGTCTTGCAGGCTTCTCCAAAGTCAAGCAGTTGCCGTTCGATGGTCAGCAGGGAGATGGCCATCGGATCGGACGCCCCCGTGGCGGCCAGGTGTGCGAGCGGGGCAGCTTCTCCGCATTCATCCTGAACATCCCATGCCGTCAGTTGATCGCCCGTGATGATAGCGCTCCCCTTCGTCCCATGAATCTCAACCCGCTCGGGATATCCCGGCCAAAACGACGTTGCGGCCTGAATCACGCCCAGGGCTCCCGACGAATAATGAAGCAGAGCGTTCAGCGAATCTTCCGACTCGATGCGGTGCAAAGCTCCAAGCTGCCAGCGCCCGAAGACCTCATCCACCGCGCCCATCAGGTGCAGGAGAATATCAACCTGATGAATAGCCTGGTTGATCAAGGCGCCTCCACCTTCGCCGGCCCAACTCCCCTTGACCGAAGGCTCATAATACGCGGCGGAGCGATACCACTTTACGTACGCGTCCGCTTCCAAAATCCTGCCCAGCCGTCCCTCCGCAATGGCCCGCTTCAGAAACAGCACCGCGTCGTCAAAGCGATGCTGGCTGACCACTCCCAGCTGAATTCCCGCATCCCGCGCGAGAACGATCATTTGCCTGGCAGTCTCCAGTTCTATCGCCATCGGCTTCTGTACCAGCACATGCTTGCCGTTCTCCGCGCACAGTTCGACCGCTGGAAGCCGATAATTTGGCAGCGTGCATACATCGACAAAGTCCACCTCAGGATGCCGGCAGAGTTGCTCTGCTGTCTCCACAAACTCCGCGCCGGCCATTTCGGCAAACTTGCGTCCGCGATCGGCCGTGGTATTCGTACATGCCCTGACCTGGTAGCCAATGTTCTTGTAGGCCTGCGCATGCTTCCAGGCGATTGCGCCCGTCCCAATGATTCCAACTCTCATGGATTTTCTGACTCCTGCAGCGGTTGATATTGGCCATCCTATCAAAGACAGACGGCCTATCGCATTTGTACCGCGATTTCAACGGCCACATCACACCTCCACTGCGTTACCCTAAGGAACAATGGGCCGCATCCGCATTCTTCCCGACCAGGTTGCCAACCAGATCGCCGCCGGCGAGGTGGTGGACCGGCCTGCTTCGGTGGTGAAGGAGCTGCTGGAGAATGCCCTGGACGCGGGAGCCAGCCGCATTCGCGTCGAGGTCGAGGCGGGCGGGCGGCGGCTCATCCGCATCAGCGACGACGGCCAGGGCATGAATCGCGACGATGCGCTGCTGGCCTTCGAGCGCCACGCCACCTCCAAGCTGCGCACAACGGACGACCTGCTCTCCATCGCGACCCTGGGTTTCAGAGGCGAAGCGCTGCCGTCGATCGCCTCGGTGGCCCGCGTGACGCTGGAAACGGCTACGGGCGAGGAGGCAAGCGGAACCCGCGTCGAGATCGCGGGCGGCAGGATTCTGCACGTGGACGATGCCGCCTTGCCCCGAGGAACCACACTGGCCGTCGCCGATCTCTTCTTCAACACCCCGGCCCGGCGCAAATTTCTCCGCGCCGAGAGTACCGAGCTGGCCCACGTGACGGCTCTGGTGACCCACTACGCACTGGCCCACCCGGAGAAGCACTTCGAATTGGTCTCCGCCACCCACACCATCGTCTCCGCGCCGCCCGTGGCGCGCACTGCCGAGCGCATCTACCAGATCTTCGGCAAGGAGACGCTGGCCCAGTTGCTGCCCGTGGCCGCCGAAACCCCGCTGGCCCGCGCCGGCCTGCCCGAGCCGCCGCCCTGGAAGAAGGATCCCTCCGAGCCGGCGCGCGATCCGGGCGTTTTGCGGCTGGCCGGCTTCTACTCCAAGCCGGAGCTGCAAAAACTCAATCGCAACTCGATTTATATCTTCGTAAACAAGCGCCTGATCCGCGACCGGCTGCTGTTGCACGCCATCACCGAGGCTTACCGCAACGTGATTCCCCCCACCAGCTTTCCGGTGGTGCTGCTCTTTCTGGAGATGCCGCCCGAAGAGGTGGATGTGAACGTGCACCCCGCCAAGACCGAGGTGCGCTTCCGCCAGCAGAGCCTGGTCCACGACTTTGTCCGCGACAGTCTGCGGACGGCGCTGATCAAGGCGCGCCCGGCGGCAGGATTCCTGGCCGCCCTGGATTCCGCGCCTGCCGCCAGTCCCTCGCTGATGCCTCCGGCTGCCTCGCCGCTGCCTGGTTCGCCGGACAGTGCGCTACTGCCGGACTCCGATCCCGCCGCCGCGGCAGACGCCGACCCCTTCCAACTGACTCCGCGGGTCTCCACGCCATTTCCCGGCAGGCTGCCCTTTGATTCCCGGTCTTTGCAACCAGGCGGATGGGGAGGCCAGGACCAGCAAGCCTGGGGCGAGGCCGCGGCTGCACTCTTTCAGCCGGCCGGCCTACCCGTCGAGGAGGGTTGCTCCCCAAGTCCTGCCAGCGCAACCACTGGCGGATCAAACCCGGCGACGGCGACCGCCCAGGTCGAAGCCGAACAGGCCGCCGCCAACCTGAACCATCTGGGTTCCCTCCGCCCCCTGGCGCAGTTGCGCGAATCGTTCATTCTGGCCGCCGGAGACGACGGTTTATGGATCATCGATCAACATGTGGCACACGAACGGGTCCTTTTTGAAAAAATTTTGCGCGATCGCCAGGTGGAGCAGGTACTGCGCCAGAGGTTACTAATGCCCCTTTTGGTGGAACTCAAGCCCTGGCAGATGGTGGTCTTCGCCCGTATCGCCGAGGAACTTGACCGCAATGGTTTTGAAGTGGAACCCTTTGGCCCTCAAACACTTGCGGTAAAAGCTGCGCCCGTGGGACTTGAAGGAGCGGCCCTGGAGCGCATGCTGGCTGAGGTCATTGAGCAATCTGGAGCCGATTCCGACGAACCCAAGCAGAATGAAGATCTTACGGCTCTCCGCACGCGAATTGCCGCCTCCATCGCCTGCCATTCCGCCATCAAGGTCAATACCGCTCTTGATCCGGTTCGCATGGAGTGGTTACTGTTGGAACTCGGAAAAACCAGCCACCCAACCAGTTGCCCGCATGGACGTCCAATCGCTTTGTTGTATTCTTGGAAGGAGATACAGCGGGCCTTCCACCGTATCTAGAACGTTTGGAAGGTGGCTACCGTCCTCTCAGGAGTGAAGGTAGCCCGGCGCCTGCGCCAGCCTGGAAGCGAGGTTTTTCTTTGACATCAGAGCAATTGGAAGCATCGCGCGCAGAACGGATGCGCTTGAACGGACCCGAGACACTCATACTGGAGGATGCCCGGACGTGGATTGAAGAGACCGGTTTGTGTCTTTTTCTGCCCCGGCGGCAGTTTTCTTCCTCGATCGCGCCTTCGTTTGTTGAGGCCTTCGCCGGCGAGCGCAACACGTCTCCCAATCAAAAACTGGTCCAGGTGGCCGAAGAGTTGCTGGTGCGCCTGGAGACCGACGGCGTGGCCGTGCGGCTGAACCTACTGGGCCTGCCGGGCGAACAGCCTGACTTTGTGGTTGCAAGTTGGGTTCTGCCCTACGTGTACGCCCTCAGGGGCGACCGCGACTGGCGCCGCAGCCCGCAACTGACGGGTTCGCGCCAGGTTTCGCAATTGGCCGTCCAGGCTTACAAGCATTTGGAGGCAGGCGACGCCACCATCCCCGAACTGAAACGCGCGCTGGGCCGGGAAGTGACCGAAGGCGCCGTTCTGCGCGCCATCACCGAGCTCTGGCAGCAGCTTCGCATCATCCCGGTCGTCTCAGCCCCCGGCCAGCCGGCCAAGTGGCAACTGCTCCGCACGCGCTTCCAGAAAGCCATTGCCGAAGGCGCATCCACCTCGCAGGTGACGGCGATCTCGGTGCTTGCCTCCATCTATCTGCAGGCCGTGATCGCGGCCAGCATGGAAGAGGTCGAGCTGTTCCTGGCCCCGCTCACCGCGCGCAGCAAGGTCCGCGAAGTGCTTCGCGGCCTGGTGGCCACCCGCCAGGTGCATACCATCTCGCTGGGCCACGCTCCGCATTTTTTCGTTGCCGGCACGCTGCCGGAATTTGCTGACGCTCCCACCGCCTATTCCAGCTCGTCGATGACGGCCTCCACGAACTTTCTGCGCTCACGAGACCATGAGAAAGACGCATTCGAGTTTGAGGCGCGGAAGCCTGCCTCGCCTGCCTCGCCAACCTTAATCAAGCCGGGCGCGTCCGCCGAAATCCACACTCCCAGAACCCCCGCGGCGCGCAAGCCTGTTTCCAGCGGGAAGCCTGCGGCGGCACGGCCCCACTTCAGTCCGCCGCGGCGGACCACGCACTCCCGCGACCGTAAGCCGGCGTTCGCCGCGGCGAATCCCATCAGCAGCCGCCCGGCCCGTCGCGCAAAACCCGAAACCCGTAGCTCGGGAGCGCGTCGCACGGCAACCGGCTCCCGGCCGGCCTCCGGCGCACGATGGAGCTCGAAGGCTTCCTCAAGCGCCAAGCGTAATGGGGCACACGCCGGCGCCGGCTCCAATAACGGCGCACGGCCAAATGGAAGCGACCCTCGCCCGGCCAACCGCGCCTCCGGAACACGGACCCCGAAGTCTTCCGCTCCGGCGTGGAGCCGGCGCAACGGCCATACAAACGGCGCCAAGGCCACAGCCAAGACCAGTGCAAACCCACGCGACAGCCGCAAACCGGCCCGCCGCGGCGGGGCAGCCGGTGCGAAGGCGGGAAAGAACAAGCGGTTTGGCTTTACCTCCCGGCCCAGGCAGGGGACAAAGAAGCGCGGATGAGCGCGGAAGAAAGTTCCTTGCGCTCCTCTGAGCCTGACCGGAAGATCATCGTCGCCATTGACGGTCCGGCGGGCGCGGGAAAGAGTACCGTGGCCCGGCACCTGGCCCGGCATTTTGGCCTCCTGAACCTGGAAACGGGCGCCATGTATCGCGCCTTCGCCCTGAAGGCGCTGCGCGCGGCACTGCCTTTGGACGAGTGCATAGGGCTGGAAAGTCTTGCCGCCCAAACCACCATCCGGCTGGAGCCCGGCGAGGAGGAAAATCGCGTCCTGCTCGACGGCGAAGACGTAACCGGCCTGATCCGCAATCAGAGGGTGACGGACGCAGCCTCCCGGGTAAGCGTCTTTCCCGCCATTCGCGCCTGGATGGTCCGCCTGCAACAGCAACTGGGCGCCCAGGGCGGGGTGGTGATGGAGGGCCGCGATATCGGCACCGTGGTCTTTCCCCATGCCCAGGTCAAGATCTTCCTTGACGCCGCTCCCGAGGTGCGGGGTCTGCGCCGTTTCGACCAGCTTGGTCCCGCGCCTCCCATTCAACCGGAAGAGGTCATTCGCGACCTCCGCGCCCGCGACGAACGGGACCGCAACCGCGCCGATTCGCCGCTGAAACCGGCGCCGGACGCCGTTCTGCTGGATTCGACCCACATGACGCTCAAGGAGACCGTCGCAGCGGCTGAGGCCGTGGTGGCGGCGAAGTTGAACCAGCCACACCGCGGGGAAATGCTATAGGCTCTTAGAAGTATGGAAATCACCTGCACGCGCTGCCACCAGACCGTCCAGACAGACGACTGCTACTGTCCCGCCTGCGGCCTGCCGCAACTGCTGTACACGGCGGAAGGCGTTCCCGGACAGGCCCAGCCGGAGCAGTGGAACGAGGCAGCGAGGGATGCAAGCGAGGTGGAGTGGAAGCCGGCCTTGCGTGCGGCCCTGATGCTGGCGGTTCCGGCAGGATTGCTGTGCTCCCTGTTCTCCCCGGTGAACATCTTTGGCTTGCTGTGGATGTCGGTGGCGGCTTCCTGGGCAGTGGTGCTTTACATGCGCAGCCAGCGGCCGGCCTGGATCACCGTCGGAGCCGGCGCCCGCATTGGTTTGGTTACCGGCTTGCTGGGCGCTTGGATGGCGGCGGCGGCCACAGGAATCACGCTGTTCGTGATGCGCTTCTTCCTCCATCAGGGCAAGGAATTTGACCAAACCTGGCAGACGCTGATCAACGACCAGGTCAGCCGGCAATGGACAGCCGCAGGTGTCGACGCGCCAAGCGTCGCGGCCTACAGAGCCTGGCTGCTTTCTCCTGAAGGACGTGCCGGCTTGATGCTGGGCTTCATTCTTTTCCTTATGGTAGTGCTGATTCTCTTTGCTGTTAGCGGCGGCGCTTTGGGGGCGCGGTTGCTGGCCCGTACCCGCAAGCCGGAAGTCTAGCATCTCTTTTACCCTTCCGGGGAAGGCTATTTGCGCCGCGGAAGCAATCCATTCTCATGGCCGCACTTTTTTTGATTCACTTCTCCACAACTTGCCCTAGTGCGGCAATCCCTCGTATCATCCTGCGAGAGACAAACGGCGAGAGAGCCCATGAGCGAAGCCCAAGACAAACCCGGCCTGCGCGTGAAGGGCAGGCTGATGTCCGCCTCGGAGATCGAGCGCACCCTGGTGCGCCTGGCTCACGAGATCGTTGAAAAGAGCAACGGCAGCGACGACCTGGCGCTGGTCGGCATCAAGCGCCGCGGCATTCCGCTGGCCGAGCGGCTGGGCAAACTCATCTCCGCTATCGAGAAGCGTCCCGTCGATACGGGCGTGCTTGACATTCAGTTCTACCGCGACGATCTCTCCACCACGGGCGTGCGCCCGGTGGTTACTCCCGGAGCCGTAGGCTTCGATATAGACGGCCGCGACGTAGTGCTGTGCGACGATGTACTCTATACCGGCCGCACCATCCGCGCCGCGCTCGACGCTCTCTTTGATCACGGCCGCCCGCGCCGCGTGCAACTGGCCGTCCTCATCGACCGTGGCCATCGCGAACTGCCCATCGAGGCCACCTACATCGGCAGGCGCGTGCCCACCAGCAGCCGCGAGATCATTGAAGTAAAGTTCCGCGAGGTCGACGACGACGAGCAGGTGCTGCTGGTCGAGCGGGTGGATTAAGGAAGAAAGGCAGCCTCTGGCTCCTGGCTTTTAGCCAGAATCTGGAGGCTGGAAGCTGAAACAGTATGAGCCCGACCGCAACCGCCGTTCGCCGCCAGCTTCACACTCCGCCAGTGCCTGCCTCGCCGTTCCCCTACCATCCCGGGTCGCTTCTCTCGGCCTCGGACCTGACTCTGGACGGCTTGAGCCATATCCTCACCCGCGCCACGGCTTTGGAGAACCAGGATCCGCTGATCCGGGATCGCATTCTGGCCAAGCGCCGCGTGGCGCTGCTTTTCTACGAGTCCTCCACGCGTACCCGCACCAGCTTTGAGCTGGCCGCCAAGGGCCTGGGCGCCGACACCACACTGGTCTCCAGCCTTTCCTCGAGCATCGAGAAGGGCGAGACGCTGAAAGATACCGGCCTGACTCTGCGCGCCCTGGGCGCGGAAACCATTATCCTGCGCCATAACTCTTCCGGCGCAGCCTGGCTGCTGGAGGCCGAGACCCGCCTGCCGGTGCTCAACGCCGGGGACGGCATGCACGAGCACCCCACCCAGGCGCTGCTCGACCTGCGCACCATCCTGACTCATCTTCGGCCGGGCGTTCAGGCCGTCACCGCGGAAACCCTTTCCGGCGTCACGGTAACCATCGTGGGCGACATTCTGCACAGCCGGGTGGCCCGCTCCAACATGATGCTGCTGCCCCGGCTGGGCGCCCGCGTGCTGCTTTGCGGCCCCAAAGAACTGCTGCCGGAACTCGCCAGCCAGGTGGGGCCGGGCATCACGATTGAGCGGGATTTCGATGCCGCGCTCCGTCAGTCTCAGGTGATGATGATGCTGCGCATCCAGGCCGAGCGGCTGTCCGGCCTGCAACTGGATCTCGAAGAGTACAAGGCAGGCTACCAGCTCACCGGGCCGCGTCTGGCCGCGCACGCGCCAACCGCAATCGTGATGCATCCGGGACCCATCATCCGCGGCCTCGAGGTGACCGCCGGCGTGGCTGATGGGCCGCAATCGGTGATCCTCGAACAGGTGCGGAATGGGGTAGCCATCCGCATGGCGGTGGTGGAGCGGGCATTGACGGCTACTGAGCAAGGAGGCCGCGCATGACGGCTCTGGTGATTCGTGGCGGCCGCCTCGTCGATCCGGCTGCCGGCGTTGACGCTCTCAAGGACGTTTTGCTCAAGGATGGCCGCGTAGCCGAGATCGCCGGTCCGGGCAAGCTGAAATCGGCCGAAGAAGCCGAGGTGCTGGACGCTACCGGCCTGACCGTGGCGCCGGGGCTGATCGATATGCACGTTCACCTGCGCGAACCCGGCCAAGGCTACAAGGAGACCATCGCCAGCGGAACAGCGGCGGCGGCGGCGGGGGGCTTTACGGCCGTGGCCGCCATGCCCAATACCCTCCCGGTCAACGACTCTGTTGAGATCACCCGCTGGATGCAGGCCCCGGAGCGCGGCGCCGCCATTCGCGTCTTTCCCGTCGCCGCCGCCACCCGCGGATCAAAGGGCGAGGCGATCAACGACTATGCGGCGCTCAAGTCCGCCGGCGCCGTAGCCGTCACCGACGACGGCCACCCCATCCTCAAAGACAACATCATGCGCGAGGTCCTGGCCGCCGCGGCGCGCGTAGGGCTGGGCGTGATTCAGCACGCCGAAGACACGCGGATGACGCAGGGCGCCAGCATGAACCTTGGTCCTGTCTCCTTCAAGCTGGGGCTGCGCGGCATGCCGCCGGAGGCCGAGTCCGGCATGGTGGAGCGCGACATTCGCCTGGTGACCGAGCTGCGCGACTCCCACGTCCACCTGCACGTGGCCCACACCTCAACGGCCGCCGCGCTGGGGGCCGTGCGCCAGGCCCGGCGCAGCGGACTGCGCGTGACCTGCGAGGTCGCCCCGCACCACTTCCTGCTCACCGAGGAGCACGTGGGCCTCTACTCGACCAACGCCAAGATGAACCCGCCGCTGCGCTCCGCATTGGATAGAGACGCCATGATCGAGGCCATCCTCGACGGCGTGGTGGACGCGATTGCCACCGACCACGCGCCTCACGCCGTGCACGAGAAGGAAGTGGAGTTTGAGAACGCTCCCAACGGCATCACAGGCCTCGAGACCGCCTTGGGTCTCTGCCTGCGCTGGCTGCACAAGGAGTGGAAGATGCCGCTGGGCCGCGTTCTGAGCCTGCTGAGCGCCCAGCCCGCGGCGCTTTTGGCATTGAAGGGACGCGGCACACTCACCGTCGGCAGCTTTGCCGACGTGGTCGTCTTCGACCCCAAGGCCGAGTGGACCTACAACGCCCGCGAAACCAAATCCAAGTCCCGCAACACCCCCTTCGACGGCTGGACGATGCAAGGAAAAGTCCGCTGGACGATCAGCGAAGGGCGCATCGCCTACGACGCGGAATCTGTGTAAATCCACCCAAACTGGGTGCCCCAGATCCCGATTTTTGGACCCGGGAATCAACAAAAGCACCTGATGTTATATTTTGATATAATTACGACAGGGGCTTCATCATGCATACCACCAATCTGCGCAAAGTGGGAGGGTCCGTGATGCTGGCTGTTCCTCCGGCCATGCTTGACCAGCTTCGCCTCAAGGCTGGGGCTACCGTGGGACTGGCCGTGGATGGGGATCGCCTGATACTCAAGCCGCAGACCAGGCCGCGCTACTCGCTGGACGAATTGCTGGCTGCTTCAGACTTCTCTCAGCCGCTGACGCCGGAAGAACGGGAATGGATTGATGCTCCGCCGATTGGCCGTGAGCTGCTATGAATCGGGGCGATATTTACCTGGTCTCGCTCGATCCTACGCTTGGGCATGAGCAGCAGGGGCAGCGGCCGGTGCTGGTGGTTTCGCCGACCAAATTCAACGAGGCGACAAAGCTGCCTGTGGTTTTGCCGATTACGAGCGGAGGCGATTTTGCCCGCCGCATCGGCTTCGCGGTGCCGCTCTCGGGCACGAAGGCGACCGGAGTTGTGCGCTGCGATCAGCCGCGCGTGCTCGATCTTGAGGCGCGTGGAGGCAGGAAAGTGGATTCGATTCCAGCGGAAATTCTGGATGACGTGCTGGCTCGGGTTATTACGTTGTTTGAATAACGGACTAGGGCGTGTTCACACTACCCTCAATGCCTCGACGATTAAGGCGAAGTTGATGAAGGCGAGGAATACGACGTCGAGTTTTTCAAATCGGGAAAAGATGCGCCGGAAGCCTTTGAGCCGCCTGAAG
>JBEKGY010000031.1:0-39775 GCA_050012555.1 Occallatibacter sp.
TTCAGTTCCAGTGTGTCCGTGCGCCCTCTCAGGCCGGATACCGATCATCGTCTTGGTGGGCCGTTACCCCGCCAACTAACTAATCGGCCGCGACCCCCTCCCAAAGCGAATTGCTCCTTTGACCCGTGGGTATTATGCGGTATTAGCTAAGGTTTCCCTCAGTTATCCCCCACTCCAGGGTAGGTTAGTCACGTGTTACTCACCCGTGCGCCACTTTACTCATGGTATTGCTACCACTTTCTCGTTCGACTTGCATGTGTTAGGCACGCCGCCAGCGTTGATTCTGAGCCAGGATCAAACTCTCGTTTGAAACCTGAAACGTCGCACTCGACTGACGGAGGTCAGCTGGGTGCGACATGCGCCAACACATCCGAAGATATGCGGCGCCTTACCTTGTGAGAATGATCAAGCCAAACCTGATCGTTTCTCACGACTGGCACGTTCAACCAATTTGTCAAAGATCCTTATGGTAGACCGCCTGAGCGGGCCGTTTGGATCAAGGCCCAGGCTGTGAGGCCGGGGTGTCCTCGAACTTGTTGCGCGCGCCGATGTGGCCTTATAGAGCCACATGCGGCGTTTTTTGCGCGAACCTTTTGAAGTTATCAAACTTTGGACTTCCTGTCAAGCTCAATCATTTCTTCACTTGAGGCCGTTCCAACCCGTTGTTGGCGGACAAGTTCCTCAATGCAAGATTTTCGACCGGCTGAACGGGGAAAGTCCCTTTCAAATGTGTCGCGCAGCGCAAAATATCAAAGAGCGACCAGCAAAATGCACCCGAGCCGCTAGGGCTCGCAGGAGTTGAACTCCTGGGTCTTGCAATGGCTTGTTCTCTGCGGGATTCCCTACAGGGGCTTAGGGGCTACTGCCTCACCTGACCCAACGAACCAGATCCATCACTTGGCTTCCCACTTCCCTCAACGGGGCAGGCCACACGGCCACCGGGAGGCTCCACTGCTCATCTCAAACTACACAAGAGTAGCACACGCCACCCTTCATTGCAAGCTCTGTCGCGAGGCGCGTCCGGCTGAGCCCTGTTCGCCTCCCTTGCAACCTTTTGAGAATAGCAACCCACCGGACGGATAGCAAACGCGGGGGCTGTGGAAAGCCGGAGTTTCTGTGGGAAACCCGGCTTTTTAGTGCTTTGGAATGAGGCCTAAGTCCGTGAGTCCATTGACGAAGTACTGCATGGCCAGGGCCACCAAAAGCAGACCCATGATGCGGACCAGAATGCGGATGCCGGTCTCGCCCATCACCTGGCGGACACGGCCGGCGCTGGCCAGAACCCAGTAGGTGACCAGGCAGGTAAAGGTGATGGAGCCGAGAATGGCGCCCATCTCCCAATGCCAGAGGGTGGGCACCTGGCCCACCAGCACCATGACCGAGGAGATGGCGCCAGGGCCGGCCAACATCGGAATCCCCAGGGGCACGATTCCGGCGTCCTCCTTGGCCGTGGCCTCCTCGGCGTCGCCGCGGGTCTCCTGGGTGGGCGAGCGGCGGGCCTCCAGCATATCCAGGCCTATCAGCAATAGAATCAGTCCCCCAGCCACTTCAAAGGCGGGCAGGGTGATGCCGAACATCCTGAAGATGAGCTGGCCGCCGACGGCAAAACTGGTGAGCACGATGAAGCAGGTGAGCGCGCCTTTCTGCGCCATGCGCCGGCGGCGGACCGGATCGGCGTGCGCGGTAATGGCCAGAAACGAGGGGATGGCGGCAAAGGGATCGACCAGAAAGAAGATCGAACTCAGCGCCAGCACCGAGAAGCGGACGATGGGCGCGGTGCTGAACTCGTTCAACGCCAGCTCGGCTGGATTGGTCCAGATCATCTCTTGAGGCTAGAACATTTTCGTGAAACTGGCCACCACTGACCACCCGGAGGCGGATGTTTGGCGCGCAAGTGATTTAAATCCAAGAGATAGATTGGTTTCGAGGAGAATTGTGTTGTAACTTGTTTAGAATGAAGACGAAAGGAGGTCTGCTATTTGTTCACGGGGGTTCGAGAAGGGTCCTTGTCCCTGGCCACTTCCAAGTTTTCGCGGTCGGCCCGGGGCGCCGCATCATACCATCTCATTGCCCGACCCGAGCTCGGCTTCTCGGCTTTTTCGAGGATGTCGGGAGGGAACTCCCTTTTTTGGACATTCTGCCGATTGTCAATCTTTTCAAACCAGATACAGATCGCAGTATCCTCACCCGTCAGTAAGTGTTTGCCCTCCCATTCGACTGTCATCAATGGGCCGCCAGACTTCAATCGGACTAAGTCACCAGCTTTGAACTCCATTGGTTACTCCTCGAATGTGCACCTTACAAATTATACCCAAAATCTACTCATTCGTATGTTCGTTTCTGATCATCAATCATGACCATCCATGGACATTTGGAGGTGGACGTTTGGCGCGGCAGAATGGGCATGCGGAGATGCACACATTTTTGAGCGTTATGGACAATTGGGAAAAACGGGAGGGATTTTTGCTGTCAAGTCGTTGAAAATAATCAGGATAGGCGATTTTGCACGATTCCAACCTGTAACCTGTTTGGAATGAATGGGTTGGATGCGATTTTCCGGTCTTTGAGGCAAAAAAGGGGGCGTTTTTTGCGCCGCTTCTGTGTGGTGGGGTGACGTTGTGTACATTCCAGGCCGGAGGGTCGGAGGTTGAGGATTGTGCAGGTCTGAAGAAGCTGACGCAAAATGACACCCCACGCCCCATGGACCAAGAGCTGTCCATGGGGCGTGGGGTGTCGGGGGTGGGGCGTCTTGTTAACGCATAGGCGTTATTCGTTATCTATCCAGCTTTCGGCAAGTAAACCGCGATGGATGAGTGCATTGGCCTGTTCTCGTCAACTGACAACTTGACTGCGCCGGAATAGCAACAATTCCGGGGACCGCCTACTTCATTTCCTTCGCCGCCGAAGCGATGTAGAGATCCACGTTGCTCTTGTCCACCAGCGAAGTGCCGGTATCCACAAACACCGGGTACGGCGAGAAGGAGTCAGTCGCGTAGTCCTTGTTGAGCTGCTTGGGCGGCGCGTGGAAGACTTCGTCCAGGCCTTTTAGCCCAATGTAAGCCATGGTGTAGGGTTTTTGCGCGATCGTCGCGTCGATCGTGCCGGCCTTGATCCCGTCCAGCGTATCCTGACTCACGTCCCAGGCAACCAGCAGCCGGTCGGTTATCTTGGACCGGTTGATCGCGTCGGCGACCATCTTGCCCGACGCTGAATCCAGGCAGACAAAGGCATCGATCTTCTTTGCTCCGGTCAGGGCCAGGAAATCCATGGTCTTGTCGAACGCGGTGTTCACATCGCCCTTACCGATGTCCACCACATCCACGATCTTGATCTCCGGCCGGCTGATGAAGATGTCCTTGAATCCCTTCAGCCGCTCCTCCGTGTTGGGCTGGCCGGCAATGGTGAAGAAGACCACGTTGCCTTTGCCGCCCAGTTTCTCAATCACCCGCCGGCCACCCAGCCGGCCGGCCTCCAGGTTGTTGGTCCCGATGAAGTACAGCCTGCGGCTGCCCACGGCATCGGAATCCATGGTAATCACGGGAATCCCTGCGTTTACGGCCGCATCGATCTCCGGCTGTAGCACCGAAACGTCGGCTACGGAGATCAATATGCCTGCCGGATGGACCGCAATCGCCTTGTGCAGCTCAGCCAGCTCGGCCTGCGGATCGTAACCCTCAGGCCCCTCCACCCGGGCTCTCACCTTGTATTGCGCCGCCGCCTGTTTGAAGCCGGCCGCCGCGGTCTGCCAGTAGGGCACCGCCGTATTTGCCGAAATCAGGTAGTAAACCTCTTTGCTCGAGTGCCTGCCGCCACACCCCGACGTGAACGCAGCTCCCAGCACCAGTATGACCAACACCGCCTTCTTGATCCTTTTCATGTTTGCCTCCCTATTGATCCAGGGTTTCCATTTTGCCTCTTGGCTGCGAACCAATCTACCACCATTCGCCTTCGCTCGCGATCTTTTTTGCATTCGTTCCAACGCCAAGTATACGGGCGTGCCCAGCGGGGCTGCCTCCGGGACCAATAGCCGTCATTTGTCCATTTCGGGGGGCGAATTCATGGACACCTCTCCCTCAACCCCCTTTGTCGTCCAGATTGGTTCCGCCTGGCTGCCGCGCCTAGCCGGCTGGTCGCCGCTTACCTCACCCGCCATGTCAGTTGACGTAAAATCGCCAATGCACTCATCGAGAGCGGATTTGTAACGATAAGCCGGCATCTGTGAAACGATCCGAGGGTGCGTCTCACAAGGGCATTTGTAGGAACGCGGTTCGGCGGCGAGGAAGAGCATCGGCGCGGCCCTACGGGGCGCGACGGCTTGATGGGGATGCTTTCCCAGGATTGCGTCCGCTGTGGCGGACTGCATCCTCCCACCCCAGCACGCAAAAATCGCGTGCCGGGGGACCCCGGCCTGGGCTATTTTCGATTCTTCCCTCCGGGAAGATTATTTTCACCCTCTTCCCACCGAGAAGAGGGTGGTTGCTTTTTTGTTTTGGCGGCGGGCGGATCACGGGCCGCTCGGAAACTTGAGCGAAGTGGAAGGGGCCTTTGGCGGCGGAGAGATGGGGAGTAGCAGGAGAGTTCTCCGGAAAACATGCCGCAGGGGCTATTGAAAACTGCAAAACAAATGTCCTATCCGATTGGACTGGAGATGCTGTATTTTTGGCTCCATCAAAAGAGGCAACCGGGACATTACTTATGCAGGTATCAATAAAGCCCACGTACATTTTGGAGCTATATGGCACGCGACCCGACCCGACCCAGAGGGTTCCCCGGTTCCCCGGTACCCCGGTCGTGCCCTTTCAAAGCTGCGCCTCTGAGCCGCTTCCTATTCCCTATTCCCTATTCCCTGTTCCCTATTCCCTATTTCCCTGATTCCTTTGTTTATATCCGCACCAACTCGTGCTGAATCTTTCCCGTGACCCAGGCTTTGCCGGGGGCGGTGAGCATGTTGACTTCGCTGCGGACGCCGAACTCGGGGAGGTAGATGCCGGGCTCGACGGAGAAGCAGGTGTGGGGGAGGAGGAGGCGGTCGTCGCGGGTTTCAAGATTGTCGAGGTGGGCGCCTGCGCCGTGCAGCTCGCGGGCGATGTTGTGGCCGGTGCGATGGGTGAAGTAGTCGGCGAAACCGGCGGCGCGGATGACGGCGCGGGCCGCATCGTCGGCCTCAAAGCCGCGGATGGGCCGGCCGGCGGCAAAGGCCTGCTGGACGGCGGCGATGGCGGCGTCGCGGGCGTTGCGCACGGTTTCAAAGACCAGTTGCTCGCGCGGGGTGGGCTCGCGGCCTACGACGCCGGTCCAGGTGATGTCGTAGAAGACGGCGGCGGGCTGGTCGAGGCGGCCCCAGATGTCGATGAGGATGAAATCGCCCTCGCGGATGGACGCGGAACGATCGGCGGTGGGCTCGTAGTGGGAGTCGGAGGTGTTGGCGTTGGCGCTGACGTTGGGGCCGTTCTCCCAGACCAGGCCTTCGCGGCGCATGGCCTCGCTGAGCCAGGCGACCAGCTCGAATTCGGTGAGGGCGGGTGGGGCGGCGCACCCAGAGGGTTCCCGTGGGCGAAGGGTGCGGGCGATTTGCTGCCAGGCTTGGGCGAGAATTTCGTCGATGGCGCGCTGCGCGGCGGCGTGGGTGGCGACCTGATCCTCGGAGAGGACGGCTTCAAATTGGCTGACGAGGTCGGCGGAGCTGACGATCTGCTTGCCGAGCGAACGCAGGAACTCGACGGTGCCGGCATCGACCATGGAGACGGACGGGAGGTCGTTGTTGGGGGAGTACTGCATGGCCAGGCGGAGGGCGCCGTGGAGCATGGCCTCAAGGGCGGCGGCCAGCTCTTGCCAACTGGAGTAGTGGACGCGGGAGCCGGGGAGCGCGTCGAGACGAGCCTGCTCGATGCGATGGACGAGCTTGCGCGGGTCGCCCTGGGCGGGGATGAAGTAGTACCAGCGGCGGGTGACGTGGGCGCTGGGGTCGAGGCCGAGGATGCGGCCGGCGATGGGGTCGCGATGATGGTGGTCGTAAAAGAGCCAGCCGTCGAGGGAGGAGGCGCGGAGGGCGGCCTGGATGGATTCGAGATTCATAGGGGTCATGATACTCGAGGCGGGCTGGCATATTCAGGGCCGGAGTAGTGGATCAGTTTGAAAAAACTTCCCTCAGGGGCTAAAGCCCGCATTCATTTTGCTTGAACTATGTACGGGCTGAAGCCCGTACCCTTCAAACTGAGCCATTACCCGGCCCGATCCCTACCTGATGATGGATACTCTTGGTGTGCGCGGCGCGACGTTCATGGCGGGTTTTGCGGTTTGCGTGGCTGGGGCCGGCTCTTGCCAGGCGCAGGCCGCGCCTACCTGGGCCGGCGCCGTAGCCCATGCCGCCCGGTTAGCGCCTGAGGCCCGCATTGTGGTGCTCGACGAAGCCAGCGGACGAGTGCTGGCAGCGAGACACCTGGCCGAGGCTGCGCGCACGCTGGCGGCGCCCGGCTCGACACTGAAGCCGCTGGTGCTTTACGGGCTGGTTGCCGGCGGGCGCTGGGACCCGTCGCGACGAGTGGCGTGCAGCCGCAAACTGCGCATCGCCGGACGCTCGCTGAACTGCTCCCATCCGGCCGCCGATCCCATGGATGCGCGGCAGGCTCTGACCTGGTCCTGCAACACTTACTTCGCTGCCGTAGCCGGAACGCTGGCACCGGGTGAGTTGCGCGCTCTGCTCGCGCCCACCGGGCTGCTGGGGCAAACCGGGCTGGCGAAGGGCGAGGCGACGGCCTTCTTCCGCGATCCGCAGAGTTCCGATGCCACTCGCCTGGCGCTGCTGGGGGTAGACGGAGTGCGCGTGACGCCGCTGGAGTTGGCCACAGCCTATCGCTGGCTGGGTATCCAGCTTGCTTCGCATGCGGATTCTGTGGCGGCGCAGGTGGTCGGCGCGGGGCTGGAGGACTCAGCCAGCTTTGGCATGGCTGGCGCGGCTGCATTGGGCGGAGTTCCGGTGGCCGGAAAAACCGGGACGGCCAGTCCAAGTGCCGGTGGCCAAAGCCATGGATGGTTCGCCGGGCTCGCGCCATCGGATGCGCCACGTGCCGTTATCGCCGTCTACCTTCCCGCAGGCCGCGGCGCCGACGCTGCCCGCGTAGCCGCGGAACTGCTTGCTCATTCTCCGCTGAGGCAGCCGCAGCCATGAGAGCCCGTCTGCCGGTTCGATGGTGTGCCGTTCTGCTGGCCGCTCTGGTCGCCGTCCTCTGCCCGGCGCAGGCTCAATCTCCCCTGGCAAAACCAGCCACGCACACTCGAGCAACCCTGCGCGTCGGCCTGTGGACGCTTTGGCACGATAAAGAGGTCACCGTATCTCCCACACAGGAGGGTGGTGCAGTGATGCGGGACTGCAACACTTGCGCAGCGGCTCCGCTCACCCACCTTATGCAGATTCGCGCCGTCGGAGCGCGCCTGGCGCTCGCGGGCAACCGCCAGGCCGCATCCGTCCGGCTTACCGGCCCCGTCACAATCGCCGCGCACGGCGAGAGCCTCACGCTGCGCAACCCGGTGCGCATCTCCGCCCGCAACGGAGAACTGGTGCTGGCCGTCACCCTGCCGGTGGAGAGCTACGTGGAGCGCGTGGTAGCCAGCGAGAGCGGCGCTGCCGATACTCCGGAGTCCCTCAAGGCGCTGGCTATCGTGGTGCGCTCCTTTGCCCTGCATCAGCCGCACGGCCATACCGATTACGACCTGTGCGACTCCACCCACTGCCAACTGCTGCATTGGGGCAGCAGGTCGCAGTCCGATGCCGCAAAAATCTCCCGTGCCCCATCCTTTCCGTCCGCCGCGGCGGAGGTGGGAAACCACGCCGCTCACGCTACCACGCTGGCCACCGCAGGAGAGACGCTCTGGTTCCATGGGCAGCGCGCCGAGGCCTGGTTCCACCAGAACTGCGGAGGGCGCACCGCATCACCGCAGGAGGTTTGGCCCGGCAAAGGGCTGGGCAGGGAACCGATGCCCTGGCTGGCCTCGCACAGCGACAGCTATTGCACGGCCGCGGGCTCCCGCGAGTGGGCCGTGAATCTGTCTTTGGCCGAGTTGACCTCGGCGCTGGCTGCCCAGGGTCTGGCTCGGCCCGGATGGAAGAGCCTTACGGTTGACCGGCGAGGCGAGTCGGGCAGGGCCGTCACGCTGCGGGTGGATTCGAGCGAAATCTCCGCCGAAGAGTTTCGCCTGGCCGTGGGCCGCGCTTTGGGCTGGAACAAGATTCTCAGCACCTGGTTTGAAGTAGTGCGCCAGGGTGACCGTTTTTTCTTCCACGGACGAGGCTCCGGACACGGCGTGGGCCTGTGCCAGGCAGGAGCGGCTGCCATGGCCGCCGGCGGGCGCGACTCGAGCCAGATTCTGGCCCAGTATTTTCCCGGCGCAATCGCCGCCGACGAGGCTACGGGGCAGAGCTGGCAGAGCCTGCGCGGGCAGGGCTTACAGCTGGAAACACTCGACTCCGCCGACGGCGCTTACCTGCCCCGGATGAGCCAGGCGCTGGCAGAGGCCGAAAGCCGCTCCGGGTTGCAAGCCGCGGAGACGATTATCGTCCGCGCCTTTCGCTCCACGCCGGCCTTTCGTGACGCTACGCTGGCTCCGGGGTGGGTAGCGGCATTTACCGAGGATATTGCAGGGGGCGCCTGGATCGGAAGCCAGCCGTTGCGCACGCTGGCGGGACGCAAGCTGCTGGTTCCCGTCCTGCGCCACGAATTTTTGCACGCGTTAGTGGAGGGGCACGCAGCGGCTGGTACTCCGCTGTGGCTGCGCGAGGGGCTGGTCGAGGCATGGAGTGATGAGGTCAGAGCGAATGGGCCGCCGCCTGCGCTGAAGCTCGACGAAATCGATTTCGCCCTGGCTCACGCCGCCAGCGAGGCACAGTCTCAGGCCGCGCATCGGGCAGCGGGCTGGTATGCGGCGCGACTGCTTGAGCGCTTTGGCCGCGCGCAGGTGATTGGCTGGCTGCGCTCCGGCGTGCCTGCGAGCGCGGTGGACGCGATCAAGTAAGTGGGTCAGTTCTTAGGTAACGGGTCAGTTTGGAAAAGGCTTGCCCTCAGGGGCTAAAGTGTCTGCGTGAGAACTAGTTTTGCTGGCCATATATTGGGATCAAACGAGGCTCGAAGCCCAATATATTGTGGTCAGACAAGTCGAAAATCGGGTTCACACGCAGACACTAAAGCCCACGTTCATTTTGCGGCGCATTCGGCACGACTACGGCGGGCGGATGAATCATAAACAACCCCAAAAACCGGACCAATGTGTAAACTATCTTCCCGGTCTGAAATGTAAAGGAAGTGCCCGGCTGGACAAGTCACCCCAAATTTAAAGGATCGAGTACGCGGCGTAAGCCGCGTTCTGATCCTCGTCACCAGCCGAACGCCGGGTGCCGGGTGCCCTAGGTCTCGTCCGCCGCGGCGGAAGACCTGGGAAACCACAGCCCTCCATAGATTTGTCATACTGAGCGTAGTCGAAGGACCTGCGGTTGGCCGGTACCCCACCCTTTCCGAACCAATGAACTGGGTGCCCCACCCTTCCGCGGCCTTTTTTGTCTTTGCGCCTAGGGTGGGAAACCGCATCCGGACCGTACCTTCCAATCCGGCTGGGTGGGTGCCCCTTCCTATCCGAGCCAATGAACTGGGTGCCTCATCCTTCCGCAGCATTTTCGCGGAAGGGTGGGAAAGCACGTCGACCGAGGTTCAGATCAGTCCGATAACGCCCTAGCCTTTACCGACCCGATGACCCTCCAAATCGCCAATGTGTACACGAATTGTGTACACCTTGCCCCGCAAAATAGGCTCAAAAACGACCTTTTTTCGACCATTTTCGCGCAGCTTTTATCATTTCTGCAGACCTCCAGGCCGACCTTTCCAGTTTTCAGACCACCTCGAAGCCGTCATCTTCACAAAATGAAATCCGGAACTGGATTTTGTCGCCCTGCAGGCAGACAAATTCAGCAGGTTTTTGAGCCCTGCATGTTCATGCCCCACTCGATCCCTACTCCCTAGTCCCTAGTCCCTGTTCCCTGTTCCCTGACCACTGACCACTGACCACTGTTCCCTGCCCCCTGCTATCCTAATTCCGGCAGCATTCCAGCAATGACAAATCAAGAACGCACGCACAATCGCCCCCGGCAATCGCCCTCCACGCTGGCTACCTGGCTGCTTTTCGCCACCATCTTTGCCTCCGTCTATTTTGCCTCCCTGTTTACGCCGCCGCTGATGGACGACGTGGACGCCTCCCACGCCCAGGCGGCCCAGCACATCGTCGAGAGCGGCAACTGGATCACCTGCAAAATCAACGGCATACGCTATATTGAGAAGCCCCCGCTGCCCTACTGGCTGGTGGCTGTCTCCTACCGCATCTTTGGCCAGAACACCTTTGCCACCCATCTGCCCAACGCGCTGGGCATGCTGGGGCTGGCCTGGCTGGCCTGGCTGTGGGCGCGCCGCGCCTGGGGACCCCGCGCCGGCCTCTATGCCGGCCTGGGCGTGCTCACCTCCATCGGCCCGTTTCTCTTCACGCGCTTCATCATTCCCGAGGCTATCCTCAGTCTTTTCCTGCTTATCGCGCTGTACGGCCTCATCACCGGCCTGGAGTCGAACCGCCCGGCACGCATTTACTTTATGTGGGCCACGCTGGCCCTGGCTCTTTTGACCAAGGGCCTCATCGCGCCCGTCTTCTTCGTCGGCGCCGCCATTCCCTACCTGCTGCTGACCGGCCAATGGCGGCGCTGGCGCGATCTGAAGCCCGTCTCCGGCCTGCTGACTTTTCTGGCTATCGCCGCTCCCTGGCATATCCTGGTCGGCTTGGCCAATCCCGACCAGGGCCACCCGGTGGGCAACCACCCCACCTTCGGCAACGTGCATGGATTCTGGTACTTCTACCTGGTCAACGAGCACTACCTGCGCTTCTTTGGGGCTCGCTACCCGCACGACTACAACAAGATGCCCTTTGCCTGGTACTGGCTGGCGCACCTGGTCTGGCTCTTTCCCTGGAGCCTGTTTCTGCCCGCCCTGGTGGCCGTGGCCTGGAAGACCCGCCATCACTGGCTCCAGCACATCCGCCACGATTCCGGCCGGACGGTGGACTTCTACCTGGACAATGCCGCCCGCGAGGACGTGGCCAGCTACGTTGCCCGGCTCAAGTTCCGGGTGCGCTCCGCCTGGCTGCTGAGCCTGTTCACGGCCTGGACTCTGTTCTTCTTCTCCCTCTCCACCAACCAGGAGTACTACACCTTCCCGGTGTGGCCGCCGCTGTTTATCCTCATCGCCGCAGTGGTGGCGGGCATTGAAGAGAAGCGCGGGCTGAACGGGAGCGCTGACAGCGAACCGGGCAGCGCCAGGCCGCTGATCTCCACCGCATGGCTCACCGGCGCGCAGGCGGTCTTCGCCGTCATCGGCGTGCTGGCCGCCGCGGTCCTCGGCTGGGGCCTGTGGGAGTCACGCAACCTGCCCTATGTGGCTGATATCGGCACCCTGCTGGCGCATCGCGGCGTGGGCAACTATACGCTCTCAATGTCCCACTTCTTCGACCTCACCTTCGCCTCCTTCGCCGCGCTAAGGCTGCCTGCCGCGCTGGCCGCCGTTACTCTACTCATCGGCCCCGCCGCGGGCTGGCTGCTGCGCCTCAAGGGACGGCACCTGGCCGCAACCATCAGTCTGGCGCTGACCTCGGCAATCTTCCTCATCGCCGCGCACATCGCCTTTGCCCGCTTCGACCCCATGCTGGGCTCCAAAACACTGGCCGACACCATCATCGCCAAGGGCTCGCCCGCCGACTCCTTCATCATCTTCGGCGAGCAATCCGACGCCTCCTCGGTGGTTTTTTATACGAACGACTTCTTTTTGGGCAGGCCGGCCTACATGGTGCTTCCGCGCTGCGGTCAGCATGGCGAGGGTACGCCGCTCTTGTGGGGCTCCTGCTACCCCGACACGCCCGATATCTTCCTCAGCGAAGACCAGCTCTCCAAGGTCTGGGGCACGGGCGAGCGCAAGTGGCTATTCGCCCAGGACAAAAACCAGCAAAAAGCCGAAAGTCTGCTCGCCGGCCGCCTCTATCCCGTTCAATCCATCGCCGACAAAGCCCTGTGGACAGACAGGCCGCTCGAATAAAGTGAGAGTGAGAGGTAAAAAATCATGAAAACCCGCAAACTGAGCGCCAACGGACCCACCGTCTCGGCCATCGGGCTGGGATGCATGGGGATGAGCGAGTTCTACGGCAGCCGCGACGAAAAGGAGTCGCTGGCCACCATCGACCGCGCACTGGAGCTGGGCATCGACTTCCTTGATACCTCCGACGTCTATGGCCCGCACACCAATGAGGAATTGGTGGGGCGGGCACTCAAGGGACGGGCGGCCAAGTTTTTTGTGGCTACCAAATTCGGCATCGTGCGCGACCCGGCCGACCCGGAACGGCGCGGCATCGACGGAAGTCCGGCATACGTGCGCAGCTCCGCGGAGGGCAGTTTGCGGCGGCTGGGCGTCGAAACCATCGATTTGTATTACCAGCACCGCGTGGACCCCGCGACGCCCATCGAAGAGACTGTGGGCGCAATGGCGCGGCTGGTGGAGGAAGGCAAGGTGCGCTTTCTGGGTTTGTCCGAGGCCGCGCCGGCAACCATCGAGCGGGCTTATCGCGTCCACCCCATCACGGCGCTGCAGACCGAGTACTCGCTCTGGTCCCGCGACCCCGAACCGGAGATACTGCCCATCTGTCGACGCCTGGACATAGCTTTTGTCGCATATAGTCCACTCGGACGTGGATTTTTGACCGGCGCATTCAAAACTCCCGACGATTTCACCCCCGACGACTACCGCCGCTCCACTCCGCGTTTCCAGGGCGAGAACTTTGCGCGTAATCTGCAGCTGGTGGAGAAGGTGAAGCAACTGGCCGCGCAGGCTGGCATAACCCCCAGCCAGCTTGCCCTGGCCTGGGTGCTGGCGCAGGGCGAAGACATTGTTCCGATTCCCGGCACCAAGCGGCGCAAATACATTGAGGAAAACGCAGCGGCGGTGGAGTTATCCCTGGCCCCGGGTTTGATCCAGGAGTTACAGAAGATATTCCCGCCGGATGCGGCGGCCGGCGATCGCTACATGCCTTCGATGATGGCGGTAGTAAACGGCTGAGGGGGCTCAAACGGAACCGGCGATTTCGTATTTCTCAGCGAAATCGCCGGCAAGCAATAACTTCTTCTTGAAATTCACTGCAAAGACTATCGAAGTTAGATCCGTTCCAGTTCACAACTGGGTAGACTAAATCAATTGCCGGTGGGCGCCGGACTCACCAGCACCAGGTCGTAATGGTGTGTGAGAGGCTGGGCATCCGCACGCTGCCGTGTGACTCCGATCGGGTAAGCATCAGCAAGCGCCTGCGCGGTGGCCAACTGCTCTGGAGTTGCGGAACCGCGAACGATTGCGAAGCGCTGCGATTCAAGAAAATTTACCTTTTCCGTATCGAAGGCAACCAGACGGGCCTGTTCGAGCATGGGTGTTTCCATGGTGGCCAGGTTGATTCCATTGGCGAGTTGGCTGGCTGTGAAGCTGCCGATTTTGCGGCCGTCGATGAGCAGATCGTAGCTTCCGGGAGTGAGTGCGCGAACCTGCAGCGTTTCCTGGTCAAGCGCCGCGACGACGTCGGAATTCTTGAGCACCAGCGCGAGCACGGGATCGACCTCAAGCTGCGGGAACGGCAGCGGCAGAGCTTTGTCTGTTTGCGTCCAACTAACTTTGCCGGTGGTTTTTCCCTTGCCGCGAGTGAGGTCCGTGACGGCGGTATTCGCGGCGTCGGCGCTTGGCTTCGCGCCGGCATCGATCGAAACAGAGGTAACCAGCGATGGCGCTTGCCAGCTCTTGAGCAGGCTCTCCGCCATGATCCAGTGTCCGCCCTGCTGGGGATGAACACGATCGGGAATGACCTGCGGCGCAAGAGCGGGAGATGCGGCGTTGATTGCCTCGAGCACGGCGGTCAGCGGCGTATTGAAGTCGGCCACCTGCGTACCTTGCTCGTGCGCAAGCTGGGCGACAAATGCGCTGTACTTGAGAAGGACGCTGTTGTTTCCGCTGGATACGCGGGTCACATCGTCATAAGGCGAAGGCTGAATGAGCGTGATACGCACGCCGGAATCGTTCTTTTTGAGCGACTCGACCAGATGCCGGTAGCCGTCAGTGTAAGTCGAGTAGATGCCGGGCTGATCGGGCCGGTAGTAGAAGTCGTTCATGCCCAGCATGACGGTAATAACATCCGGATGCCATGCGAATACATCGCGATCCAGGCGCAGGTCGATGGGGCCGGCTCCGCCGCCGCTGACTCTGTCGCCGCCCACGCCGGCGTTGTGGAAGCTAACCTTCCACGCAGGATAACGGGTGAGAACGTACTCTTCCACGTCCTCGGTGTATTGGCGCTGATCGGTGATGCTGTCGCCGTAGAAGGTAACGCGGTCGCCGTCATGCAGAGCAAAGGCGGGCGCGGCGCTCTGGGCATTTGCTGTGAGCGGCAGACTGCAGAGGGCCAGAAACAGAACGGCGGGCGCGGCAAGGATTTTTGAACTCACAATTCCTCCTGAGGTTTATGTTTCCGATTATAATCAATGGATTCACAGCATAAATCCGACAGCAAGGCAGCAACAGAAAGGTGTGCAACGCACCACGCATGATGATCCCGTCCATCCCCACATCCACGGCAAGCGCAGATCGCAGCGGAAACTTCCGCTCCGCCTATCTCTGGCTGGCTTGTTCGGCAGGCGCATTGGGCGGGTTGCTCTTTGGCTATGACTGGGTGGTCATCGGCGGAGCAAAACCATTCTATGAGCGCTATTTTCAGCTCAATTCGCCCTCCATCGAGGGGTGGGCGATGAGCTGCGCGCTGATCGGCTGCCTGGTGGGCGCCGTCTCTTCAGGAGCACTGAGCAACCGCCTGGGCAGAAAGCGGCTCTTAACGCTTGCTGCGCTGGTCTTCGCGGTTTCGTCGCTGGGAACCGGGCTAGCCGTGCATTTCCCAGCCTTCGTAATATGGAGAATGCTGGGGGGCTACGCAATCGGCCTCGCCTCCGGCATTTCGCCGATGTACATCGCGGAAATTTCTCCGGCGCATCTGCGCGGACGGTTGGTTTCACTCAACCAGTTAGCCATCATCTTTGGAATCCTGCTGGCGCAGGTGGTGAATTGGCTGATCGCCAGACCGGTGCCGGCGGGAGCGACGGCGCACGAGATTCTTGTGTCGTGGAACGGCCAGTGGGGATGGCGCTGGATGTTTGGGGTCACCGCCATTCCCTCCATGCTGTTTCTGGCGGCGACGTTTTTGGTTCCCGAGAGCCCGCGCTGGCTGGCCGCTAAGGGCCGCAATGGGCAGGCGCTCGCGGTTCTGGAGCGGCTCGGTGGGCGCGCATACGCTGAGCAGGTGCTCAAGGACTTTGCCACCGCCAGCCAGGCAGAGCCGAATAGCTCACTATTTGCTGAGCTGTCCTCGCCGGGCATGGCAAAGATTCTTTTTTTGGGCGTGGCCCTGGCCGTCCTGCAACAGTGGTGCGGCATCAACGTGATCTTCAACTACGCGCAGGAGATTTTTGCCGCGGCCGGATACCAGATCTCCGGCATCCTCTTCAACATCGTCATCACCGGCGTGGTCAGCCTGGCGTTCACTCTGGTTGCGCTGGCTACCGTCGACCGCTATGGGAGGCGCTTTCTTCTGCTTGGCGGAGTCTCCGGGCTGACGATCATCTACACGGTTCTGGGCGCGCTTTACCATTTGCACGTGCAGGGCATACCCATGCTGGTGCTGGTTCTTGCGGCCATGGCATGTTATTCAATGTCGCTGGCGCCGGTGGTGTGGGTGGTGATTGCAGAGATCTTCCCCAACCGCATCCGCGGCGGCGCGATGTCCATTGCGGTTACCGCGCTGTGGACCGCATGCTTTGTGCTCACTTATACGTTTCCGTCCTTGAATGCGGCGCTGGGCACGGCAGGTGTGTTCTGGACTTACGCGGCAATCTGCCTGGCCGGCTTGCTGTTCCTTTACTTCCGCTTGCCGGAAACAAAGGGAAAATCCCTGGAAGAGATCGAGACTAACTTGCGTATGGGCAAGTTATAGGAGAATGAAGATGCGCGCAGGTGACGGGAGATTTGATCGCATTGCGACGATTTCTACTTTGTGGCTGGCGCTATGCATAGGCGGCATAGCCGCGAACGGCCAGCAGACAAGCATAGTGCTGGATGGTAATAGCAAAGGAAGAGTCTTTGACGGCCTGGGAGCCGCGAGCGCGGGAGCTTCTTCACGCCTGCTGATCGACTATCCGGAGCCGCAACGGAGCCAGATCCTCGATTACCTTTTCAAGCCGGGTTATGGAGCGGCTCTGCAGCATCTCAAGGTGGAGATAGGCGCGGATGTGAATTCGACCGACGGCTCGGAGCCAAGCCACATGCGCTCACCTTCGGATCATAACTCGGCGCGCGGTTACGAATGGTGGCTGATGGCTGAGGCGCACAAGCGAAACCCCAGGATTATTCTGGAGATTCTTCCCTGGGGCGCGCCGGGATGGGTTGGCGCCAAGCCGGATGGCAAGAAAACGCTTTATACTCCGGCGATGGCTGAGTATGTGGCCGACTTTATCCGGACGGCAAAGCGCGATTACTCTCTGGATATTGCCTATGCCGGGCTATGGAATGAGAATGTATTCGATATTGGTTACATCAGGGAACTTGACCGGCGACTCAAGGCCGAGCACCTGGCCACCAGGATCATCTGCTGCGATGAGTATCCCGGCCAGGGCGCCGGGCAATGGGCCATTGCCGACGAGATAATGAAAGACCCGGAATTGAGCGCGGCAATTGCTGTGATCGGTGTTCACTATCCGCTGATCGACGGCAAGATCACCACTACGGACGCAGCTCGCAAGACGGGTAAGCCGCTGTGGTCCAGCGAAGACCAGCCGAACGGCGGAGGCGGACCCTTTGTCAGCCGCGAATGGGCCACGGGCGGACGCATTCTTGCGCATCTCTATAACCAGAATTACCTGGAGGGCTCGCTGACATCTACTGAGATATGGAGCCCTATTACTTCCTACTATGACATTCTGGCCGCTCCCAACTCCGGATTGATGTATGCAAATACTCCATGGTCCGGACACTATAACGTTCAGGGAACGATTTGGGCTACGGCCCATACTACGCAGTTTGCGCAGCCGGGTTGGCAGTATCTCGATTCCGCATCGGGTTATCTTCCGGAAAAGGGGAGCTATGTGGCTCTCCGCTCCACAGACAGGAAGAACTGGAGCGTAATTCTGGAGACCATCGACGCTCAAAACCCGCAGACAGTCTCCTTTAAGCTAACCGGCGGACTGGCCGCGAGCGTGGTTCATATATGGGAAACGAATAACTCGCGGACCTTCGAGCAGGTGGCCAGTGTGAAGCCGGTGATGGACGCATTTACATATACCTTCGACCCGGATTCGCTTTATTCCCTGACCACGACTACGGGACAGGGCAAAGGAACGGCACAACCGCCGACTGCTGCGAGCTTTCCATTTCCTTATGCGGATAACTTCGAGAAGACTCAGTTAGGACACACGCCGAAGTATCTATCCGATCAGGATGGCGCGTTTGAGGTTCAGCCTTGTGTTGGACGGCAGGGCCGGTGCCTGGAGCAGGTCATCACAGAGATGCCGATTCTGTGGGGCCCGTTGCCGGATCCATTCACGCTGGCCGGCGATGCGGACTGGACGGATTACACCGTTGCTGCCGATGTGCGCTTTCTCACCGCGGCGCCGGCCGCGATCATGGGCCGCATCGACTCCGCGGATGTTTTCAAGGACGACAAGGCGCGATGGCCAAGCGGATATGTGTTGCGATTGAAGCTGGATGGCGCGTGGGAACTTTTGACCGCGGAATTCAAGAAGCCTGTGGTCACGCTGGCATCCGGTTCTGCTGCATTTGATCGCAGCCAATGGCATCGGCTGGAGTTGCGCTTCCACGGCGGCCAGATTGTGGCGGCGCTCGACGGAACGCCGCTGGCTGCAGTGGAGAACTCCGCTCACACGCACGGCATGTTCGCGCTGGGGACGGAGTGGGATCGGATTCAGTTCGATAACCTTGGGGTTACGCCGTAGGAAAGGCGTTCCATCCATACGAGTTGCGGTAATCCCAGGTCTCAAAATCGAGACCTGGGGCACCCGGCGTGACTACGTTCTTTACGCTGTGGCAGCGTTCGCCACAGACTGCAAGCCGCGCGCTTCGATCTCGAACTCGCGAATCTTGTATTTCTGGATCTTGCCGGAGAGGGTGGTTGGAAATTCGCTTACGAAGCGGATGTGGGCGGTATCTTGTAGTAGGCGATCTGGCCTTCGCAGAAGTTGCGAATCTCTTCTTCAGTGGATTCGACGGCCGGACAGCGCCGGAAGCCCGCTCTATCCGGTACACTGCTGGGAAGCCGTGTAACGCCAGCGAGGAAGCCCGCGAATGTCTCAACTTTATGTTGCAGTTCTGGCCGTGATTGTGATTGCGCTGCTGGCGGTTGCCGTTTATCAGACCTTCCAGGTGAAGACCAAGGCCGACTACCTGGTGGCCGGGCGGTCGCTGCCCGCGGTGGTGCTGGTGCTTACTCTGCTGACCTCGTGGATCGGCGCGGGCTCGCTGTTTGCCGGAGCGGAGAACGCTTACAAGAACGGATTTGCCGCGCTGTGGCAACCGGCGGGCGGCTGGCTGGGGTTGCTGCTGATCTACTTTATCGCGCCCCGCGCGCGAAAATTTGCGCAGTTCACGCTGCCTGATCTGCTGGAGGCGCGCTATAACCAGACGGCACGGGTGCTGGGCACGATCGCTATTCTCTTCGCGTATGTGGGGATTACTAGTTACCAGTTCAAGGGCGGCGGGGACGTGCTGCACCTGATCTTTCCCGACACGGTGACGCCGGAGATGGGCACTTACCTGATCGCCGCATTCGTCATCCTGACTACGGCGCTGGCGGGCATGTCGTCGGTAGCTTATATGGATGTGGCCATCGGCTCGCTGGTTACCGTGATCTGCGTGATTGCCGCGCCCATGATGTTTTTCAAGGCGGGCGGGTGGGTGGGACTGCACGCGACGCTGCCGGCAGAATACTTTCAGGTACTGGGCAACTACCGGCTGAGTCCCGAGCATGTGCGGCAGTCGGCGGGGATGGGCGTTATCCGCGGACTGGAGTTCATGGTGCCCGTACTGCTGCTGATGCTAGGCAACCAGGTGATGTATCAGAAGTTCTTCTCGGCAAAATCGGAGAGGGACGCGCGCGTTTCAGTGGTCGGATGGATTTTGGGCACCATGGTGCTGGAGACGCTGATTGTGGCCATCGCGGTCTTTGGACGGGCGCTTTATCCCACCGGCGAGGTGGCCCTGCATCCGCGCGAGATTATTCCCTATACGGCGCGCCACGGGCTGTCCGCGCTGATGGGGGCGCTGCTGCTGGGGGCGGTCTTTGCCAAGGTCATCTCCACGGCCTCGAATTATTTGTTTTCGCCGGCCACCAACCTGGTCGAGGACGTTTTTGTGCGCTACATCGCGCCGGGGGCCTCGAACAAGCGGGTGCTCATCGTCTCCCGTCTGGCCGTCGTCCTGTTGGGCTGCTGGGCGCTCTACCAGGCTGTCTACGCGGAGAGCATTCTAAAAAAGATGCTGTGGGCATACACAATTTACTCCGCCGCGCTTACTCCAGTGGTGCTGGCGGCCTTTTATTCGAAGCGCGTGACGGCCTGGGGCGCGGTGGCCGCCATCGGCGCAGGCACGGTGGTCACCCTGGCCTGGGACATCAAGGCGGTGAGGACGTTTTTCCCGCCCATCATGGCCGCGCGCGACGCCATCTTCCCGGCGCTCTTCGCGGCCGTGGCGGCCATGGTGGTGGTTAGCCTGTTCACACACAAACCGGCTGCGGAGCAATTGGCGCAGTTTTCGGATTAGTTGGTTTTCATTACCGGGCGCCTCATCCTTTCGCCGGTCTTTAGAGAAAGGATAGGTGAAAGGGTGGGAAGCTCAATATCTCAATCAGCCTTTCGCTTTCTCCGCCACCAGCATGGATTGGAATATCTGATCCGAGACTTCCTTGACAGCCGCGGGCGAGTGAGCCAGAAACAACGTGTTAGTCCTGTCGCTCTCGCCGATGGACTTCAGGGTGTCAAAATACTGCGTGACCATCACCAACTGCATGACCTCTTTAGCGGAGGCCCCATCCACCACCTTCTGGAACTGTTCGATGGAAACCTGCAACCCTTCGATGATCGCCTTCCTTTGATTGGCGATTCCCTGCCCCTGGAGAGCCTTGCTTTCCGCTTCGGCCTCGGCCTTCTTGACCACCAGGATCTTCTCCGCCTCGCCCCTGGCGTTGGCGGCTACCTGTTCGCGCTGGGCGGCGTTGATATCGTTCATGGCCGACTTGACCTTGGCATCGGGAACAATATCGGTCACCAGCACATTCACGATTTCATAGCCGAAGGTGGCCATATCCGCATCCAGCTCCTGCTTGACCGCCGCGGCGATCGAGGATTGCGAGGCAAACACCTCGTCCAGCGTCATGCCCGGCACATGGCCCAGAATTACCTGTTCGACATAGGACTTGATCTGCGCCACCGGGTCCGACAACTTATAGAAGGCGTCATATACCCTCTCCGAACGAACCCGGTTCTGCACCGAAATCGGAATGGTGACGAAGACGTTGTCCTTGGTTTTCGTTTCCATGGTCAGAGTGATCTGATTCACCCGCAGACTGACCATGCCCGACACGGAGTCAAAGTACGGAACCTTCCAGTTCAATCCGGGCTCGGCCACGCGAAGGAACTTGCCGAAGCGGGTGATCACGGCCACTTGAGCCGTGTTTACGGTAAAGAAGCTTCCCAGGATGAGGGTGAGAGCGATGATTGCGACAACCGCCAACAAAACCATGAACAGAACGTCCATTTGAGTCCTCCGCTGCCCGCTATGGCGGACAACGCACGATTATATAGGATCGCCAGGTCAGACGAGTTACAGGGCCGGCATGGCCGCCCAATGGCGCCCCATGCGGCGGTCCTCCCATTGGCAGAGACCGAAGCTACAGCCCTCAAGCGGCATATATTCGTTCAAAAATAAAGTATGCCCGCCGGTTGCGAACGGCCTTACACTAGCGATGTAAATTCGGTGACGCCATGCCTGTCGCCCAATTGACGCTCGAAATCCGCATCGAACACGCCCAGTCGCTCAAAGACCGGCGGCAGGTGGTGCGCTCGCTCAAGGACCAGTTGCAGCAGAGCTTCAACGTCTCAGTGGCCGAGCTTGACGAGGCTGTGGTATGGCAGTCGGCCACCCTTGGCGTGGTGGCCATCTCCCGCTCCCGCGACTACCTGCACGGGCTCATCGAAGAGGTGGAGCGCGCCGCCCGGCGCATGACGAACGAGCTGGGCGCGGAGCTGGCCGACACCTTCTGGGACTACCTGGAAAGCTGAGCGCGAAGCGGCAGCCTGCCCACGCGTGCCAATACCCTTTTCACTGCGGGACCGTCGCGTACTGGCCTGACTTGACCCACAGGAATTCGCCTCCTTCACCGAGATTGGCGGGATTCCTGATCACGTAAAGCAGCACCGTTTGCGGCGCGAAGCATTGCCGGTAAATGTTGGCCGAGGACGACCCGGCGCTGCCAAACTCGGCGTCCAGCTCAAACTGGGCGGGAATGTTGTCGATGCGCAGCACGCCATTGCGGATCAGGGAGGTAACTTCGTGCAAGCCGCCGCCGGAGAAGGTGAAGCGCCCGTTTGCGCCGATGCCGATCTTGTAGCTGGGAGTGGGCTCGGTGGCCACGTTCAGGTCCACGCCCACCTGGTAGCCGCTCGCGATCGGTTCCATCGAGCCGGCCTTGACTACGCGGAAGAGCATGGAACAGGAGTTCTGCGAGCCGGGCCCGTAAATGGCCTTCACAAAGTCCTGCGCGTTGCCGCCGGTCAATGCGGCGATGTTCTCGGCCTCGGTGGGGACGCGCGGGGCTGCGGCGGCGGCGGCGCGGAATAACTTACATCCGTAACTTCAAGGATGGTGAGCGGCGCGCCGTTGGCCGGAATCGACTGCGCCTTGAGAAGCAGGCCGTATTTGGTATCCACCCATACTTTGGTCTTGCGGGCAGGATCGTCGGCTTCGAGAACTTTAGCCGTCATGCCGTGAACGGTCTCCGGTCCCAACTGCTTGGGGTTTTGCTTGTAGACGTCGGCGAGCAGGCTGGCCGAGTCCTCGAAAGGATCTCCCCAACTGCCGGAGAAAGTACTGTTGCCACAGGGAACCGAACTGTCCGTCAGATCCCAGATCAGGCTTCGCTGGGTATTGAGGTCGTATATCGCGCGGGTGTGCATAGGCTTGGGCCCGGTCCAGTCCGGCCCGCTGCGCGAATCCACCAGCGCCTTCGACCCGTTGCGGTAGATCTTGACGATCATCGTGGGTCCGAACATCGCATTGTTTTCAGCAACGGTGTACGTGGTGGGCGCATTGGCTGTCTGGCAGCGCAGCCCGGAGACACAACCGGTTAATAACGCGACAACAAGGACGCAGAAGACAAATTGTCTCAAGAACATTCTGTCAACCTCCATCCCGAGCCCTGGCCCGAAGGTCATGCGGCGCGTCAGGCAGGGAAGTCCAACCATAGAACAATTGGCATACGCGCGACTATCGAATTCGGCTGTTTTTGATGACCTGGCGATAAAAACAGTGGATTGAGACCGGGGCAATTGCATGAACAGCGATAAAGCACTTATCTGGAGTTCGATCCGCCCTTACAGGGCGGAATACTTCTCCTAATCCGCATTCCCAGGATTGCGCTGCGCTTCATCCTGGGCTATTTTCGTGTACTCCCTACGGGAGTAAAGAAGCTTCCCTGGGCTATTTTCGTGTACTCCCTACGGGAGTAAAGAAGCTGCTGTTCTGCCCGCCTCTGCTATGCTGAATGGTTTACCCGGTAAGGAGTTGAGATTATGCCAGAACACAGAGCGCGCAAGCATCATCAGGACCGGGTGGCGGAGACGCTGCGGGTGGAAATCGCGACCATGATCGAGGGCGAACTAGTGGATCCGCGCATCAATTTCTGCTACGTCACGGAGGTCGCGCTCAACCCCGGCGGAAAGTCGGCGCGGGTTTACGTGGCCGTGGACAGCGCGGTCAAAGACATCGCGCAAGCCGAAGTGGATACCATCGCCGGTCTGGAGGCCGCCAAGGGGTACATTCGCTTTCAGTTGAAGGAACGCATGGGCGTGCGCCACGTGCCGGAGCTGAGCTTTCTGGCCGACCGCTCAGGCCGCTTCCAGGCGCGCATCGTAGAGCTGATGGACAGATCGCGCAAGCGGCAAAAAACTCTGGCGGACGAGAAGCCTGCATGAGAACAACAGGCTGGGGACGAGTAAGCGCGCATGGAAACCACTCGGCAAAGCCCGGCCCCCGCGCGCTGTACGAATTCCGCTGTAGCGTGGACTGTTTTCCCTGCGATACAGACTGATATTTCTTGAGATTCCGCGCGAATCTGTTAGCCTTGTCCCTATCGAATCTTGTGCACCATCGCCGCGCTTCATTTGAGGCGCGGACCGCAAGCAGGCCAAGACGCTCAAACGGCCTGACCAAACCGGAATCGCGGGTTGGGCGGATCAAGCTGAACCCGCCCGGTGGAGAAACCCTGGAAGTGGAAACTACTTTGGAATCCTCTGCTCCCGATTCGCCCCCAAGCCAGCGCAAACGGCTGCCCAAATGGGTCATTGGCTATCTGGATCCGTTTCTGAAGCCGGCCGATCCGGATTCGCCCGAAAGACTGCGCTGGCGAATGCCCCCCTGGCCGGGCATCTGCGAGGCGGTTTTCTTTCTCGTTTTCACGATCTACTTCCTGGCCTACGGGCTTACTCCGTTCTTCGGCGGCGATGGAATGGGGCTGGTGGGCGCCGACGAGCCCCGCTACGCCCAGATCGCCCATGAGATGCTGGACCGGTTTGACGCCGCGCAGACCCTGAAAGGCAAACTCAGCGCCTGCGTCACCCCCTACCTCTACGGCCTTCCGTGGCTGGAGAAGCCTGCGCTCTACTACTGGCGCGCGATGTTCTTGTTCCGGGACTTCGGGGTGCACGACTGGAGCGCCCGGCTGCCCTCCACCACCTTCGCCTTCGTCATGATCGGCCTCATCTACCTGCACATGCGGCGCTTCCGTCCTGGCGGCCACCTGGACGCAGCGCTCATTACCGTGGCCTGCGCCGGCATCATGGGTTTTTCCCGCGGCGCCTCCACCGACATGCAGATGGCGGCGCCCCTGGCCATCGGACTGCTTGGCTGGTATGCCTGGTACGAGACCGATTCCAAGTTCTGGCTCTTCGACATCTATTTCTTCACCGGTATAGCTACGCTGGCCAAGGGGCCGGTGGCGCCGTTTCTGGCCGCCGTCATCATCGCCGCCTTTGCCTTTCTGCGCCGCGAGTGGTCCATCCTGCGCCGCTCCCTGTGGTGGCCGGGCCTCGTGCTCTACCTGGCCATGGTGCTGCCCTGGTTCATCGCCGTGCAGCATCAGAATCCCACCTTCTTCCGCGAATTCTTTTTCGAACACAACCTGTTGCGCTTTGCCACCGACCGCTACCTGCATGCGCAGCCCTTCTGGTACTACCTGCCGGTGGCGCTGCTGGCCATCATGCCCTGGACGGTGATCGCCATTCGCGCGCTGATCGACGGAATCCAGACCTCAGTGTGCGAGTGGCGGCTGCGCCACTCCGGCAATTGCAAGCCCTGCGCCGGCCGCCCCGGCGACGCCTTTCCCGTGTTTCTGGTATTGTGGGCGCTCATTCCCATCGTCTTCTTCTCCCTTTCGCGGTCCAAGCTGCCGGGCTACATTCTGCCCTCCATTCCTCCCATGGCCATCCTCACCGGCGATTACCTTTTCCGCCGCCGGCAGCAGGGGTTGAACCGCTGGGTTTTGTTGGGCCACGCGGTGCTTTGCGGCGTAATGACCATGGCCGCGCTGTTGCTGCCCTGGTTTGTGGCCCACGGCCTGCAGATGCCGCCCACGCACGCTCTCATAGCCGCGGTACTGGCCGCCTGCGGCGCGGCGCTGCTGATTTTGATTGTGGTAAACGGCTTCGGCGTGGCCCGGCTCCGACTGGTCACCACCGGGGTTTTGGTGGTGTTGGTTTTCTTTCTTTATGGCGTGGGCCCGTTCTTCGGCATTCCCGAGGCCGGCGCCACCAAGCGGGTGATTCACCTGCTGGACCGCTCCTACTCCGCGCGCCCGCTGGCCGACCGGCTGGCTGCCCTGGCCCCCGCCGACGAGACCGTCGCGGTCTTCCTCGTCCGGCGCGACATCGAGTACGGACTTTCGTTTTACCGCAATCGCGAGGTGGTGAATTACGAGGAAAGCGGCGTGCCGGATGAGCAGCACCTGCTGGTAGTGCGCGTCTCCGGCCGCGGCGGCGTAGACCTGCACACCCAGGACGCGCTCGATGAGTACTTCGAGGGCCGGCATTATGAGCAACTTTTCACCTGGCCCGAGCAGGGACTGGTGGTCTATATGGTGGGCAGCAGGTAACTGTCAGTGGATAGTTAGCAGTGAACCGCGAACAATTGCAAGTTGATTGATGTTAGTTTTCCACTGTTCGCTGTTCACTGCCCGCTGTCGTCAGAGGAGAAGTATGGCATCGGGCGTTACCATCGAGATCCTCGACCTGCGGCACTTTTCGTCGCCGGTGCTGCGTCCAGTGCTGGAGGCCGAGGGCGAGCTATGGAAGCAGCGCCTGCACTGGGACTATCGGGCCTCGATCAAACTGCTGATGCAGTATCTGGACAGCCACATGCTGCCCGGCTACGCGGCCCTGGAGTATGGGCAAATTACCGGCTATGCCTTCTGCGTGTACGAGGAGACCAAGGCGGTGATCGGCGACGCCTTTGCGCTGCCCAACCCGCCGGCCGCAGCCCACGAGATCGAGGAGACGCTTCTGAAGCATCTCTTTGAGCTGCTTCAGAACTCGCCGCAAGTGGACCGCATCGAATCGCAACTGCTTCTGCACCCTACAGGCACGCACGCCGGGGCCTTCCGCGAGGCCGGCTTCCGGGTCTACCGGCGGCTGTTCATGGTGCAGCCGCTTCGAGGCCTGTGGAACGAGCCCCGCGTGGAGCTGCCGGGCGAACTGGAGTTGCGCCCCTGGCGCGAGGAGGACCTGTCGCCGGCCGGCCAGCTCATCACCGAGGCCTACGGCGATCATCCCGACAGCGCGATCAACGACCAGTACCGCTCCGCGCAAGGCTCGCAACGCTTTCTGCACAACATCGTCCGCTACGCCGGCTGCGGCGCATTTTCCGCGCAGGTGTCGCACGTGGTGGTGGAGCGGCGCAGCCGTGAATTCATCGCGCTGGTGCTGGGCTCGCGCGTAAGCCCGGAGAGCGGCCACATCACCCAGGTCTGCGTTCGCCCCGACTACCGGCGGCAAGGGCTGGCCCGGATGCTGCTAGCCGTAGCCGCCTTCCACTTCATGCGCATGGGGGCCAGCGAAATCTCCCTCACCGTCACCGAATCCAATTCCCATGCCATCGATCTTTACCTGGCCGAGGGGTATACCTGCCCGCACAGGTTCGACGCCGCGGTTTGGCAGCGGGAAAGCATTGCTTGAGGGTTATAAGCAATTGCGTTGAGCGGGTTTCAAAAATGGCTTGCAGATGCCCGTTGCAACCCCACAGGGGCTATTAGTTCCTACATTAATAATGTCCTTGCGCCGTCCCTACGGGACTCCTTAATGAACTTGTGGAATCCCTTTTCCCCACGCTGAAGCGCGGGGCTAACAAACTCTGCGCCTCCGGCGCGTTTGTGCGGACATTACTTATGCAGTCCTCAATAAAGCCCCGTCTATTTTTTATGGCCCTTTTCGGCACCCTTCGGCTGCGCTCAGGGCGGGCTTTGAAGCCGTGCCCTTTCAATACTTTAACTTTACAGAGGTTTCTTAGCGCGCGATCAGGAACATCAGCCAGCTAAGCACAATTGCCGAGCCGACAAAGAGCACAAAGCAGTAGATTCCGTAGTGGATCATGCGCCGCGGGGTCTGGCGCTGGGTGATGCCGAAGACGACGGACGCGAAGAGAGCAAAGAGCGCAACCGCCGCAAAGTGAGAGGGCCTGAACACTAGGATTTCCTCCCGGTGCGAAGATTGTGCGCATCCACGGCGGCAATCACGTTCAAGAGGCCGGAGACCACGATGAAGCGAGTGCCATAGTCGGCCGTCGCCGTCTGCACCTGTTCCGCACCCAGGCCCAGAACCCGGCTGACGAGGTAAAGCAGCCCATTGCCCAGGTCGCCGGCCATCCCCAGCATATCCAGAATGTCCTGCGCCCCCGTGTAGACCTTGCCCTGCATGGCCAGGCCCAGCACGAACATGCCCAGGATGGATGCCGACAGCAGCGCCCCGCGGCCCCACTTGCGCAGCAGAAAATGCCCCGCGCCGGGCACCAGCCAGCCGGCGATCAGGGGAAGATAGACGAAACCTTGCTGTGAATCTTGTTTTGTTGAGGCGTTCTGGTTCTGTGGAGTTGCCATCCTGTTTGAATATAACGCATGGGGCCATGTGTCAGGGTTCAGGGACTAAGGGACTAAGGGACTAAGGGACTAAGGGACTAAGGGACTAGGGACTAGGGACTAGGGACTAAGGGACTAGGGACTAGGGACTAAGGGACTAGGGTGGAATCCGCGTGGTGGTGGGGATGCACGGATTTTTCGGCGGTGGGGCTGGGAGGGGCGCGGAAGCTGGCGAGGGCGCAAAAGGCTGGAAATGTTTGCTTAGAAATACACAGAATTTTGGCAGAATTGGACAAGAGGGCTAATTATAAGGAGATTTGGGCTTGCCGCGGCTCGTAAGTTGTTGATTCCAGGTTGAGCGATTTGCGGAAAATGCGGACTTTTTGTGATCTTTTGCGCTTTTTTATATTCACTGTAAATCTTTTATTTTGTTTGTTCTACGCGACATTTTTGAGGAGATGTGCGGGCAAAAACGACGGGTTTTTGCCATTTTTTACCAATTTGGCGGCTGGAGGGCAGAGATGCAGGGAGATGAACGGGAGAAGCTGCGGAGGGAGCTGGACGAGGCGTTGCTGCCGTTCCGGCTGGCGCGGAGGCGAAGGGGGTTCAAGGAGGGGTGGTTGAGGAGCATCCGGCAGGCGGTGGGGGTTCCGGTGGACGAGGTGGCGCGGCGGCTGGGGGTGTGCCGGTGGGAGGTATACCGGCTGGAGGAGTCGGAGAAGAACTCGCGGATCATGCTGGCGACGCTGAGCCGGGCGGCGAAGGGATTGGGATGCGAGCTGGTGTACGCGCTGGCGCCGAAGGAGGGGACGCTGGAGGAGATGGCCGCCGAGCAGAGCGGAGTGCGGGAGGAGCTGCGCCTGCGAAGGGAAAGGGAGCGGGTGGCGAAGAAGAAGCCGTGGCTGGAAGCGATCGGATGGCGGGAGGTCTTTCTGGGCGCTCTGCGCACTGCTCTGCGCAGGGAGGGGTTCCGGGTGCGGCCGCGGAAGACGGAGCGGGGGGTGGAGAAACAGCAGGCTGCATTCAAGGAGACGATGAAGCTGGCGGGTGTGGCGGGGGTGATGGGGCCGGTGGTTGGCGAGTTAGCGAGTCAGCAGGTTAGCAAGTTAGCGAGTCAGCAGGTTAGCAAGTTAGCGGGTCAGCGGGTTAGCAAGTCAGCGGGTCAGCGGGTTAGCAAGTCAGCGGGTAAGCGGGTCGGCAAGTCAGCGGGTGAGCGGGAGGAGGAGTGAGCGGTGGGGCGAGGATGCCGGTGGTTCGTGCTTTCCCACCCGGCACCCGGCGAATCCCTTTTCCTTTCGCTCCGGCCCTACTGGACGGCTGGCGGCGCACCGGACAAAGTTAGTAAGCTGAATGCGAAAGGAGAAAATCAAGTGGCTGTCAAACAGATTGTGCGACGGTTGCACGGTTTCTCGCGCGAGGATCGACTTCTGAGTTTCTTCCTTGCGTTTCTGGTGCTTATGACTGTTTTTGTTCCGATGTTCGGACTGTCGCGGCCGGGGCGAATTGCAATAGACCTCACTTTCGCGCTCATGCTCCTCTCCGGAGCAATCGCGACGGTACGCAAGCGAATGCTGATCTATCTGATTATCGCGCTAACCATTCTGGAATTCACGGCAGACTTGATCGTCGAATTCAACCCATCATTCAGCTTCAGGGGCGGGGACTCGGCGCTCAAGGTGTTTTGCATGGTCATCCTCGTGGTGATGACGCTTAAGCAGACATTTCTTCCCGGACCGGTAAATGTGCACCGGGTCATGGGCGGCGTCGCGGTCTACCTGCTGATCGGCGTTACCTGGGCGTTCGGTTACAAGCTGCTCATGGAAGAGATTCCTGACGCAATCCACTTCCAAACGCCCCTCCCCGCCGGAGTTTCAACAGGTGAACCGGCCCGATTGATTTACTTCAGCTTTGAAACACTGACGACCGTATCCTACGGCGACGCGTGTCCGGTCAATCGCATAGCGCGATCGCTGGCCATAGCAGAAGCGCTCATTGGACAGCTTTACCCCGCAATCCTGATCGCAACACTGGTCGGGTTGGCATTGCAGGAGCGGTTTCACGCGGCACTCAAGAAATCTGCAATGAAGAGGCCATTCCCGGATCATTGAGGATGCGTCAGTGGACGGCAGCTGTGACGCAGAAAGACCATCTGCTTGGCCGGATCGGGAATGTATCCGCGCAGTTGCTCCTCAAAATCCTTGCCTTTGATGGATCCTCCGTACTCATAGACATTTCCGGAGCACTCCAGGTCGCCATCGATCGAAAACAGCACGTAGGTGCCTACAGAGCCGCCGCTGTAAGTAACCTTGGTGCCGAAAATGTTGCTGGATTTGTTTACGGAACCTCCGGATTCCAGCGCCTTGACCAGGAGGATATGCAACGATGCCGAATCAGGCGACAAAGTGCCGGTGTCCGGATCGACGCCAAGCTTGGCCGCCAAGCCGTCGGCCAACAGGACAGCGCTGAGGTGAGACGACGAAGGCGGCACAGCAGTGACTTCGGGGCTCTGCGTCGTATCAGGGTTCTGCGTTCCATCAGGATTCTGTGCCGGTGGGCTTCCGCCCGCGGACGTGGATGCCGGCGCTTTTCCGCCTTTCGGCGCCGAAGGGCCGCTTTCAGTGAGCGTGGCTAGAAAGGCGTCGATATCCGAGATTATCCGCTGGATAATGTAGGCCTTGGCGTCGTCCGTTGTTTGATTACTTCCCTTTTCCTTGGCTGCGAGACCAGCAAGGCAACTACGAGCGGTAAGAGTCCTGGCCAAGCTGCTGAGAAACGGCGAATCCGACTCTTTAAGCGAGGTCAATGAGTACGGGGTGTAAACGGAAGGCATGACCACCGGCACGCTGAGCTCTTGCAGTTCCCGGCCAACGCCATCCATAAAGGCCTGGTCATGAATGGTGCCGCCGACCGACGTAGTGGTATCTTCCTTGGCCAACATGGCAAGAACTCCCTGGGCGACAGCAAGTGCCGGGCCAGCCGGCGAAGCGCTTGCCGCAGCACTCACTGCGGAGGTCGCTCCTTTTGAACTCGAGGCTGGTTTTGTGGAGCAACCGAGCCCATCGGCTTTGTTTTGAAGCCTGTCCATGGTTGCCATATCCGCGCGCCAGATCTGGAAGTCAGCGAATTCGCTCGAAGCGAAGGGAAGAAGAACGACGGTGGCTTTGGTGGCGCCAGCTTTCACATCGCAAACCGAGCCGCCGGGATGACTTTTGAAATCTGCATTGGTTCCGTTCACATAGGCAGCAACGTCGCAAGCGATGGCCTCGCTGTTGGACTGCAAGGCGCGGTAGGTCAGCATCTCCGATTCGATGGAAAAGCCCAACGCTCCCGAGGAGGTGTCTGCGCTCCCCTTGGCCGGAGCAGTTTGTGCTTGCACGCAGCCCAGCGAGAGGGCTGCGAGCGCCAGTGCAACAACCATCCCGCGAGCCGAAGCAATGGATGGCTCTAACGTCGCGATTCTTTCGAAAATCCGCATTTCTTCACCTCGGTGCTACTGCCATGTGTGTGTGAGTATACACGGGCCAAGTTCCTGATGATCACAATACATTCGACGAAATTCCAGGGTGAAAGTTGCAGCCCGCCGGGCCTGGCAATAGGAACTCATTCGGGAAAGGGGCGCAGGCTCGATGGCCTTTTCCGGGCAGCTTTTTCAGGTCTGCGGGGTCAGGCATCCGGACCGGATGCATCCTTTTCCGGAAGCTATTGCCCGAACAACGCCTGACCTCCGCCTCGATTGCTCCGTCACAGCGAGACCAGGCGCCTGTGAGCAGGCGCTAAATTGCTTGACTTCCGCTCACCGTTTCATTACCTTTTGGTCCAACTTATGGATTTGCCGGATGAGGAGTGCTTTCATGCAATTTTCCAAGGTCAGGTTTCTCCTTCAAGTGTTATGCGTTCTGTTATGCTGCCGAGTCTTCGCCCAGGCGCCGTCCGGGCCGCCGGCAGCTGCAACAAAGAGCGCACTGCTCATCGGCATCGATAACTACTCGCATCCCACGAACGACGTAACTGTGCCCGATGGCGCTCCCCGCATTGGACGGTATGAGCCGCTGTTGATTTATCGCGACCTCAAGGGTCCATCTCACGACGTGGCCGCGATGCGCGACCTGCTGACCAGCGAGAAGTTCGGCTTTCCCAACGACGACAAGCACATTCACATTCTGCTGGACCAGGCAGCAACCCGCGACGCCATCCTCAAGGCCATGCAACAGTACCTGGTCAAGGATCCGAGCCCGGGCGACACGGTGGTGCTGTTCATCTCCTCGCACGGTTCGCTGCGCGCGGACCCCAACGCGGACCCCAAAAGGCATTGCCAGCGCTACGACCTTGACGGCACAGGTCTCCATTCCTCGTGTGTGGAGAACACCATCGTGCCTTACGACTGGTATCTCGGCCAGGACGACATCTTCAGCCGCGATCTCCGTCACATCTTCAATCAAGCCGCCGACCGCGGCATCCACCTGACGGCTATCTTCGACTCCTGCCACTCCGGATCGCTGGCGCGGGGCGCGGAGAGCACGGCGCTGGTGGCCCGCGATTTCGACTTCGACCCGCGCCCGATGCCGGACGATCCTTATCCCGCGGAAGTTGCCGGAACCCCTCCGGAGAGCCGTCAAGACAATCCCGTGCTGGTACTTTCCGCGGCACAGAAGGATCAGTCGGCGATCGACGTCCAGAACGGCGACCCGCCCCATGGCCTGTTCACCGACGCGCTCATCGAGACGCTTCAGACTCTGCCCTCCAACCGGCCCGCAAGCGAGGTTTTCAGGCGGCTGCAGGTGGCCATGGAGATGGCTCCCGGCGCAACCAATCAGCAACCTGAATTCGACACTTCAGCCACCCGCAAGGAGCAGCCGCTCTTTGGCGGAATGGCGGGCAGCGGCCCGCCCACGGCTGCCATTGTCTCGGCCGATGCCAAGGGAGTTGTCCTCGATATCGGCACCATCGCCGACATCGGCAAGGGCAGCGAATTCACTGAACTCACCGGGACCAACGGGGTGCGCGCTGTGGTTCAGGTAACGGATGCAGTCGGCCTGGCGCGCTCCAGGGCCACGGTGATCTCTCCGGCAGGCGCTACGGTGCAGGCCAAGGATATCGTTCAGTTGACCAAATGGGTGCCCGCGCAAAGGCCCACTTTGAACTTCTACGCGGGCGCTTCGAATCCCTCGCTCGCGGATATCCAGGACGCTCTCACCGTGTTGCGCGCGGCGAATGTGAAGTTCGCAACCGATCCGTCCTTCGATCCCTGGACGCACCGCCTGGCCTGGGACGGCGCGCACTGGACTCTCTACGCACATTCCAGAAAGACCGCCGCGGGACAGGTCCAGAAGGAGAATCCCGTCTCGCTTGGTTCCAGACTGTCGCCAGGGGCGCTGAAGAAGCTGCCCGCCAACGGCATCGTCTGGTTTGACGCTCCGCTGCCCAGGGAATCGGCGCAGGGTCTGCTGGCGCCACCGGCTGAAGGCATGCCCCCCAACGCTGCCCAGCTCACCTCCGATCGCAGCCAGGCAATGTATGTGATCGCAGGCAACCCCACCGACACCGGGATTGGCTACGCATGGTACAAGCGCGACGACATGGACGCCGAGGTTCAACGGCCGAAGGGAATAGGAGCGGGTTGTTCGCCGCACTCGCCCTATCCTATGCGCACGGATTGGGCCGTCCGGAATAATACAGTCCCGCTCGATAGTACCCTCACTGACTCCGCGATACAGCTGGCGAGACTGAATGGCTGGTTGCATCTGGATTCATCGTCGCTGGGCGGCCAGGCAGCTTTTCCCTACCGGCTTGCCCTGCGGCGCGTGCCGGAGAATCAGGACGTCGCCGATGGCGGCAATACCTATCAAAAAGGAAACTACGAACTGTTGCTCGTCGGCAGCGCCAAGGCCGCGGTCTCGCCTCGCTGGGTCTACGTTCTCGGCATCGACTGCCAGGGCAAAGGCTCGCTCCTGTGGCCCTATGAAGGCGTACCCCCCGAAAAATTCCCCGCCGCGGACAAAGGAAGGCTCAGCCAGATTCCCCTGCCGGGGGATCCGTTCCCGGTGGGCGATCCTCTCGGGACTGACACCTATGTGCTGCTGACGACGTCTTCGCCGCTGGCGGATCCTTCGGCTCTCGAATTCAAGGGAGTGGTTACGCGGGGCGCGAGGTCTGCAACCGCAGCGGACCCTCTTGAGGAACTCCTGGATGCCACCAGCGCCGGAACACGCTCTGCCGCCAGGCCCACGCCGACCAACTGGAGCGTCCAGACGCTGCAGACACAAAGCCTGTCTGAGGCGCCTACAACCCCCGCAAACGGCAAGCCACAATAAAGGCGTGTCCCTTGCCAGAGTAAGAATTGCGCCTGATGGCGTGCAGGATGCTCCGCGCCTGGGTGCATCCGCTCGATGCCCTGAGGTGCGGCGAGGCCGGGCTTATACTTGGTGCGCAGTTTCCTGGCGATTTCTCTGCTTAATGAGGTGGTGAGTTATGCGGCTTCTGTTGAGGACTCCTCTGATATGTATGCCGGCGGTACTCGGGCTTGGTACTCTTTATCTCCAATTGCCCATCAAAACAAAAGGCGCCCAGTAATAGGGATGCGCGAAGCCGGCAGGAGCGTTGGAATTGGCGCGGCTCATGCCCCTGCCGCTCGAGCCAGTCTGCGGCTTCACCCTGCCCAGCAGCAGGTCCAACTGCGCCTGGCGCAGGGCTTCAACCTTCTCCACTTTTCCTGCGCCGCCAGCCCAGCGCTGATAAAAGTCCGCCATCAGCTGGCCGGTGCTGCTGTCGTTCACCTCCCACAGCGACGAGATCACCGCCTTGGCCCCTTTCAGTTGCGCCGTCGTTCCCAGTCCATCCACTTCCCGGCCATTGCCGGCGTTGCCGCTCATCCCCGTCTCGCAAGCCGAAAGCGTCAACAGGTCGGTATGACGGAGAGCAAGATTCTTGTTGTCGCGGAAGTCGGCCACCGTCAGGTGGTATCCTGTGCCGCCTTCGTTCTTTCCCGCCAGCAGCAGGTAGGACTGGCTATCGTCCCCCGGCTTGAATACGAAATGGCTGGCGATATGCACCACAGCGTGCCGGCCGCCGAGCTGATTCTCCATGGCCTTCTCGGTGAATTGATTGTTCAGCAGAATGGAACCCGGCAACACGCCATGCGCCCCCTGCACCTGCGCATCCTTCACCACATCGCCTAACTCGCCCACCACCGCCGGAAGCGGGGGAAGGTTGTCTTCGTACCTGCGTGAAATCCCCATCGCCGCCGCGCTCAGGTTGCTCACATCCGGCTTCTCCGCCAGGTGCGCAATGCTCGCCGGAGTAATCGTCACCGTGTTGTAGCTCTCCACCACATATTGCTTCCCATCGTAGAGCGCAGCCATGGGAACGTACCGCAGCACCCCGTCCAGCGACCACACCAGCGTCTCAGCCTTCGCCTGGTCCAGGTCGGCCTTCACCGGGCCGATCAGAATCTTGTACAACTCCTGTGCCAGCGGCTTTGGATCCTTCACCGGGTCACGCAGCACCTGCTGAAAGTCCGAGACCTTCTTATAGAGGTCCTTGTCGGAGATGGCATACTCCCGGGCAACCGTCGCCGCAGCAGTAATCACAATCACCCGGTAGTGGTCGCTGGTGACCATCGTATAGAGAGCCACCGTGTGCGGCGTCTCGGCAACCTGGTCCTCCAGCAGGCTCACGTCGCCCTTCACATCGGCCAGCTGTTTGTTCGCATCGCTGTTCTTGCCCCCGAGGAGCTTGAACAGACGAGCGTAGTAGTCGTTCAGGCCCTTGCTGGCCGCGTCGAGCTGGTCAGAGAGCTGCTGGTACTGCTTCTCCTGCTCCGGGGTACGCGACGTGAGCTTCTTCAACTCTGCCCACTGCTCTCCCAGCGAGACAAGCTGCGCGGTGGATTTCTGATAGTCCTCCTCCGCCTGCTTCTCGGCCGGCGTCAGCGTCAGCGGGCTCAGCGTGTCCGCCGTCTCGCCCCGCACGTAATCCGAGTACTCCTGCTCCTTCAGAAGATCCAGCACTTGTTCGGCCTCGGGTAGCCGGCCCTGGTCGATCAGCAGGTTGGCCAGTTCGCGGTAAGTGTTCCCCTCCCTTGCAAGAAAGTACGATTCCGGATCCTTACCCAATTCCCGGATGTGAGATCTTGCCTCTTGCAGGATGTTCACTGCCTGCTTGCCGTAGTAGATTGCCAGCGCAGGATTATCTTTCTTTTGAACCAGGAACAGGTTAGAAAGTACGGTTACCTCCAGAAACGGATACTGCAATTCGATTGCAAGTGGCAGCGCCATGTTTAGGTACTTCAGTGCGTTTTTCGTCTCGCCCAGCCGATAGTAAATGCGTCCGATGTAGTTCAGGGTCGAGGCTTCGCCTTCGCGATCGCCCACGGCGTCATACAGCGGCAGAGCCTCATTCAAATACTCCAGTGCCTTCTGAGTATCACCCAGATTGGCAAAGACGAGACCGATATTGCGAAGGGTCCACGCCTCGCGGAAGCGGTCTGGTAGGGCTCGTTGGATGGATATTGCCTGGTCGTAATAGTTCAACGCCTGCTCGTAGGACTTCAAAACCTCCTGTTTCGTATTCTGCTGCTCGCCTTGGTAGAAATACATTGCTCCAATGGTGGTCAGTGTGCTGGCTTCGCCGCTTTTGTCTCCAACAGCACGATACGCCGCGAGTGCCTCATTGAGACACTGTGGCACCTTCTGCGTCTCGCCCAGGCCGCCATATAAACGCGCAAGGATGTTCAGCGTGCTGGCCTCGCCGGTAAGGTCGCCCAGCTTACGTTGGATTAACAGAGCCTGGTTTAGGTTTGGCAACGCCTTTTCCGGCTCACCCAGTGCGGAGTAAACGTGCCCAATCCTACTAAGAGTCCTCGCCTCGGCTTTGGCGTCCTCCAGTGCGCGTTGGATCATCAGAGCCCGACTGTAATACTCAAGTGCCTCCTGATATTCCGAGATCCCGTAGAACAAGCCTCCGATGCTGGTAAACGTTTCCGCCTGGGCCTTGGCATCACCTTTGTTTTGCGCTGCCTTCAGATCGGCTTGCAGCTTGTCCAGCTTTGCCTGTACCTCGGCTGGCAGTTGCGATTCGGCAGCCGTGCCGCTCTGGGCCGGCGCCGGTGCCGTCTGTCCGGTCAGGTTAGAAGGCAGAAGCAGCAAGGCTCCTGCCAGAACCAGCAGCAGGCTACCGTTAGAACGTCGGGAAGGTAGACGGGCATTCACCATTCGGCAAACCTCTTCTTGCAGAAAGGTTGGGAAGGCAAAGGAATGATCAAAAATTATAACAGGCCAACGAAAGGGAAGCCACAAGAAAAGGTGAATCAGTCGTTTGCACTCCAACCCCGACTACAGTGCGTCATTTTACAACCCGGATACTGGCCCTCAGTTGACGAAAACAGTCCATCGCACTCGTCCAGGCTGTTCAGGTGCTTGGTTACATTCCCGAACGACACCTGCCAGTCTGGGAGAATTGCATACGAAAGAAGTTCTATTGAGAGTTCGAATGACTCTCCTCCCGCCACGCAGTCTTATACTGTTTATTTTTGTCAACTTACAATGGAAAAACCCGTGTTGTTATGCCATTTCTACAAAAATCTTCCCATAGAGAATCTTCCCTGCTACCGGAATACAGCCCGAGAAAAAGTCTTTTCTCTGACCTGATCAGAGCAGGTCCGGGTATCTTGCAATTCACCTTTCAACACTGGCGGCGCCTTACTAAGCAAATCGCGTCAGGGTCCGGCCCGGACTGGTCCGCTTCAACACCTCGACAATCTGCTCACCGAAATCCGCTTCTTTTTCATCAGCAAAATTTTCCGTCTTCTCAGGCTCGGTTCTTGCCGAAGACTAACATTCCGTTTGGTCCAAAATACCTGGGCCGATCAACAGAGTTACCAACCTTTCAGTCCAAGTGGAAGATCTCTTCCATTTCCGCCCACCACTCCCCTTCTTTTCGCGTACGCAAGGGATCCTGGAGCGATTCCATAATGGTCCACCACTCCCGGGTTTTCTCGTGGGATGCCATCCGAAGCCGGTCTGCTTCAAGATTGCTTCCGTGGCACTCGTAGTAACTGAACAGAAGATCGTCCTTGAAGTAGATTGAATAGTTGCGGATATTGCATTCCAACAATTTTGCCAGCACCTCCGGCCTCGACGCGCAACCCGAGCTGCAGCCCCTCCTTCGCCCGGAGAACCTCTCTCTGGATGCGGTCATCCGCCGCCACGTGCAATCGGTGCTCGACCTGAACCGCGGCAACAAGCTCCGCTCCGCCCGCCAGCTCGGCATCAGCCGCTCCACCCTCTACCGCATCCTCGGCAACGAAGCCATCCTGGCTCACTGAGGGCTGCGGGGTTTCAACCCCGGCACAGATTCGCAGGTTCACAGTTTGTGGGTTTCTGTGGAGGGCGGTGTAAGTATTTGATTTTACATTGGTTATTGGATGCCCCACAGTTTCACATGCAAATGCGTGAAAAAATGGGAAATATACTTGACTCCCTCACCGCGTATCTTGAGTCGATTCCGGCAATTCTAATGATTCAGTCAAAGGCGGTAGCAGCCTCCTCTTGCGCAGGAAGTCATCTTGGCTCTTCGTACAAATAGCAAGCTCCTTGGCGAATCCTGTACTTACGTCGAGTGCCTTCTGTACATGATCGTGTCCTGCATCCCAGGAAGAGCCGCGCCGAACTCCGAAGTGCGCTACAAGCTGGCCGTTATAATAAACACATCATTCCTGATGGACTGAGTTTGGCTTAGACTCATCTATGGCCCCAAGTTTCTTGACGATTTGGAGGGCGCGTTCTTTTGTGATGATTCGTGCCATGCTTACTCTGTCCTTTTGACCACACCTTTTATGACTGTCCATTGACGGGTAGGCAGCGGCCCTAGTTGTTCAGGTGTTTTCTTCTCTAGAAGCTGGTAACAAGATAACAACGAATCCTTGAAATTGGCGATTGCGTCAGCTTCGGTTTCTCCAGTGGCGCTCACATTCGCCTCCGTAAAAGTAGCCGTAAATTCCTCGCCATCTCCTTCGATTGTCACAGGAATTTGTTGTGTGATCTGATAGGGCGCAGGTGAGAGAGTTGACAGCGGGACGACAAACGTACGTATTTTGCAAAGCTGTCGAATCTCATCCTTGAGTTCGTCCATTTCCCTGGTAAGATCACGAATATTGTTCTCTAACGAGAGAATTGTCAAACTCCATTGCCGTAACTCGTTTGTAATTGCAAACTGTGATAGACTTAGAGATATAGATGGGTTTATGTATATCGACATGGAGTCATAGCGATTCACTACCACACCACCGCCGAATTGACCGAAACCCATCGGCAAATTATCATAGTTCTGCATCGCCTGTACACACTGATCCCAAGACATTGGATTTGTTTCAGTGCGCTGGGGCAAAACAGTCATGGGTGCATCACTCATGGTATTCCCCTTTCTCGGCGCGAGCATTGATGGCGGCGACAATATCGGTAAAAAACTTATTTGACCTGGAAGCAAATGCTTCGAAACGTCCATCGAGAATGCCCTCTATTTCCTGCGCTGGGTAATCGCAGTGATAAAGTCCAAAAACGACTCTTTCGCCGAAAACAGATGACTGAATAGAAGTGGTGACTGTAAATCCTTCCTCTGAGCTTGCCAATGTGAAATTAGTGTTAACGTTCTTGCCGGCATGAAGGCCAAGATCGAGTTTTGCAACGCTTGCCGCTAAAATGGCTTTCGCATCGTGGTTAGTATCGATGTGCCGTTGTGCCATTAGGCCAAAAGCCGTCATAGTCATAGTAGGGTTGTTTGCTTTGGCAAATACAAGAGACGCTATACTGAGCATTCGTGTCCAAGAACCATCATCCGTCGATTGAATCATCCATTGATACGGCTGACAAAAGACGGTAAGACTCGGCGATCCAAATTGCAGCCGAGAAGCAATAGGGGTCGTGCCGCTGGTTCCTCCTTTTAGCGATGCGTTCAATTCATCATCATTAATTGCACCGATCAAACGGTACCACTGGGGGTGGTGGATTGATGGATTCATCAATCCAGCCACGAGCACTGAATATGCATTACGAGGGATGGCTGGGTCTGGCATGAGTGCTGCAACTCCTTGTCGAAACGATTGTCGGCCATTGGATAAAGGCTGTCAACGTCAGGTATCCGGCCATATGACCGGTAAGCCCGAATCAGGAAGGCTTTGACGCCTTTTCCTTTTCGGCTTTCATTCGCTTGGCGGGTGCCTCAGGTCCGGATTCACGGGCCTGAGAGGAAAGCGCTGCGGTCGCGGCCCCCAGGAAGCGATCCT
>JBEKGY010000032.1:0-37968 GCA_050012555.1 Occallatibacter sp.
ACAGGGGGACGGCGGCCAATCTTCGCAGCAGGCTCAGCTCGCGCTGGCCTAAGGATGGGGTCGGCCTCTCCGCCGAAACGTGATGCTATCTTCACGCCTCAATCCGCAAGATACAAGGATGGGGCACGGTCTTGATGATTGGACCCACCTCTGTAAAGACCGGCCATGCTGAAAACTAAGGCGGCTTAACGGTAGGCATCGCGGCGGTGTCTTACGCCGGTAACCGAGATGCCGTCTTCGCCCATCTGCTTGAAGAAGATGCGGTAGTCGCCGCAGCGGAGGCGGAAACCGATCATGGGCGGCTTGAGCTTCTTCACATCGCCATTGCGTGCGGCGAGATAGCGGTCTATGCAGCGGAGAATATCGAGAGCGGTCTCGCGATCGATGGCGCGCAGGTCTGTGCGGGCTTCGAGCGACCAGAAGATAGACAAGCGCGACGGGGCTGGCCGCTCACTCACAAGCCGAACTCGCGGAGAACCTCTTCGTGAGAGACGCCCTCGCCTCGGTCGATCTGGGCGCCGGCGCGGTTGAGCGCGGCCATGGTTTCAGGTGTAAGTTCCTCTTCCTCGACCGGAGCCATCGCCAGGGAGCGGGAAAGCGGTTCAACCAGGACTTCGAGAAGATTATGCACGGCGGAGAGTTTTTCCTCCGGCAGCACGTCGATCAGCAAGTGGGCCTGCTGGCGTTGCTGTATGAAATTGAGTTCCATCTTCTCCCCCTGGCGGGCTGGCATCCTACCCTGATGATACCCCCATTTCGCCTACCGGTACGACTCGTCGCGGTGAATCACGAAATCGGGGTAAGCGCCTCCGCCCAGTTCGTGCAGGTCCATGCCGATGCGCTCGCCGTCCGGGTCCACGCGGAAGGGAACCACGCGGTTGAGCAGCCAGAAGAGCAGATAGACCAGAGGCAGCACCACTCCCAGCAGCGTAGCGATGCCCACCAGTTGGGCCACCAGTTGCCCCGGCTGCGGCGCGAAGAGGCCCGCGGCGAGAAGGCCCCATAGTCCGCCCACGGCATGAACCGAAATCGCGCCCGAAGGATCGTCGATGGAGAGCGCGAGTTCCAGCACTTCCACCAGCAGCGGCGTGGCAATGCCCGTGACCAATCCGACTGCCAGCGCCTGGCCCGGCGAGATCAGTCCCGCGCAGGCGCTGGACGCCACCAGTCCGGCCAGCCAGCCGTTGGCGCACAGGCTGGCGTCGGGCTTGCCGAAGCGCACACGGGTCACGGTGAAGGTAGCCGCCAGCGCGCCCGAGGCGGAGAGCAGCGTGTTGACCGCGGTTACCGGCAGCGCGGCCAGCGGCGCATGGAGCCACAGCACCGCGCCGGCCACGTTCCAGGCCAGCCAGCCCACCAGGGCCAGCAGGCAGCCGAACAAAACGTAGGCGGCGTTGTGGCCGGGCAGCGCGGTGGAGAAGCCTTCCTTGGGAAACTTGCCCTTGCGCGAACCGGCGATCCACACCACGGCCAGCGCGCTCAGCCCGCCCAGCACGTGCACGGTGGCCGCGCCGCCGCCATCCAGAAACCCCGCGCCCAGGCCGAAGTTCACGCCCAACTGCGCCAGCCAGCCGCCGCCCCATACCCAATGCGCCAGCAAAGGGAAGACGGTTGCGGCCAGCACCGCGGCGGCTGCGCAGCCGGCGGTGAGCCGCCAGCGGTCCGCTCCCGAACCCCACGGCACCAGAGCCGCCAGCGCCACGGCCAGAAACTCGAAGAGCAGCGCCAGTTGGGTCTGCGGCGGAGTTGCTCCAAAGCCGCCCAGCAGCAGCGATCCCGCGCCCAGCCAGTTCCAGGGCTTGCCGGCCAACTGAAATGTGTGCCCCGCCAACCCCGCCGTGCCGGCCCACGCCGCGCCCACCACGGCAAAGACGATGGCGGTAACGGCCACAATCACCAGGTTGCCCAGCAGCGACTGCGCGGCTGAGCGCGAGCGCCCCAGCCCGGTATTGATGAGCGCCACGCCGGCGATGGCCAGCGGAGCCAGCAGCAGAAGCGCCAGAGTCAGCGCAAAAATCGCGTCGGTGAGGACGGGAGCGATGGGCGTGGGCAGCGCTGGGTTCATGGCCGGCTCTCTCCTCGCGCTTCCATGTGCCCCCGCACCGCAACCGCCAGTCCCAGCCCTTCGACGGCCAGCCCGCAGACCACGAAGGCCGCCCGCGGCGCCGGGGCCGGAAACAGAACCAGCGCGGCCATGGAGAGAAAGAATCCGGCGGGCATCACCAGCAATCCGGCGTATTTCATGGTCTTTCCTTTCCGCAGCTTCTGAGGGCCGGCAAGCGCGCGGTCCAATTGAGCGGGGCCGATCAAGGGTTGTGGTATCCCACCCTTTCGCCAGAAATAAGGCCAAAGGATGGGGCACGGAGTATTTTTAGGCGCGTCCGGCCGGGGTTCACTTCAGCCATTACTCGCCGCCACACGTCCTGATGCCCAGGATGATCGGCAACCCTCCGGACCATCGTTTGCTTCCGTGGGGTCCGCATTGCAGTGATTTGTCGCTGAGGGCAGCCGGCTGTTACGTCTTTATGAATTCTAAAGCATCCTGTTGTTAGTCTTGTCTATGCACGACGGCTCACGCCGCGGGTGCGCCGTCCGGATTCCTCTTTCGTTTCACATTACAGGCCTGGCTCAGTTGCCGTTCCCCGCTTGCTTTCCCATTTCCCTGGAGGTCTTTTTCATGAATACACTTGACCGGCTGGTCTCGAATCCGCTGGGCGCGCTTGCCGTCCTCACTCTTGCCGCATTCCTTGAGGCCTGGGGCGACTCGTTCTTCCAGGCCGGCTTCTACCGTTCCTCGGGATTCGGCCGGGTGCCGGCTTTTCTGGCCGGCGCTGTTGTACTGGCCGCCTATGGATCGGTGGTCAACGTCCCCCGCTGGGAGTTCGGCAAGCTGCTGGGCGTTTACGTGGTGCTGTTTTTCCTGATGGCCCAAATGCTGGCCAAGGTCCGCTTCGGCCAGTCCCCCACCCTCCCCATCTGCACGGGCGGCGGGCTGATCGTGGCCGGCGGCCTGGTTATCGCCTTCTGGAAGGGATGAGCCGGGAAACCTCCGCTTTTTGCCCGTTTCAAACGCTCGAAAGCCGCCCACGCACCCCTTGCGCTATCATTAACGTCTAATGGGTGAGCGGCCTGATTCCCCAAATGGCCGCCCCGGTGGTGTGTGTGTCTCGATTCCTGCAGCGTTCTGTATTCGTGTTTTCCATTGCGATTCTGGTCTCCCTCGCCCTTGGCTTTGGCCTGGGTGAGTTCGGGCTGCTGGGCGTTCATGCCGGCGGCGTGCAGGATGGCGCCTACCGCCAGATGGGCGTCTACGGCGATGTGCTGAGGAGAATCCAGTCCGACTACGTCACCGAGCCGAACATGAACGACGTGACCACCGGCGCTCTCCACGGCTTGCTGGAATCGCTCGACTCCGATTCCAGCTACCTGACCCCGACCGAATACAAAATCTACAAGGACCGTCCCGCAGCCGGCGTGGCCCAGGTAGGCATCCTGGTCTCCAAGCGTTTCGGCTATGCCACCGTGGTCAGCGTGCTGCCCGGCTCGCCCGCCGACAAGGAGCACCTTTCTGACGGCGACATCATCGAGTCCATCGGCGAGCAATCCACACGGGAGCTGTCGCTGGCCGTCATCCGCCTCATGCTCGAGGGCAAGCCTGGAACCACCCTCAACCTCTCGGTGGTGCGTCCGCGCAAGGCCGACCCCGACAAGCTGACCCTCACCCGCACCATCACCGCCCCTGCCGCGCTGGGCGAGCAGCCGTACGAAAATTCCACCATTCTTTACCTCAAGCCCGGCCTGCTCACCGCGACCCGCGTGGACGAAATCGCCGCCAAGCTCAAGGCCGCCGGCAAGGGTCATAAAGTGCTTCTCGACCTCCGCGACTCTTCCGGCGACGATCCCCAGCAGGGACTCCGCCTGGCCAACTTCTTCCTCAAGCAGGGAACCCTGGCCACGCTGGAAGGCCAGAAGTATCCCAAGCAGACCTTTCCCGCCGACCCGGCTACGTTTTTTTGCGATGCGCCGCTCGCCGTGCTGGTCAACCGCGGCACCTACGGCGCGGCTGAGCTGACCGCCGCCGCCATCAAGGACTTGAAGCGCGGCGACGTGGTAGGCGAGCGCACCTTCGGCGAGGGCTCGGTGCAGAAGACCATCGAACTGCCCGACGGCGCCGCACTGCTGCTCACCGTAGCCAAGTTTGAAGGCCCCGACGGCAAGAAGATTCAGGACGATGCCGTCACTCCTACCGTGGTCGTAGGCCAGGCTATCGATGAAGAAGACGAGGAAGCGCGTCCCGCCGCCAAAGGCGACGAACCCCTCAACAAGGCCCTCGATCTGTTGAAGGCGAAGAACGGCTAGGGAAATTCTGATTAAATTCGTCTGCTTACGCCGGGATTCCCGCAGGGGCTAAAGCCCTACGTTCATTTTGAGGCATTTGCGGCACGACTGAAGTCGTGCCCTGACACAAAACCGGCTATTCCTCGCAGCCTGTAAAGTCGTGCCCTGATACGACCTGCACTTGCGGCACGGCACCCGACCCCGACCCAGAGGGTGCCCCGGTTCCCCGGTCCCCGGCCGCGCCCTTTCAAAACTTCGACTTATTCAGAGTTTCTTTAGTTAGTCAGGGTTATTCAGCAGCCAATAATGGAACCCGTCCACGATGGCCATCAGCGCCGCCTGGTTCAAATCGCTGCTCACTCCTGCGGTGATCCACGGTTCCTGGCCGTCGGCGTGGAAGCTTACAGTGACGCGAACGTGGGCCGCCGTATCGTGGGCGGATACGTCGAGGGCCGTCACGCTGAATGTGCCCAATCGCATCTTCGCCAGAGCCGGATACCATTTTCCCAACTCGTTGCGCATGGCCTTGGTCAGCGCATCGACCGGGCCGGAGCCTTCTGCCCGGGTGGAAGCAACTTTGGAGTCGCCCACGGACAATAACATGGAGGCCTGAACGTACCTGTCGCCGGTTTGGTCGGATTCGTCCAGAACTCTCCAGCTTTTAATGCTGAAGCGATGCTCGAGGGTCCCGAGCACCTTCATGCAAGCCAGCCGGAACGAAACTTCACTGGCCGTGAAACCGCCGCCATCAATCATCGCCTGGTTGGCGTCAATGAAAGCCTGCGCCTGTGCGGAATGGAGAGAAACGCCAAGCTCTTTCGAGAGCAGAATGATGTTGGCTTTTCCCGATTGAGCGTTCACACCGATGACCGGCTTGGCGCCGACTTTGGCGGGATCGCACCACAGGTAAGCCCCGGGGTTTTTGCGTTCGCTGCTGCCGTGCATGCCGGCCCAGGTGCCGAATGCGCCCGTGCCGATGATGGGCGAACCGTGCGGCACCTCAAGCGAGAACGCCGCGTACGCCGAGTGCGCCAGGCTGGTAAGCCCAGTGAGCTCTTCCGGCGTAACAAATTCAGCTTCGCCCCGGAGCTGCATGCTGCCGATGACGGTGGTAAGGTTCACGTTGCCGCAGCGTTCTCCCGTACCCAGAAGAGTGCCTTGAATTTGAACGGCCCCGGCGAGAATGGCGGCTCGGGCATTGGCAACTCCCAGACCGCGATCCGTATGGCCGTGAAATCCGAATTTGACCTCGGGGTAACTCCCCGTCAGGCCGCCGATCACTTCAGTGACTTCTTCAGGGTTGGCGCCGCCGGTAGTGTCGCAAACAACCAGCCGGCTGACTTTCTGGCGGACGGATTGTTCCGCGACCTGGTGGAAGTAATCCAGGCTGCGCTTGCTGAAATCGGCGTCGCAATCTTCGCCGTTTTCGCGCCGCCCGCAAGCGGCATCCATGGCGTGCTCAAGGTCTACGATGACCTCAAGGCCGTGGTCATGAAGGCAGGCAACGGTTTCGTAGGTCATCAGCAGGTTTTCTTCCGGCGTGGTTTCCAAAGACCTCATCACATCGAGGAGCCTGGATTTGACGACAACCACCGCGACAGGAACGCGCTGTTTGTTGGCGACGATGAATTGCACGTCGGGCCATTGGCTGACCTTGGCGCCGCGGCCGCGCGTTCTGCCGAACAGGGCCAGCTTCATGGCTCCCGTATCCACAGACTGAAGAGCGGCGGCCAAATCCGCCGTAAATTGGTTGGCGCCGGCAAAACCGATCTCAGCGTAGCGCACGCCGAAGGCGGCCATGCGCTGCAGCAGGCCGACGGCATTGGGCACGGAAATCTCGATGTTCGGCTGTTGCATCCCGTCGCGAAGACTGGTATCGAACAGCTCGACTTTTCTATTTTTAACTTCCTTCATCTTTACCTGTTCCCGATTGCGAAAGTGTTCCGAATGAGGTTATCCTCCAAGCCGTTTTCCGGCCTTCCATCCTGCTTTCGCTGAGGTTTCCTGCAATGCCCAGAATACTACTACCGGGGTGCAGCGTGCTTACCGGCTCTCAAAATCCCGATGCCGGAACGGAGAGCAGTTCCGGTCTACTTTTGCACCGTCCGGTTCGCGCCGGCGTTCTGCGCATCCAATTCTGACAGTAAAATGTAGCCTTAAGCTGAGGCATTTTCTCGCCCAGCATCTGAAGAGAAATGCCCACGAGGCCTGAATCGTTTGGCTGCTATTCCCCCTCAGACGGACAAACCACGCTTCCTTGCCCGGCCTCGCCGCCGGCAAGTCCAGCCGGTTCCCTTGCATCACCGGCGCAAGCTCGCGGGCCGGTTCACATTTGCCGTACTGCTCATGCTCGCGGTCATCACCGGCTCGCTGGCCGGCCTCACCCTGGTCTACTCCGTCGATCTGCCCCAAATCCACGACCTCGAACACTACCGCCCCTCCACCAACACGGAACTCTATGACCGCAAAGGCCGTATCATCGGTTCCTTTGCCCTCGAACGCCGCGAAGTGATCGGCTACGACGACTTTGCTCCGGTGCTGCGCCAGGCCGTGATCTCCATTGAAGACAAGCAATTCGAGTCCCACTGGGGCGTCAATATGTTCCGCGTCGCTGAAGCAGTCTGGTATGACCTGCGCTCCCACGGCCGCTTCCAGGGCGCCTCCACGCTCACCATGCAGTTGGCGCGCAATCTCTTCCTCTCGCGGGAGCGCACCGCCACGCGCAAGATCCAGGAGGCCTATCTCGCCATCCAGATCGAGCGCTCCTTCACCAAAGAGCAGATCTTCACCCTCTATGGCAACCAGATCTACCTGGGCAGCGGCATGTACGGCTTCGAGGCCGGCTCGGAGTTCTACTTCAGCAAGCACGCCAGGGATCTCACCCTGCCCGAAGCCGCGCTGCTGGCCGGCCTGCCCAAGGGGCCAGCGGCCTATTCGCCCCTGCTCAATCCCGACAAAGCCCTTCGCCGCCGCAACCTGGTGATCACGGAGATGGAGCTGGACAAGGCCATCACCCACCCGGAGGCCGAGCAGGCCCGCAATGCCCCGCTGGGCCTGCGCATCGCCCAGCCGGAGGTTTCGGTGGCGCCCTGGTTTCAGGAGGAGGTGCGACGGGAGCTGGAAAAGCGTTTTGGCTCCGAGCAGGTCCACGAGGCCGGCCTGCGCGTCGAGACCACCCTCGATCTGGACCTGCAGCAAACCGCCAACCACGCCGTGGCCGATGGCCTGGCAACCTACGAGCGGCGGCACGGCTGGGTCGGTCGAGATCGGCCGGGCAAGATAGAAAACGTCCTGTTCGCCGGTTCAACCATCGAGGATTACAGGCATCCCGACTGGGCCGTGCAGACCCGGCCCGGCGACTACGTGCATGCGCTGGTGACCAGCGCGCGGCCGCTGGAAATTCGCGCTCGCATCGGCGCCGATAAAATCATTCTCTTGCCCGAGGACTGGAAATGGACCGGCCAGCGCCACGGCGATCTGCTGGTCAAACCCGGCGACATCATCTACGTCCAGCTTTCCGAGACCATGGAAGGCGCCGCGCGCCGCGCCTCTCTGGAACAGGACTCCGGCGTTCAGGGCTCTTTGCTGGCCATGGACAACACCACCGGCGACGTTCTGGCCATGGTGGGCGGCCGCGACTATGCGCTCAGCGAGTTCAACCGCGCCACACAAGCGGAAAGACAGACCGGTTCCAGCTTCAAACCCTACGTCTATACCGCGGCCATCGAGGACGGCGCCAGGCCCAGCGACATCATCGTCGACGCCCCGGTCAGCTTCGGCGGCTATACCCCACACAACTACGAGAACGACTACAAGGGCGCGATGACCCTCACCACCGCCTTCGCCGAATCGCGTAACATTCCCGCCCTCAAGCTTGCTAACCACGTCGGCATTCGCAAGGTTATCGACGTGGCCCATCGCTTCGGCGTCACCACCAACATTCCACCTTATCTGCCCGTGGCGCTGGGAGCGGTCGAAATCACCCTCGAGGAGCAGGTCGCCTCCTACGCTGTCTTCCCTAATGACGGCCTGCGCGTCAAACCCCGCCTGATTCGCAGGGTCTCCAACTTCGACGGCATCACCCTGTGGGAGGAACCGCCCGCCGTCAATGAGGTCATCGACCAGCCCACCGCCCGCACCATGATGACCCTGCTGCGCGCCGTCACGCGCATGGGAACCGGCGCCGCCGCCTCGCAGTTGAAGCATCCGCTGGGCGGCAAGACCGGCACCACCAGCGACTTCACCGACGCCTGGTTCCTGGGCTTCTCCCCCTCGGTCACCTGCGGCGTGTGGGTGGGTTACGACAGCAATCAGTCCCTGGGCAAACAAGAGACCGGCGCCAGAGCAGCCCTGCCCATCTGGATGACCTTCATGCGCGACGCCATCGCGGGAAAGGACGACGAGCAATTCCTCGGCGACGAGGAGATTCCTCCGCCCCAAAGAGCTGCCGTCGAACCACCCGCCAATCCGGGGATTGGTATGAGTCGCAGAGGTGGAAATCCAGCGCCGGCAGCCGGCTCACCCGCCAGGCCCGTCAAGGCAATTGCTCCCGTCAGAAAGCATGTGGCCCCTGCAATCCCGGCTCCGGCCACAAAACTACGCGCTCAGCCCGCCGTCAAACCAAAAGTCAAGCCGGCCTTGCCTCCGTCTCCGCAGCCCGTTTCAGCCAGGCCCGCAGGCACCGTTAAACCCGCCCTGGGTATTAGTATTAATCGATAGAAACAATACTGAGAAAGAGGATTCCCGTACATGAAGCCGGTGGCGCCCCCAACCCTGCTCGTCCTGGCCGCCGGCATGGGCAGCCGTTACGGCGGCCTGAAGCAAATTGATCCGGTTGGCCCGGGTGGCGAGACCATCATCGATTATTCGATTTACGACGCACTCCGCGCCGGCTTCGGCAAACTCGTATTCGTCATCCGCAAGGACATTGAGAAGCCGTTCAAGGAGATTGTCGGCGCGCGGTTTGAAAAGCGCATTGCGGTCGAATACGTCTTTCAGGAACTCGACCAGCTTCCGCCGGGGTTCGAAGTGCCCGCCGGCCGCACCAAGCCGTGGGGCACGGGGCACGCGGTTCTGATGGCCGCCGGCGCCATTCACGAGCCCTTTGCCGTGATCAATGCCGACGATTTTTACGGAGCCGGAGGCTTTCGCGCGCTGGCGCGGCACTTGCAGTCCGGCACGCCGGACTACGCGATGGTCGGATTCGTTCTGCGCAATACGCTCTCAGAATTCGGCTCGGTGGCGCGCGGTGTGTGCCAGGTAAGCAGCGACGGCTTCCTCGAGAACGTTGTTGAATTGATAAAAATCGAATGCGATGGCGCGCATGCCAGGAATACGGATGCGGCAGGCCGGGTAACCAGTCTCACGGGGGATGAGGTAGTTTCGATGAACATGTGGGGATTTACTCCCCAGGTATTTCGAGAGCTGCGAGAATATTTTGAGAGGTTTCTTGAACTGAATGGACAGGATGCGAAGGCGGAATACTTCATTCCCAGCACGGTGAATGAATTGGTATTGGCCGGGCGAGCGCGGGTAAAGGTTTTACACACGAATGATTCCTGGTTTGGCATCACCTACCGCGAGGACCACCCGCGCGTCGTCGCCAGCATCGGCCGCCTCATTCACGACGGTGTTTATCCTGAAAGACTCTGGTCATGAGCAAAGTGCACGACATCGGCGCCGTGGCGCGCCAATTCCAGGTTAGCGGCGATTTTCTCTCCGCTTCACCCTACGGCACCGGCCACATCAACGACACCTACCGCGCCTTCTTCCATCACGCGCGCGTGCCCGCCCAAATCATCCTCCAGCGCATCAATCAAAACGTCTTCAAGAACCCCGTCGCCCTGATGGAAAACATCCAGCGCGTGACCTCGCATCTTGCCGCGCAGGTTAAAGGCGAGCCGGACAGCGGCCGCCGTGTGCTTACGCTTATTCCGGCGCTGGACGGACGCGTCTGGCACCTGGATGCGGAGGCCGGTTACTGGCGCGCGTATCACTTTATCGAGAAGGCCCGCACCTATGAGGCCGTCGAGTCCACGCAGCAGGCGTTTCAGGCGGCCAAGGCCTTTGGAGGATTCCAGAAAATGCTCGCCGGCCTGCCCGCGCCGCGATTGCACGATACCATCCCCGACTTTCACAACACGCCGAAGCGATTTATGGCCCTGGAACAGGCCATCGCCGAGGACGCGGCCGGCCGCGCCATCCCGGCCAAGCCGGAGATTGAATTCGCTCTGGCGCGCAAATCCATCACCGGCGCCCTGCTGGATGCAAACCTGCCCGAGCGCGTCACCCACAACGACACCAAATTCAACAACGTCATGCTCGACGACGCCACGGGCGAAGCTATCTGCGTCATCGACCTCGATACCGTCATGCCCGGATTGGCGCTTTACGATTTCGGCGACATGGTGCGCACCACCACCAGCCCGGCGATGGAAGACGAGCAGGATCTGTCCAAAGTGACCATGCAGTTCCCCATGTTCGAGGCGCTGGTGCGCGGTTATCTTGCTTCGGCCGGCGGTTTCCTGACCAAGGCGGAGAAGCAGCTCCTGGCCTTCTCCGGCAAATTGATCACCTTCGAAATCGGCATCCGGTTCCTCGCGGACTATCTGGCGGGAGACAAGTATTTCAAGGTGCATCGCGAAGGACACAACCTTGACCGCTGCCGGACGCAGTTCAAACTGGTTGAGTCCATCGAGCAGCAGGAGGAAAAAATGGACCGGATGGTCGAGTCCATTGAACAGTGACCGGCCTTGGAAGGAGTGCGACAGAAGGCGAAACGCAGGTTCCCTTCGGCTTCGCTCAGGGCAGGCTTTCGACTTCGGTCGCCTCGGCGACCTTCGCTCAGAATGACAGCAAGGATTTTGGCAACTCATAGAGTCAGGAAAGAAACAGGCCCTACCCGCGCCAACCGGAAGTATCTTTTCGCTTTCGCCACATCCTTATGAATCTGCGCCTTCAGCGCCTCCGGCGTTGGCCACTCCATCTCCCCGCGCAGCCGCACAAGAAACTCCAGTTGAAGCGGCGTCTGCTCATCCAATTCCATCGGCTCAAAGTCCAGGATGTGCGACTCGACAGCAAACGAGGCCTCGCCAAACGTGGGCCGGTTGCCTACATTGGTCACCGCCTTGAAGCAACGCCCGCCCACAGCGGGGTCCCCAGCGATGCCCCGACCCTGGAGGGTGCCCCGGCTCCCACCTTGTCGCTGGGGTGAGAGCGTCAGCCGCGTGATATAAACCCCGAACTCCGGCAACAGTCCCTCATACGGCGCAAGATTCACCGTAGGCACCAGCAGCCGCGTCCCGATCCCGCGTCCCCTGGCCGGCGTCGAGCGCACTTCAAATGCCCGCCCCAGCATCCACCTTGCCCTGCGCACATCTCCGGCCGCCACCAGCGCCCGAATCGCCGAGCTCGAAACCTCCAGCCCGTGGACCCGCACCGGCGCGTGCACGTGAACGGCAAAGCCTAATTCGGCGCCAAATTGCTTCAGCTCCGCGACCCCGGCCTCGGCGTTGTGTCCAAAGCGGAAATTCCCGCCCTCATGCACAGAGACGACGCCCACAGCCTCAACCAGAATCCTTCGCGCAAACTCCCGCGCCGGCAACTCCGCCAGCGCCGCGTCAAAGCTGAGCACCAGCACCGCATCGATGCCCGTCAAAGCCAGCAAACGAATCCGCTCGTTCATCGGCGTCAGCAGCCGCGGCGCCTGCTGCGGACGCAAAAACTGCTCCGGGTGGGGATCGAAGGTAATGGCAATCGCCCGCGCTCCTGAGCCCCGCGCTTCCTCCACCACGGCGCGCAGAATCTCCCGGTGCCCCAGGTGCACGCCATCGAAGTTGCCAATGACGGCCACCGTGGGGCCAAACCCGGCCTCAATTTCTCCAACTGACCGATAAACGGGAATCATGCAGCCGGCGCCATCGCTCATAGGGTCACGGGAACAGTCAGGCCATCGTAGGCCAGAGCCACGCCGGCCGGCAGCGCGCGGTTGGTCTCCTCGTGGCCGAGCTCATGGGCAATGTGGGTCAGCCAGGTCTGCCGCGCGCCGATGCGCCGCGCCCAGCCCAGAGCCTGCTCCACGGTGGAGTGGCTGGGGTGCGGTTTGTGGCGCAGCGCGGAGAGCACCAGATGGTCCAGCTCCTGCAGCAGCGCGAAGCTGGCTTCGGGAATGGCGCTCACGTCGGTCAGGTAAGCGGCGCTGCCAAAGCGAAAACCGGCAATCTCCATCTCCCCGTGCTGCACGGGAACGCGCAGGAACTCCACCCCGTGGACCGCATTGCGCTCACCCAGCGGCTGCAGTTCGACCCGGGCTCGCGTCGGATAGGTAGCCTGCACCGAAAAGGTGTACTCATAAACCCGTTCCAGCACTGCAGCCGTCTCCGGCGAAGCGTAGAGCGGTATCGGGCCGCCCTCGCGAAACGCGGCAAAGCTCAGCGGCCGCAGATCGTCCAGCCCCAGAATGTGGTCCGCGTGGGAGTGCGTATAAAAAACCGCGTCCACCCGCTTCAGCCCGGCGCGCAGGGCCTGTTCGCGAAAGTCCGGCCCCGTATCGATCACCACCACGCGCTCCCGGCCGCCGCCCTGCCCAGTCTCGCTCCACCGCACCAGCACTGAGGGCCGCAGCCGCCGGTCGTGCGTATCCTCCGAGGTGCACACCGCGCAGTCGCACCCCAGCGTCGGAACCCCCATCGAGGTTCCCGTCCCCAGGAATGTGAGCCGCCCTTCCATAGCCTCTCGTCGAACCGGGTTCCTGTTTCATATTTCCAGGGAATCTCTGAGCAAGTCTTGTGGTAAAGCAAAAAATCCCTCGGGGGCTAAAGCCCTCGAGCATTTTGGTCCGTTTGCGGCACGGCACCCAGAGGGTACCCGGCCGTGCCCTTTCAAAACTTCGACTTATTCAGAGGTTCCCGAGTTTCTACTTCCTGGCTCTACTGCTTGCCCGGCGGCGGAGGCGGAGGAGGCTGCATCGCCTGCAGGCTGATCATGCTGGTCAGTTCCAGGAAAGCCATTCGCGCCTCGAAAAGAACTGTCTGCAGCATCTGGTCCTCGGCTGCCGTCAGGTTCCCTTTGGTCTTTTCGGCCAGCACGCCCAGCAGGTCGATGGTGGTGCGCGCGCCCAGAATATCCACCCGCGGCCGCTGGCCCTCCTGCGTCCCCGCTCCCAGCTGGATCATCGCGGAAACGTAGAACTGCTGCACCAGGTGCTCAAACCCGATCGCCGGCTGTTCCCCCACAGCCGGATTCTGCGCCCTGATCAAGTCTTCCAGCCGCTGTGCGGAGGCATCGTAGGCGGTCTTCTGCTCCAGGCTCTCCTCGGCTGTCGGCGCGGGCGGCAACTCCGGTTGCTGCTCATGCTTCGATGCGCCCACAGGCGCTTCGACCGCAGCGGTCGCAGACTCGACCGCAGGTCCAGACCCGGCCGCATGCCGGCCCTCGTTTACCACCAGCCGCGGACCGCCGCTCGGCGCCGCAGTCTCCGGCACGCGCGCAGCAGCCCGCTCGCTCTCATGCTCTTCTTCCGCTTTGATTTTGCGGCGGTCAATTACGGTGAATTTGGGGGTTTCGCTCATAGTTTCAGGTTTCCCGTCCGTCTCGCTGACTTGCTGACTCGCTGACTTGCTAATCCCGTTCCAGGCCAGGCGGTCCGGATAGAATGCGGGCCGTGCCCATGGCCGTTCCCGCAGCGTAGGCCAAGGGTTGGTTGCCCTGTTCGGCTTCGCCGCGAATCATGCCCAGCGCAAAAAAACGGCTGCCCGAGGGTAGCGGCAGCCCGGCAGAACTAGTAATCTGTCCGGCCGCAGCGTACTTTCCTGCTGCATCCTCGAAGGTCAGCTCAGCACCGGCAGCGGGCAGCGGCCCGCTCAGTTCCAGCGCCCGCAGATGCCTGTGAACGCTCCCGCGCGACCGGATTCGCTCCACAATCTCCTGCCCCAGGTAGCAGCCTTTGTTGAAGTGCAGCGCCCGCAACTGCGAGGTCTCCTGCGGCAGGTCGCGCTCCGCAATATCGATTCCGTATGCCGGAATCCCTTCGGCAATGCGAAACGCCTCCACCGACGCCGCTCCCACCGGGGTCGCCCCAGCCGTGCGCAGGGCATTCCACAGCTTCCTGAGCCGCGCCGCCGGCGCCCAAAGCTGATAATGCGCCGCCAGCGCGCCATACCCGCGCTCTATTCTCAGGTCGATCCCGTTCCACTCCACGCGCGTGCCCGTCATGGGCAGCACAATCACCGGCAGGCCCAGACGCTCCAATACCTCATCGGCCAGCGGGCCCGTAAGCCCTAAGGCCGTGGCCGAACCCGCCTCGCCGGCCTGCTCCTCGCCCATCGGAATCAGCTCCACATCGTCCATGATGATGAAGTGGTTCAGGTGGGCCATCAGCTTCTCGTACTGATCGGCCGCAATTTCCAGTTCCAGCCCGGATTCCCCGGCGAAAGGGGTCCCCAATAGACGATCTCCTGTCGCTGGGGTTGCGACGGCAGGATTTCGCAGGTGGGGCGAAAGCTCCTCGCCTTCCCTCCAGACCGTCAGATCGCCCTGAATCCGCCCCTGTGCGTTCAATACCAGGTTCCAAGCCCCGGTGTTCGGAAACAGATCGTTCACCGTGTTGGTAACCATCCCGCTCAGCCAGCGGAAGCGGTCTTCGCCGCGCACGGCCACGCGCTTCAGCCAGCCCAGGTCGTGCACCGCGGCTCCTCGCGCCAGCGCCGCTGTTTCCCTCTCCGGCGCGTCCAACTCTCGCGGGGTCAGCACTCCCCGATAGGCGCAAAGTCGATACGTTTCAAGTTCATGCGGCCTGGACGCGGATTCCAGCATCGCGGCCAGCGGAGTGGCCTGTATTGTTGCGGCAAGATCGGTTTCAGTCATAGGGGAGCATTTCCGCCGTCACGCGCCAGATTTCCACTCGAAACCTCGCGCCAGACCGCATCCTGATTATAGCCTTGGAAGTAGATGCCGACGCTCCGGCTCAAAACCCCGGAGCATCATATCGGGGTCCCCAGCGATGCCCAGAGGGCGCCCACTTCGTCGCTGGGGTGATCATGGAGATTTGATGAGCAAACAGCGAAAAGCGGTGCAATGGGCCGGTCGCGGATGGGGATGGGTGCTAGCGTTGTGCCTCGCGGCGGCAACGGCAGCCCCGGCGCAGCAGCAGCCGCCAGCCCAGCCAACCACGGCAACCGCCCAGACCCAGACTTCATCCCAGCCCTCCGCCAACGCCTCAACCCACATCACCCCCGATCAGGCCAAACAGCTCTTCGCCCTGGTCGATGAACTGCTCAAATTCTCCTCCCAGGAGACCGGCCTGCCGATCCAAAACACCGTCAAGCGCCAAATCACCACCCGCCCCGCCGTGGAAAGTTATCTGAAAGAAAAATTCGACGAAGACCAGAGCGCCAAGCGCCTGCAGCGCGGCGAAATCGTGCTCAAGAAATTCGGCCTTCTGGACCGCGACTTCGCCCTCAAGCCTTTTCTTCTGGCGCTGCTCAAAGAGCAGATCGAAGCCTACTACGACTCCAAAACCAAGACCGTCTACATGCTCGACTGGGTGGACATCGAAGAGCAAAAGCCGGTCCTGGCCCACGAACTCACCCACGCCCTCCAGGACCAGCACTCGGACCTGGAAAAGTGGAGCGACCAGACCCCCGACGACGTCTCGATCGATTCCTCCGGCGACACCGACCACCTGGCCAAAGACGAGATGGACACCGCCCGCGAAGCCGTCACCGAGGGCCAGGCTACCGCCGTCATGATGGACTACATCCTCAAGCCCATGGGCAAAAGCCTGGTCAAAGACCCCGAGGTCATGGATTTAGTCAAGCAGCAAATGGCCGCCTCGGAAGACTCCCCAATCCTGGCCCGCGCCCCGCTTCTGCTCACTGAGTCGCTGCTCTTCCCCTATCGCGAGGGCCTCAGCTTCGAGCAGGACGTGTGGATGGACCAGGGCCAGGCAGCCGCCTTTGCCGGAGCGCTGGACCACCCGCCCACCTCCAGTTGGGAGATCCTCAACCCCCGCGAGTACGAGAAGCGGCACATTCCCGCCGTGCCCCTGCTCCCCGACATTCATCCCCTGGTCGACAAACTCTACAAGCCCTACGACATCGGCCAGATCGGCCAGCTTGACCTGCACATTCTCACCGAGATTTACGCCGGCGACAACGCCGCCCGCGACCTGACCCCCGCCTGGGACGGCGGCCTCTACTGGGCCGGCCAGCGCCTCAGCGCCAAAACACCGGCAGAGCAGGCCAGTACAAATTCTCTCGCTCTCTTCTATCTATCGGTCTGGAAGAACGCCGACTCAGCGCAGACCTTTGCCCGGATCTACTCCAACAACCTGGGCCGCAAATACTCCGGCCTCAAAACCGACCTCACCGCCCAGCATTCCGCCCCGGCAGGCGCGGAAGAGCAGGACTTCACCACCAGCGAAGGCCCGGTCGTCATCACCACCCGCGGCAATCTGGTCTTCGTCTCCGAAAGCTTCCCCCTCGACCTGGCGCGCAAACTAACCGCCCTCATCCTCGACGCCCAGGGCACCGGCGAACTGAAAATGGCCCAAGCCTCACAGCCGGGTGCCCCAGGTCTCGCTTCCGAGACCTGGGAACCGCTCACCGCCAACCTGATTCACTTCTTCTCTAATTGCGGCGTGATGAAAGCCGCGGTCGAGGCTGAAATCAAAGCCGCGGTGAGATAATACAATCCCATCTAGGCCACCGGGAGACCCGGCAGGCCGAAGGAGCGGGCCTACCCATGGGTTACCAGGTTCTGGCCAGAAAATACCGTCCGCAGCGCTTTGCCGACGTGGCCGGCCAGGACCACGTCACCCGGACCCTGCTGAACGCGCTGAGCCAGAACCGGATCGCCCACGGCTACATCTTTTCGGGGCACAGAGGCATCGGCAAAACCACCATCGCGCGCATCGTGGCCATGGCGCTCAACTGCCGCACTGAAGTCGGCAGCGCGCAGCGCCCCACCCCTGAACCCTGCGGCGTGTGCGACTCCTGCATCGAGGTGCGCCAGGGCAATGCCGTGGACGTGATCGAGATCGACGCGGCCACCAACCGCGGCATCGACGAGATTCGCGAACTGCGCGACGCCGCCCGCTACTCCCCGGCCCGCGACCGCTACAAAATCTACATTCTCGACGAGGCCCACCAGATCACCGAGGCGGCCTTCAATGCGCTGCTCAAGACCCTCGAAGAACCTCCGCCGCACATCATCTTCATGATGGCCACCACGCAGCCCGAGGACATTCCCCAGACCATCCGCTCCCGCTGCCAGCATTTCAGCTTTCATGCCGTCAAATTCGACGACATTCTGGCCCAGTTGAAGATGATCGCCGCCCAGGAGCAGGTGGGGGCCGAGGAGTCCGCTCTGGCGCTGCTGGCCGAGGCCGGCGACGGCTCCATGCGCGACGCGCTCTCCATCATGGATCAGGCCATTGCCTCCGCGCCCATCGTGAATGGCCGGCCCGTGCTCTCGACGGCGCAGATTCGCGAGCTGATGGGCGCGGTGCCCAACGCGGTCTTCGAGCGGCTGCTCGAAGCCGTCGCCGCCGGCCAGAGCGCCGAGCTGATGGAGCAGTTGAACCTGCTGGTCAATGCAGGCCACAACCCCTCGTCGCTGGCCCGCCAGATAGTCCGCTACCTGCGCAATGCCCTCATGGCCAAACTGGGCGGCGAACAAACCGAGCTGCTTCAGATCTCCGGCGATGAGCGCGCCCGCGCCGTCCGCACCGCGATTTTATTCACGGAAGAAGAGCTGACCCGCAATCTGCAAATCGTCCTGCGCACCTTCGACGATCTGAACTACCGCCAGGAGCAGCGCTTCCATCTCGAACTGGGCCTGCTCAAGCTGATCCATGCGCAACGGCTCCTGCCCATCGAAGAGCTGCTGAGCGGCGTCGCCGGCGGCGCGGCAGTCCGCGGCTCTGCTCCGCCTTCCGCTTCCCGTCCAACGGCCAGCCCCTCGCGTTCGGCCCCAGCCACTGCTGCGCCGGCCGCTCCATCCATCTCCCCCTTTGGCCCATCCGGCGGCGGCTGGAGTGCGGGGCCGGCTCTCAAGCATAGTTCCGGCTCCAGCCCGGTCGCCGAACTGGAACGCACCGCGCCTTCCCCCGTTTCCGCAATCACCGCCGAAGCCGCCGACAGCAAGTTTGTCGGCGCCACGCCCTTCCCTGCCGCTCCAACCCCGGCCACCGGCTACGCTTCAACCCTTACAGAAGGCGCTCTGGCCAAGGCGCCTCAGACCGCAGCGCAGGAAGCAAGCGCTCCCAGCATGGAATCCCTGCGCCACGCCATCGGCTCCGCTCTGGTCGCGGCCGGGCATAGCACAGCCGCGGAATTGCTGGGCTCCGGCGCATGGACTCTCGACGGCGCCAGCCTGCGCATTGAGGTGCCCGGCGTGGGCAAAAAAATGCTCAGCTTGACGGTGAATGCCGCGGCGGAGAAAATCATTCGCCAGCAACTGCAACGGCTGGGCGCACCCACGCGATTCCAGGTGGTTCCCGGCGATGCAGCCTCAGCAACAGCTCCGGCTCCCACCGCAACCGCCGCCCCTCTGGCCGGCAGCATTCAGGAGGCCGCGCTTGCCAATCCGTTAGTCCAGCGCGCAAGGGAGATCTTCAAGGCCGAGGTCCGCAGCGTACTCGATCTCCGTCAAAAGTGACTTCGGCCAATAGCAGCCTCACGCCCATCGAGGAAACAAACCATGATCAACCCGCTCAAAATCTCCGAAATGCTCTCCCAGGCCAATCAAATGCAGGAGGAGGTCCAGCGCAAGCTGGGCCAGACAGTTGTCGAGGGAACGAGCGGCGGCGGCGCCGTCACCGCAACCATGAACGGCAAGAAACAACTGCTCAAAATTCGCATCGATCCAGCGGCGGTGGTCAGCCTCAGCGGTCCCCAGCCCGACGTGGAGATGCTCGAGGACCTGGTCGTCGCCGCCGTCAACGAAGCCGGGCGCAAGGCGGATGAAGCCATGCAATCCAGCATGCAGGGCTTGCTCGGCGGCATCAAGCTGCCCGGCATGGGAGCCTGATCGCAAAATATTGAACGCGCATCCACGGAGGCAGCACATTGTCACGCTATGCCGAGCCGATGGCCCGGCTCATTGAAGAGTTGAAGAAGCTCCCCGGCGTGGGCGCAAAGAGCGCCCAGCGGTTCGCCTTCCACATCCTGCGCTCCAGCGACGACGATGCCGCGGCGCTGGCCGAGGCGGTGCGCGGCCTCAAGGCCAGCCTGCGCCTGTGCTCCATCTGCAACAACGTCACCGATATCGATCCCTGCGCCTACTGCGCCAGTCCCACCCGCAACCGGCGCCTAGTGTGCGTGGTTGAGGAACCCACCAGCATCGAAGCCGTGGAGCGGGCGCGAGGCTTTCAGGGCGGCTACCAGGGCGTCTACCACGTGCTGCACGGAACTCTCTCGCCGCTGCACGGCGTGGGCCCCGACCAGTTGCGCACTGCTACCCTGGTGGCCCGCGTCGAGCGCGGCGAAGTGGACGAAGTCATCGTGGCCACCAGCCCCACGCTCGAGGGCGAAGCCACCGCCAACTGGCTGGCAACTGCGTTGCGCAGCCCTTCGGTCAAGATCACGCGCATCGCAACGGGCGTTCCCGCCGGCAGCGACATCGAATACGCCGACGAAGTGACCATGGCGCGCGCGCTGGAGGGACGGCGGGAACTCTAATAGGGATCAGGGAATAGGGAATAGGGAATAGGGAATAGGGGAATAGGGAATAGGGAATAGAAAGACGGCGGGTCGGATGGGACGGCGCCCTGTCAAATCGACAAAGAGCAAACGCAGGTTCTTCGACTCGCTTCGCTCGCTCAGAATGACAAATCTGGAATCAGGCGAGGATCGGCAGGGTAGGCATTTCGCCCAGCTTTTTGGCCTCGGCGACTACGGCATCGAGGTGCTCCAGCACTTCGGGAACGGTCATGGTGTAGATTTCGCGGCGGGAGTCGTAGCCTTCCTGGATGAGCTGCTTGAGGTAGCGGCCGGCGATCTGGGCGGCTAACTGGTCGGTGATGACTTTGCCGGAGCGCTGCTTCTGGCTGGCCCAGGCGTCCAGGGGCAGGGCGATCCACATGGGGCGGCCGTTGACGTCGAAGCGCAGATCGACGGCATCGGCGTGGCGGGTGGCGATGGCCACCAGGGTGCCCTTCCAGCGGCAGTGGAGGTCTTCGCCGCTCCAGCGGTCGGTTACGTGGAAGTCTTCGTACATGATTCCAGCCTACCGTTCCGGGTGGGGAAGGGCAAGGGCGGGGCGATTGCTCCATTTTGGACTGGCCTGTTCCGCCGGTTCCGAGTGCCGATGAACCGGGGGAGAGGAATCGCCGATTATGCAGGTTACTGTCACTATCTTCGACGCAATCGTCCGCGAAGCCGGGGTTCGCGGTCTTCCAATTATCGATTATGTTGAATCGCTGATCGACAGGGGGGTGGCCGCGGGGTCGGCGCCCCCGGTCCTCACCAGCGCAATCGAGTGCATTCGCGCCCTGCGCTCGGAGGCATCCGACGCAAAGAGCTGAGGCGAGTTCCCAGGTTGTGGAGCCGTCCCCAGGTGGACGCTCTAGTTGGCGCGCTGATAGACTGATAGGGTTGCAGTCGCAGCGCCCGCACCGGTAGGGACCCGTCTGCACGACCGATCAAGAAGGATAAGAAGAGACCCTGTGGATACTCGAACCCGTCACGCTCTCAAGCAAGACAGATTTGCCGCAGCCGCTGCAAGCAGCGTCAGTTGGCTCAGCGGTCACCGATCCGCCGTTATGCCTATGGTCATCAGTGCGGCTGTTGTGCTGGTTTTATGCATCGGCGGGCTGATTTACTGGAATGTGTCTTCGACCAAGGCCGACAGCGCCCTGGGCGCTGCCCTGGACACCTACGACGCGCCTCTGGCTCAGCCGGGCGCGCCGGCGGAGATCGGTATTTACCCGACCGCCAGCGAGCGTTCGAAGGCCGCCAACCAGCAGTTTGCCGCGGTGGCCAAGGAGTACGGCTGGCTGCCCCAGGGCGCCAAAGCCCACTACTTTGCCGGCATTACCGACCAGGAGCTGGGGCAAACCGCTCAAGCCGAGACGGAGCTGAAGACCGCGGCCGGTTCATGGGACCGCAATCTCTCCAACCTGGCCAATCTGGCGCTGGCCAGGCTCTATCACCAGACGGGGCGCGACGGCCAGGCCATCGATCTTTACAATGCACTGGCCGCCAAGCCGTCAGAGACGGTTTCAGCCAGCGTGGCGCAGCTTGACCTAGCCGCCCTGTATGAGGCGACGGGCAAGCAGGACCAGGCGCGCGCGCTGTGGGCCAAGGTGAAGGACTCCGACAAGGATGGCGCGGCCGGCCAGATCGCCACGCAGAAGCTGGCCGGCAAGTAGTAGGGCGGCCGCGCCCGATCAACGATCTTAGCCAAGGCGCGCAGGGGAAGGTTCCTTGCGCCGTGAACCCGCGCGGGACAGCAGCGAGCCCGGCGCATGAGCATATTCCCCTCCGCCTGCGTCTGGTGATCTATGAGCGCCAGCCAGGCAGTATTCGCAGGTTGGATGGAAATTCCAAACAGCGCGGTGACCGATGAAGCCCGCACCCGGGCGGAAGAAGAGACGCTCGCGGCTCTGGTGAGCCAGTACTCCGGCACGCTGTACCGCGTAGCCTTCTCCGTCCTGCGCAATCCCGCCGATGCCGAAGACGCGGTGCAAGAGGCGTTTCTGCGCGTGCTGCGCCATCGCGACACGCTGGACCAGGTGCGCGACCGGCGGGTATGGCTGATCCGCATTGTGTGGAACATCGTGCTGGACCGCAAGCGCCGCGCCAAGACCAGGCCGGAGACCGACGATGTGGCCGAACTGGCGCGCGTGCTGCCGTCGGATGGATTGACCGCCGAGCAGATCGCCTCCGCCGCCCAGCACCACGCCCATGTGCTGGCCTGCATCGACCAACTGCCGGCCAAGGAGCGCCAGGTGCTCATGCTTTCGGCCTTCGAGGAGCTGAGCAGCGTGGAGATCGCCTCGGTGCTGGGCATTACCGAGTCCAGCGTCCGTTCCCGGCTGTTTCGCGCGCGGAACCTGGTTGCCGGCCTGCTGAATCACTCGAGAAGTACGCACCCAAGGAGTTTGCGATGAATGATCCAACTCAGAATCCGATCGCGCATGGCGCCGCTGAAGAAACATTGCGGCTGATCGCCCGTCTTTCCGCTCCCCAGGGCCTGGAAGATCGCGTCTACGCCGGACTGCACAGCCGGCCGCGCAGGGGCCGCATTCTTTCCTGGCCTGCCGCGCCGCGGCTGGACAGCAGTTGGATGCGTTCGGCGGCCGCGGCTGCCATTGTGTTTGTGGTCGCCGGCGGCGGATGGGGAATTTACTCACGGGTGCAGCAGCCCCAGGCCAAGGTGATCGCCCTGCCGACGCACGTTGCAGCGCCGGGCGGCTTTTCCAGCGCCGGAGCCATGCGCACGCCGAATACCCTCAACGGACCGGTGCTCGCACACACAGTGACGGCTCAAAAGAAACAGGTCAAACCTGCCGCCAAGACTCCCGCACCGGCCGCGCAAAAGCCGCATCGCAGCGTGGCTCCGAGCGCAGCCGGCAAGGCCGCAACTCAAGCCGCAACTCAGGCCACCGCGCCTGCGGCGAAGTAGAGATTTGTTCTTCAGGCCGCAAACGGTCGCTTACACCCTCTTCGAGCCCGCATGGACCGCGATGCCCACCAGGGCCAGCGCCACCGCACCCCACAATGCCGGAATCCATCCGTTCACATGGAAACCGGTAACGATGTGCGACGCCAACAGGATCATCATCGCGTTAATCACCAGCAGAAACAGGCCCAGTGTGAGGATGGTGATGGGGAAGGTGATGATCTTCAGCAAGAAGCCCAGCGTCGCATTCAGCAGGCCGATTACCAGCGCCGCCACCAGCGCCGGCTCCAAGCCCCGCACCACGAAGCCCGGCAGAAAATGGGCAATAACCAGCAAAGCAAGCGCACTCAACAGCCAGTGAATCAAGAGCTTGAACATTCCGTATTTCTCCTTCTTTCGGCCGGTCGAGCCGCATGATTCCGAGCAGCCGCCACTGATCGCCGCCTGTGTAATTAGATGCGCCCACCCTGCCTCCGGTTGTAGGACGTTTACGATATCTATGCCATGCCGATCTTTTCAAGTTGGCGCGACCTTTCGTGGCAGGCCGGGTCCAACTTGAGGAATCCTGCGCGTCAGCCCCCGCGCAGGTCGCCACATTTCCGGGGAAATGCCCTCATGCACCCTCTACGCATCCTATGCCTCGCCGGCTTCATGCCATCTCTGCTGCTGGTTCCGTTCGCTCAAGCCCAGCCCGCGGCCATTCCAGCCGGTCCGGCCCTGCCGGAGATTCGCCAGCTTATTCTCGAGGTCCTGGACCACCAGAAGCAGCTTGATAAGGTGCGCGAGAACTACACCTACAGCTCCTTGCTGACTATCCAGGAGATGGACGCCAACGGCCAGGTGAAGAAGACTGAAACCGAGGAGATTGAGGATTTCTTCGTCAACGGCCACCTGATCGGGCGCACGGTGAAGAAAGACGGCCAGCCGCTGAATGAGCACGAACAAAAGAAGGAGACCGAGCGGGTAACCAAACTGGCGGAGAAGGCGGAGAAGACGCCGCGCGATCAGCCGCTGGAAGGGCAGCGCATCAGTGTGAGCCGCCTGCTGGAGATCATGGACGTGCGCAACCCGAGGCGCGAGACCTTTCACGGCCGATCGAGCATCGTTTTCGATTTCATCGGCCGCAAGGACGCAACCACCCACGGCATTGCCGAGGACGCCTCAAAAAAGCTGCAGGGCACCGTATGGATCGATGAGGCCGACCGCCAGGTGGTCCATCTCGAGGTTATTTTCAACGACAATTTCCACGTTGCCGGCGGCCTTCTGAGCACTATCGAGAAGGGTTCCAACTTCCATTTCGACCAGGCCCTGGTGAATGGCGAGATATGGCTTCCCACCGGCGGCGAGGGGACCGTGCAGGCCCGCGTCCTGCTGGTGAAGGGGATTCGCCAGCACTATACCGAACGCGATTTTGACTACCAGCGCTTCCGCGTGGAGACCCGGCAGTCGAAGGACGCGAAGGTTGTGCCGGAGAAAAAGCAGTAGCGCGCTGAAGGCAAGAATGGGAAGTTGCCCACTCTTCTCAGAGTAGGTTTGCGAAGCTATCAAACCAATACGGACCGCCTGCGGATGCAAGCGGCCCGTTTTCCTTGAACTTCCCGGAAAAACATTGTGCTGCAGGGAGCAGCGTGGCATCAGGAGCCGGGTGGTTGCATAGCTGGAGCTTCTCCGCCTCCCTGACCGCGCCGCCGCTCCATGCGCTGCTGTTGCCAGGCGGCGAATTTAGCCTTCTGGTCGTCATTCAGAAGCGCTCTGATCTTTCCATTCGCGTCTTGACGGATCGCCTCCATCTGCTCACGGTTCGGTTGTGACCCGCCCGAGCGCAAGGCCTCCATCTTTTCCCGCCGCTCAATCAGAAGAGCCTTTACCTGCGCCTGCTGATCCCCGGTCAGCGCCAGCACCTGCGTGAGTTCGCTCAGCTCCCGCTCTATGCCTCCGCCACGCTGGTGCATTCCACCCCGTGCCTGCCCATCGGCCTGCACGCAAAACGCGCCGCAACTGGCGGCCAGAATGCCTGCCAGCAGCAGCGAGCGCCGCGCAAGCAAATTTCCGTTTCCAAACTTAATCATGATGCGATGCTCCTCCCACTCAGGGGAAAATCTAAACGGAAACCCCTTGGCTCTAAGAGAATTGCGCCGGGCCAATGCCTGAGCTCCCGTCGATTTTCGTTGCCACCGAAGTGGGTTTTCCGCTTGTGAGAACCCTCGCCGGCGAAGGTGCTCATACAGCTAGACGCACCGCTGACCGGTTTCGTTGACGTTGCATGGGATTTGTTTGCGGGGCTATATCAGAAACTTGATCAGAAACTTGAGCAGGGGCTTGATCAGGGACTTGAGCAGGGGCTTGCAAGCAGGCCCGTCTATGGCCGGAAGACGATTGACGGTTGGATGAAGATCATCGCCGGCAAGTGCGCATCCGTTACAGTGGAAGCATGTTCCTGCGCCGCCTCTCCATCCAGCGAATCGATCCGTCCGGCAAGGCGCACCCATGCCCCATCCGCTGGATCGATACCTTCGCCATGCGCAACTTTACCAACGATGCGGTCTTTGACGACACGCTGCCCGCCGCCGACGGAGTGCTCGAAGCCGGCAGCCGCGTCCCTCTCGATCGCCTTCAGCCGGCCATGGAAGACTGGTTTCGCCGCAAGGGCTACCTCAAGCCCGGGGAACGCCTTGCCGTGCTGGAACTCGACCGGCCGGCGTCCTGAAACTTCGCATCCAGGCTGCCGCTCGCTGCTAGGCGCCGGCGCCGTGCCAAAGGTGAAACTCGGCTTCGCGGCGGGCCTTCAGGCCGGCGTTCTCCTGGGCTCCTGCGTGGTCCCAGCGCAGCAACTGCTCGGCGGCTGCATCATACCGGCCGATGTTCAGATCCTGCAGCAGCGCGGAGGCCGCCAGCCTGCCCTGTCCGAGGTTGAAACAGAAGTCCACCAGCGCGTCGAACTGGCCCTGCGTCAGGGCAACCCTTACCAGGCGCTGGACGGCCTGCTCGGCATTGCGCACGTCGCGGGCCAGCATGGCAGCCCCTTGCGGCTCCGCGATGCCGTCGGGAAAGGACTCGGAGGCAAGGATCCGGTGGCCATAGCCAATGGACGGAATCCCCGCCACATCCATATACGTACGATTGCGAAAACCCTCCGACCTCTTCAGTAGCTCCAGCCCTGCCGCGCTCAGTTGCATCGCTCCCCCGCCTATAGCCATGGATGGCCTAAGCCAGACGCTAGCAGGATGAGGGAAATAATCTGCAAAAACCGGATCGGACCGTCCCCGCCAGGCATCAATGGTGTGGGGTCGCAGAGCTTGTTTCCTCGCTCCCAGGAGTGTTCTTCCCCGGTTGAGGTTTCATGGGCTGGATCGTCCTTGTATTCGCTTTATGTTCGCCAGAGATTGAGGCTTGGGCATTCAGAAGGCGGAATCGGCCCCGCACCGGCCTGAAACGCCGATTTTGCACCAGTTTTATCAACAATCTGCAAGTTGAAGAGGATGAATGGATTATCGGGAAAAGCCCCGAAAATGGCCCATTTTCGTGGCAAAAAATGCCCGTGAATTCCGGCTAATGGATGAGTAAAATGGCGCCGATTTAGTAAAATGGACAGATGGGCAAAACAAGGAAAAAACGCAACATGAACATCAAAACACCACTCCTGATTTGGCTGCTGGCGGGGGCTATCTCCGTGGCGCTGGCCGCAGTGGCAGTGATGCTCTACACGCCTGCCGTGCAGGCGGATGCGCTGCTTCCCAGGCCAATTGCCACTGCGCCTCCCGGGCCTCCGATCCTGAGCGCGACGCCGGCTTTTCTTGCGCCGAAAATAACCGCCCACTCAAAACCGGCCGATATCCTCCACGGTGTTGCCTCCTGGTATGGTGGGGTGTTCAATGGACGGCGCACCGCAAGCGGCGAAAAGTTCGATATGGACGCGATGACGGCTTGCCATCCCTCATTGCCGTTCGGCAGCGTGGTGCGCGTAGTCAACCGCGACAACAACCGGTCGGTCGTTGTCCGCATTACCGATCGCGGCTACCTTTTCAAGGGGCGGATACTCGATCTCTCCTACGGAGCCGCCCAGAAGCTGGCTATGATCAAGGCAGGGACTGCCCGGGTTGATTTGGAAGTCATCTCCCTGGGAGAGTCGCGCCCTCATCACCGCAAAAAAGTAAGCAGCAGCAACCGTTGAGAACGCTGACGGCCGGCCCTCGGGCTGGCCGTCGCACGTTGTGGCGGAGAACCACGCGCAATGGTGCATTTCTGGCATCGTCCTGACCGGCGGCCTCTAGTCCCTGGTCCCTAGGCCGTATCGACATATAGCTGGAGTACGATCCAGGAGCAGGCGAGGGCGACCATGGCTTGAAAGCATGTTTTTGATTTCTCATAGCGTGTGGCAAAGCGGCGGAATTGCTTGAGTTTGCTGAAGCAGCGCTCGATCTGGTTGCGCTTTCGATAGAGATTGTGATCATAATTTCGCTGCACTTTGCGGTTGCTTCGCGGTGGAATGACTGCTTTTGCGCCTGCCGCCTCGATATGCTCGACCAACACATCGGAATCGTATCCCTTATCCGCGATGACGGCCTCAGCCGGGCAGTTGCCCAGCAGGGCGATAGCCTGGGTACAGTCGGCCACCTGTCCGGCGGTGATGTGGAAGCCCAACGGCAGGCCCAGTTCGTTGGCCAGCAGGTGGATCTTGGTCGTCAGACCACCTCGGGTACGCCCCAGAGCCTTGTCTGCGCCCCCTTTTTGCGGCCCGTGGCCGCCTGCTGATGGGCGCGCACTAAGGTCGAATCGATCATCAGGTATTGGTTCTTCTTGTCCCGCACCAATTCGTGGAAAACCCGCTCCCACACACCCGAATGAGCCCAGCGCACGAATCGCTTATGTACGCTCTTGTACTTGCCATATCGCTCCGGAAGGTCGCTCCAGCGTGCTCCGCTGCGCAGCACCCAAAGCACCCCGTTGACAAAATTGCGGTTGTCTTCCGCCGTGCGTCCCACATGCTCCTTGCGCCCCGGTAGAAAATCCCTAATCCGCTCCCATTGCGCCTCGCTCAACTCGTATCGACTGGCCATAATTCCACTTCAACAGCCAAACGCTAAGCGGCAAAGTGTATATGTCGATACGCCCTAGTCTCTAGTCCCTAGTCCCTAGTCCCTGTATTTCTCACACCGGCTGCTGGTAGTACTCTTCTTCCTCTTCCATCCCGTAGCGGCGCAGCAGGCTGGGCAGACTCTGCGAGAAGGCCGACCGCGGCATCACCGTGTCGCACCCTGCCTCGATGGCTTTCATCTTCAGGTCGCCCTGCAGGTGATTGAGAAAGCCGATGATCGAGGTGGCCTTCTTCAGCTTGGCCTTGAACTTCGGAATCAGCGTCATGGGCTTGGCGTTCAGGTTGTTCAGGTCGAAGACCAGCAGCGTGGGCCGCTCGGCGTCCGGCACGTCGGCCAGCTTGGCCACCGACTCCTTGTCGCCCTTGACGAACTCCACCTTCACGCCCAGCTTGCGCGCCGTCTCCTGAATCTTGGCCATGAAGAACAGATCCTCAATGAAGCAGAAGATGCGGGTGGGGGCGTCTTCGCGGATCGGAACCGCCGGCTGCGGCACATAGGCGTCCTGGTAATGGCCGCCGTGGCCGTTGTTGCCCGTAATTTGAATCGTGGAGGGCGGGCCGTCAGCCATGTTGCCGTTAACCGCGCGGTAGCTGTGATCCATGGGGCCTACAAACTCTCGTGGCCCTTTCTGCTTGCCCTTGCGCTTGCCCTGCGATGAACCCTGTGCAGGCGAATACAGGCTATTGCCGGGCTGCGCGGCTGAAGCCGATCCCTTCTGGAAAAACTTCTTCTTCTTCCGTCCCCGGCCCTGGTGTCCCTGGCCCTGATGGGTCGAGACAGGCGCAGCCACATTGGGCTGCTGCGAAGCTTGCATCGGAGGTTGCGCCTGAGGTTGCGCCTGGGCCTGCTGGCCCTGGGGCGCGCTCTGTTGGCTGCTCTTGTTCTTGCGGCGGCGCCGGCGGCGCCGATGCCCTTGCGACTGTCCCTGGCCATTGGCCGGGACTTGCTCCAGTTCAGCCTGGGGCTGCGTCGATTCTGTCGTCATGCGTGTACTTCCTGGCACTTTGCTATCGGGTGCATTGCGCTCTTAGGTTCAGTCGTTGTCTCGCCCAATGCTGAGATTGGCGCCGAGCTTCCTTTTGCCTGCCCTTGTCCGGTCCTGGACGGGGAACACTTGCGGCAGGTGGTCCAGTCATTCGAGGACGCCGGCCAAACTGCATCGTAGCTTGCCTATAGCAGGGCTACGTATGCAATCTGCCATCATTCCCAAAAGAGTTGCTGCCTTGCCGCCTTCTACGCAGAAGCTCCACAAGAGCTCGTCCCCGTTATCTGAATCTCAGGATCGATGCGGTGCGACAGGCGCTTTCCTCAGGTGACGCATTCCTATGGGAGATTTCACCGCGCGCAGCCTGATATGGAATGAGTGATGCGGCGAAACTTCCTTGCTCGGCGGCGAGCTTGCTCTACCCGTTCCGGGTGGCTCGCGTCAGCCGCTTGATAGGCAAGTCAATACTACAGCGAAGCGCTCAGGCTGGCAAGTGAACTTTGGTGCTATCGGGGGTACTGGTTCCAGGGTCAGCACCCGGAATCCCCCCAAACGTACAAAACGCCACTCCTGACGGAGTGGCGTCTCGCTGTCCTGCTCTGGGCACTGGCCTCCCAATTTGCTTGTGTACGGTGTCTCTCTCCACCGCACCTTCTTGAGACTTCCCCGGCTGGTTCATTCCCTTTTAGGGGCCGCTTCGTTGGCGGCTGCTCTTGCCGGATCTCTGCTCTTCATTGGCTGGCCGGAGTTCTCCAGCAGCCTGTTCATCACTGGCGCCTATCTAATAGCAATCCGCATGCCGTTTCAGATATTACGTGTTTTCAATGATTTAAGAATAATATTGAGTACGAATTTTCTGCATTCTGGAAGGCCGGATCGATGATAATTCAAAAAACCATAGATACCTCTCTCAGCGCTGGCAATGCGGACAGTAGTGCGTTCCCCGCCCACTCACCACAATCCGCCGGATCGGCGTCTTGCAGCGGCGGCAAGGCAGGCCGGTGCGCTGGTAGACGCAGTGCTCAAGCTGAAAGAATCCCCGCACCCCATCTGCGTCCACGTAATCTGAGACCGACGAACCTCCCAGCCGGATGGCTTGCTCCAGTACCTCGCGAAGCCCCAGCCGAAGCCGTTCAAGTTCAGCCCTGGTCAGCCGTCCCGACCTCCTGCCGGGCCGGATGCCGGCGCGAAAGAGGCTCTCGTCGGCGTAGATGTTGCCCACTCCGGCCAGCAGGCTCTGGTTCAGCAGTGCGGCCTTGATGGCCAGCCGCCGGCCGCGAAAGAGAGCGGCAAACTCCTCCACCCCAAGGGTGAGCGGTTCTGCGCCCGTCCCGCTGAAGCCCGCGCCGCGGCCCAGGTCGCGGAACTCCAGCCGCCCGAACCGGCGCGGATCCACAAAGCGCAACTCGCGGCCGCTGGCCAGGCTCAGGCGCGCGTGCGTATGGGCGGCTACAGGACCGTCGGGCGTGGTCACCAGCAGCCGCCCCGTCATGCCCAGGTGCACGATCCATTGGGCGGCCGGTTTTTGAGCGCCCTCGACCAAAAGGCTGCCGCACGCAGTGCCCAGCTCGCAAACAATGTGTTTTCCGCTGCGATGTACGGCCAGAAAAACGCGTCCCTCAAGCCCCTTGCTCTGTCGCCCCGGCGGCGTCTTGAAGGGTTCCCGATGCCCGCTGAACCAGGCCTGGACGATGCGGTCGCCACGCACACGCTCGTGGACGCCACGGGCAATGGTTTCTACCTCAGGCAGTTCGGGCATCCATCAATTGTAGAAGAGTGTGCGTGAATTGAGAGAACTGGGCGTTCCGCTTCGAGATCTGCCTTTCCAGGCAGGCTTTAGCTAAGGTTCTCGGCCGTCTCGTCGTCGTTTTCAGCCCCCAGCGCCCGTACGAGGCCCCATTTTGAGAGATAGACCAAACCCAGAGCGAGCCCGATCACGAAGAACCCTACCGAGGAGTCCTCCATGAGGCTGAGCCGCTGGTTCTCTTCCACAGTCTGGTAAACGAGGGTGCCATGAATGTTGCGCGGCGTAATGCGCATCTCGTCCGGCGCCGGCGTCTTCGGCAGCGTGTCCAGATAGTGCATCGAAATCATGGCGGAGACGATCAGGCCCGCCAGGCCAGGCAGAAGAAACAGCAGCGAGAAGAATTTAAGCGTCCCCATATGCGCAGGCTTCATCCCAGAAACCTCTCCCCGGTTGACCCGTAGACCTATCGTGCATGCGCTGGTCAAGTAGCCGAAACTGCACGGTGACGTCTTTTGGAAAGAGCCGCTTGGCAGTTGCCGGCAGGGCGGGCGTGCTGGAACAGCATTTCAGTGGCCACACTACCGCCTGTCGGAGTATATAGCATAATTCAGTCCACACGCCACATTACGCAGTGGGAAGATGGCCAGATAGAGTAACCATAAAGAAAGATCAGAGTAACTCATGATCAGGTTACTTTCGATAACTGCTCTCTTCAGTGTACGGGCAACCCTGACTATTTATGCTCGTCGGCGCGAATCCTGCTGGCCTCAAAGCTTACGATCTTCCACTTGCCCCGCGCATCCCGCACATAGACACGGGTATAGCGATAGCTGCCGGAGACATCTCGCCCGCCGATCGTGCCCTTGACCTGGGCAAGGGAAGTGACCAGCGCCGTCGTCCGGTAAAAGCGTACTTTGCGGTCGGATACATTGATAGCCGTCAAATGCATCTGGCCGGTGCGGAGGCTGGCTAGGGCCTGGTCTCTGGTCTGCAGGGTGCCGGAGGAGGTGATGGCCATGTAGTCATCCCCCAGCAGCGCGTCCATCGCTGCGGCATTCGACTTCAGGACGGCGTTGCGCCAGGTATCCTCGAGCTGGTCGATCTCGTGGCGGCTCTCGTGCTTCTGCGTCCGGGGCAATCCGGCCTGGAAGGGACTCGCCCATGCCGCCTGTGCGAACAGTGGAACCAGAATTAGCCCAAGCGCCACCCGGCGGCTGAAAAACATCAGGGGATTGGTCGTGGCTCCCTGCATAGTCGTATCGGATAGTAGCCTTGGTTGGGCCAGCCGGTCAAACGGTTACCGGCAGCCGCGCTCCTCAAGTCGGCCGCCGCTTCCTGAAAACAACCGCGCTTCCCGCGACGGAACTCCCGCCGCTTGGGCGGGAGCCGGTCCTCAAACGAGAGCAACCAGGTTTTCTACGCTCCGCTCCCGCATCATTTGGAGGATTCCCCCCCCCGCGTACTTCTTGAAGTGCTCTGTCTCCCGGTGTGCCGCCTGTGCCTGCGCATCCTGGTATTGCTCATAGATGAGCACTGTGTCGGGGTCGCCCTCCACATGGTGGGGAACGTAGCTCACGCACCCCGGCTCCCGGCGCGAGGCCGCCGTCAGCAGGCGCAGGGTTTCCGCCACATCGGCGCGATCTTCGGGGGCAAACTTCAGACGAACAGTAAAGCTGATCATGGGTTCGGCTTCTCCCTTGCCTGAAGTCGAAGCCCCAGGCCGCTGCTCAAGCTTACGCGTGAATTTCGTTCAGTGCCGCCGCGAACTCCGGCAGCACCATCGTCTGCTCCCGGTCCGGCCCGGTTGATACCATCCCGATCCGCGCCCCGCTCTCCCGCTCCTGAAAGCGCAAATACTCCTTCGCGGCCTGGGGCAGCTTCTCAAACTCTGTAATCCCCTCGGTCGAGCTCTGCCAGCCCTTCAGCGTCGTATACCGCGGCTTGATCTGCTCCAGCCCCTGCACGTCCGCCGGAATCGCGTCCGTCACTCGCCGCGGCGAGCCGCCGGTCTCGTAGCCGATGCAAACCGGAATCTCGGCCAGCTCGTCCAGAACGTCCAGCTTGGTCACCACCAGCCACTCCGCCCCGTTCACCTGGTTGGAGTAGCGCAGCAGAGGAATATCCAGCCAGCCGCACCGCCGCGGCCGTCCCGTCACCGCTCCATACTCGTTGCCCCGCGCCCGCAGGTGGTCGCCCGCCTCGCCGCGAATCTCGGTCGGAAACGGCCCTTCGCCCACCCGCGTCACATAGGCCTTGGTCACAGAGATCACCGTCCCGATCGCCGTCGGTCCCACCCCGGTTCCCGTAGCCGCCCCGCCCGCCGTGGCCGACGAAGAGGTCACAAACGGATAGGTTCCGTGGTCGATGTCCAGCATGGTCCCCTGCGCCCCCTCGAACATCACGCTCCCGCCCCCGGCCAGGATCGAGTTCAACAGCCACCCCGTATCCGCAACAAACGGCCTCACCTGCTCTGCCGCCGCCGCATACTCCTCAAACATCTTCTCCGGGTCCAGCGGGTCGGTCCCAAACAGCGCCCGCGCAATCGCGTTCTTCTCCGCGCATGCCGCCTCAATGTGGGTCTTCAAGAGCTCCGGCCTGAGCAGGTCCACCACCCGCAGCCCGCTCCGCGCCATCTTGTCCTCATACGCCGGCCCAATCCCCCGGCTGGTCGTCCCAATCTTCTTCCGCCCCGGCGCGCTCTCCGCCGCCAGCTCGATCATGCGGTGATAAGGCAAAATCACCTGCGCCCGGTTCGACACAAAGAGCTGCTCGTCCACGGCCACGCCCAGCCCCCGCAGCTTGGCCACTTCCTTCAGAAAAGCGATGGGGTCCAGCACCACGCCGTTGCCGATCACGCCCTTGCATCCCGGCCGCAGCACCCCGCAGGGAATCAGTTGCAGGATGAACTTCTGCCCGCCGTGGATGACCGTATGCCCGGCGTTATGCCCGCCCGCGTAGCGCGCCACGGCGGCAAACCGCTCGCTCAGCACGTCCACAATCTTCCCTTTGCCTTCGTCGCCCCATTGGGCGCCCAGCACTACCGCCGTCTTTGCTCGCATTTCCGTCCTGTTCCTGGTGAAGAGTCCCCAAGATCCATCAAAAAGCTAAGTTTTGTCATCCTGAGCGCAGGCCGCCGCGGCGACCGAAGTCGTAGGACCTGCAATTTCTCGCCAACTCAAAGGCGCAGACCACCCCAACCCGCACCATTTTCGATGATAAACCTTGGGCGGCTAAGGGTGAAGGGATGATAGCCTTTGCGGATGGCAAATAGCCTCACCACCGAGCGGCTCCTGCTCCGCCGCTGGCGCGACTCGGACCGGCTGCCCTTCCAGAGGCTGAACGCTGACCCCAGCGTGATGGAGTTCATGCCCGGCTATCTTGCCCCTGATGTCTCAGACAAACTCATCGCCCGCATCGAGGAGCACTTCGACCGTCACGGCTTCGGCCTCTTCGCCGCCGAGCTTCTTGAAGAGAATGCCTTGATCGGCTTCATCGGCATCTCCGTTCCGCCCTTCGAGGCGCCCTTCATGCCCGCCGTCGAAATCGGCTGGCGTCTAGCCTTCGATTTCTGGGGCCGGGGCCTGGCCACCGAGGGCGCGCGCGCCCTCGTCCGCCATGCCTTTGAGACCCTCTCGCTCTCCAGCCTGGTCTCCTTCACGACGCCTGAAAACCTGCGCTCGCGCCGGGTGATAGAAAAGCTCGGCATGACCCACGATCCAGTCGACGATTTCGAGCACCCCAGCCTGCCACAAGGCCATCCCCTGCGCCGCCATGTGCTCTACCGCATTCATCTTCGCCCGGCATCCGGGAAGGCAAAGAGCTGAAAGCCAGGAGTTGGATGCTGGTAATTAACGCGCCACAGGCCGTTTGACGGCCAAACCCCTGGCGCCGTTCCTGACCGACTCCGTCAGCCGCGGCATCTTCATCTCCGTTTTCACTCTGGAGATAATCTCTTTCGCGATTTCTAACCGGCTCATCTTTTTCACAACGAAACCTCTCTTTGGACGATATGGAAAATAGCCAGCCGGCCGTCTGGCGTAAGCTTCTGGGGAAAACCTCAGTTCTGGCCCTGGCTACTGACCCCTAACCCTGATCCCTAACCGCTGTCATCAATTGCTTGCCGGATCGAACCCTGGGGCCTTCCTCATCCTCAGCGTGACCAGTATTTCCAGCAGCGTGGCGGAGTTGCGCACGCTTCCCGAGAGAATCGTGAGCGCCTCCGAGACGGGCGCATGTTGCTCCGCCAGCGTGTCGAGACTTTCGCTCACATTGTGGAGCTTCGTAGCTTCCTGCAGAATCGCGTTTACGGACACGAATTGCGCAACTTTCGGGAGCCTTGCAGGAAGCGGGACAGGCCATTGAATCGACCGCGCCGCATCTTCACTACTCAAAATCCTAGAAGCCGCTTAGGCAAGTGTCTGCTCACATTGGACCACCGCGAGCAGGGAACCACTGAATAATCGCTACAGGGCGCGAGCAAAGGTATACGGCCCCTCCGGCACCAGCGCAACCCGCGCCCCGGCCGGAAGCCCATCCAGCATCGCCGCCACAGCCGAGCCCAAATCCTCAAAGGCCGTCGCCCCCAGGCCCCCGAGCTGCCTCTTGCTCACTCCCGGCGTATAGAAGAACAGCTCGTGCTTCAGGCCCACCAGCGCCACCTTCTCGATCTGCCACTGGTCAATCTCCACGGCGGAATCAGCAATCTCATTCAGATAGCTCTCGCATCCCTTGAATGCTTCCAGCTTGCGCGCAAACTCAGCCGATCCAGCCCCCTCAGCGCATTCTCCCACCAGCAGAATTCTGCCCCCCGGCTTCACGATGTGCTGCGCCGCGGTAATGCCTTTGGTCGTCTGGTAGAAGGTCAGGTCCAGCGGATACCCGGCCGCGCTGGTAATCACCGCATCCACCGGCTCCTCCAGCCGCTCCAGGCACGTCGTCTCCACAAACTCCACCCCGGCCGCATGAGCCTTCACCGGATCGCCCGCAAACACGCCGGAAATCTCCCGCTCCTGCGTCAGCGTCACATCCAGAATGAAGTCGTGACGCGCCATCCGCGCAATCTCCAGCAACTCCGCGTGCAGCGGGTTTCCGGCAATCGAACCCTCCGTCGTCAGCGGCTCGCGCATAAACTTCGGCGAGTGGAGCACCTTGATCGTCTCCTGCGCCGCGAGTCCGGGAGCGATCAGCTTGCGCCCGCCGCTGAAGCCCAGCATCAGGTGCTGCTCGATGAACCCCAGCGTGATGTGCAGATCCGCCGCCATGAACCGCTCGTCGATATATACCGGCGTTCCCCGGCCCGTAGCGCCCAACCGGCGATGCTCTTTGAGCGCCCGCGCATCGTGGCTAACCACGCGATAGGTAGCGGCAATCTCCGGCCCCACAATCAGCCTGACCTCGTCTTCGGTCGCCCCCCTGTGCAGCCCCGTCGCAATCAGGATCGTGATCCCCTCCACAGGGATCCCCGCCTCGTGCAGGCGCTTCAGCAGCGGCGGCAGCGTGATCCGGTTCGGCGCCGGCCGCGTAATATCGCACACGGAGATCGCGGCCGTCCTCTTGCCCGCCGCCAACGCCGCCAGCGGTTCACAGTCGATGGGGTGATCGAGCGCCGACTCCAGCGCTGCCGCCTCATCCTTCAGCGCCACTCCCGACCGGCTGCGGATGACCTGGCACTCAAAACCCTCCGGAACCGTAACCTCAATCCCGTTTTTGCCGAAGGAGAACTGTGTTTTCATCTGTTTTGTCCTGACCGTCCGCCGGTTTGCTGCGGATTCATACCCGCTGTCCACTCTAAATCTTTATCCGGACGGCTGCTCTGGCTAACAGGCAACACAGAGGGATCGCTGGTACAATTTCCGGCATGGAAACAATCCAATTCACTTTGCCGCAATCTCGCATTCCTGTCGCCTGGTACAACATTGCCGCCGATCTGCCCAAGCCCATGGCGCCGCCCCTGCACCCCGGCACACTCCAGCCCATCGGCCCCGCCGACCTGGCCCCGCTGTTTCCCATGGCCCTGATTCTTCAGGAGGTTAGCACCGAGCGGGAGATCGAGATTCCCGGTCCGGTGCGGCAGGTCTATGCCCAGTGGCGTCCCGCTCCGCTCTGTCGCGCCCGCCGCCTGGAGCAGGCCCTGGATACTCCCGCCCGCATCTACTACAAGTACGAGGGCGTCAGCCCGGCCGGCTCGCACAAGCCCAATACCGCCGTCCCGCAGGCCTATTACAACAAAGTGGAAGGCACCAAGCGGCTCTCCACCGAGACCGGAGCTGGCCAATGGGGTTCGGCGCTGGCCATGGCCTGCGCCTTCTTCGGCCTGGAGTGCAAGGTCTACATGGTGCGGGTCAGCTATGACCAGAAGCCCTATCGCCGCGCCCTGATGGAGGTCTTCGGCGCCTCCGTCACCCCCAGCCCCAGCAATGAGACTGAGTCCGGCCGCGCCATTCTTGCCCAGCATCCCAAATCGAACGGGTCGCTGGGCATCGCCATCTCTGAGGCTGTAGAGGTGGCCGCCAAGGACCCCAACACCAAGTACGCGTTGGGCAGCGTGTTGAATCACGTGCTCCTGCACCAGACCGTAATCGGCCTGGAAACCATTGAGCAAATGGCGCTTGCGAACGATGAGCCGGACATCATCATAGGTTGCACGGGCGGCGGATCGAACTTTGCCGGCCTGGTGATGCCCTACCTGGGCCGCAAGATCAAGGGCCAGTGCCGCGCCCGCGTGGTGGCCGTAGAACCCGCGGCCTGCCCTAGCCTCACCAAGGGAAGATTCACTTATGACTTCGGCGATACCGGCCACCTGACCCCGCTGGTCAAGATGCACACCCTGGGCAGCACCTTCATCCCTCCGGGCATTCATGCCGGCGGCCTGCGCTACCACGGCATGGCGCCACTGGTCTCGCACGTGATGGACCTGGGACTGATTGAAGCCACCTCGGTGCAGCAACTTGATGCCTTCGCCGCCGGCATTCAATTTGCCCGCGCCGAGGGCATCATTCCCGCGCCGGAGGCCAACCACGCCATCGCCGCGGCCATCCGCGAAGCCCTCGTCGCAAAAGAAGAAGGAAAGCGGAAGACCATCCTGTTCGGCCTCAGCGGCCACGGCCACTTCGATATGCAGTCCTATATCGACTACCAGGCCGGCAAGCTGGAGAACTACGATTATCCGGCGGAAGAGA
>JBEKGY010000033.1:0-37666 GCA_050012555.1 Occallatibacter sp.
TTCTGCCGCTTCTTCATGACAGAAGCTCAACACTGCATCCGCCTCACAAGTAAGTGCTTAACTTGAGGCCGAACCTATTTTTGAAACACGCTCTAGTCAGTTCTCTGCGGTCGGTTTTGGGGTTTCCCTGGTTCCAAAATTGAGAACTGGGCATCAATTGTTCGTAGTAGATTAAGAAATGAACCACAAGTCAAGGGATTTGAGTTAAAAAATAGAAGTTGCTAGAATAATCTTCATGTCATCTCTCACATTGCACGAAGAGTTCTGGAATGAATTGGGTCGTAGGGCAGACGCGATCCGTGGCGCCTACCAACAAGCCCATATCCAGCTCAATGGGAATAGCCCGGTTGCGAAGGCTCTCGCTGAGGCAAAGGAACTTGCAGACGGCGTGAAATCCAAGGAGCCAGCCAACAATCAGACGATACTCAGAACGGTTGAAGCAGCCCATGTGATCTACGCTATTGCGGAGAGCATTGTTACTTGTCAGTCCGGTGGCCTTGACATAACCAGACATCTCAAGCAGATGGGAACTGGAACAATCAATTTCGGAATTCCTGGCACAGCAGAAAATAAGGACATCTACTTGAAAGATTTCGAATACGAACTCTTCATCGCTTCGATTTTGCTAAAAAATGGCTTGCAGCCCAGCTTCCTCGATGACCCCAGCGATCCGATAGGTGAGATGGAGGTTAATGGACTGATCATTGAATGCAAGCACCCCAATTCAGATTCAGGGCGTCAACTGATGAAAAACATCACTAAATTTGGCGGGAAGCTCCGCGAAAAGGATCGCTTTGGGATCTTCGCTGTTGGCATCGAAGATGCCTACAGGCTAGGCGACATTGAAGTCTTCGCGGACAAGCAGGCATATAGCGATTGGCTTGAACTGAAGCGAGATGCGATGGAAACCAGTGGCCGTAAACTCGCGGTGCAAGTTTCGTGTCAAGAGCGGATACTTGCATTGATTCACACTCAAACAAAGTTGTTGATTATCGAGGGTCAAACGGGTTTCAGCCGATTGGGAAACGTAATGCTCTTTGATAACAGAAAGAATTTCGCATCGCATGAAGCGGACGTGAAATCCGTTGCCCGAGCATTCAATCCATCGCCCTCGCGTTTCTCAACACTCTCTCTGAGAGGCGAATAAATCACCTGCTCTCGGACTACCGGCTGATGGGCGGGTGGCCCAGGTCCGGATTTTCGGACCTGGGAATCCACCAAACCGGCGTGTTTTTCTGATCTCTGATCTCTGATCCCTGATCTCTCCGTCAGCCAAGAAACATGCAATCCCCGTAGCTGAAAAAGCGGTACTTCTCCCGAACCGCGTGGGCATACGCGTCCATCACCCGCTCCCGCCCGCCAAACGCGCTCACCAGCATCAGCAGGCTTGATTGGGGCAGGTGAAAATTGGTGAGCAGAGCCCCCACCAGCCGAAACTCGAAGCCGGGCGAGATGAAGATCTCCGTCACTCCGGAATGCGGCGCCAGCAGGCCGCCGCCACCGCGAAAACCTGCGGAAAAACTCGGATCGGACGGATGCAGGGAAGAACTCGTGTTGGAGGGAGGCGGGGGTTTTAACCCCCGCACAGAGCCAGCAAAATCGACTGGGCCTTTAGGCCCGGAGGGATGCTTTTCGCCAATTTCACCCGTACTCTTGCGTTTTTCCGCAATGGCCTGTAGCGCACAGTGCTCCAGCGTCCGCACCACCGTGGTTCCCACGGCCACAATGCGCCTACCCTCGCTTGCGGCACGATTCACCGCATCGGCAGCGGAGGTTGAGAGCGTATAGCGCTCGCGGTGCAGGCGAACCTCATCCAACAAATCAACACGGAGCGGGGCAAAGGTGCCCAGCCCCACGTGCAGGGTGATGCGCGCTACTTCAACGCCCCTGGCTGTGAGCGCGTCCAGCATTTGCGGAGTAAAGTGCAGGCCGGCCGTGGGCGCGGCTACCGAGCCAGGCTCGCGGGAATAGACGGTCTGGTAGCGCTCGCGATCCGCATCTTCATCGTTGCGGCGAATGTAGGGCGGCAGCGGCATGTGGCCGATACGGTCGAGGACGGCAAGAAAATCGTCGACGGGTTCAAAGCGCAGAAGCCGTTCGCCATACTTGCCGCGTTCTAGGACCTCGGCTTCAAGCTCGATTTTTCCGTTGGGTCCGGGAAAAACCAAGCGCTCGCCGATGGCGACTTTCCTGCCCGGCCGGACCAGTGCGCGCCATAGATTTTCGCCTGTCGCCGGTTCAGGTTCGTGGTTTCCAACCCTTTCCGCAGAAGACGAGACGCAGGTCCTTCGACTCCGCTGCGCTTCGCTCAGGATGACAGGGACACCCGGCAGTTGTGTGACATTGAGCATTTGTGGGACGGTAGGCTCGGTGAGCAGAACTTCAACGCGGCCAGTTGGTTTCTCATGGTCGCGGAGCAGCGTTCGGCGTGCATAAAGGCGCGCGGGAATTACGCGGCTGTCGTTGAGGACCAGCAAGTCGCCTGGTTGAAGCAGCGAGGGAAACTCGGCAAAGCTCGCATCCCGCAAAGCCCCAGTCGCGCGATCCATGACCAACATGCGGCTCTGTCCGCGCTCGGCCGGAGGCTGCTGCGCAATCAAATCCTCGGGCAGGTCGAAGTCGAAGTCGGCAACGCGCAGGCCGTTCATGGGTGCGCCTTCCTTGTTGTCACGGTCCCAGAAGAGTGTTCGACACCATCCCACCCTAGCCGCAAAAACAAGTACGCGGCGAGGGTGGGGCACCCATTCTTACTCCAAAGATCGAAGGTATCGATACGCAAGCCGTTCACGATCCCGCCTTCTTGAAATATTCGAGCGCACGCAGGCGGGCGCGTTCGATGGCCGCGTTGAGCTCCGCTCTTTTGCGTTCAAAATCCTCTGAGGGCAGGTCTGCAGGAACGCGAGTCCATGGTCCCCAACTGACAACAATCCGCGTGAAAGGCATGGGAACCAGAAAGCGGTCCCAGGAGCGGATGGTCCAGGCGTGCTCGGGTTCGAGGTGAAAAGCGCCGATGGGCGCGCCGGTCATTTGCGCCAGCTTGATGGGGCCCATCTTGGCTTGATAGATGGGACCGCGGGGCCCGTCGGCGGTAAAGATGGCCGGGTTGCCGCTTTCGATCACCTCCGCCAGTCCCAGCAGTCCCTCGCGCGCGCCGCGGGAGCTGGAGCCGCGCACGGCATGGAAGCCGAAGAGGCGGAGAATGCGCGTAATCAATTCGCCGTCGAAGCTGCGGCTGACGAGGATGGTAGCGCCGGTGCGGCGGAAGTACACGGTGCAGGGCAGCACGCACTGGTGCCAGAAGCAGTAAATCTCAGCCCCTGCTCCCAGCCCGAACAGGAGGGGAGTAACGCCCTCTTCGGCGATGACTTCAAATCGCCAGGTAAGGCCGATGACCGAAAACAGCGCCCAAACCACGCGCGGTACTACGGCCAGCACAAGGCGCTGGGCGAGCGTGAATCTGGGGCTGGCTTCGGGGTTCACACTCATGATTTTAGTGTAAGCACCCAAAACGCAGATCCCTTCGGCAAGCTCAGGGCAGGCTTTCGACTCCGCTTCACTCCGCTCAGGAGTAACGCAGCCAGCGCAGCAGTTCGGGCAGCGTGGCCCGCTTGCCGTACATCAGGATGCCCACGCGATAGAGGCGCGATGAGAACCAGAGCGTGGCCCAGATGCTCACGATCAGGAGGCCGATGGAAACCGCAAACTGCCAGGCCGGCGGCGTCTGCGAGGCCATGCGCAGAAACATGACAATAGGCGCGGTGGGCGGGAAGAGCGAAGCCGCAATCGACCAGATTGAGTTGGAATCGTTGATGATGAGCAGAATCATCGCAAAACTGAGCCAGGTGGGCGCAGCGGCCAGCGGCATATACATCTGCAGCTCCTGCTCGGTTTCGCACGTGGCGGCCAGGCCCGCAAACAACGAGCTGAAAAGCGCGTAACCGAGCACAAAGTAGACCGGGAAGAGCACGCACTCCGTCCATGAGAATTGGACGGCGAAGTCGCCGGTAAGCGCGGCGGCGGCGAAAGGGGAGACAAGAATCGCCGCGCCGGCAACCAGCCAGATGCCGATTTGCGTCAGGCCCACGGCTCCCGCGCCGATCAGCTTGCCGGCCAGTATATCGCTCGGCTTGACGGTCGCCAGCATCACTTCAAAGACGCGCGAGGTCTTCTCCTGAATGATGGAGCGAGCCACGTTCAGGCCGTAGATCATGGTGGTCATGGTGAGCAGCAGTGCCATCACGTATCCCTTCCAGAAGGAAGCTTCGGCATTGTTTTTGATCAGCAGGCCGTCGGTTTTCACCTGGAAGGTAGCGATGGAAACGCCCTTCAACAAAGCATCGGCATCACGTTGCTTCATGCCGGAGCCGGTCAAATGTTCATCCACGAGGCCATCGTTCAAGGCAGACTTCAGCCGGGCAGTGGTCATGAAGTCACCCGAGGAGCGGGAGATGTAGGTGGCAGTTGGCGCTCCACCAGTGGGAGTTTCGATCGACAAAAGTCCGTCGATGGCCTTGGTCCGGACTTGCTCGACGAGGTTTGCGCGGTCTTGAGGCGTGGCCGGAGCCACGACATCGATGACGGCCTTGGAATCCTTGCCGCTCAGCAACCGGCCGCGAATATCGTTGGCCAGAGTCGCGTCGCCGGCGGCGAGGGCCAAATGTTTGTTCGCGCCCAGGCCAAGGGTGGAGAGGTACGTGACGCCGAGGACCAGCCCCAGCACCGCCGGCAACCCGATGGTGGACAACTTGAAGGCCCTGCTCCGAATCTGCTCCACGTATTCTCGCCTGGCAATCAGAAAAATGTTACGCATCGGATTTTCCTCCCACGGTCTGGATGAATATCTCTTCAAGCGAGGGCTCGACCAGTTCAAAACGATAAATGGTGGCTGCCGCGGCGGCCTCGTGCAGCAGCTTCTGGGCGTTTCCGTGCTCTTTGAGCCGTATCTCGGAGTGGCCCGCGTAGTTTTTTGCTTCCGCGATTTCGTCGCTATTCAGAAATGCGGAACTGCCTTCAAACTCGACGATCACCCGGTTGCGCTCGTAGCTGGCCTTGATCTCGCGCAGATTGCCGGCCAGCACGGCCTCGCCGTTGTCAATCAGGCAGATGGAGTCGCACAGCTTCTCCACCTGGTCCATGCGATGGGTGGAAAGCAGGATCGCCTTGCCCTGGTCTTTGAGCTCCAGCAGAGTGCGCTCCACCAGCACCGCATTCACCGGGTCGAGGCCCGAGAATGGTTCGTCCATGACGATGAGCCCCGGATCGTGCAGCAGTGACGCAATGAACTGGATCTTCTGCTGCATGCCCTTGGAGAGCTCATCGGTTTTCTTAGCCAGTGCGTCGGCAATCTCCATGCGCCCGGCCCAGTCGATGGCCCGCTTGCGCGCCTCTTCGGCCGCGAGGCCGTGCAACTGGCCGAAGAAGACCAATTGCTCCAGGACTTTCATCTTCTTGTAGAGGCCGCGTTCCTCGGGCAGATAGCCCACGCGCTCCAGGCTCTTGCGCTCAAATGGTCTTTCAAAGAGGCTGATCCGTCCCGAGTCCGGAATCGTGATGCCCATCATCATGCGAATGGAGCTGGTTTTGCCCGCCCCGTTCGGCCCCAGAAGGCCGAACATCTGGCCCGCATCGATGGTTAGACTCAGGTTGCTGACGGCAACCTTGTTCTCGTAGGCCTTGGTCACTCCCGCGAGTTCGACAACTGGCATGGATTCTCCCGCCGCTCTTTTTAGAGATTGACTCCAGGTAAACCGGGGGAACGGTCTCTGGAGCAGTGTAACAAAGCCCTCCCATTCGCGGATCGTAACCAGCCCGGATACACAGGGATACGCAAAGTATTCCGCCCGAGTTCAAATGCCGCCGCTGCCGTTCACTCAACCAAGCCCTTCATCCTCCTCCACACTGCGGCACCTTCCGAGTTGCCGCTGAGTCGAAGTGCGCAGATGATTCATTTCTATTAAAAGACATATTTTCGGCAGTTTGGCTCGACTTCCCTCCTATACGTCCGCTTCTTTTGCCCTTGAACCTTGAGATGGGAGTAACACAAAGGAGCTATATAGTATGTGACTAAAGTATAGCCACGAAACTACAAAAGTGAGTTGCCAAACGGGCTTCCCGGCGACAGCATAGGGTTACATTGATATCCGCAGTTCGGAGAACAACATGGCAACCTTGATGGCGATACACGATTTAGCCGAAGCCGAGGCCATGGCTGGACCGGCATTCAGGCCCCAGGCAATTGCAGACATTGACGTACGACAGTCCGTTCTCGAGGATCTGACATTAAAAATTCTTTACTTATCCGGTTCGCTCTCCGTTCTTGAGCTTTCAGAAAAGACCCGGCTGAGCTATGCGGTGGCAACCGAACTTTTTTACCGGCTACGAGCGGATCAATTCTGCCAGGTAACTGGAATGACCAGCAATGATCCTCAAATTGCCATTACGTCTCAAGGCCGAGCGCGAGCGGTGGACCTGCTATCCCGGAGTCACTATGCCGGCGCCGCGCCGGTGTCTCTGGAGAGTTATGTCGAGCAGACCCGCGAACAGAGCGTTCGGAACGTGCAGGTGCATCCCAGCGACATTGAGCGCGCTTTTGCCCATCTGGTGATGGACAGCAAGACGTTACGACAGTTCGGAACCGCGCTTAACTCCGGGTCCTCGGTTTTTCTGTATGGTCCGGCAGGAGTCGGAAAAACCGCCATGGCCGAAACTTTATCGCGGGTGCTTGCCGAGGATGAGGTTTGGATACCGTACGCTCTGGAAGTAGATGGTGAAATCATCACTGTTTACGATCCCGCGGTGCATAAACGCGTACCGGAGATGGAACCCGCAAACCGGGACGAGCGTTGGGTGCTCTGCCATCGCCCCTCAATTCTGGTCGGCGGAGAACTGACGGCCGAGATGCTGGAACTGCAATTCAACCCGAATACAAAATTCTATATCAGCCCCGTGCAGATGAAAGCCAATAATGGAGTCCTGATCGTCGACGATTTTGGGCGGCAGCGGCTTCGCCCGGCGGAACTGCTTAACCGCTGGATCGTTCCCCTTGACCGCGGCATCGATTTTCTTACTTTGGCGGGAGGGAAGAAAATTGAGATCCCGTTCGAGATGCTGGTGGTATTTGCATCCAACATGGATCCAGCCGAGTTGGTAGATCCCGCTTTTTTGCGAAGGATTCAAACGAAGATCAATATCGGCGCGGTTTCAGATGAACAGTTCTGCGAGATTTTCCGCCGGGTGACCGCCGATCATCGAATCCAATTTGACGCCAGCATACCCTACGATCTGATCGATTACGTCCACGGGTTTCTCAAGCAGGAGTTGCGATCGTGCTATCCCCGGGATATTGTCAACCAGGTCTGTTGGGCCGCCCGATACGAAGACAGAAAGCCGTATCTTGATCGCGCGTCTTTGAAACAGGCGGTTGAGGCCTATTTCCGGCCAAGCGCTCTGGAATCCTAGAGGAGCCACGTGGCAGCGCCCCCATGGGGCCATGGATTCAACCTGACAAGGTCCCGGATACCCGGCGGGATTGTCCCTTCGTGTATTAGCCATTTAGCATCCTGAGTGTGCCCAGCCTCGACACTCCGGTGATGTATGTGCGTGGCGTGGGTCCACGAGTGGCGGAGATGCTTGCCGCGAAGGGCATCCAGACCGCCGAGGACCTGCTCTACCACCTGCCCTTCCGCTATGAGGACCGCCAGAATCCGCGCAGCCTGGACGAACTGAAGCCCGGCGAGATGGCCAGCGTGATCGCGGAGGTGCGCGGCGCGATCCTGCTGCGCACCCGCAAGATGCCCATCTTCGAGCTGACCCTGGGGCAGGGCCGGCTGGCGCTCAAGTGCATCTGGTTCAACGGTAGTTATCTGAGCGGCAAGTTTCACGCCGGGCAGACGGTGGCCGTCTTCGGACGGGTCGAACCGTCGCGCTCCAGCCAAAATTTTAAGATGATCCAGCCGCAGTTCGAGGTGCTGCCCGACGCGAGCGACGACGCCGAAACGCGGCTGCTGGAAGTGGGGCGCATCACGCCGGTTTACGAGTCGCTGGGGGGCAGCCGCCTGACTTCGCGCTGGCAGCGCAAGGTGATCTTCAACCTGCTCGAATCGGTGCGCGGCGCGGTGCCGGAGTGCCTGCCGCGCGAGTTGCTGGAACGGCTTGGACTGCCGGATCTCGAGACCGCGTTGCGCGAAGTTCATTTTCCGCCCGAAGGCACGCCCTTTGAACAGTTGCAAGCCTCCTCGACGGCTGCCCACCGGCGGCTGATCTTTGAAGAGCTGTTCTTTCTGGAACTGGGCCTGGAGCTCAAGCGCCGCCGCATGAGGGAGCGCGCCGGCATCGGCTTCGCCACCACCGACAAAGTCCGCGAGGCCATCCGCGAAGTGCTGCCCTTCCATCCCACCAAGGCGCAGAAGCGGGCGCTGGGCGAGATTGTGGCCGACATGCGCAGCGCGAGCCCCATGCGCCGCCTGCTGCAAGGCGATGTGGGTTCGGGCAAAACCATCGTCGCCCTGCAGGCCATGATGGTGGCCATGGAAAACGGCTACCAGGCGGCCCTGATGGCGCCCACCGAGATTCTGGCCACACAGCATTTTTTAGCCGCGCGCAAGCTGCTCGAAAAGTCGTCCCGCAAGCCGCGCATCGTGCTCTTGACCGGCTCGCTGGACGAGGATCGCAAGCGCCACACCCAGGGCCTGATCAACCGCGGCGAGGCGCAACTGGTGATCGGGACTCATGCCCTGATCGAGGAAAAGGTGGAGTTCGACCGTCTGGGCCTGGTGGTGGTCGACGAGCAGCACCGCTTCGGCGTGCTGCAAAGGTTCAAGCTGATGAAGAAGCCCAACCAACCCGAGCCCGACGTGCTGGTGATGACCGCCACGCCCATTCCGCGCACGCTGGCGCTCTCGCTCTATGGCGACCTGGACGTGAGCGTTCTGGACGAGCTGCCGCCGGGACGCACGCCCATCGTTACCCGGCGCGTCGCCGAAGAGCGCTCTCAAGAGGTTTGGGATTTCGTCCGCAAACAGGTCGCCAAGGGCCAACAGGCTTACATCGTCTACCCGGTCATCGAGGGGACCAAGGAGGATCAGCCGGAGCTGGATTTCTCGCACGACGACCCGGAGGCCGGCATTGAACCTCTTGCTCCGCCGCCTCGGTCCGCCCGAAGATCCAACCGAATGGTCAAAGGAGCGGAGCTGTTTCCGAGGGCCGTGCAAGAGGCCAATCCGGGAGCGAAATCCGGGCTGAAGTCCGCCGTGGAGATGCACCAGAAGCTGAGCGCCGGCCCGCTCGCCGGCCTGCGCGTGGGGCTGCTGCACGGGCGCCTGGATGCCGACGAGAAAGAGATCATCATGCGCCGCTTCCAGCGGGGCGAGATCGACGTGCTGGTGGCCACCACGGTCATCGAAGTCGGCGTCGATGTTGCCAACGCCACGGTGATGGTGGTCGAGCACGCGGAGCGGTTTGGCCTGGCGCAGTTGCATCAGTTGCGTGGGCGCGTGGGGCGCGGAGCGGCGAAGAGCTATTGCATTCTGATGACCGGCCCGCGCGTTTCTCCGCTGGCCGAGGAGCGGCTGAACGCCATGGTCCGCACGCAGGATGGATTTGAACTGGCGGAGCTGGACCTGAACCAGCGCGGCCCCGGCGAGTTTTTCGGAACCCGGCAGACCGGCCTGCCCGATTTTCGCGTGGCCAACCTGCTGCGTGACCGGCAGTTGCTGGAGCTGGCCAAAATGGAAGCCGCCCGCTTTGCCAATGCTCCGGCTTTGGCCGGCGAAGCGACGGAAGCCGAACGAGCGCGGGTTTGGGCACGGCTCAAAGAAGCATGGCAGCGGCGTTATGGGCTGGTCGAGGCCGGTTGAGCAATCTGCCTGCCCCGATCAGGCCGCCTCGGGGGCGAATGCTCCGTGCACCATCTCCACTGGAAAAGTTTGAATCTCCAGGTCGATGCTGGCAATCTCCGTGCCGCAATCCTGATGGTGATTGCGGGTGCACTGGCAGAGCTCGGTAAAGCGGATATGCCCATTCTGGCTCAATTCCAGCCCGGCGGCGATCAAAACACTGTAGATATCCACGCAGGCCTGGCGCTCGAACTCGAACAACATGCTCACCGTGCCGGTATCGTTTGCGCCGCGGCTCAGAACCCAGCCGCCGCAGCCGAGAATTGCGCCTGTGAGAGTCTGAACCAGCCGCGCCGGATCCTCTATGGAGACGGCCCTCATCTGCATCGCCCAAGGGATGCTCATTGCTTGTCCCGTATCGCGGTCCGGCATTGTCAGCCTCACAACGGTCTTATCGGAGCCGGACAGCACAGCATAACGATTGTGCAGGAGTCGAACGGCCCTTGACCGTCTTTGACACATCCCGCCTTCCAGGGCTTCGGCGATCCCTTGCGCTGGTAATTGGAGGCGTACAGCCACCCCGGTTGCGGCCACGATGCCGGGTGGGATGCGGCGCGGCGGAATGCCCGCAAACGCAACAAATGCAAAATGATGTAGCTTTGTAGACAGCATGATCATCGGCTCCGGAATCGATCTGGTAGAGATCGGACGCATCCAGCAGTCCATGGATCGCCATGGCAGGCGCTTTCTCGACCGCGTCTACACCGGCGCGGAACAGGCCTACTGCCTGCATAAGCGCAACTCCGCCGAAAGCTTTGCCGCCCGATTTGCCGCCAAGGAGGCGGGAGCCAAGGCACTGGGAACGGGCATCAGCTACGGTGTGAGCTGGCTGGAGATCGAGGTCGTCCGCGAACCGAGCGGAAGGCCCACACTCCGGTTTCACGGGCGCGCCGCGCAGATTGCAGCACGCCTGGGCGTAGCCAGGGCCTTCCTCTCCATCACCCACACCGCCAGCCTGGCCATGGCCAGCGTGGTCATCGAAAACAAACAATAAATTCGCTTCTTCTGCTATTCTCAAGGCGTCGCCTGCAGGCCCATTTTCAGCTAGAGGAGTCCCGTGCCAAGCCGCAAAGAGATTCAGTGGTCGCAATTGAGAGTGGGAGCGTTGGTTCTGACGGCTTTGGCCGTGCTGATCGGGATCATTTTTCTCATGTCCGGCTCCTCAGGGGGGCTGTTTGCGCGCAAGATCAAGCTCCGCTCCTACTTTGAGAATGCCGCGGGGCTCAAGGATGGAGCGACGGTCACGCTCGAGGGCGTCACCATCGGCAATGTGATCCACGTTCGAGTGATCCGGGAGCGCAATCCCACGCCGGTGGAAGTGACCATGCAGGTGGGCCGGGAATATCTCCACGATCTGCACACCGACTCGACCGCTTCGATCAACCAAGCCGGCGTATTGGGCGACAGCTACGTCGATATCAGTTCTGTAAACGCCACCGGACCGATGCCAGTCAACAACGCCGAACTCAAGGCCTCCGGCTCGCCCAGCATTCAGGACGTGATCCGCAGCAGCAAGGTCTCCATTGAGCAGATCACCACGCTGATGCGCAAGGTGGAAATCCTGGTCGATACGCTCAACTCCAAGCGCGGCACCGCGGGCGAGCTGATCAACAACCCCGAACTGGGCAGGAAGATCACCCAGATCGCCACCGATCTCCAGACCGTTACCGCCGCTATCGCCGGGGGCAAAGGCTCGCTGGGCAAACTGGTCAACGACGATACGCTCTATACCCGCGCCAACGCGGCCGTCGACCGGCTGGATAAGATCACCACCGCTCTGAGCGAGGGCAAGGGCAGCGCCGGCAAGTTTCTCAAGGACGACTCGTTCTATAACAACCTGAACGCCGCCGTCGCCAACACCAATCAAATGGTAGCCGAGATCAACGCCGGCCATGGCGCACTGGGCAAGTTCTCCAAAGATCCCGCCTTCGCGCAGAAACTTGACGATACGGTCACCCGTCTCGACTCGATCCTCAAGAGCGTGGACGAAGGCAAAGGTTCGCTGGGCCAGTTTGTCCAGAACCGCTCCTTCTACGACCACGCCGACCAGACCCTGGACCAGGCCCAGCAACTGGTAAAGAGCATCCGCGAGGATCCCAAGAAGTATCTGGTCATCCACATGAAGGTCTTTTGAGAGCGGGTTCGACTCTCAACTCATTGGGAAGTAGCTGGGTGCCCCAGGTCTCGTCCGCCACGGCGGATGAGACCTGGGATTTAGCTAACTTTCAGAGGGACTCGCGGGCTCGCTGACTCGCTGCCCCGGAACATCTTCCAAAACTCCACAAATCCCTTCAGCCGCACCACCTGGAAGTAATCGCTGGCTACAAGGTAGAAGAGCGTGGCCAGGGCAAATATCCCGTGCATGGCGTCGGGGCCCAGTTGGTCGCTGAAGGGCAGCGGCGCTGCCGACAGCACCATGGCCAGCACGATGAGGGCCAGCTTCACGATGCCCATCACCAGGTTGATCTCCATCAGCTTGTTGGTGAAGGCCTTTCCCAGCCTGAGACTTTGGCCAAGGGAGGAAAGCGCGGAGCGCTCTTCCAGCAGCATCACCAGCGGCGCAATCGACAGCGCCCAGTTCACCAGCGCCCACGCCGTGAAGAAGCCCAGTGAAAGAAAGATCACCCAAAAGGAGTAACCCACCAGGTCCGGCTCGCCGACAGGAGTGATGTGGGTCGCCGCCACCCACTGGATGGAGCGGAACCACCCCCAGCAAGTTATGCCCAGAGCCGCCAGCCATGCGGCCTGCAAGGCGATCATCTGCAAAGGACGGAAGGACAGCCGCGGTTCCATCTGTTTCAAGACCAGGCTGCGGCCCAGTCCGGAGACGACCACCCAGCCCAGCGAGGCCACCGGCAGAAGCCAGCGCAGCACGGCCATCACGTGCGGCTGGTAATGCGCCCACGCGTCGGTAATCTGCACGACTGCTATCCACGGGTTCTGCGCATCGATCTCCGTCAGCCCGACGGAATCAAGTGGAAGCGCAGTGAGTATCCGCTGCGCCTCGATCCAGCAGACGGCCACCAGCGGCACACCGAAGATCCAGCGCCATGCCACCTCGATGGCGATGAGGGAGGGCCGCGCAAAGACCCAGCCCATCTGACCCACTAGCGTCTGGGTCCCGCGCAGGGGAGCGGCCACTCTACTTCACCACCAGGTTGACGGTTCTGCCCGGCACGACGATGATTTTGACTACAGTTTTTCCAGATGCCCGCGACTGCACCTTTTCGTCGCGGAGCGCGGCCGCCTCGATGGCCTTTGGGTCGGCGTCTGCTGCAACGCGAACCACAGTCACCAGCTTGCCGTTGATCTGGACCGGAATCTCCAGCTCGTCTTCTTTCGCCAGTTCGGGGTCGCTCACGGGCCAGGGCGCGCGCAGCACCGGACCCTCTTCGCCCAGCTCCTCCCACAACTCCGCCGCGAGATACGGCGCCAGCGGCGCCAGCAGCAGCACCAGCGTGCGCAGCAGTTCGCGCATCACCGGCGGCGGCACATCGCCCGCGGCCAGTTGCGCGTCCGCGGCTTGAAGATCGTTGACCAGTTCCATGATAGCCGCGACGCAGGTGTTGAAGTGCCAGCGTCCCTCAAAGTCCAGCGTGATCTTGGCGATAGTCTGGTGCAGCTTGCGCAGCAGCCGTAGCGACGTGCCGGCAGGCGCTTCAGTTTGCCGGCCGTGCTGCTGGCCTTGGGCAGCACGGGCCACCGGCGCATACTTCACCGCCAGCCGCCAAACGCGGGCCAGGAAGCGGCTCACCCCGGCCACGCCGTCCTCCTGCCAGTCGAGATCGCGGTCCGGGGGAGCGGCAAACAAGGCGTACATGCGCGTGGCGTCGGCGCCGTAGCGGGCCACCATATCGTCGGGCGAGACCACGTTGCCCTTCGACTTGGACATTTTGGCCCCATCCTTGATGACCATGCCCTGCGTGAACAGCCGCCGCGCCGGCTCGTCGTTCACGACCAGCCCCATGTCGCGCATCACCCTGGTCCAGAAGCGCGAATAAATCAGGTGCAGAATCGCGTGCTCCACGCCGCCGATGTACTGGTCGATGGGGAACCAGTGCCGCGCCACGGCAGAGTCGAAGGGCGCGTTCGTGTTCTTCGCGTCTGTATAGCGGTAGAAGTACCAGCTCGAGTCAACAAACGTGTCCATGGTGTCGGTCTCGCGGCGCGCCGCGCCTCCACATTTTGGACAAGTTGTGTGCACGAACTCCGGCACGCGGCTCAGCGGCGAGCCGCCCTGCTGCGTGATTTCAATCTGCTCGGGGAGCACCACCGGCAACTGCTCGTCCGGCACCTGCACCAGGCCGTCCTTTTCGCAGTGAATCATGGGGATGGGCGTGCCCCAGTAGCGCTGACGGCTCACGCCCCAGTCCTTGAGGCGGAAAGTAACCGTTCCATTGCCAAAACCGCCGTGCTCGGCAATCTCCTGGAGCTTCTGCTGGGCTTGCGCGCAGCTGAGACCGTTGTATTCGCCTGAGTTCACCAATATGCCGTCTTCCGAGACAAAGGGGAGCTTCGCTCCGTCCTCGTTTTGGGCCGGCTGAATCACCTGTACGATGGGCAGGCTGTACTTGGCCGCGAACTCGAAATCCCGCTCGTCGTGCGCCGGGACGCTCATAATGGCGCCCGTGCCGTAATCGGCCAGGATATAGTTGGCCACCCAGATGGGCACACGCTCGCCGTTATACGGATTGATAGCGTAGCGCCCGGTCGGAACCCCATGCTTCTCGATCGCTCCCAGGTCGCCTGCCTCGCGCGCCTTCATCTGCTGCTCGAGTAGCTCGTCGACCTGAGCCTTCAGCTTCCGATCAGAGGCGGTAAACTCAGCTACCAGCGCGTGCTGGGGCGCAAGTTGCACACTGGTCGCGCCAAAGATCGTATCCACGCGCGTGGTGAAGACGCGGATTCTAGTCCCTAGTCCCTCAGTCCCTAGTCCCTTTTCTGTTCCCTGTTCCCTAGTCCCTAGTCCCTCGGTTTTATCCGCCAGGAAAAAGTCGACCTCCGTTCCTTCGCTGCGCCCAATCCAGTTGCGCTGCATGGTGCGGACTTTTTCCGGCCATCCATCCAGTTTGTCCAGGCCGTCTAGCAGTTCCTCGGCGTAGGCGGTAATGCGGAAGAACCACTGCACCAGGTCGCGCTGCTCCACAATTGTTTCTTCATGCCGCCAGCAGCAGCCGTCCACCACCTGCTCGTTGGCCAGCACCGTAGCGCACTCCGGGCACCAGTTCACCTTGCTTTTCTTGCGGTAAGCCAGGCCCCTTTCGTACATGCGCAGGAAAAACCACTGGTTCCAGCGGTAGTACTCGGGCAGGCAGGTGGTCACCTCGGTCGCCCAGTCGTAGCCCAGGCCCAGCCGCTCCATCTGCCGCTTCATGGCGGCAATATTGGACTGTGTCCACTCCCGCGGAGGGGTATTGTTCTTGAGCGCGGCGTTTTCGGCGGGCAGTCCGAAGGCGTCCCAGCCCATGGGGTGCAGCACGTTATAGCCGCGCATCCACATATGCCGGGCCAGCGCATCGCCGATCGAGTAGTTGCGCACATGCCCCATGTGCAACTGGCCGCTGGGATAGGGCAGCATCTCCAGCACGTAGTACTTGGGCTTGCCGCAGGAAACGGGCTCGGCCGCGTAGAGCTTGGGGTCCGCGGCCCACCGATCTTGCCATTTGGGTTCAATCGCCGCCGGGTCGTAGCGTTGTTCGTTCTCTTCCGCCATAACTCTTCAAGTGTAAACGGGAATGCTTCGACCACCGGGTAGATTTACCTTACGCAACCGGCTGCAACGCCTTGGCTTGTTCAATTCGCTGGCGGCGCTTGGGCGTGTGCAGGGCCTCCCACAGGTCAGTACGGCGCTGCAGATTCAGCCAGAACTCGGGCGAGTTGCCGAAGACGCGCGCCAGCATCAACGCCATATCGGCAGTCACGGCGCGGCGATCATTGCACAATTCATTTACCAATTTGCGCTCGACCCCCATCGCCTCCGCCAATGCACCCTGCGTCAGCTTCATGGGAGTCAGGAACTCCTCCACCAGCATTTCGCCCACGCTTACGGGCTTTCGTTCTGTGCTCAACATAACCAAACCTCACCGGTAACCATTATTCCACCAGGCTCTTCAGCACGCGCACATTGCGCTCCTCGTCGCCGGGCGCGTCCACCGGGGTTTCGGCGATGAAGGCGGCGTGGGCGAAGCGTTCGTCGTTGAGCAGGCGGCGAAAAGGCTCGATCCCCATCGTTCCCTGGCCGATGTGCTCATGGCGGTCGAGTTTCGAGCCGCGCTCGGCCTTGGCGTCGTTCATGTGCCAGACGCGGACGGCGTCGAAGCCGACCGTCGCACTAACCTGCCGCATGGTCTCGGCGTAGCCCTCGGCGGTGACCAAATCGTAGCCGGCCACGTGGGTGTGGCAGGTATCCAGACATACGTTTACCGGCGCGGTAGCCCAGAGCCGGCTCACCAGCTCCGCCACCTGCTCAAAGCTGCCGCCGAGGGAAAACTCCGCCCCGGCTGTGTTTTCAATCAGGATGTGGAAGCCGGTTCCCCGCCCCGGCGGGCTGGCCTGCCAGGCGAGGCCGTCGATGGCGCGGGTGATCGAGTCCGCCGCCAGCTTGAGGCCCTCGTCGCGCGTAAGCCCCTTCCACGAGCCGGGATGCAGCACCAGGTACTCGGCGCCCAGCGCCAGCGCCCGCTCGATCTCCCCGCGAAATGCTGCGATGCTCTTTTCGCGAATCTCGTCCGACTGGCTGCAGACGTTGACCAGATAGCTGGTATGGATGACCAGCGGACCCACGTCGAGCTTGGCGCGCAGCTCCCGCATTCTCGCGGCCTGTTTGGGGTCCACCTTGGGAGCGCGCCACATGCGCGGGCTGGACGAAAATATTTGAAAGGTATTGGCGCCGATCTCCCGCGCCTGCTCGACGGCGTTTGAAGCTCCGCCCGCCGTGCCCAGATGCACTCCGATCCGCTTTACCATGCGAACAGTTTAAATTGGCTTGAGAACGGCTGCGTTTGAGATTTGTGGTTTCCCACCCTTGCCGCAAAAAAAGACGCGGGGCCCGACCCCGACCCAGAGGGTGCCCCGGTTCTCCGGCGCCCCGATGGGGCACCCGGCTGTGGTTTGTGGTCTCCCAGGTCTTCCGCCGCGGCGGACGAGACCTGGGGCACCCAGATACTTTTGGATAGGTTGCAGGTTTCTTAGGCCGGTCCCTGCTCGCCTGTAATGGCATGAACCATGGCCCAGAAGTTTTCTAGCGGCGTATCTAATTGCACGTGGTGAGTAGGGGCGAGGATCAGGCCGCCATCGTAGCCCACGGTTTCAAGGCGTTCGATTACCTGCTCGCGTACCTGCTCCGCAGTGGCGAAGGGCAGCGTGAACTGTTCGTCGATGGTCCCCCAGAAGCAAAGCTTATCTCCATACTGCCGCTTCAGTTTGGCGGGATCCATGCAGGCCGGCTGCACCGGATTCAGTACGTCCAGGCCGATCTCAATCAAATCGGGAATGATTCGCTCGATGTTGCCGTCGGAGTGATAGGCAACCTTCACCTGCGGGTTGATGCTTTTTAGCGTAGAGATAAACTCCGCCATACGGGGCTTGAAGAGGCGCTGCCAGACGCGCGGAGAGATCAGCATGCCGCTCTGCGTGCCGAAATCGTCTCCTATCCAGATCATGTCCACGCCCATCTCGACCAGGCGCTTGGCGGCTGCCAGATGGTAGCGGAAGGGAATTTCAAGAATGGTTTCGGCGAGTTCCGTATCCTGGCTGAAATCCATCATCATTTGCTCGTAACCACGCAGAGCCCACGCGGTTTCAAAGATCGTGGTTACGGTGACGCCGACAATCCAGTACTCGCTTTTGTGGGCGGCGATGAGATGCCCGGCTTCGCGATACAGTTCCGGGCGGTGCGGGTCGGGCGGGCGGTAGGAGTCGAGAGCACGGCGGTCGGCCAGCGGGTGGCCGACCATATCGGTATAGAATCCGGAGCCGAAACGGGTTTCGTAGGGAGAGTTCTTCCACCCCACGCCCCACTCGTCGGTGTAGCTGTCTTCGCCGCCGGAGTAAACCTCGTTGGCATAATACGAGTTTGCCCATCCCACCGATGTGAGCAGCAGGTCCTGGCCCAGCGCGCGCTCCAGTTCGTAGGTGTTGCCGCCGCCGTGCGGATTATGGACGGACCGGCCGCTGAGATGCATATCCGCGCGCAGCCTCCGGGCAAACTCCGGAGTAAAGCTGATCTGCATGGGGCAGCGGTCCGGCTTCTGCCGGTTGAGGGAGAGAGTTACGCGATCGCGTGGTTTCATTGAGGCGCCGTATGAAATTTCAGCAAATTTACTCGATAGTGAGTAAGAATACTCCGTTCATGGAACTGATGTCATTTCCTATGGGGCAGGTCGAGGGCACGCCTCTAATCGTCGTCGTCTTTCGCGGTCTTCTTTCTGCGCTCTTTCAGCATCGCGGGCACCGCCGCGTCGCCCATGGCATCCTTCCACAGAATCACGTTCAGCTTCTGCGCGTCGGCATGGTCGGCGTGGCGGAAGTCCATCTTCATGCTTTCCTTGGCGCCGGGAGCCGTTTTGGCGTTGGCCGTGTAGATCAGGTTATTGTCGCGGTTCGAGTAGTCGGCCGCATAGGCGGGCTGATCGCCGGGGCCGGTAAACAGGGTGGAGATCAGCGAGCTGAAGGCGTCGTTGTTGTTCATGGGAGGCAGGCCGAGCAGCGTCTCCATGGTCCGCACCACGCTTACGGTCGAGTAGAAGCGGCTGTCGACAAATGGAGCCCCGGCGGTAAACGGCGCGCCATCGGCGCCGCGCGGGGCATACTTGCTGACTATCAGCGCCAGGCTGCGGTGCGCGTCCACGTGATCGCCTCCGTCCTGCGCATCGTCTTCGAGGATGAAGAAGGCCGTATCGTCCCAGAAGGGCGAGTGGGAGACGGCCTCCACCGCGCGCCCGACTGCCAGGTCGTTATCGGCGACCGAGGACTTGGGCGTAGGTCCGCCGGGGCGGGTGCCCGCAGTGTGATCGTCGGGCAGCCGCAGCAGGACGAAATTGGGCATGGAGTCCTTGCCCTGCTCCCTGTCCGCGACCCACGCTTTCAAATGCCTCATGAAAACTTCCACCCGCACCTGGTCGGGCACCATCAGATTGAAGTCCGGCGCTTCCGCGGCAAAGTGGCCCACCAACTCCGGCTTGGTGGGAACGCTGGCGGCGATCAGCGGAATGGGCCAGGCCCACTTATTCACGCCGCCGCCCCACTCCTCGGGCAGCGTCTCGCCCGGCGCAATCGTCTTGCGCGTGCAGTCGCGGCCCTGCATCAACGGACCCATTTGCGGATCGGTAATGCGCGCTTCGTTGCAAAAGGTGGTGGAGATGAATTCGCCGAAGTGGTAGTAGCTCTTGCCGTGCGCGGCCAGATTGCCCCAGAGATAGCCGCTCGAAGGCTCGTTCACATCGGGAATCTTCTGCAGCAGCGGATAACCCAGCGCCACCGCGCCCTCGTAGTCATAAGTTCTCTGGCTGCCGCGATAGGACTGTTGCCAGGTTTTCTCCAGATAGTCCGTGCCGATGGCCGCGGTGGACCAGACGTGCCCGTTGCCCGACACATCGCCCGAGTCGAAGAAGTTATCCAGCACACCGAACTGCAGGGCCAGCTTATGCTCGTTGGGCGTGATCGCCTCGCCGTACATGGTCAGGCTCGGATCGCCGTTGCCCACCGGCTTTCCATCCTTCTTCAGGTCGCCGAAGATCTGGTCGTAGGTCCGGTTCTCCTTGATGATGTAAATCACGTGCTTTATGCGGTCTTGCGCATCGCCGGCAAAGGCAATCTTCTCTTCGGCGGCCTTCATCCGGTTTGAGTCGATCACCACCTGAGTCCACCGCGGCAGGTTTTTCTCAACCTCGGCAGCATCCAGCGTAGCCAGGGAACCATACAGCAGCGTGCCGATATAAGTTGTAGTTCTCAAGTACTTCCTCTTTTTCAGTTCCTCCGTCTGCGGTTGGGGAACATTGTTGGGCCCGGTTCCCTTGCCTTTGGCGGTGGCAACATACAGCTTTCCGCCGGATGCCGAGGGGATGAACGCCATGGAGATGGGCATCCACTCCGTGGGCACGAAGCCGATCGGTTCCACCATGGCCCTGCGGGCGGTAGACTTTGTCAACATTCTCGTATCAATTACAGCAACGGCATCGCTGGCCGCATTGGCCACGTATAATCGGCTACCGTCGGCGTTGACCGCCAGCGCCTCGGGCTCCGCGCCAAAGTAGCTTTGCGCAGGCAGGCGGGTATCGAAGTACCCCTTTACGGAAAACTGTCCCGCACCCACATTCACGGCCGCAACGGCATCGCGGTTGGCGAGCGCGACGTAGAGGGTCTTGCCATCCGGCGAAAACTCGAGAGCGCACGGGTGCGTTCCCGGAGCCACCGCGCTGGGCGGCTTGAGCAGGGCCAGCTTTCGCCCCACCGTCCCCTTGGCCAAATTGAGTTCCACGATCTCCGAGGCATTCCACAACGCGACAAAGGCTCGCTCACCGTCCTTTGAGACCGCCAGGGCAACGGGATAGGTCGAGGGCACGGCATCGCTTTCGGAGAGATCGAACCGCTTCTCGATTGCGCCGCTGACGGCGTCCAGCAGCAGAACATCGTCGGACAGATTATCGGCGACCAGCAGTTTTTCCGCGTCCGCCCGCCCAACTACCGCGATCGCCGCCGGAAACGGCACTCCCTTATCGCCCTCCACGCTGCCGATCAGCCTCGTCTTTCTCCCCGGAGCCAACTGCTGAAGCGGTAGATGGATCAATCGCTCCGGCGCGATCTTGCCCGCCGTGAAGCTGTAGACCACCACACCGCTGCCGGTCCTGTCTTTGCCATCGCCGAGCGGGTCGGAGATTGAACCCATGCTCGTGTACACGCGGCTCCCGTCGCGGCTGAACGCCAATCCGGAGTAGAGCGTCTGTTTGGCGACCTGCGCCAGCGTGCGGGCATCCGGAAAATCCGCCACTGTGCCCGTTTGTGTATCCAGCACCGCCAGCGACTGCTCATACTGCGACTCGAAGGTGCCATAGCCGGCATTCACCGTGACCACGTAGCGCCGGTCAGGAGAGACAGCCATCGAGATCGGCAGGCTGTTCAACCGTTGCGGATGCCCCGGAATCTCCCCGATCAATTGTTTGCCCGTAGGCAGGTCTACCGTTTGCGCCGCAAGAAACCCCGCTCCCAGGACCAGAGCCGAACCGGCTATCGCCGACAGAAATTTCGTGTGCATGGCAAAACCTTAACAAAAAAGTGACCCTTCTGCTTCACAGAGCCGTTCAACGAGCCAATCTGCCCATCCGGACGGAACGGGCGCCTGCAATAATCTAAGGTATGCTTACGGCGCTCACTGCGGAGAGGCTTTGGAACGGGACCAGTCTGCTGGACCATCCCGTGGTCGCGATCGAGGAGGGGCGGATCGCTTCTATTTCCACCCGTTCGGCGGGCGAGTTGCCTGCCCGAAGCCAGGCCTGCGTTCTGGACTATCCCGGTTCAACGCTGGCTCCAGCCTTTCTTGACGTGCACATCCACGGCGCGGCCGGCCACGACGTGATGGAAGCCACGCCCGGAGCCCTCAGCACCATCAACCGCGAACTTATCGGCAAGGCGGAAGCCCTCGATTCCCCGCCGCGAGTCGTGCTGGACATGGACTCGACCGAGATTCCGGTGTACGGCCAGCAGGAGAACAGCGCGTACAACGGCCACTTCGAGTCCACCTGCTATCATCCGCTATTGTTGTTCAATCGGGAGGGCGACTGTCTGGCGGCAAAGCTGCGGCCCGGCAACGTGCACAGCGCCGACGATTGGGAAGAACTGCTCTTGCCGGAGATCGAGCGGCAGCAGAAGCTGGATCTAAAGGATGGCGGCTGGATGTATACTGACACACATCAGGAAGCTAAAAAGGAAATCCCGGTTAAGGGCCTGTCCGAGGTTTGGCGAATCCTTCGTCAGGCCGGCGGACACACCCGGTTAAGGGAGCAACATGGGTCTACAAGTAGCGGGCATTGAAGTAAATCCTGCAATCATAGCGCCCCTTGATCGGGGCTTCCTTCCGGCTTCGCTGTTTTCGCGGAAGTACCGCGAACTGGCCGCGGCCAACGGCGGCGTTCCGTTGCGCCTGGCGCTCGAACGCGGCGACGGCGCGATTTCGACCTTCTCGACCACGGTGGTTCCGCCGAAGGCGGGTCACCTGGAAGCAACGCTGCTATACGTCGAGCGTATCGTGAAGGCCTTACTGTGGCAGCGCGGCGGATGGAAGGTCTACGTCGGCGGGCCGGCCGAAATCGGCAATCATATCAAGAAAGTTTATTCGCCCACCGGCGCGCGCAAATTCGACTACGAGTTCATGGGCGGCGTTTACGAGCACACGTTCGAAGTGGTCGTGACCACCGCCGAGGCCGTTCCGGAAGCCAAGGAAAGCGCCATGCCGCTCGGGCGGCACCTGGATGGCTGCCGCGTTGGGTTCGATCTGGGCGCCAGCGACCGCAAGGCGAGCGCCGTCGTCAATGGCGAGACGGTGTTCACCGAAGAGGTGGTCTGGGACCCGCGCAATCAAACGGACCCCGAGTATCACTACCAGGGCGTGATGGATTCCATCAAACGCGCCGCTTCGCATATGCCGCGTCTGGATGCGGTGGGCGGCAGCGCCGCGGGCATCTACATCAACAACCGCGTGCGTATCGGATCGTTATACCGCGGTATCCCGAAGGACAAATTCGAGAAGGTCGCCACGATGTTCTTCCGGATTCGCGAGGAACTGGGCGTTCCCATGGAAGTGGTGAACGATGGGGAAGTGACCGCGCTGGCCGGGTCTATGTCGCTCAAGGAAAACCCGGTGCTCGGCATCGCGCTCGGATCGAGTTTGGCCGCCGGTTACGCCAACCACGAAGGCAACATCACCAGTTGGTTGAATGAACTAGCGTTCGTTCCGGTCGATTACCGCGCGGACGGCCCCGCCGACGAGTGGTCGGGCGACATCGGCTGCGGCGTGCAGTATTTCTCACAGCAGGGTTCTGACCGCGTGGCTTCCGGCGCCGGAATGCAATTCGAGCCGGGCATGCCCCTGCCGGAGCGCCTGGTGGTTCTCCAGAACAAGATGGCCGCGGGCGATCCGCTGGCCCATCAGGTTTACGAAACCATCGGCACGTATCTCGGCTACGCCGTTGCGCATTACGCCGATTTCTACGAATTGAAGCACGTGTTGGTTTTAGGCAGGGTAACGACGGGATTGGGTGGCGAAGTCATCCTGAAACGGAGCCTCGAAGTGCTGCGCGCGGAATTTCCGGAGCTTGCAGCGCGCGTCTCCGTTGCGCTGCCCGACGAGGCCAATCGCCGCGTCGGACAATCCATCGCGGCCGCCAGCCTGCCGGCAATTCAAGGAGGGAAGTAATGAAAATGACTGCGGAGAAAGCCGAGATCTGGGTTCCGGATGGCGCCAATGAAACCGATGCGCTGAAGCGCGTTACGCACCTGGGAATCGCGGCGCATCAGGACGACATCGAGATCATGTCCATGGAGGGCATTCTCGAAGGATTCGGGAACCCCAACAAGTGGTTCATGGCTGTGATCGCCACCAACGGCGCGGGCAGCCCGCGCAATGGCCTCTATGGGGCCTATACCAACGACGAGATGCAGGTGGTCCGGCGCCTCGAGCAGAAGAAAGCCGCTTTTGTGGGCGAGTATTCGGCCGTCGCTTTTCTCGATCACAGCAGCAGCGTGATGAAAGATGCCAAGAATCCCGGGCCGAAGGACGATATAAAAGCGATCGTCGCCGCCACCCGGCCCGAGGTCGTTTACACGCACAACCTCGCGGATAAGCACGATACGCACGTCAGCACCGCGCTGCGCACTATCGCCGCGATCCGCGAATTGCCTGCCGATCAACGCCCGCGCAAATTGTACGGGTGCGAAGTGTGGCGCGATCTCGATTGGCTGATGGACGACGATAAGGTCGTCTTCGCGGTCAATGGCCACCAGAACATCCAGGCCTCGCTCGTCGGCGTGTTCGATTCCCAGATCGCCGGCGGCAAGCGCTACGATCTGGCAACCATGGCGCGCCGCCGCGCTCACGCCACCTATCACCAGAGCCACGCGGTCGATGCCGTCGAGTTGATCAACTTCGGCATGGACCTGACGCCGCTCATTCAGAACGACAAGCTGGATCTCGGAGAGTACATTCAGGGCTTCATCCTGCGGCTCTCCGGCGACGTCAGCGCCCGGCTCAAGAAGTTCGCGTAAAGTTCGACAAGAAGTTCGTGCTCGTTGGGACCGCGTAGCCTCGGGTTGCGCGGTCCTTTTTTGAGCCCGGCCCTTCGGCATAAAACGTTTCCACCGTAAAAGATCGTTCACCGTCGCCCGTTCGACGCTCCGGCCCTGCACAAAAAACAGGTTGTCCAAAAACGACTGGGCCAGCGCCTCCACTCCCAACGCGGTTCTCTGGCCCTGGTGTGAGCCGGCTTGGTCGAGCCGGCTTGCGTCAAAGTTACGGTTGGGATCTCGGTCATCGCTTCCCTCGTGGCCCACAGGTGGACTGTTCCCTCCAATGGAGAGCCATGCCCCAACATAAGGCCGGGCGTGCCGGACATAGATAAAATAAAACGGCTTGGAACGAGAAACGATGTTGAGTTGGGTCCAATTTGAAAATTGTAATGCCGTTTTGGAGCCGGGAAACTCCAGCACTCCGGCTCGACCCTGAACGGGATGGGGTGCCGCAGGCCCCGCCTCACCTGCCCCTTCTCCCCATGCGATAAGATGGAGATTCCGGCAAGAGAAGGAGCAAGCGAGCGATGAATGTGATTCTGGGAATCGACGGCGGAGGAACGCACACCCGCGGCTCCATCGTGCAAGGTGAACGGGTTCTGGCTCACTCCCAGAGCGGTTCCATCAAGCGGCTGCGGGTGGGCGCGGAGGCTGCCGAGGAACATTTGCGCGCGCTGCTCAAAGATGTCTATGCCCAGGCCGGCGTAACCGGCGTGCGCGCCGCCTCGTGCGGGGTCGCCAGCTGCAGCGCGCCTGGGACTGTTGAGTGGATCACCGCTGTTTTTAAAGACTTTAGCGTCGAGCGCTCCGAGGTGGTGGGCGATGAAGTGATCGCCCTGGACGCAGCTTTCAAAGGCGGCCACGGCATTTTGCAGATCGCCGGAACCGGTTCCAATACCATTGGCCGCGCGCCGGACGGCAGCCGGGAGTGCGCAGGCGGCTATAGTTCGCGCCTGGGCGACGAGGGCTCGGGCTACTGGATTGGGCTTCACAGTGTGCGCAGGGCGCTCCATGCCTATGACCGCGAGGAGCTGACGCAAATCTTAAAAAAGGTGGGCGAGATTTGGGGCACGCCCAGCCTGGATGACCTGGTGAACCTGGGCAACAGCACACCGGGACCGGATTTTGCCGCGTTGGCGCCGGCCATCAATGAATTGGCCGAGGCCGGCGATCCGGTGGCTGTAGGGGTTCTAAAGCAGGCGGCGGCCGACCTGGTCGAGTTTGTGCTTTTGGTGCGGGCCAAACTGCGCCGCAAGCACGGGATTGCGGGCGAGGTTCCGGTGGCCTGGACCGGCGGCGTGGTGGAGAAGATAACCCTGGTGCGCGAGGCTTTCTTCGCCGGCCTCCATGCCGCGGCGCCGCAGATGCCGGTGGCATCGGAACCGGCAGTCTCTTTGAACGGCGCGTTGTGGCGGGCAAAACGGCTGGCGGAATCGGAATCCGTGTGAACTACAACGGTTTCGCCACTGCCAGAACCTTGCCGGATGTGGTATATGTTTCCGCATGACCAGCCGCAGTGTTTTCATCGCCGCCGTTTTTGCCGTAGCCGCCTTAGCCGCAACCCTGGCACACGCACAGACCCTCGCTCCCACGCCGCCCATGGGGTGGAACAGTTGGGATGCGTATGGGCTGACCATCAATGAAGACGATTACAAGGCCAATGCCGCTGTGCTGGCGGGAATCGTGCAGTTCGGATGGCAGGATGCGGTGATCGACGAGGGGTGGTATATGGAAAATCCCTTCGGCGAGCACCTGGAGCAGAGAAAATACGTGTGGGATGGGAACGGAATCCTGATTCCGGCGGAGAACCGGTTTCCATCGGCGGCTGGCGGAGCGGGGTTCAAGCCCCTGGCCGACTGGGTTCATGCGCAAGGGCTGAAGTTCGGCATCCATATTGTGCGCGGGATTCCGCGCCAGGTGGTCGAGGCAAACCTGCCCATCGCGGGGTCGAGCTTTCATGCCGTGGATGCGGCCGACACCACAAGCCCCTGCCCGTGGGACGAGGGCAACTGGGGCGTGAAAGACAATGCGGCCGGGCAGGCTTATTACGATTCGATGCTGAAGTTGTACGCCGGATGGGGACTGGACTTCATCAAGGTGGACTGCATCAGCAACCGGCCCTTCCGGCCGACGGAGATACGGCAGATTTCCGATGCGATCAAGAAAACGGGACGGCCGATTGTGCTGAGCCTTTCGCCGGGACCGACGGCGCTGGAAGATGCGGCATTCGTTGGGAAATATGCACAGATGTGGCGCCTCTCCGACGACCACTGGGACGGCTGGACCTTCGAGCATAAAGCAGGGGATGGGGATTATCCCTTCGGCGTGCGGGAAGCATTCGACAAGTTGGCGAAGTGGGAGGTGTATGTGAAGCCGGGCAACTGGCCGGACGAGGATATGCTGCCCTGGGGATGGCTGGGGCCGCATCCGGGCATGGGCGAGCCAAGGCAGTCGCGGGAGACGCAGGATGAGCAGCGGACGGAGTTTACGCTGTGGGCGATTGCGCGATCGCCGCTGATTCTGGGGGCGAATCTGACCAAGCTGGATGATTTTACACGGTCGCTGATTACCAATCAGACGATGCTTTTCATGAACCAGAACGTAACTTACAGCCGTCAGGTGGACACCGCGAAACTGCCCGGCTTTGAACACGCCAGGGTGTGGCGGGGAACGATCAACGGGCCGGGGGCGGGGGTTTACAAGGAGTACTTTGCCTTTTTCAACCTCGACGACAAGCCGGTTACGCTGCGCACCACCTGGAGCCAGCTTGGCCTTGAGGGTGCGAAACATGTAGCTGAGAATGTGTGGACTGAAGTCGCCGGCAAGGAATCGAAAGAGATCGGTATGACCTTGCCGGCTCACGGCAGCACGATCTACGAGATCCGGTAAGCGGGACTTACTAATTTGGAAATCGTATGGCCGCATCGTGAAGCCCATGCGGCTGGTTGTGCGAAACTGGATTGCAAGGCAGGTGAGCCCAGGGCTCTGGCCGGGGGGATCGTCCGATGCCTCTGCTGCGTTCCGCCTTTATCGCACTCTCCCACAATCGACTTCTGCGCCGCTTTGTCGAACGATCGCGTCTGGGCGGACGGCTGAGTTCGCGGTTCGTTGCCGGCATGGAGATCGAGGACGCCCTGCGCGCGGCCGCGGCGGTAAACCATCAGGGCATGGCTGTAACCCTGGACTCGCTGGGCGAGAGCGTGACCACGGAGGCGGAGGCGCACCGGGCCGCCGTGGTCTACCACCAACTGCTGGACTCGATTGCCGCGCGGAAGCTCAACGCCAACATCAGCGTCAAGCTGACGCAGATGGGGTTGGAACTCTCAGCGAAGCTGGCCGAGACGATTGTCGAAAGCCTCGCCGGGCATGCCGCCGCGACGGGCAACTTTGTGCGCATCGATATGGAGGACTCGCGGCTGACGCAGATCACTCTGGACATTGTGCAGCGGCTCCACGCGAAGGCTGAACTGCGCGGGGCGATTGGAATCGTGATCCAGAGCTACCTTTACCGATCGCAGGCGGACATCGAACAACTGCTGGCCGGCGGCATCCGGGTGCGTCTGTGCAAGGGGGCATACAAGGAGCCGGCGGAGGTGGCTTATCCGCGCAAGGCCGACGTGGATACGAACTTCATCCTCCTGGGCCGGTTGCTGCTGGCCGGCCCGGTCTATCACGGCCTGGCCACCCACGACTATGCCATGATCGCCGAAGCCAAAACGTTTGCCGCACAGAATGGGATCGACCCAAACCGGTTCGAGTTTCAAATGTTATTTGGAGTGCGCCGCGACCTGCAGCGCAAACTGGTTCGCGAGGGCTACAACGTGCGCGTATACATTCCCTTTGGCCGCGAGTGGTACCCCTACTTCATGCGGCGGTTGGCGGAGCGGCCGGCGAACGTGCTGTTCCTGGCCAGGAACTTTTTCCGTTCCTAGAAGCGGTCTCGATGATCCGACCGCCGGAGCGGTACGCAGTTTTGGCCGAGACCTTGTATGCTGTGCTGGTCAGCTGAGCATGGGGAGGTCGGGAAGAGGCAATATGGCGAAGCCGGGACATACATATTCTATCTATGTGGATGACAACTACCACTACATGGACGAGAGCGAACGATATAAGATGGGGGATTTCGCCACACTGGACGAGGCGATTGCGGCGTGCAAACGCATGGTAGACGGGTTTCTCATGAACGAGACTTCACTTGATGGAACGGCGGCGGAACGATATGCGCAGTACACGGGTTTTGGACCGGACCCATTCATCGTGACCGATGATCCGGATGCTGGACATCCGCCATTTTCGGCCTGGAGCTATGCGAAGGAACGATGTGAGGAGGGATGATTTGGGGCGGTTGAGCGCTCAAGGAGGTTCAGAGGCGCCAGTTTATTGTTTGCGGCAACTCGGAGTATATTGTGTGGCTGGTGGGGCAGGTAGTTTTGTATGAGACTGGTTCTAAAGCGTGTGCAAGCTGCGAATTTAATCGGCGGCCGATGCGTGGACTCGGTGCTTCCTAATTTGTTTCCTCATTTTGAGCATGAGGGGTTCTCGACAGAAGGGACATTCCCAGGGATAATAGCCGAAAAAAGAAAATATCTTTTCCTGCAGAAATCCTTTGCGCGACAACCGCCGCAGAGAACCTCCGCATCTTGCACAGCGGACTTCAGTTTCCCCTTCAACTGATGGTTTTGAACGTCTGACGGGCAATCTCCACCTCTGGCATACTCAAAGAACAACCGATTTGAATGGTTAGAATTACTCTTCGGGATTTGATCCGAAGGATCTGACTATTGCCACCAGACCTCAGCCATGCAGGCAATCAGGTTCGCACTCAATCGCCCAAACAGTCAGTTTATCGGATTGAAGCGCCTTGCGGAAGTGTACCTTAGTTGTAATTCGGCGCCTCTTTAATCCTCCGGCCGGCGCAAAATGCAGTCAGGGTTCAGCACATCGTTCCTGCCGTAGGATCAGGCTGCTGAAGCCTGCAACCGCGCCAGCCCCTGACGAGCCAGATCCGCTACCGCCCTGGCCAGGGTGGGGGAAGCGTTCAGCGACTCGGGCCGCTCCAGGCGGATGCCGAGTTTGACTGCGTAGCCGCGAAAGAGAATATCCACGTCGTAGAGAATTTCGACGTGGTCGCAGAGAAAGCCGATGGGCTGGAGGAGCAGCGTCTGGACGCCCGATGCGGCGAGGCCGTCGAGCGTCTGCTCGACGGTGGGCCCGATCCACGGGCCAGCGCTTACGCCCTGGCTCTGGAAAGCAAACCACCATTGGGGAATGCCTGGGACGCGCCCGGCGACCAAAGCGGCGGTGCGTTTGGCCTCTTCGGCGTAGGGGTCGGCGAGCTGGCCTGCTTCAGACTGTTGAACCGTCCGGCTGGGGACGCTGTGGGCCGTGAAAAGAACGGGAACCGGCGCGCCTGCCTCTTCGCTCAGCTTGCTCAACGCCGGGCGGAGCCGCTCGGCAAAGGCTTCGGCGAGGAGCGGATGCTGCGCCCAGCCCTCAGTAAAGTCGATGCGCAGGCCGGCCGCTTCAGCATCGACGGCGCGGCGGTAGAGTCCCACGCTGGTGCGCGAGTATTGCGGGGCCAGGCAGACGACCGCTGCCTCTCGAACGCCATCGGCGCGCATCTGGCGGACCACATCGGCAATGTAAGGGCGCCAGTTGCGCATGCCGGCGTAGACGCGAACAGGCTCGCCTTGAGCGGCCAGTTCCGCTTCTACGAGGCGGGCCTGCTCCAGGGTGATTTCGGTGAGCGGACTGCGGCCGATGAGGGCGTAGCGATGCTGAATCTCGTCGATGACCGGCTGGGGAAGCGGACGGCCGCTGACCACGTTGCGCAGGTACTCGGGAATCTGCTCCACGGTCTCCGGGGTTCCGTGGGCCAGCAAGAGGACGGCTTGTTTTGCCATTTACGACCTCCTCGTGAATGGGCCGATTGGAGTTAGTGGTTTCCCACCCTTTCGCCAGAAAAAAGGCGAAAGGATGGGGCACGGAGCATTTGTGGAAGCTGCTGGTCTGAAGTTCATTGTGGGCGGAACTCGCGGACCATGCGGACGACGGCCTGGACGTTTTCGACAGGGGTGTTGGGGACGATGCCGTGGCCAAGGTTGAAGATGTGGCCGGGGCGCCCTCCAGCGGCGCGGAGAATTTCCTTGACGCGCAGCTCCAGAACTTCAAGGGGCGCGAAGAGTGTGATGGGGTCGAGATTCCCCTGCACCGCGTGGCCATGGCCGACCAAGCGCCAGCCTTCATCGAGGGGCTGGCGCCAGTCCAGGCCGATGACGTCGGCGCCGGTCGAGGCCATCTCGGCCAACAGGCCCGCGGTCTCGACGCCAAAGTAGATGACCGGAACGCCCATCTGCTGGACCGAGCGGACCAGGCGTTTGGAGGCCTCGAAGGCGTACTCGCGATAGTCGGCAAGGGCGAGCGAACCGACCCAACTATCAAAAATTTGTATAACGTCTGCGCCGGCCTGGACCTGGAGGCGGCAGTACTCCTCGAGGACCTTGACGAGCTTATCGAGCAGCAGGCGCCAGGATAACGAGTCGCGGTACATCATCTGCTTGGTATAGATGTAATTCCTTGAGCCGCCGCCCTCAATCATGTAACTGGCAAGGGTGTAAGGCGCGCCGCAGAAGCCGATGATGCCCAGGCGGTCGCGGAAGTGGGCGGCGACCTTCTGAATGGCGCGGGCTACATAGGCCAGATCATCGGCGCGGTCAATGCGCAGGGCGCGGACGTCCTCGGCGGTGCGCACGGGATGATGCACCACCGGGCCCTCGCCGGCCTGGAACTCGAAGTCCATGCCCATGGGTTCCAGCGGCAGCAACAGGTCGGCAAAGATGATGGCGGCGTCCACGCCGAGCTTTTCGGCGGCGGTGATGGTGACCTCGGCGGCCAGATCGGGCTGCTTGCAGATTTCCACCAGGGTGTGGTGCTTGCGGACGTCGCGATACTCCTGCATGTAGCGGCCGGCCTGGCGCAGAAACCAGACCGGGGTGCGGTCGACCGGGCGGCGCAGGCAGGCGCGGACGAAGCGGCTGCCGTCCAGGATAGTATCGGGGATGGTCTCCGCGGCGGCAGGGCTTTGGTTGCTTGGTTCCATATATTGTCGATTTTACCGGTCTCTGACCAGCCGCGCCGGGCTTGCCGCTCAGTGAAAGCCGATGATGCTACGAGATCCATTCGTCACAGCGGCTCTTGCGCTGCCAAACGCCGTCAATCTTTTCCAGCAACAAGGCTCCGCCGTTGCCGCAGAGTGAACCGCAATAAAAGCCGTAGGAGACGATGGCGTGCTTGTGCTTCTTGTCGAAACGGATCTCGCTCAAGGTGGCCAGGCCGTGGGCGAAGCCGTTGCGGACGGCGTCTTCAATCGTCCTTCCATCGCCTATGGTCTTTTCGGGATCGTTGTCGTGAACTTCCTTCCTCTGCCGGTCCGGGTCGACGAGCGTGAAGGTTCTGGCCGGCCCCAACTGCGCCAGGTCCTGTTGCCGAAAGCGATGGACGACTGTGGGCGAAGCCGGTTCAAGATCCAGGTCTTTGAGGCAACCGCTGGCATCAAAACCTCCGCTGGTTGGAAACGGAACCGTCTGAACGGCCAGGTTGAGCGCAGGCATCTCCTGCGCCATCCAATTGCCCAGGACCACCCGGTAGACCGCAAGCTGCTCGGCGGTCAGCGGCTTGTCGCTGACCTTCAGCCTGGCTTCCGGATCGTCCTGGCCGGCGGCCAACCCCACGGCGGCAAGCACCAGCACCGCAAGACCGGCCGCGCACCTCGCCAGTCTCCGCTTGCCCTCGAATCCCGCATCGCACCTGACCATCGCATCCTCCGCTGGAAATAGCAGTTCTTTCATTGGACACCCGGACGGGGAAAATGGGGCAGGAAAAACCTCTCCCGGTGAGGAAAATCGGCGGGCAGGAATCCGGCCGGTTGCAATTCCTCAGGGGCTGAAGCCCCTTGTTTTACGTCCCTTTTCGGCACGCGACCCGACCCAGAGGGTGCCCCGGTACCCCGGTCGTGCCCTGACACAAGCCCGGTTATTGCAACATACTCAATGGCTATTTTGTCTCGACGTGAATTACGCGCAGTTCAGGGTAGGCGCCGTCCCAGTCGGGTGGGGGGACCGCGTCGAAGATGATGCGGAAGTCGTGCCCGCCGCCGGGCGTGAGCGGGGCCGCAGAGACCGGCTCGACGTCGATGTAAGGCTCGCGCATGCGGATGAGCTTGAGCGGCAGAGTATCGTTCCGCGCCACTTCGTGGGCGGCGTCGCGGAAGAACACCTGCACGGTGATCCCGGTCACGGTGCGGGCGCCGGTGTTGGCGATGTGCCCGTCAAGGTAGGTGACCTTGCCGCCGGCCAGGTTGGAAGACTCGCTCATGGCCAGGCCGGTGATGGGCAAGCTGGAGGCGTAGGCGTCTGGAGCCGCGGAGATGGGCGTCACCTTCGCTGTAGGCCTGGGGTGCTCGAAAACCAGCACCACGACGGCAGCGGCGACCAGGACGACCGCGATAGCCATGGCCAGCGGCAGCCAGTTGCGTTCCTGCGCCGGGGGGGGATTGGAGAGATCAAATTTGGGATCAGAGCTCACGAGCGAAATTCTACACCCGTTACCGAAGGAATACCCCTGCATCCCCCATTCCTGTTAATTGGGTTACGCTTTATTGGCATTGGCCGATATGCAATACAGTGTCACAATGTTGTTTGATTTGCCGGGCACTCCCGGCGGGCGTACGGCGTCTAAGGAGTCGAGCGTCCAGGGAACCGGCGCCGCACCTCATCCGTAACCCTTGCCGAAAGGCACAGAAAGGCAGCGCACGATGCGAACCTCCCTCCAAACCGCATCCACCCCTATGGCCATGAACGCTGCCCGGATGGATCACCCCCTCCAGCCAGCCGATCTCGTCTACCAGACCCTGACCATCGCAGCCATGCTTTTGCTGCTGTGCAGCCTTTGGGTATTTTGAGCGCAGACTGTATCGAAACGATACAGATGATCGGGCGCTGGATCACTCGGGGCGCTTGCCCTTGACCAATTGGCGGAAGTCGACACCGTTGATCTCTACAGTGATACACATCTCGGCCAGGCGGGAGCGCATGCGGTCGCCGATGCGGTCGCCTAAAGTGTCTTCGCTTTTAGCGGGCTTCTTACCTTCCGGATCGGCTTTGAAGCCAGCCCCGGCCTGCTCGTTCGGGAAGTTGGTGGTGATGATGGTGGTCAGCTTATCGTTGTAGCGGGTGTTGAGGATAAGGGCCACCGTGTCCCACATCCACTCGCTTGGCTTCTGCGCTCCCAGGTCGTCCAGCACCAGCACATCGGCGGCAAAGACCGGCTTGAGCAGTTCCAGTTCGGTGGTTTGAACCTGCGGGTTGTAGCTGTTCTGGATGCTTTTGAGCAATTCGCGATAATCGCAGAAGAGCCCCTTGACGCCGTACTCCTGCACCAGCCGGCTGAGCACGCCCACAGCAAGGTGGGTTTTGCCCACGCCGATGGTCCCCCAAAAGAGCAGCCCTTTGCGATCTTTATCTGTCGGGTATTCCTTCACAAACGAGCGCGCCATCATCAGGGCGCGGCCCAGCGAAGGGTCGGCCTGAGGCTTGTCGGCGGCATGACGGTTTTTGAAAGCTGAGGCGCCGTACTGACCGCGAAAGACGGTTTCATATGAGTCCAGGGAACAATGCCGGTAGCGCTCGGGGATGTGCGCGGCGGCGAGGCGGCGCTCTTCGCGCAGCATCTCCTGGCACTGGCAGGCGCGGGAGACCCATTGCCCTGAGGCGTTGACCACCCGAACCAGCCCAACTCCATCGCAGATCGTGCAAACACTCATATGGATTCAAGCGTAGCGCAATCGCCTCGGGAGCGCGCCGGTGCGTCGTGCGGCTCCAATTGTGGAAAAAGGCCCCGGCTCTCCGTGCCTTTTCCAGCAAGCTGTCGCTTTAGAACCAACAAGTTATAGTAGAGTGCCGGGCAAAAGCCGCCCCACAGGCCACAAAACCACAACCCCCGGGCCTGCCAGAGTCGAATGGATACCCGTCAGTGTTTAAGAGTACGATTGCCGCTGAGGTCAATCTCGATTTGGAGATCAATTCTCTGGCTATGGCCGAAGGTTTCCATGTCTAAAGCAGCGCTGGTTGGAGTTGATATTGGCGGTACAAAAACAGCGGTGGCGCTCTCCACGGAGCCGCCCGCAATCCTGAGGCGCATTGCATTTGAGACAAATGCCGATCAAGACCCCAGGCCCACCCTGGCGCGAATAAAAGAAGCAATTCGGGAAGTAATTTCCGCTCAACAATTGGATTTAGCCGATCTGCAGGCTATCGGAGTCAGTTGCGGAAGTCCGCTGGACGAGATCAATGGGGTGATTCAGTCGCCTCCCAATCTCCCTGCCTGGAGAGACGTTCCAATCAAGAACATACTGGAAGACGAATTCAAGGTGAAATGCTTTTTGGGTAACGACGCGAATGCCGGCGCCCTTGCAGAGCGCGCATTTGGAGCCGCTCGAGGAACTCAAAACATGGTCTTCCTGACCATGGGGACCGGGATCGGAGCCGGACTTATTCTGAACGGCCAGCTATACCAGGGCGCGTCAAAGTTAGCCGGGGAGATCGGTCATGTCCGGCTCACGCAGTCGGGCCCCATCGGGCATAACAAAAATGGAACAGTGGAAGGCTGGGTGAGCGGCGCCGGCATGGCGCGCGAGGCACGGCGGATCGTGGAGATGGAGATCGCGCGGGGCGGCTTCACACTGCTTGCATCGTGCATGGGAAAAGATGGCGACGCACTCTCTGCTCGCGACGTATGGAATGCGGCCCAGGCCGGAGACGATCTCGCACTGAACCTCGTCAGGGCAACCGGAGAGCGATTGGGCGAGGCCATGGCGATTCTCGTCGACGTATTGAATCCGGAATGCATTGTTGTTGGCGGTCTTGCTGTCAGAATGGGTGAAGCGTTGCTCGGACCGGCGCGCGCGGTTGTTGCGCGAGAAGCTCTGACCGGTTCCTCCGGCGTTTGCCGGATCGTCGCGGCCGAACTGGGTGAGCAGATCGGAGATGCGGCGGCGCTCTGCGTCGCGCTTGAGGGCCTGCGACGTGACCGATGAAATGAAACCCCGTATGATCGGTTCTGAGATGCAATCCGATTTCGAATCGTCTCTCGACGACGCCTTGCAAAGCTTGGCGGCCATGCGGCAGCTTCAGCACGGCCTGCGTGACGCAGCGTCAAAGTGCATCGATTCCTTAAGTCAAGGCCACAAACTGATAGCGTGCGGCAATGGCGGCAGCGCATGCCAGGCGCAACACCTTGCCGGCGAGCTGGTGGGCAGATACAAGAGTAACCGCGCCGCCCTGCCTGCTCTGGCCTTAACTGCCGACTCGGCGGTCCTCACATGCATAGGAAACGACTATGCCTTTGAAGATATCTTTGCCCGGCAAATTCGGGCGCTGGGCCAGCCGGGAGATGTTCTTGTAGCTTTCAGTACGAGCGGACGCTCCGCCAATGTGCTGAGAGCTCTGGAAGCTTGCCGGGAGCTGCAGATTACGTCCATTGCCTTTCTCGGACAAGACGGGGGAGCCGCCGCCCCGCTGGCAGACTGCGCCTTGATTGTTCCTCATACGGATACCGCGCGCGTTCAGGAGGGGCACCTGTTTCTGATGCACTCGCTCATGGATTTAATTGAGGCGGCGATTGCGCATGGAATGGAACGGCGATAGATCCATAAGCGGGTGATGACCTTCCCTTGCCATGATTGCCTATAATCGAATGCGTGCGGGAGACCGATTCTATTGCCCGCGAAGAGAGGAAGACCATATTTTGAATCGAGTTGCTTTGCGCACCGCTCTCCTATCTCTGGCCCTCGCCGGGCTGCTCGTCTCATACCGGCTCACAGCTCAGGAGCCCGCAAACAAGCCGGAGACCATGGCGCCGCCTGCGGCACAGACCACGCTAGCCGCAGCGCCGGCGACCGAGGCCCAGAAGGCAAAGGCGCGCGAGGAACAGTTGAAGAACGACTGGCCCTGGCTGGGCAGGTTCAAAGAGGCCGATCTTGCGCTCCCTCCGCCCGCCGCGGGCGAAAACCGCGTGGTTTTCATGGGCGACTCGATCACCCAGGGCTGGCATCTTGACGATTCGTTTCCCGGCAAGCCCTACATCAACCGCGGCATCAGCGGCCAGACCTCGCCGCAGATGGTGCTGAGGTTCCGCCAGGACGTGATCGGGCTTAAACCCAGTGTGGTGGTGATTTTGGCCGGCACCAACGACATCGCTGAGAACACCGGACCGATGACGCTGGAGGAGTCGGAAGGCAACCTGATGTCGATGGTAGAACTGGCGACGGCCAACCACATTCGCGTGGTGCTGTGCTCGGTGCTGCCGGCCTTCGACTTCCCCTGGACGCCGGGAAAAACACCGGCGTTGAAGATCGACGCGCTGAACGCATGGATCAAGGCCTATGCGGCGGAAAAAGGCTACGTCTATGTGGACTACTACACGGCGATGAAGGACGAGCGCGACGGGCTGCCGGCGAAGCTGAGCGGGGACGGCGTGCATCCGAACCCGGCCGGCTTCGCGATCATGGCGCCGCTGGCGAAGGCGGGGATCGAGAAGGCGCTGGCGCAGTAAAGGCAAGGGAGTAGGGAGTAGGGAGTAGGGAGTAGACGGTGGCGTTCCACTCTTGCTCATAACACATTGAGAATTTCCGGCTTTTCTGTGCGGGTAGTCGAAAACGCTAATATTCCGCATTCGCCCTTATTCCCTACTCCCTATTCCCTGTCTTTCGGCGATTGCTAAACAAACCAAATCCCCATACAATAAGAGAATTGCAGGAAAGGTTTGTCCGAAGAGATGCCCAAGGAAAAGATTCATCCCAATTACGCCGCGGTGCACGTTAAGTGCGCCTGCGGGAACCACTTTGAGACCCGGTCGACCCACAAGGGCGACATTCACGTGGAAATCTGCTCGGCTTGCCACCCGTTCTTCACCGGCAAGCAGCGCCTGGTGGATACAGCGGGCCGCGTGGAGCGTTTCCGCCGCAAGTATGCCAAGTCCGACGGGGCACAGGCGGCTGCGGCCAAGTAACCGGCGCACCAGGCACGGCCAGGTACGATTGGGCCTCCGCTGCGGCGGAGGCCTTTTCACATTGTTAATTGTGCGAGAATGTCTTCATGATCGCCGTGCAAGTCCAACACTTCTTGGGTCGAGCAAGAGACTTCCTGAAAGGGATGGATCTTTTGCAGGGCGATCTGGCCGGATACAGATTTTCCTCGGCGTTGCTTGGCATACACGGGGCGATTTCGTACTGCGATGCCTTGAGAACTGGCATGGGGCGCGAAAGGGTATCGTCGGACGACCACAGCAGAGCGGCAAATGATTTGAAGTCCCTTCTCGTATCTCGAAACTTTGTAAATCGGAAAGGGATTGGCCATTTTGAAAAACTTCTCTCCAAGAAGAACAGGGTTGAGTATGATCCAGTAACGGTGAGAGAAAACGAGGTCGAGGATATTGTGAAA
>JBEKGY010000034.1:0-36840 GCA_050012555.1 Occallatibacter sp.
GAATAGGGAGTAGGGAGTAGGGAACGTTACGGATGAAATTGATGCTTGAACGAATTGAAGAAGATAGATTAGCGAAGATTGTCTGGGAATATCACCATCTTCATCATGAGCTTGTTCCAGCCGATATGATTCTCTGTTTTACTTCACTCGACCTTTCAGTGCCAAAATATGTCGCGCAACTTTATAAACAAGGGCTTGCTCCATTAGTTTTAGTTTCCGGCAAACATGCTTCTGCCGGCCTGCAAACAACGAATTGGGAAATGACCGAAGCGGGAAAATTTGCGGAAGTCATGATGGAAAACGGCATTCCACGCGACGATATCATTCTTGAAACAGAGGCGGTGAATTCCGGCGAAAATGTGCGCAATTCCTATGAGCTTTTGAAGCGAATGGGTAAGATTCCACAAAAGATCATTTTGGCGCAGAGACCTACAATGGAGATGCGAGCTTATGCGACCTTCAAGAAATTCTGGCCTGAAGAAAAGAATGAGCTGATAGTGACCTCGCCGACCTTCACTTACGAAGAATACGTTGGGCCGATCGTGGACCGGGAAACGATGATCAATATCATGGTCGGAGATTTACAGCGTATAAAACTCTATCCCGCGATGGGCTTTCAAATTCCTCTCGAAATTCCAGCCGAGGTTTGGGATGCTTATGAGAAATTAGTTGCGGCTGGATTTGATAAGCACCTAGTACGGTGACCGCATACCGGTATCGATATAGACAGATGCCTCGTGATCTTCGCCGGGTGCCCCAGGTCCAGCTTTTTGAACCTGGGAAAGCACAACACTTATGCGAGCGATCAGCGAGCGTCTGCCCCACCGCAGGTGGTCTATGCTCCTGACTTCTTCTCGATCCTGGCCCAGGAGTCTTTAAGCGGGAGGGTGCGGTTGAAGACAAGATTGGGTGGAGTGGAGTCGGGGGTCGAATCTGGGTCCAGGCAGAAGTAGCCGACGCGCTCGAACTGGAAGCGGTCCTCAAGTTTGGCGTTGGCGAGAGAAGGCTCAAGCCTGGCGCCGGTGAGGATCTCGACGGAGTTGGGGTTGAGATTGCTGTGGACGTCCTGGCCTTCTTCGAAGTCGCCGGGGTCTGGCTTGAGGAAAAGCTTGTCGTAGAGACGGATTTCGGCGGAGATGGCGTGGGTGGTGGAGACCCAGTGGAGGGTGGACTTGACCTTGCGGCCGTCGGGAGAGTTGCCGCCGCGGCTGGCCGGATCATACGTACAGTGGACCTCGACGAGACTGCCGTCGGCAGCCTTTACTACGCTTTGTGCTGTTACGAAGTAGGCATTGCGCAGGCGGACCTCTTTTCCTGGAGACAGGCGGTAGTACTTGGGCGGAGGCGTCTCGCGGAAGTCGTCCTGCTCAATAAAAAGCTCGCGCGAGAAGGGCACCTGGCGGGCGCCGGCGGAGGGATCCTCCGGATTGTTCTGGACTTCGACGTCCTCGACCTGACCAACAGGGTAGTTGTCGATGACCAGCTTGAGGGGGCGAAGGACGGCCATGGCGCGGGAAGCGCGGCGGTTAAGGTCGTCGCGCTGAAAGTGCTCGAGCATTTCGATGTCGGTGCTGCCATTGGTGCGCGAGACGCCGGCGGCGGCGCAGAAGGCGCGGATGGCTTCGGGCGTGAAGCCGCGTCGGCGGATGCCGCAGAGGGTGGGCATACGGGGATCGTCCCAGCCGCTTACACGCTTTTCCTGCACGAGCTGGATGAGCTTGCGCTTGCTGAGCAGGGTGTAGGTGATGTTGAGGCGGTCGAATTCGATCTGCTTCGAGGGGAAGATGCCGAGCTGCTCGATATACCAGCGGTAGAGGGGCTGGTGGTCGGCGAACTCGAGGGTGCACAAGGAGTGGGTGACGCGTTCGATCGAATCGGATTGGCCGTGGGCGTAGTCGTACATGGGGTAGATGCACCACTGGTCGCCGGTGCGGTGGTGCGTGGCGTGCAGGATGCGGTATATAACCGGATCGCGCATGTTGAGGTTGGGCGAGGCCATATCGATCTTGGCGCGCAGCACGCGGCTGCCGTCGGGGAATTCGCCGGCCTTCATCCGGGTGAAGAGGTCGAGATTTTCTTCGACGGAGCGGCTGCGGTAGGGGCTGTCCCTGCCGGGCTCGGTCAAGGTGCCGCGGTGCCGGCGGATCTCGTCGGCGGTGAGGTCGTCTACGTAGGCCTTGCCGGCCTTGATGAGCTGCAAGGCCCACTCGTAGAGCTGGGGGAAGTAGTCGGAGGCGTAGCAGAGGCGCTCCCAGTCGAAGCCCAGCCAGCGGACGTCGGCCATGATGGAATCGACGTACTCCTGCTCTTCTTTTTCAGGGTTGGTGTCGTCGAAGCGCAGGTTTGTTTTCCCGCCGAACTCGTCGGCCAGGCCGAAGTCGATGCAGATGGCCTTGGCGTGGCCGATGTGGAGGTAGCCGTTGGGCTCGGGAGGAAAGCGGGTCTGGATTTGGGCGTCGCCGAACTTTTGGGTGCGCACATCCTCGGCGATGATGTCGCGGAGGAAGTTGGAGGGAGTGCGAGCGTCGTGAATTGGAGCGTCTTGGCTTTCCGGATTCGAGTCGGTCATAGCTGCGTTTCATTATCCCACTGGAGGGCTGTGCTCAATAAGAGCGGCGCGGGAGACGATCGAATGGCGAGCAGCTAGAGTGCGATGCCCATCTTGCTCACGGCAAGAAGCAACTCCTCGGCCCACTGATAACGGGATTGCGCCTTGAGCCATAGAGCGGCGTCTTCGGAAACCCACTCCATGCACTCCAGAATGCTCGAAAGAGCGATGTAAGGTTGATCTTTGAACCCTGTATAGACCTCATTATGCGAGGTTATGATCGGCTCGTGATGCGCGATGCGGTTCCGCAAACGGCGGATCACTTCCAGCCGCAAGTGAATGATGCTCCTGGGCACGGTCGCGTGTGGGAATGCCTTGTGCAGGCTGGGCAGCCAAAGTGTCGCGTGAAACCTCTTGGTGAGGATGTTCGGCCAGAATCCAAAGGTCAACTCGGCAATCACCTTTCCGGGCAACGCTGTAGGCTGGAGCTTTGCTTTTGCTTCCGTAACCATGTCGGCCATGACAGCAGTAAGCGAAAGCGCTTCGCCGGTAGTGGACCACGGAAGCGCGCCGCCGCCGTCATACCAGGTCGGCGTCCCGAGATCGCGGCGAAGCGTGTAATGGATGCTGTTCCTTACGGCCACTTCAAGCCCATGAAGAAAGCCGAAAAGCGCCTCAGAAATGGCTATATTGTGCTCGTACAGTTCCAATGCTACGCCAATATCGCCTTTGGTTGCCGTGAGATAGCGAGACAACCTCTCTTGCGAGATTACCCGGTCGATGCTGGCAAGGAACTCAGCGGTGTATATGAACTTTGTGGTTGACATGAAAACGATCTGTGCTATCATTGTAATGAACGCTGCTGGAGTCATCCCTGCTGAAAGGCACATGACCAGGGCCAAGGACGATGGATAGGGGGGAAGGGCAACCTTCCCCCCTATCCTTTTTGCGGTGGATCGTCGGCCAGACCGAAGTCGATGCAAATTGCCTTGGCGTGGCCGATGTGGAGGTAGCCGTTGGGCTCGGGAGGAAAGCGGGTCTGGATGACGGCGTCGCCGAACTTTTTGGTGCGCACATCCTCGGCGATCATGTCGCGGAGGAAGTTGGAGGGAGTGGTGGCGGCTGGGCTTTCCGGATTCGAGTTGGTCATAGCTAAATTCATTATCCCACTGGAGGGCTGTGCTCAAGAAGAGCGGCGCGGGAGATGATCGAACTCGCACAGCAACTGGGCGTCCATCCATCTTGAAATGGTCAGACCTGGGCCACCCGCCGAATCCCCTACAGTGATAATATTGTCCACAGTTATCAATCAAAAAATCGTGACTTCGGACGGCAACCATAATGGGATGGTTTGACAGGTGGTTGGGGCGGAAGCTTCCTTCCTCGTCGCAGGAATCGATATCTAAGGCGCAACTGGTACCGGCCAATTGGGCAAGCAGCCAGCCACATCTGGCCCTACTCAAACGGTTTCTATCGGCACGTGATACCAAAGACGGTTTTCCAGATTACTGGGCACCCGCATTCGGGATGAGTCCTCAGTGCGTTATCGACGGGATGGTTGCGCATGGGGCGCTGGAGACTTTGCCTCTGCTTGAGAAGATCGAGTTTTGTCACACGGTGGCAGAACTCAGGAAGATACTGTCATCGCGTGGGTTAAAGGTTAGCGGCAAGAAAGCAGAACTTGTTCAACGACTGCTCGAAGCTGATCCGAAAGGAATGGAAAAGCTGTGTGCGCATCGAATGATCTTGCGATGCACACCTGCGGCAAGTCAGGCTGTTTCAAGGTGGGAAGCTGAACGAGCGCAGGCTTTTGAGACGGCTACAGACGACGTGATTGCTGCGCTCCGTAATCGGCATTTCAAAGCGGCAATCTGTATTGCTGATGCGTACCAAAAGAGCAAGTTTGAACCCCCTTTCCCCCCGGCGCAGGAGGCCATGACAATCCATCCCGCGCCCCGCTCCATAGAGGAACGCGAAAACGATCTTGCTACGGTCTTTACCATGCGTCCAAAGATTCTGGAAGGACTTCAGCCAGAGCAATGGGAAGGTATCTATCTCAATTACGCAGTTTGGCAATTGCTAGGGCGCGTAGCACCTGACGAATGCATGCCAGGATTTACTGGCATTGGTGCCATGAATTTGGAAACGGCGACGCGCATGCTGAGTTTTCATGTCAGACACCAACGCGATCTCGCACGGTGGCGCGAGTTGGGCATCAATAGGGCCACCATCATTGGTGTCGGAGGTTGCGAGGCGTGCTTGGCTCTGATCAACAAGACCTTCAGTCTTGACAAGCTACCTGAACTTCCCTACAAAGACTGTACATGCGGCCTTGGATGCCGCTGCACCTCTCGCCCGGTCTTGCCGTACTAACGCTGCATTGCCTCAAAGCACACCTCTGGCTGAGCCGGGTGCCCCGAGCCCAGCTTTTGAGACCTTGCACCCTCATCTTCTACTTGTCCGACCTGGGCAGCCCGCCCCGGATGGGAAAACTCTCTGTTCAATGCCATTCGCGTTGAATGGTCCACCCGACCCGATCACATCTTATGATAAAAGTCCGTAATATAGGCCTTCAGCGTCTGTGCGCTTGGGTCGAAGTTCTTCATGTAGAGTACCTTGCCGCCATGCTGAGAGGCATAACGCAGCGGGCCGGCCTCGTTTGGAGATTCGCATGTCAGTACTATCGAGAAAAAAGATGCCGCCGCGACAGCGGCATCTCCCTCGTTTTTTGTAAGCTCGCTTTTCATTTCGCGTTTCCCAAAGAGGTATAGCCCACATATCGCCGCGTAGAATTCGCGTTCGGTCTGAGACTGGAACGTCCCCTGCCCAAAACCCCCGAATCGTTGCTTTTTGACACCATCAGTGGCAAACCCAAACACCGATGTTGTCTTGATTTCGCATTTGACCCTTGTCCTGTCAATATATTCCTTGAGTGCGATCTTTGAATCTTCGACCGGGATCGCCAACGTCTCTATCTCAACCTCGCGGGGAATAAAGATAGCGAACTGGTCAGATGGAAGTTCTGAAGCCAGGTCGAGTTTTCTTTGAAACAGGAAGTCCCACACGTTGTTATCGAGGGTGACGGCTATTTTCCCATCAGGTCGCTTCGCGTACTGCCAGCGCCTGCTCAGGCTCTCTTCGGCCTGGCGGATGCGGGCTAGACAGAGTTCGCGGCCGAGGACGGCCATGGTTTCAAAGAGCGGCGGTGCGTTCTTGCGTCCGCAGACGGCGACGCGGATGGGCTGGAAGGCTTGCCCGGCCTTTAGACCCAGGTGCGAGGCTGCGGCTCGAAGTGTCTGGTCGAGCGAATCGTGGTCGAAGCGAGTTGTGGCGAGAACCACTTGCGTGTGTTGCAGGACGCGCAGAGCCATAGCTGCATCGCCCTTCTGCGGTATCAGCTCGGCTGGGTCGTAGGGGGTGAGCTCTTTCACGAAGAAAAAGTCGGCGGCGGAGACGGCATCGCGCAGCAGTTTGATGCGCTCGCGGATGAGCGGGGTAACGGCGAGTATTTTTTCAGGCGACGTTTCAAAGCCGGCCTCGACGAAGAAGGGGGCGAGTTCTCGGCTGAGTTCTTCGACGGGCAGGGCGCGGATATGCTCGGCGTTGAGCCAGACAGCCTTCGGGTCAAACGGGTCTTCTTCGGTGAAATTGATCACGGCGTTGGCGCGGTTGACGCCCTCGAGAGTGAAGGCGGCGATAAGCTCGTTGAGAGTGAGGAACTCGCGGTCGTTCTTGGGCGACCAGCCGAGGAGGCAGAGGAAGTTGACGAAGGCCTGGGGAAGGAAGCCCGCGTCCCGATAAGTTGTCACGCTGACGACGGGGCCGTGGCGACGCTTGGAGAGTTTGGCGCCGTCGGGGGCGACGAGCAGGGGAAGATGGGCAAACTGAGGCGGCGGTACGCCGAGAGCCTCGAAGATAAGCAGGTGCTTGAAGGTGTTGGTGAGGTGATCCTGGCCGCGGATGATGTGGCTGATGCGCAGATCGGCGTCGTCGACGCAGGAGGCGAGGTGGTAGGTGGGCATTTCGTCAGAGCGCAGCAGGGCGAAGTCTTCGACCTCGTCGGCGAGCTTGGACTGCGCGCCGTAGACGGCGTCGGTGAAGCTCAGGGTGCGGCCCTGGCCGCGGGGGACGCGATAGCGGAGGGCGAAGGGTTCGCCAGCGGCGGCGCGGCGGTCGGACTCGTCGCGGGAGAGGTCCCTCATGCCGGGATTGAAGAGCCAGGCGCCCTGGGCGGAGGATTGATTGTCATCGCCTGCGTGGGCGGGGGTGAAGTCGCGGTAGGCGAGGCCCTTGGCGAAGATCGCTTCAGCCTGCCGGCGGTGCAGGGGCAGGCGCAAGGATTGCTTGTACTCTTCGTCCCAGTTGAGACCCAGCCAGCGCAGTCCCTCGAAGATGGACTGGACGCTGGCCTCGGTGTTGCGCTCCAGATCGGTGTCGTCCAAACGCAGCACGAGAGTTCCGCCGGTGTGGCGGGCAAAGAGCCAATTGAAGATAAAGGTGCGCGCCCCGCCCACGTGCAGGTAGCCGGTGGGCGAGGGCGCAAAACGGACGCGGGGAGCGCTCGCTGCGGAGGGAGCAGAATCAGGCATCGTAATTGTATGTTATCAATCGCGTGCCATCCCACCCTAGCCGCAAAAACAAAGACGCGGGGCCCCGACCCATAGGGTACCCCGGCGCCCCGGTGGGGCACCCATGTCGTTACGCAACCCGAGAAGAAAGCTCAGGCATGGGGCACGTAAGGCGGCTGCGGCGGGTAGGGCGGTTGCGGCGCCAGGGCGGGCTGGGGCGCCGGCACAACCTTCCACTCTGAGAAGGCCAGCACATACAGCAGAACCACGGTGCCGAGCGAAGGCATGAGGCACAGCAATGAGAGCCAGGGCGAAAAGCCGGCCTTCTTCAGGATGAACCAGCAGGGCACCATCACAATGGCAATCGCTATCACAATGATGATGGGGATAATCGCCAGGATGGTCAGGAGGATACTCTTGACGGCTTCGGGATCAGGTTGGGTTTGCAGGAAAAGCGCCAGATATTGCATTCAGCACACTCCGGGGGTGGAATCGAAACTCTGAGACAAGATAAGGCCAAAGGGGAAAAATTCGCAATCGAAATCGTTCGGGCACATTCCGAATTCGGTCGCGATACCCTATTCGAGCAGCAGGCCGTCGAGCGAGAGCAGGCGGCCGACGGGGTACTCGCCTACGTGGTTCGCCTGAAACCACGGGGAACGCTGGTAGAAAAACTCGAGGCGCGCGCCGGGGCTGGCTCGAAAGCGCGGGTCGGCCTGGATGCGGCGCTCGAACTCGGCTTTCAGCGCCGGGTCTTTGGCTATATTTTCGCGGGCCATCTTTTCCAGCACATAGGCCTCGCCGTACTCTTTTTGCTCGAAGATGGCGTCAAAGAAGCCCCAGCGCAGGGCGGAGTCGGGGGCTTCCGGCTCCAGCCAGTGGAGGGCGACCTTTGAAAGCCGCTGATCGAGCGGGACCACAACCGATCCGGCGGGAAAGGTGAGGGTTTCGCTGGTGAGCGTGCATTGGCCGTAGCGGCCGGGCTGGGCGCCGGCTTCTTCGCCGGGAAAGATGGGATGACGGCCTTCAAAGGGCTTGCCCTGCCACTGCATTCCGGAGCAGCGGTAGCGCTCGACTTTGCCGGCGAAGGGAGCGGTGGTGCGGCGGAGGGTCACGTCGTGCGCGGCGAGCACGTCGATGACGCGGGTCCACTGCGGCGGAACAATGTAGGCGGCAGGGGGCGTGGTGGAAGCGGTGATCTTGACGCCGGTGGCCAGGGGCAGGGTCACGTTCCACGGCTCATGCCTGTAGCTCACTGCCATTGTGCCGGAGATTTCGCTCAGGGTGCGGGTGAACTGGTAGCCCAGAAAAACGACCGGGGTGGTTTCGCCGTTCGAGTCAATGGAGAGGGGAAATTTCCGGTTGCCGAGCGGGTGTGCGCCGAGTTGGACGGCCTCGGCGTCGGCTTCCTTGTTGAGGGCGATCAATTTGGCCGTGTCGCGGTTCATCACCTCAAGCAATGCGCGAAGAATCTCGTAGTTGCCGGTGGCGCGGGTTTTGTAGTCCTTGAGCATGTGCAGCTCGACCAGCATTCCGGGACGGTTTTCAAGGATCATGTAGCCGGTGGAGAAGCGGGGCGTATCGGAGTAGAAGCGCAGCCCCTGGGCGGGATCGGCGCGGTCGTTGAGGTCGATCAGGTCGGGAAAGGCCACGTGGCCGGCCGCGTTCAACTGGCGCGCAAGCTCCGGAGTTACGGTTTCGCGAATCCACTTGGCGATGGCAGGGGCAACGTCAGGCGTTGAGTCGATGGCGAAGGTCACGTCGTATTGGTAGTCCATGCCGTCGGTGACGTGGTCGTCCACGAAGAAGTCGGGCAGCCAGCGGTGAAACATCTTGAGGAAGGCGCGGGTTTCAGGCGCGTCGGCCTTCATGTAATCGCGGTTGAGGTTCAGGTTGCCGGCGTTGCCGCGCCATCCGGCCAGCTCTGGGCCGTTCTGGTTGATGCGGTTATAAGCCGAGCGGCGCTCGTGGCCATCGATGTTGTAGACGGGGATGAAGACGAAGACCACGTGGTCTAAAAGGGCGGCCTGGGTCTTGGTGACGGTTATGTCGCGCAAGAGGGCGAGGCAGGAGTCCTTGCCGTCCATCTCGCCGGCGTGGATGGAGTTCTGGACCAGGAGGATGGCGCGGCCGGAGGCGTAGATGGCGGCGGGATCGAAGACGCCGTCTTTGGAGGCGATGACGATCTTCAGGTCGCGGCCTTCGCCGGTTTTTCCGAAGTTCTCGATCTTCACCTGGGCCGGGTTGGCGGCGGCGATGCGCTCAAGATAAGCGACGGTCTCGGCGTAGTCGGGGGTGGTGCGGTAGTCGCTGATCTCGGCGGGGGTGCGCCAATCGGGGGTCTGGGCGGAGAGGTCGAGGGATTGCGTGCACAATAGAGCTGCGGCAAGGAATGCGGAGAAGCGCAAGTTCATTCAGTAAGGACCTCCGGCTGCGACAGGTTTATGCAAAAGGCACGTCCGAGATTTGTGGTTTCCCACCCTTTCCGCAGAAAAAAGCGGAAAGGATGGGGCACGGCAGGTTTGTGGGCAGGGATGGACAGCGGGTTTCCTGATTGCTGGAAAACTGATCACTGACCACTGAAAACTGACAACTGTTTTACGTAATGTCCTCGGTGTCGTAGACGGTGGCGACGCCGCGTTTTTTCGGAACGCCGTGGACGGAGCTGAGCAGGTCTTCGACTACGTCTTCGAGCTGGCGCTGGGTCTCGATGACGGCGCTCATGCTCTTGAGGTCTTCGGGTTCGAGGACGCGCTCGACCAGGACGACGGCGTGGCACTGGGCGACGTGGTCGAGGTTGAGGCCTTCGGGGGTCTTAGCCTTGATGCTCACCTGGTCGGTGCCGAGACTGAGCAGGTCGGCGACGCGGGCGCGCATCTCTTCGACGACGGGAGAGATTTTGGGCGCGGCCAGGATCAGCGTGGTATCGACGTTGACGATGCGGAAGCCGGCGTGCTGCAGCTCCTCCATGGCGAGGTTGAGGAAGATGGCCGAGTCGGCGTCTTTCCAGCGCGGATCGCCGGGAGGGAAAAAGCTGCCGATGTCGCCGGCGGCTACGGCGCCCAGCAGGGCGTCGGTAATGGCGTGCAGCAGCACGTCGCCGTCGGAGTGGCCGGCCAGGCCCTCGGGATGCTGGAGCGTGAGTCCGCCGATGCGCAGGGGCACGCCTTTTTTGAATGCGTGCGAGTCATAGCCAATTCCGACGCGAATTTCCATGGTGACCGTGCCTGTTCTGGGCCTTGTTCCAATGCTTGTGCTGCCCGGCCTGAACGGGTTGAGTTTTTTGCTTTGAAAGGTGTGGGCTTTAGCCCGCACATATGGATGCAAGAGGAAACCTGGCTTTAGCTCCTGAGGGAATGTTTCCGAGGCATTTGCATTCCCTCGGCGGCTAAAGCCGCGCTTCTTTGCGTGCCCCTGCGGCACGGCTAAAGCCGTGCCCTTTCAAAACAACGATTCTTCTACCGTCGCAATAGCCCATTCTCAGCGGGCGCGCTGGCGCAGGTAGAATTCGGCCAACTCCAGGTCGCCCGGCTGGGTAATCTTCAGATTAACCTGAGAGCCGTGGACTACGGCTACCGGAAGGCCTGCGCGCTCGACGACCGAGGCTTCGTCGGTGCCCACAAAGCCGTCCGCGGCGGCCTCGGCGAAGACTTTCTGCAACAGGCCGAAGCGGAACCCCTGCGGGGTCTGCGCCAGCACCACGACCTCGCGGGGGATGGTGGCGGTGACCAGGGCGCCGTGGGCGGTGCGCTCCACCTGCTTGATGGTGTCGACGGCGGGCAGGCCGACGATGGCGGCTCCGTGCTCGGCGACCGCATCGATGGTGCGGTCGATAGTGGCCGCGTCGATCAACGGGCGCACAGCGTCGTGGACCAGCACAATGTCGTCCGGCTGGGCGGGCAGAGCGGCCAGGGCGTGGGAAACCGACTCCTGGCGATTGTCGCCGCCTTCCACAACATGCACACGGCCGGCAAAGCCGTACCTGGCTGCGTACTCGGCAATCTGGGCCTGGACGCGCTCCAGATCGGGCTTGCGCACGGCCACATAGATCGCCGTGACCCGCTCTACCGCGGCAAATGCGCGCAGCGAATGAATCAGGATGGGGAGGCCGTCGAGAATGAGAAACTGTTTGGGCTGCGGGCCAGCCATCCGGGTGCTCAGTCCCGCAGCGGGAAGAATCGCGAATACTTGCATTACGGGTGAAGTATACAACGGGCATTGCATTCAGACAGAGTTTTTCTTGAAAGGTCGCTGGTAGGGGGATTCGTGGTCTCCCACCCTTTTCGCAAAGAACGCGAAAAGGATGGGGCACCCGGCTTATCATTTTGGGATGCGCCGGACGATTCAACCAATGGGTCCTCCAACCAGGTTCCCAACGCTGCCGATGGACACGAAGCTGCTGAAGCCGGGTCTGCGGCTGGCCGTGGGCCTTTCCGGCGGGGCTGACTCCGTGGCCTTGCTGCGCGCCCTGGCCGAGCGGAGCGGGGAACTGGGCCTGGTGCTGCACGTTGCCCACCTGCACCACGGCTTGCGCGGCGAGGAAGCCGACGCCGACCTGGCCTTTGCCCGCGCGCTGGCTGGGGAGCTGGGCCTGGCCTTCCACGAGGCGCGGGTGGATACCAGGAGCGAGGCAATGGCCAGCGGCGAGGCAGGGTCGCCGCGGCGACCAGGCAAGGCCGGGGAAACCATCGAGGAGGCGGCGCGGCGGCTGCGCTACGGCTGGTTCCGGGAACTGATGGCCTCGGGCGAGGTGGAGGCTGTGGCCACCGCCCACACCCGCGACGACCAGGCGGAGACCGTGCTGGCCAAATTTCTGCGCGGAGCCTGGACCGAGGGTCTGTCGGGCATTCATCCAATACTCGAAGGCCCGGAGGGGCGGATTCTGCGGCCGCTTTTGGGGACGACGCGGGCCGAGGTGGAGGCTTATCTGCGGGAGTTAGGGCAGGTTTGGCGGGAGGACTCTTCGAACCGTCACCTGAGCTATACCCGCAACCGCATCCGGCATGAGCTGCTGCCGCTGCTGGAGGGCTGGAACCCGCGGCTGCGCGAGCACCTGGCGCAGATGGCCGCACTGGCCCGCGACGAGGAGGCCTGGTGGCAGGGGGAGATGGCCCGGCTGGCTGCGCAGTTCTTGTTGCCGGGGCGCCCGGTACGGGGCGGGGGCCGCGCTGCCGGCGACGGTCTGGCGCTGGACGTAACCAGGCTGGCCGGGCTGGCCCCGGCGGTGCAGCGGAGGCTTTTGCGGTATGCGGCGGAGCAATTGGGCGCAGCGCCCGACTTTGCATCGACCGAGGCGCTGAGGGCGCTGGCGCTCACCGGCCGGGCGGGGCAGAGATGTGAATTAGCCCAGGGTCTGCGCGCCGAGCGAACCCCTCGCGAACTTCGGTTGGCGGTGGGGTCGATGGCTGTGGCCGGGGAGAGCGCGGCGGAGGCGGTTGCAGGGTACGGCGGTTCGATTCCCGGCGAAATTGTGGCTCCGGCCTTCGGCCTTCGGTTGCGCATTGAGGTTGCACCTGCCGACGCGGAGGGTAAAGGCAGGGCGGCTGGTCCCGGTTCGGGCGCCAGGCTGCGCAACTGGAGGCCGGGCGACCGGGTGAGGCTGCGCTACTCGGGAGGGTTGCGCAAAGTGAAGGAAGTGCTGGAAAGGATGCGGGTTACGGGAAGCAGGCGGGCACTTTGGCCGGTGCTCGAGGTGGACGGCCGCATCGTGTGGATGAAGGGCGTGGAGTTGGAGCCCGAGCCGGGAATCGGCGTGGTGGCGACCAGCCTGGAGGACGCGGGCGAAGATACGGGCCAAGGCGGCGGTTCAGAGTCTTGTCCTGCGGGAAGCTCCGGGGAAGGGTGACCGGAGAGATTCGGCCCTGGAATCGTCCGTTGGCAGGTTCCAGGTTTTGCCGGCTTGGGAGTACAATCAATGTTACTGCTCATCCGGGCGGCAGGTGCAAGTGTATGCCGCAGGGCTATCGTGTACTTTCTGTGACGTGAAGGGTATTGCGAGCGTCTAAGGGTGTGTAGGCGGAGCTGAAGGTCCTGTCAGCGGATTCTTCCCGCCGGGAAAAGAGGATTGCTGGTGAATGCGACGGTCAAAACGGTCATGTTCTGGGCCTTTATCGGAGTCTGCTGCATACTTCTTTGGAGTGTGGTGCAGAAGGGCGCCAGCATGGGCAAAGATACGGAGTACACCTACTCCGACCTGTTTGACAAGGTGCAAAATCAGCAGGTGCAGGATGCGTCCATCCAGGGCAACGAGCTGCGCGGCCACCTGAAATCCGCGCCCAAGGACCAGTTCCACACCACGCTTCCGGCCAACTACGAGGATATTGAAAAGGCGCTGCTGGCCGCCAAGGTCAACTTCTCCATCAAGGAACCGCAGAACAACATTCTGCTGCCGTTGCTGTTCAACGTGGGCCCGTTCGTTCTGCTGGGCGCCATCTGGTTCTTCATGCTGCGGCAGATGCAGTCGGGCGGCAACAAGGCGCTTTCGTTCGGCAAGAGCCGGGCGCGGCTGCTCTCGATGCAGCAAAAAAAGATCACCTTCAAGGATGTGGCCGGCGTGGACGAGGCCAAGGAAGAGCTGAAGGAGATCATCGAGTACCTGCGCGAACCGCAGAAGTTCCAGAAGCTGGGCGGGCGCATTCCCAAGGGGGTTCTGCTGGTGGGTCCTCCGGGAACCGGCAAGACGCTGCTGGCGCGGGCAGTGGCCGGCGAGGCGAACGTTCCGTTCTTTTCAATCTCCGGATCGGATTTTGTGGAGATGTTCGTGGGCGTGGGTGCTAGCCGCGTGCGCGACCTGTTCGAGCAGGGCAAGAAGAACGCGCCTTGCATTATTTTTATTGACGAAATCGACGCCGTGGGCCGCCATCGCGGCGCCGGGCTGGGCGGCGGGCACGACGAGCGCGAGCAGACGCTGAACCAGTTGCTGGTGGAGATGGACGGCTTTGAATCCAACGACGGAGTGATCCTGGTGGCGGCCACCAACCGGCCGGACGTGCTTGACCCGGCGCTGCTCAGGCCCGGGCGCTTCGACCGCCGCGTGGTGGTGGGCCTGCCGGACGTGCGCGGCCGCGAGGAAATCCTGCGCGTCCACGTGAAGAAGGTTCCGGTCTCCGACGACACCAACCTCAATGTGCTGGCTCGCGGAACCCCGGGCTTCAGCGGCGCCGACCTGGCCAATATGGTCAACGAGGCCGCGCTGAGCGCCGCGCGCATGAACCGCAAGCAGGTGACGATGTACGACTTCGAGGTGGCCAAGGACAAGGTGCTCATGGGCGCCGAACGCAAGTCCATGCTGCTGACCGAGGAAGAGAAGCGTGTGACCGCCTATCACGAGGCGGGCCACGCGCTGGTGTCGTTCAAGCACGAGCACTCCGACCCCATTCACAAGGTCACCATCATCCCCCGCGGCATGGCCTTGGGAGTCACTATCTTTTTGCCCGGCGACCGGCACAACTACACGCGCGAATACCTGGAGGCGAATCTGGCCATTTCCTATGGCGGGCGCGTGGCCGAGGAGATCTTCCTCAACCAGATGTCCACCGGAGCGGGCACCGATATTGAAAGCGCCACCGATCTGGCCCGGCGCATGGTTTGCGCGTACGGCATGAGCCGGCTGGGTCCGCTCACCTTCGGCAAGAAGGAGGAGCAGATCTTCCTGGGCCGCGAGATCGCGCAGCATCGCGACTTCAGCGAGGAGACGGCGCGGCAGATCGACCTGGAGGTGCGCCGGCTGATCGACGAGGCCTACCAATCGGCTCATGCGATCGTCGAATCGCACGCGGACGCGATGCACCGCATTGCCGCGGCTTTGCTGGAGCGCGAGACGATCGACGCGGAAGAGGTGAGGATGCTGATCGAGGGCCAGGAACTGCCGCCGCTGCGCTCGATTCTGGCCTCGCCCAGCGACACCGACGGCGGCACGCAGCAGGTGCTCAAGCCGGAGACCCGCGGCGGGCCGAACTACCCTGAGGGCTCGCCTTCGCCGGCATAACGGTTCAACTTTGCTGCAAACGAAAAGGGCCATCCGCCGCGGCGGATGGCCCTTGTAGTTTATCTGCCCAGGAGCGAACTTCAGGGCAGAGACTCAGAAAATCTTGTAGCTGACGCCGACACTGGCGCCGTAGGGAGAGAGGGTGAAATTGCTCCACTTGGGGTAATACTGGTATTCGGCGTCGAAGGCGCGGATGCTGATTCGCTTGGTCAGCTTGATGTCGGCGCCGCCGCCGAAGGCGATGTCGGTGGAGTTGTATCGTAGGCTTCCGGGGAAGTAGGTCATCCTCGCGTCGCCGATCAGGGCTTTGCCATAGACGTTGGCCTTCCAGAAACGATGGATGGGAATCCGCGGGCCAATCAGATAGTTGTCCTCGGATATGCCCAGGAACTGGTTGAAGCGCAGCCAGCGGCACTCGGCCTCGATCTGAACCCAGCGGGTGAACTTGACGTCCACATAGGTGCCCACGCCATACAGGGGATAGTTGCTGGCTTGTGCGGCGGGTATGAGGTAGTTGGAGCCGGGAGATTCAGGAACCCAATCACCGGCGTAGTCGGGCTGAAAGACGGAACCCATGCCGCCTACGGTGAGAGAAAACGGGCTTTTGGTGGCCGTGGGGACTACTTGCGCGCGGGCGGACAAGGCTCCGGCGGCCAGCACGATTGAGAGCAGAGTAACGATTGGTTGTCTCTTCAGCGCAAGATACTTCAGCACAAAGCACGTCCAGTCCGGGGAGCCTGCGGTGCAGGGGTCTCTCTCGAAGTCTTGAATCAATGCGTCTTATTTTACTGCTGGTTGGGCGGCGCTGCCGGGGTTTGTTGCTGAGTTGTGGCTGCATCGCCGGCGGTGGGTTGCTCCGCGGGCGGTGACGATGGTGGAGCAGCGCCCGGTGTGGCACCTGGCTGGTCACCCGTCGGCTGATTGCCTGTAGGCTGGTCGCCTGTAGGCTGGTCGCCTGCCGGCGGCGGCGCGGCAGTTGCAGGGGCGGGTGCGGCCGTGGCGGGAGCTGTCGGCGCTTCGACACGGGTTACATCATAGCGTTGCAGCTTGTAGAAAAGCGGCGTAACCTCGAACGGCATCTTGTCGCGGGGGTTCATGGGTGCATACCGTTTGGCGTTGAGCATATGCACCTTGTCGTCCCAGGGATCGGTCTTGAGCCAGCTCCCCAGCGGCAGCGCGGGAGACTGGGCAAGGTCGTCCCAGTTCAGCTTGGGCGCCATCTTCTGCAGATCGGCCATCCACGGGTTTCCGTCGATCTTGAGCAGCGAATCGCCCAGCCTGGGAGTGTTGAGTCCCTTGAGCACCTTGCCCCGCTCGACCAACTCCGCATAGTAGAGGCCGGCGGTGGGCAACTGGTCCTTGTACATGGAGTTCTGCAAGTATTCCATGGCCCTCTTGGCGGCTTCCGCGTTGTCGTGATCCGTGTGGTACATGTTGATGCGCTTGAAGGTGGACTCGTCGGGGAAGAGCAGGCGGTCGTTGAAGGCGTAGCGGGTGTCGATATGGTGGCCCATGGCGATGTGGGCCAGTTCCATAGCCACCACCGAGGCGATCGACACCTCGTTGGGCAGGGTATCGATGAGACCCTTGCTGATGAGGATGGTGTTGCCGACCGTGGTGGCCTCAATGGTGTCGGTGAGCAGGATGCGGGTATGCAACTGGTCGGTAAAGGCCAGGTTGTTGGGAACGACCAGGTTGATGACGATCTGATCCAGGACCTTGTTCTCGTAGCCGCCCTGATTCAGCGGCGCCACCATGCCGGCTTCCACCAGGCGGTCGATCACGTTGTTTTCGGCCTGGGTGACCCAGATGCGCGAGGCCTGCAGCGGGCCCACGTCCTGCGAGTCGTCGCTCTTGTCGACGGCGTCGTCCACCTTCACGCTGACGTTCTCGCTATCCCGCGTGGGCAGCTTGAGGGAGTAGCCCCAGAAGTGAGTCTGCGCCTTCAGTCCGACCGATTTGTTGCCTTCCGTGCGCGTCGTCTCCTCCACGTAGACGGCTACCGGCAGCCAAACTCCGGGCTGCACGTTCATCCGCCAACTGTCGAAGTGGAAGTAGTACTTGGAGGCATCGTCGCTGTTGGTGGGCCCGGTGTAAGTGCCGTTGAAACGGACGACGTTGCCCTCCTCATCTTCGATCCAGATGCGGCCATAGAAGCGGCCCAGGCCGGGGACCTTGGGATGCACATCGTAGACCCAGGTGCGGACCGACCCCAGAAACTCAGGACGCACAAAGCTGAAGACATAGTGCTGTGTGTCGAAGCCCGTGGGGTCGAGAAACATCATCTGCATGAAGCCGTTGGGTTGATAAGTGAACCTCTCCAGTCCCAGCGCCTTGCTGAGCCCGGTCATGGACGCCAGCGAACCGGAGAAGAAATTATGCTTGCCGGACTTGGAGGAAGAGGCGGCGGCCCTGTTTTCGAAGGGTTTGTCGAAGAAGACCTTGCCGAAGTCGACGCGGCTCAGCACGTACATGTCTGAGACCGGCACGGCGTAGAGTTTCACGTCCGGCCTGGTGTTCTGGATATAGGTCTCCACCAGGGGCGTGCGCTGCCGGATGCTCTTGATCAGGACCTTTTCGCGCGCGACCGCTTTTTGCACCAATGCGGCCTGTTCGGCGGTGAGTTGGCGCGCCTGACCGTACTTAGGTTCCTTAGTTTTTGCGTACGCGCAGGCCACACCAAGGGTAATGATCAGGAAGGTGAGGGAGATCTTCCGAAACGTCATGTCAAGCTCCTAGCGTGAGTTCTTCCAGGTCTTCCTCTGGCCGCCAGCGCCGTTTCGACATCGCGCGGCTGAGTACACCCTTTGTTCCTACTTCACAAGTGTAGCCATTTTACGCCAATTGGAAGGTGATTGTAATCGTGGTAGTAGAATCGACCGGCTGGCCGTTGCGGGTGGCCGGACGGAAATGAATCTGCTGCGCCACCCGGCGAGCCTCTTCATCCAGGCCATGGCCCAGTCCGTGTACCACGCCTAGCACCACGACCTGGCCGGAGGCGGTGACGGTAATGCGCAGAACTACGTCGCCCTGGATTCTCAACTGCCTGGCTTCATTGGTGTACTGCACAGTGGGTTTGGAGATGACTTCGAGGCTGGTGGAGGCCGGTTTTTCGACTACCTGTTGGACGACGACAGCCTTGGTGACGGTGGGAATGCCGGTCGTAGCCACCTTGGCGCCCGTGTAGCCGCCTGTAGCAGCCGTACCGGTGGCGCCGGGAATGCCGGCGGAGGCCACTTTGCCCACCACTCCGGAGTTGGAGCCATATTTGAGTCCATTGCCGATGCCCGTCGAGCCGGGCACTCCATGCGGAGCTATGGCCGGACCATGCATATTGCCGTATTCGTTGCCGATAGCCGCGATCGTGGCCGGGCGGGTGGCGTTGGGATTGGGAGTGACGCCGAAGGTCTGGCCCAGATGCACCGGCTTGGTTGATGGCTTTTGGCTATTGTCCTGCGCCGGCATGGCCGCGGTCAGGGCGGCCTTGGGTTGCGGCGCCAACGTCACCACCTGGGGCTTGGCCACGATGTTGGGCATCGTCACCTTGGCTTCCATCTGGATCGGTTTCACTTCCGGCTTGGGCTCCGGTTTGGGCATATGGATCATCGGCGCCTGGAACTTCACATCAGGCAGATCGGGCGGCTTGATCTTGGGCGGCTCGGGCAGCTTGACTTTCTCGGGAGGCGGAGTGAGGGGGATAATCAGCTCCGTCATCTCGTATTTGTGCTCATCGATGATTTTCTTGGCCGTTGCTCCGACATAGATGAGCAAAGCCAGCATCAGCCCGTTGATGACCGAACTGGTGATAAACGAGCCAGGACTCCTCTCAGGCTCGGGGAGCAAACCAAAGTTGGTCCTACCTGCTGTGTATGTCGCTTCCATAGTTCCGGTCCTCTTTTACGTCCGTTGCGACGTCTCAGCGTCGGTTTTTCAAAGCGGGCAGGATCTGTGGCAACGAAATACTACGGCCGGCGCCAAGCCAGATTGAAATTGCCCGTGTGGAAATCCGATGGGGGAAGGGAGAAATCTGTCTTCATCCTTATTGCGCTGGACCAGGAATCACCTGAGCAACCGCGTCCAGGCTCTGCTTTGATCTGCTCGGCGCGATACGGATTGTCGAACGCACAGACCCTACTCATTCTGCCCCCAATATACATCCAAGCATTCGGTGAGAAATTCGCAATCCCTCTTTTAGGTCAGGAATTCCTGATGACCTGAAATATCGTACGGCAGGAAACATTCTACATGGCAAGCCGCCTCGAACGGCGATCTGAGGGGGGAGGTTTCAAACCATCCCAGCCCTGCCTCACTGTAATAGACTTAAGGTAAACCAAAGCGTTCTGGAAGGACAGCTTTTTTGTGAAGATATTGGTTACCGGAGGGGCTGGGTATATCGGTAGTACAGTAGCGGGACTGCTTGCCGAAAAGGGATACCGGGCGGTGGTTTTCGACAATTTGAGCCACGGCCGCCGCGACCTGCTGCCGGCAGGGGTGGAATTCGCGGAGGGGGAACTCGAAGACCGGCCGGCTCTGGAAAACCTTTTTATATCAGCTAAATACCAGGGTCAGCCCTTCGATGGGGTGCTCCACTTTGCCGCCCTCATTGAGGCCGGCGAGTCCATGGTTCGGCCCGAAATCTACTTCCGCAATAACACCGCGTCCACACTCTCCCTGCTGGAGGCGATGCTGGCCCATGGTCCGCGCCGCCTGGTCTTCTCTTCTACCGCCGCTGTCTACGGAGAGCCGGAATCCATTCCGATTCAAGAGGATGCGCGGCTGTTGCCGACCAACGCCTACGGCGAATCCAAGCTGCTGGTGGAGCATATGCTGGGCTGGCTGAACCGTATTCACGGGCTGCGCTACGCCTCGTTGCGCTACTTCAATGTGGCCGGCGCCCAGGAGGAGCCTTTTGGCTCGGGCAACGTAACCAGGGGCGAGGCGCACGAGCCGGAGACGCACCTGATTCCGCTGGTTCTCGACGTGGCCCTGGGCCGCCGCAAGTCGATCCGCATCTATGGCGAGGACTACCCGACGCCGGACGGGACCTGCATCCGCGACTACATTCACGTCTCCGACCTGGCCGATGCGCATCTGCTGGCTCTGGATGCGCTGGAGACGCGGGACCGGCTGATCTTCAATTTAGGCAACGGCCAGGGCTTCAGCGTCCGCGAGGTCATCGACTCGGCCCGCCGCGTGACCGGCCACCCCATCCCGGCCGAGATCCATCCCCGGCGCCCCGGCGACCCTGCCGTCCTGGTTGCCAGTTCAGAAAAAGCCATTCGCGAACTGGGCTGGAAGCCTCGTTACACTCAACTCGACGAGATCATCCGCACGGCCTGGATCTGGCACCGGAAGCGATACGCCTGAAGGAATAAGTTTTATCGCAGTAGAGGCATAGATTCGAAAAGGTCTAGGATCATGAATGAGATTTTTTGGATCAAGGGCAATTCGCCTCCTCCGCTTGCAGTGGTGCTGAGACCGCGCGGCGATGACTGGCTGGAAGGCGAACTGCTGAGGATGAAGCGGGACGGCATTCGAACCCTCGTTTCCCTTTTGGAAGAGGACGAAGCCAGCTCGCTCGGGCTTGCGGAAGAGGGTACTGTGGCAGAGAAGATCGGGATGCAGTTTCTCTCCTACCCCATACCTGATGTTCATGTTCCGCCTGACCCAGATTCTTTTAGGACGTTCGTGGCAGAACTAGCAAACCAACTCGACGCCGGAATAGGTGTAGGAGTACATTGCCGAGGAAGCATCGGGAGAGCGACCGTTACTGCGGCCTGTACGCTCGTCCATCTGGGTTGGAAGCCAAAGACCGCCCTGGAAGCGGTTGCAGAAGCTCGCGGCCTCGCCGTTCCCGATACACAGGAGCAGGAGGACTGGATTTTGAGCTACAAACAGCTTCCATGATCTGGTAGCAAGATGCGTAGCTACAATTATAGATATATTTGTGGTATTCTCAGAGTGTGCAGTACGAGTGGGATCCCGCGAAAGCTCAGGCCAACCTGCGCAAGCACAAGGTTCCGTTTCTGATGGCCTGCGAGGTCTTCAAGGACAGCAGCCGTCTTGAACGCCTGGATGTTTCCAGCGACTACGACGAGGAACGGTGGATCGTCCTGGGGCGCGTCGAACAGACGATTCTTTCTGTGGTTTTTACACAGCGCGGGCAGCGTATCCGCTTGATCTCCGCACGAAGGGCGAATCGCAATGAACAGCAAAACTACTGGACTGGTGACATATCGGCTTGATCCTGACAATCCTCCGACCTTGACGGCGGAAGAGCGGAAGGCGTGGAAGGAACTTCAGGAGATGGGCGATGAGGCCATCGACTATAGCGATATTCCGCCGCAGCCAAGCACCGGCTGGCGGCGCGTCTCCGATTTGATCCCCGCGGAGAATAAGCAGCAGATCACGCTGCGGCTGGATGCCGATGTGATCGAGTTTTTCCGCAAGACCGGGCGGCGCTATCAGAGCCGGATCAATGCAGCGCTGCGCGAGTATGTGAGCGCCCAGAAGAAGGCCGTGTAGTGGACGGTCGCCAGCCCGCCTTCAACATCGGCTGGAATCCTGAAGGCGCCATCCCCACGCGACCTTTTCTCAGGGCACTTGCGGGGCATGCGTCTGTCTCGATAGAGTGACAGGCACGAGGTATCCTGCGGGAGAGCGCAATTTCCCCTCGTCTGCCGCGAGCCGTTTTGATTTTTCGTTCCCAAAGGATGCCTTTTATGTCTTCGTTGCCCGTATCCCCTGCCGTCAACCAGGATATCGACTCGACGCTGCGCGAAGACCGTGTTTTTCCGCCGCCGCCGGAGTTCAGCGCCAAGGCGCACATCAAGAGTCTCGACGAGTATGAGGCGCTCTACAAACAATCCATCGACGATCCGGAGAGCTTCTGGGCCGGCGCGGCGAAGGATCTGCACTGGTTCAAGCCCTGGGACAAGGTGCTGGAGTGGGAGCTGCCCGTGGCACGGTGGTTTGTGGGCGGCAAATTGAATCTAAGTTTTAATTGTGTGGATCGCCACGCGCTGGGCGCTCGCCGCGACAAGACTGCGATACTCTGGGAGGGCGAGCCGGGCGAAGTGCGCCGGCTGACCTACGCCGAACTTCATGCCGAGGTGCAGAAGTTCGCCAATGCGCTCAAAAGCCTGGGGATCCAAAAGGGCGACCGCGTGGCCATTTATATGGGTATGACGCCGGAGCTGGCCATCGCCCTGCTGGCCTGCGCCCGCATCGGGGCGGTTCACTCCGTCATCTTCGGCGGATTTGCCGCCAACGCCATCGCCGACCGCGTGAACGACTCGGCGTGCGTGGCCATTCTCACCCAGGACTCGAGCTACCGGCGGGGCAGCGAGATCCAGCTCAAGCGGACCGTGGACGAGGCCCTGGCCGCCTGCCACACCGTGAAGCACGTGGTGGTCTACCGCCGTACCGGCAGCCCGGTGACCATGGTGGAGGGCCGCGACCACTGGTGGCACGATCTGATGGCCGCAGCCGCCCCGGAATGCCCGGCAGAACACCTGGATTCGGAAGATCCGCTGTACATTCTTTACACCTCCGGCACTACCGGCAAGCCCAAGGGGCTGGTGCACACCACGGGCGGCTACGCGGTGCAGACCTACCTGACCACAAAATACGTTTTCGACCTGCGCGACGAGGACATTTTCTGGTGCACGGCCGATATCGGCTGGGTCACCGGGCACTCGTATGTGGTTTACGGGCCGCTGCAGAACGGGGCCACCGTGCTGATGTATGAAGGCGCTCCGAACTGGCCCGACTTTTCCAGATTTTGGAAGCTCGTCGACGACCATCAGGTGAGCGTCTTCTATACCGCGCCCACGGCCATCCGCGCGTTCATCAAGTGGGGCGATCAGCACGTGGAGAAGCACAAGCTGGACTCGCTGCGGCTGCTGGGCACGGTGGGCGAGCCGATCAACCCCGAGACGTGGATGTGGTACCGGGAGAAGATCGGCCACAACCGCTGCCCGATCGTGGATACCTGGTGGCAGACCGAGACGGGCGCCATCCTGATTGCGCCCATTCCCGGCGCCGTGCCCACCAAGCCGGGCTCGGCTACGCGGCCCTTCTTCGGCATCCAGCCGGAGGTGGTGAACAAGCAGGGCGAGCCGGTGCCGGCCGGAAGCGGCGGCCTGCTGGTGATCCGCAAGCCCTGGCCGTCGATGGCGCGCACTATATATGGCGATCCGGAGCGCTACCGCCAGACCTACTGGAGCGACGTGGAGGGCAGCTACTTTACCGGCGACGGCGCGCGCATGGACGCGGACGGTTACTTCTGGCTGATGGGCCGCGTGGACGACGTGATCAACGTGAGCGGCCACCGGCTGGGAACCATGGAGGTGGAGTCGGCGTTGGTGGCGCATCCCAAAGTGGCCGAGGCCGCGGTGGTGGGCCGTCCGGACGAACTGAAGGGCCAGGCCATCTCGGCGTTTGTTTCGCTGGAAAGCGGCTTCTATCCCAGCGAGCAGTTGAAGGATGAGCTGAGGAAGTGGGTCTCTAAGGAGATCGGCTCGCTGGCGCGGCCGGACGATATCCGCTTTACCGAGGCGCTGCCCAAGACGCGCTCCGGCAAGATCATGCGCAGGCTGCTCAGGGAACTGGCCACGCACGGCGAGATCAAGGGTGACATCACCACGCTCGAAGACTTCACCGTGATCGCCAAGCTGCGCGAGGCGGAAGAAGGCTGAGCGAGCGTACAATGGTTCGGAGGTCCTTGTACAAATTGGATCACTGACTCATCGGAGGATTTCACGTTGGCCAACGCACCATTTACGATTAGCATTTTTGTTCCCGACGGCGATCCTCAAGGTCTCCGCAAAGTTGAGCGGTTTAATTGGACTGGCGTTGGAATTGCTTTCCCACGTGAAAAGTGGCCGGAGGTCCGGAAACGTCCTGAATTTGACAGGACAGGCGTTTATATTCTGGCGGGTTTCAGTGATCCCGACGATGAGCTACAAACGATTTACGTTGGCGAGGCAGACGAAATCAGGGACCGGCTTGAAAGCCATTACTTGAAGAAGGATTTTTGGAACGACGCCTATGCGTTTGTTTCTTCAAGCACAGATGGGCGCCTGAATAAGGCCCACATACGGTGGCTGGAGCACGCGCTCGTAAGGCAAGCGAAGAACGCCAAACGATGCAAGCTTGACAACGGAAATGAGCCCCAGGAGCCACCGCTTAGCGAAGCTGAAAAGGCAGACAGCCGCTCATTTTTGGGAGAGATTCTTCAGCTATTACCGATCATGGGCCTGAACGTATTCCAGGAACCTAAACCGATTGCGATTCCACAGGCCATTGCGGAAATTCCACCCCCTGAGGACGGTAAGCCCAATTTTGATACGGTGGTCGTTCCTGCACGAGAGGAGGGCTTCAAAAAGGTATTTCTCGGCCAGAATCAATGGCACGCAATTCGAATGTCTGGCGGGATGCTACAGCGCATAAAGTACATAGCCGCCTACCAAGTGCAGCCAGTTATGGCCATCACACACTACGCCCCGATAGCTCACATTAAGCCCTACGGTGAAGGGAGCAAGTACCAGCTCGACTTTTCCGAACCTGCAAAGGAAATCCCTCCGATACCCTTCGCTGATGCTCCGGCTGCCTCGATGATGGGACCCCGTTACACAACGCTACAGCGTCTACTCGCGGCCAAGAAGCTAACAGAGGCGTTCTTCTAAGCTGTATCGAGGTCGGGAATACGAATCTCGACCCTGCGATAGTACGGAAGTGTCATCCGACAGAAAGACAATCCTCAGTTGACACCCACCCCGGAGGCTCCTAATCTCAGGATATGGAAGTTCTACTCAGCGTCGAGCAGGAGGCCCAACTCTCCCGAATGGCCGATCAGACCGGCCGGAGCGCGGACGAGTTGGCGCGTGAAGCCCTGGATCGCTACCTGACGGAAGAGAGCCGCTTTCATGCAGGGGTTCGAGCCGGGCTGGACGCAGCAGCCCGTGGCGACTTCGTCCCCACATCCGAGGTCTGGGCAAAAGTGGAGCGCGCGTTGAAATCCTGAGACTACATCCTCCATATCCATCACGGCGCCCGGAACTGGCCGAAAGAACAATGATCTTTCCGCGCCGGGCGTACAATGAATCACACGGAGGCCCATTCAAATGTCTGCGACCGCTTCCCCGATCTCCGTCGAGGAGTACCTGAGGACCAGCGCTGACCCGGACTGCGAGTACGTGGCCGGGGTGGTGGAGGAGCGTGCAGTGGGCGAATACGATCATGCGACGTGGCAGATCATTTTGGCCGGATATTTTCTTGCCCGGGAACAGGAATTGGGAATCCTGTCGCGCCCCGAGTTGCGGGTCCAGACAGGCGCGGATAGTTTTCGCGTACCCGATGTGACACTGCTTAGCCGCAGCGCTCCACGCGAACAAATCATCTCCCATCCGCCGCTGGCGGTTTTTGAGATTCTGTCGCCGGAAGACAGCATGACGCGCACACTGGAAAAGCTCGCCGACTACGAGCGGATGGGCATTGGGGCCATCTGGGTGATCGAGCCCAAGAAGCAACTCTACTACCGTTATCGCGACGGACAACTCACACCCGGCACGGTCTTTGAGCTTCCCGGCAGCGCGTTCAGCGTTTCACTGGACGAGATTGCCGCGCTGGCAAAGTGACCTTGCGGAACAAAGAAAGAAGAGGCGTTCGCCGCGGCAGACGCCTCTTCGCGTACATCAGCCTGAATTGCCCCGCGAAGGGTCAGAATTTGTACACCACGCCGAAGGTGGCGCGCGAGCTACGGGTCCTGTGCGGCGAATAGGCCAGCTCCGGCGTATTGTTGATCAGAGAAAAGGACGACATGATGTCATCGCCGGCGGCGCGCAGGGACAGATGCTGGCTCAATTTGTAGTCCATGCCTATACCGACTCCTCCCGCAAAGGAGATGTTGGGAGTTTGGTGTTCACCGCCGGAGTGTTCGCCGCCCAGCATCGCACGACCGAATATGCTGGTGTGTCCGAAGAATTTGGCATGAAAGACGGGCCCGAACAAAAGCGCATCGACCGACGGGTTTCCAGGGTTGCCCGATTTGAGGGGGTACTTATAATAGGCCCCGTCCGCGATGATTCCGAAGTGTTTGCCCCAATCGCGGGTGAGGGAGAGTTCTGCGCCCTGCAATCCGTAGCGCGAACCGTTGACCTGGTTGATGCTGGTGTAGCCGTAGCCGATGTAGCCTTCGTACTTGTAGGAGGATTCACCCTCCCCGGCGTTGGCGGATTTGTGGGCCGGGACAACCTGGCTAGTGGCCGCCAAGGACAGAAGCGCGGCCGGAACCATGGCCAGGATCGAAAGCAATGACGTCCTCTTCAACTTGAAACTCTCCTCAATACCGTGCTGTGGCCGGCTTGCCGCTGGCAGGGTTTTCCCCTGGAGCCGGCGCGGTGCCTGGGATGCGGTACGTTCATAGACTATCCTCTCCACCCCCATTCAATGAAGTCCGGTTAACGGGTTTGAACCGGAACCGGCCTGTCGAGGGTGACGAGTTTGCCGGATGCGTCCGCTACTGTGACGTTGATTCCACCGGGAAGATAGCGGCCGAGGACCTCGGGCTCGGCCCAATCCAGCGCCCAGCCGTCCTCAATAGCCACCACGGTGTATTGGCCGGGGACCACATCGCGCAGGGAGAAGCTGCCGTCGGAGTCCGACTGGTCGCGCCGGATGAGGCCCCGCCAGACAGACCTGTTTTTGGGAACAAGCACCACCATGACGCCGGCCACGCCCTTGCCGTCCCTCCGGGCAAAGCCCTCGACGCGCGTCTCTCCCACTTCAATGGTCACCACGAGGGATAGCGGGCGATCCCGCACCGTTACCTGGTTGCCGGCGTGAGTCCGGCCGCCCGCAGCGATCGCAGTGATCGGCAATGGATTGCCCGAGCTAATGGCCGATAGCTGCCAACTGCCAGCAGGGACCAGCAATCTGAATGCGCTTTGGAAGCAGGTGATTTGAATCGGGTTCTCGCGATGCGCGGGGTCGAGCGAATCGAGGATCACAGTGGTCTCGCCGGGCAGCGCCGAGCCGGAGGAAGTCTGGAGGGTTCCGGTGACCTCCACGGTGGGCGTGCCGATCGAGGCATCCACCATCTGGCTGACGGTGGCGTCCAGTTCCACGATGCGCGGCTCAGCCTGCTCCACCTGATAGTGGCCGGGAGCGATGCCGCTGAACTCGATGGTCTTTTGCTGAGGATCAGGGGGGGAGGCAATGCTCTGGAAGGACTTGGCGCCGAAGATGGTCTGTTGCAGCACGGGCATGACCTCGTCGCGCTCCGGGCGGGGCGCTTCGAGGGTGATATGGAGGGCTGGAACCGCGTGCAGGTTGAAGTCGGCTTGCTCGCGGTTGCCTCCGGCAAGAACGATGGTCGAGGCCTGGGCTTCGTCGGCCGTCGAGTCAAAATATGTGACCGGGTAGACCACGTCGAGCGCTGCGCCGGGGTCGTTGGCCGGCCTCGAACGGGATTCACTGCCGGAGAGGTGCAGCGCGTACCAGGGCTCCGCCTTGACGGCCAGCAGATACTCACCCGGGGCCAGATTGCCGAACTCGTAGGCGCCGGTGTCGTCGGTGGTGGTTGAACCTGCCTGGGCAATCCGTTCAAACGGCTTGTGGCCCTGCGGCTTGCGGAAGAGCATCACGTCCGCGTCCTTCACCGGGTCGCCGCCGTCGGCTGTGACCACACCGCGCAGGACGGAACCGGGCGTGAGGCGGAAGATGAGGCTCCCGGTGTCCTGGTCCGGGCCGGTGACGATGGCGGTCGAGAACTCGTCGTGCTCATCGTAAAAGGCGGTGCGAAATCCGCGCCGGGATGCGGTCAGATGGTACTTGGCCGCGGGTAGGCCTTCGAGCGCGAATCGCCCATCGCTGTCGGTCAATGCCGACGCGACGGCATGGCTGTCCGCCTCAGCCAGCGCCGCAACGATGGCGCGCCGCAACGGTTCGCCCGTAACCGCATTCACCACCTTGCCGGCGATGCGGTAAGTGCCCGAGACGGATGCAGGCGCGGGTCTTGATGCCGATGGCTGGGTTTGCGGATGGGCCGGCAGGCATGCAAGGAACAATATCGTGATCGCGATGAAGATCGATACCGATGAAAAACTTGCTTGCATGGCGGGTTCGCTTGCTTTCCACTCCAGCGACAAAGACCTGTCGCTGGGGACCCCGGTTTTGAAAGGGCACGGCTTCAGCCGTACCGCTAAATGGGTAAATGGAATTTTGGGCTTTAGCCCCTGAGGGAATGTATTTTCGATTAATTGCATTCCCTCGGCGGCTAAAGCCGCGATCCGTTTTGGGCGTTCTACGGCACGGCTAAAGCCGTGCCCTTTCAAAGACGGTGTTCCCAGCGACGGGTCATTCATGCTGTGGTGGAAAGCAGCAAGGCGCGGAGTCTTTGGATATACGTGAGTAGGCATCATGGTTCCGGCGCCTCCAGCACAAGCTTGCTGGTGGTCCCAGCAGAAAGCGTGACCGCCTGGCCCTGATTCGGCAAAGCCGCCAGCACGGCCCGGTCGCGGTATTCCAGGCGCGCCGTAGCGTTGAAGGCGTAGACGTGGTAGTTGCCCGGAGTGAGGTCCTCCAGGGTCGCAGTGCCGCCGGTCGAGGGGCGGAGGGTGACCGGCACCACGTCTACCGTAGAGTCGAAATCGGGAACCACGTAGACGGTGTAGAAAGGCTCCTCTCCGGGAGCCGGCGCCATGAGGGTTTGCGGCAAGCTGAGGGTGAGATTTGCGCAGTCGTCGCGCAAGGTCAAGGTCATGGGCGCCACGGAGCCGGAGAGCCCGATGATCACCGGCTCACGGGCCAGGCTGGCTCCTCCGGCGGTGAACGAATCCTCGCACAGGCCTTTCTGCCCGATGTGCGTATGCACCCAGTAGGAGCCGGGCGAAAGATGGTTCGTCGCCATGGGGCCCGGCGCGGAGCCGCTGGCATAAAGGCTGACCATGCCCTCGCCGATCCATCCACCGGCCGGGCTGAGCGTCACCTGGATCTCTCCGGCTTTGCTTTGGGATGCGCCGGACTGCACCGGGGACAAGGCGGTTCGAACGATGGAGAGTTCAACCGGGTTTCGATGCCAAACAGAAAGGGGGAAGCGCAGATCCGTGAGGTCGTGCCCGGCGACGGAAATATCCACGATTCCAGCCAGCGAATCAAGAACCTGGGCCGAGTATCGACCATCAGCAAGTGCCTGTGCTAATTTTATTCCGGGCGGTCCAAGGGCGAAGAACAGCGAATAGTTTCCGTCAGGCACCAGGGCTTGGAGGACGTGCGTCCCCTGGTCGTAGCCTGCGCGGTAGGGGAGCTCATGGCCCGCGCTGTCCATGATCACCGCAGAACTGGCAGTTCCGCCCAGGTCGGCGCCAGGGGGTTGGGCCTGCGGAAGAACAACCGTGGCGGAGACGATTTGGAAGGGTTCGAGCGTCAGGGTAAGGTTGGCCTGTGCCTGTTCGCCGGACGAAAGCTGGATGCGCGCGGCCCCGGCCAGGTCCCGCGCGTCGGGAAAGAAAACACTTGCATATCCCGCGCGCCCGGTGCCGTAAGGATTGGTAGCCGGATCGGTGTCCAGGGCTGGTTCGGTATACATCACATACACACCGTCGGCGAGCGAGGCAAAGCGATAGGCTCCTTCGCTATCGGACTTGGCGCCGGAAGCCGGCGTCCAGACGGCGCGGCCGTCCTGGACCGTCCGCTTGAGCAGGTTGATCTCGATTCCCTGCGCCGGGTCGCCGGTGGAGAACTCGATCAGGCCATGAATGGAAGAGGTGGGCTCCAGCGTGAAGGACAGTTCGGGCATATCCGCGGCCACCAGGACGTTGTGCGCGGGACCGGCTGTATCGTCCGCGGCGGCCGCTTCGGCGGAGCGAGGACGATCGCGATAGCCGGGTTTCATCACCTGAATAGCCTGCGGGCCAGCGGGCACGCCGGGAATCTCGAAGCGCCCATCGCTATCGGTGAGGGCGCCTGCTTCGGCATCGCCTTCAATGCGCACCAGCGCCCGCGGCAGCGGTTGGCCGGTGGCAGCGTTGATAACCACGCCCTGCACGGTCACCGGCGTGTTCGCGGAGGGGTTTGCGGGCGCGGTCTGGGGCGGGGTTGGTTCCTGGGCCGCAAGCTTCGCTGACAGAAACAGGGCGGAGCAAACGCCTGCAACGATGCAGGCTCGCCGAACGCGCCGTAGACGGTTTTCCGGGGAGAGATGTTTCCGGCGCGCGCGTTCCAGGATTGTCCGAGGGTCCACTCTCCATTTTGACCGTTCGCGGCCGGGAAGGGAATCAGGCCGGGGATAAAATTCCTGCGCAGGGGTCAATCGATTCAATCCCGTTCCAGATACCAGGGAATGTTGATGACCACGATGCGGCGATTGCCGCGCAGCAGCAGGATGACCTTGAGCATGTCGGCGCGGCGGTTATGCAGCAGGTTCTCCCACCAGTGGCGCACCACCAGCTCCGGCACCAGCACGCAGATCTTGTTGAAGCTGGATTCGCGCTCCGCGGTGAGGACGTAATCGACCATCGGCGCCAGGACGTAGCGGAAAGGCGATTGCAGAATCTCGAGTTTGGGAACGCACTTGCCGGCGGCGCGCAGTGGAGCGGCCACGTCTTTTTCCCAATCCACACAGATCTCGTCCGGGTCATCGCCGGTCTGCACGTGCAGGCAGCGAATATCGTTCGACATGGAGAGCGCAAAGGAGAGAGCCTTCTCCGTGATGCGGCTCCAGCGGTCGATGGGCAGCACGACGATGGGCTGGGTGATCTCGGCGGGCACGATGGGCCGCTCGAGGTCGGTTTCGCGGTCGACGTGGACATAATGGCGCTTGACGGCGCGCATCAGCAGGATTATGGCCACAATCAGCAGCGCCGTGATCCATGCGCCCTCCACAAACTTGGCTACCAGCACCACCACGACGGTGATGCCGGTGGCCACGGCGCCCAGGCCGTTGACAAACATGCGCAGCGGAAAGCCGCCCTGGCGCTTCCAGTGCATCACCATGCCGGCCTGCGAGAGGGTGAAGGCCATGAATGCGCCGATGGCAAAGAGGGGAATCAAACGGTCAGTGACGCCGCCGAAGACGATGAGCAGCAGAGCGGTGAGCGCCACCAGCACATAGATGCCCCAGGAGTAGAGCAGGCGGCGGCCACGCAGCAGGAAGACGTGGGGCATGTAGTCGTCGAGGGCGATGGCGCGGGTGAGGCGGGGAAAATCGGCAAAGGCGGTGTTGGCCGAGAGAGCCAGCACCAGCAGCACCGAGGCGATGGTGACGTAGTAAAAGACCCCATGGCCCATGACCGCGCGGGTCAGCATGGAGAGCACGCTCTCATAGCCGGGCCCGCCGGGGTCGGTGGCGGCAATGCCGTAGGCGCGGCACAGAAGCGCGATGCCGGCCAGCAGCGTGGCCAGCAGGACGATGATGATGGTCAGCGTGAACTTGGCGTTCCTGCGCGTGTCGTCGCGGAAGGCCATCACGCCGTTGCTTACCGCCTCCACGCCGGTCATGGCCGTGCAGCCGGAGGAGAAGACCTTGAGCAGCAGCCACAGGCTGACGGCGGCGGTGGCGGCCGGGATGGTGGGCAGCGGCGTGACCGGGTGAGGATGGCCCGCGGAGTGGAGCACATGCCATGCGCCGACTGCGATGACAATTAAAAGCGTTCCGGTAAAGAGGTAGGTGGGAATCATGAACACCACGCCGGTGTCGTGGACGCCACGCATGTTCACGATGGTGAGAATGAACAGCACCGCCAGGCACAGTTGCAAGGTATAGGGCTGCAATCCGGGGGCGGCGGAGATGAGCGCTCCCACGCCGGCCGAGATGCCCACGGCGGCGGTGAGCGTGTAGTCGATCATCAGGGCGGCCGCGGCCAGCAGACCCGCGCTCTCGCCCAGGTTCTGCGAGGCCACAGTGTAAGAGCCTCCGCCGTGGGGATAGGCGTCGATGGTCTGCCGGTAGCTGAAGTAGACGATGATCAGCAGGCCCACGATCGCCGCGCTCACCGGGACGATGTATCGCACGCCCATCATGCCCAGCGGGATGAGCAGCGTAAGCGCCGCCTCAGGGCCGTAGGCGGCGGAGCTGAGCGCGTCCAGGCCGAAGACGGGAATGCCGGCGACGGGGCCGATGTGCTCGGCGCGCTCCTCGCTGGTGGCCAGCGGGCGGCCGAAGAGAAGATTCAGAGCGTTTGTGGATAAGGCCATATGTGGTTTCCGGCAGCCGGGGAATTGCGCCTGGGAAAGCTGCCGAAGGAATTGTCTCATGGCGCGGGGGACAGGGTGTGTATCTGTCAGTGTTGTGGATTGTGGAGAAGCGAGATTTTCCGCGGTTGATCCTCATGAAGTTCGCGGTGCAACTCGTCAACTTTCACCCTGGCTTTGTCTAAAGCCTTTTTACCGACTGGTGTGATCCTGTAAACCCGCCGCTTGCGCCCGCCAACATTTTTGAGGACAGACCTTAACAGGCCGCCGCGCTCCAAGCCATGCAAAAGCGGGTAGAGGGTTCCGGGGCCAATACGATAGCCGTGATGCGCCAGCTCCTCCATCATGGCCAGTCCAAAGATGGGCTCGTGAGCAGCGTGCACCAGTACGTGAATGCGGATGAGTCCGGAAAAGAGTTCCCGTTGTTCCTTCAACACAAGATAAATATACCGCTGCCGGCGCGATTCCGGATTGGATATTATCGAATTTCGATATATGCTGTTCGAGACAGGCAATTGCTTCAAAGGGGAGATCATGATTTCCGTGAGAGGGCAGGAGGACCGATGAGGATTGACGGCAGAAGCTCAAGGCTGGCGCTGCTGCTGTTCATCATGGCTGCCGCGTCAAAACTGTGGGCGCAGGGTCCTCCGTATCAAACCGACGATCCGGTGCCGGTTGACCTGCATCACTACGAGTTCTACATCTTCGGCGGCATGGATGGCACCACGGCGGAGATCGACTCTACGGGTCCGGCCTTCGAGTTCAACTGGGGCGCAATCAACAGGGTGCAACTACACGCCATACTTCCCTGGGGAGGCATCTTCCCGTCGAACAATCCCGTATACCTGCCCGGCGGAACGGGCCCGAGCGCGTTCGGTCTCACGGACATGGAACTGGGCGTGAAACTCGCCATCATCAAGGAAACCAGGCACGTTCCGCAGATCGGCACCTTCCCCATGTTTGAAATGCCGAGCGGAAATTATAACGATGGACTCGGCGTCGGAAAAGTCTGGTACAAACTTCCTGTATGGCTCGAAAAGAACTCCGGTAAGTGGCTCTTCGATGGAGGCGGCGGCTATCAGGTGGTTCCTCAGACGAACTATCGCGATTTCCCTTACACGGGATGGCTGGTAAAACGGGAGCTCAACGAGAGACTTGAGCTGGGCGCCGAAGTCTTTGCACATGGACGCGAAGACTTTGCGGCAGCGCAGACTGAGCGCTCGGCGATGATCGACGTGGGGGGGTACTACCATTTCAAGCATCACCCCGGCGAGCAGTTTCTGTTCTGCTACGGGCACTCGGTTGTGGGGCAGACTGAGAATTATGCGTACGCGGGAATGTACTGGACCTGGGGAAAAGAGGAGAAGAAAACTACGGCAAGAAACGACTGGATGCAGAGGCCGATGAGCAGAAACGGATTTGAATGACCTGCCGGACGCGGCCGCCGCAAGAGCCAATCCGCCGGGGAGGACACAGCGAATGGAAATCACGACGCGCAGTCTTTGGACAATGATTCATGGCATGGGATTCGGCGCGCTCTATTTGCTGGCATGCTCCGGCGCGCTCCTGGAGCTTTATCGCCTTACTACCCCGTCCAAACCGGTCGAATCCACACCTGGCCGTGAGCGCTTCCTGAAGGCTTACCTCATCACGATGGTTGCGCTCGCATGGGCCGCTGTGCTGAGTGGGGCTTACGTCATCTACCCGTGGTACCGCGCGGCGCCTCCGCCGAGAACGGCCGATCTCGCGATGTTTCCGCAGCGGTTGCTGATGTCCAGTCCCTCTACCATCGGCTGGCACTCGTTAGGGATGGAGTGGAAGGAGCACATCGCCTGGCTTGCTCCTATCTCGATCACCATGGTCGCGTTCGTTTTCATCCGGTACGGTCGCGACCTGAAGAATCACAGGCAGCTTCGCGCGGCGGTGCTTGGTTTTACCCTGGTTTCGTTTTTTGCCGCGGGCGTGGCCGGATTTTTCGGCGCGATGATTAACAAGTACGCGCCGGTTCAGGGCGGGCACACGATTCAACTGGGCCGCGGAGGAGAGAAATGACCACGTCAGATGGTGTGGATTCCCATAACACTCCGGCGATCCCGAACGGTTCCGGCGCGGCTGCCATTCTTTCGGCGGGTTGCGGCACTTTTGCTTTGGCTGTACTGGCCTTTGCCGGCGATAAGTCGGCGCTCGTCAAGAGTTACCTGGTTTTCTACAAACCAACGGGTCCACTCTCGGGAGTAACTACGGCTGCCATTCTTACCTGGCTTCTTACCTGGGGGATTTTGGAATGGCGTTGGCGAAAGAGGACAGTTGCCGCGGGCCGTATCAGCGCGATTGCTCTCGCACTGTTGGTCCTGAGCCTGCTTTTGACATTTCCTCCCGTGGTTGATTTTTTCTGACAGAGTGCGGGCCTATGCACGGCAAGATTCTCTTACGCCGTCTTTATACGGGAATGTGGTCTCATGGCTCAGGAGGTTGACTGGCGGTTTCGCAGCGCCGAGTAATTACCGATATATTGCTATGATTCTCCAGATTAACTGCCGATAAATGGCCAGTAGCGCGGGCGCAAAAACTCCGCCTTTGCCGAATGACTCGTCGTAGGACGGCAAAGGCGGAGCGTTTGTTTGGCAAATCGAGTTAGTTTATTCCGGGCAAAGGTACGGTCAAAAGAGTATTGGAGTCCGGCATGGCAAGGTAGACCACACTGAGCTGCGAATCGACAGCGATCGCAGTTACAGGCGAGGGCGTCTGTTCCGATACGAGTACATCCTGTCCTGTAATATCCGTGATTGTGAAACCTGTCGGCGTGGCTGTGACTACCGCCCACCCGTCTTGTACGACTAGCGGCGGGGCTCCAACTTGGTTTGTGTTTATTAAGTTCGCGCCGGCGAGAGTTGCTGTGTAGGCTTTTACCTCCTCATTATAAACTAAATGCGTTCCTACGCTGGAAACCACGTTCGATGCGAGTGGAGAGTATACGCCTCCTGCCTGGACTGAACTAGGATTAATCTCGTCGACGTACACGTTTCCGCTTGTATCGACAGATGTAGCGACCAGTTGACTCACTGAATCGCTGTAACCAAGCGCGACAATCGATTTGCCTGACACCGATTCGGTGGCAACCACACTCATCGGCTGCGTGTTCATCTTGGTCATAAAGCCCACGCCGCCTACCCATAGTGTGCCTGCCGAGGTTAGCGCAACTGAAGTTGGCTGTCCTCCTACTGCAACGGTTGCCGTTGCTGTCCCGGAATTCAGATTAACCTGGGTTACAGTGCTGTCTTTGTAGTTGGCCACATAGGCAGTACTGCCATCGGACGACACCGCCAAGGCTACAGGCTGGTTGCCTACGGTCACGTTAAAGAGCAGCACATTATTGACAATATCCAGAACACTGACGGTATTACTTCCCGAGTTTGCGACGATTGCGCGGGTCGTTCCGGAAAAGGTCTCTGTTAGTAGTCCAAATGTCTTGGTGATCGACCCAGCCTGATATGCGGCAACCGCTGTGGGGTTTAACCCGACGCTAACCGCTGTGCTGTTGATGAGAACCTGGTTTTGCGCGTACAGAGAGACAACTGGAAACGTGTTATAACTCGAACTCGGTGTGCATTCCTCGACAGGCTGTCTACTAGGAGGAATGGGAGGATAATACTTGCAGAATGTTGAATTGTCAGTGAGCGCACCTACGGACACGCCAAATGGATTGCCCGCGACTGTTTGGCTGCTGGCGATGGAAAGTAGGTTATCGCCTGCGGGCACGAACCCGAGATTGCCACCGACCTGATTTACGATCGCCAGTGAATAGCCGCTTTGCGTGAGCGATGAAGGAAATGGAAAGGTGGCTTGAGTGCCGTCGCTGCTGACGCTGGTTGCGGTTTCGGTTGTTACCACATTTCCGGTCTTATCGTATACATACAAAAGCGGCATTCCGTATTGGGTAACCAGCGGCGCCGCGGAGCCCAGAGTAAGAGTATTTGGAAGATTTCCTAGGATGGCAAATCGAGTGGATGCTGGCGTCAATGGTCCATAGAGATAACAGTCCAATACATATCCCTGCTTATTAGGGTAGTAATTCTGGATCAGCGCATCCGGAGTTTCGTACGCCCACCAGTTCACGCCACCGTAATACTCGGGGCCTTCGTAGATTGGGTTTTTTGTGGATCCGTATTGTAGCCACAAGGCCAAGGCTCGAGCCAGTTCACGTTCCAGTATGCAGGCGCTTCAGCATAGTTCACCACAAGCACCCCGCTCTGGCCGGTCGACGCGGGCGGGTCCGCATTGTTTCCAAAGTCTGCCACCGTACCCTGAGTTTGATCCTTGCCATTCACAAAATAGTCCCCGTCTTCGTTTCCCCAAACAGGAATATTCGGAGTCAACATCAGGTCGCTACCGGGAAGACACTGAGGCACTGGGAAGACGCTCAGATCCCCTAGCAGCCCGTGGTGCAAGTAGCTGAATTCCAGAAGGTCCGGCATCGGGGTGTGATGGAGCGGTAGGCCCCGGTTGAGTCGAGAGTCGAGGGCGTGCGGGGTTCAACCACGCTG
>JBEKGY010000035.1:0-33879 GCA_050012555.1 Occallatibacter sp.
CTGAAGGATCAGTTCAAGGCTGAAGGCAAAGAGGTCACCTACGCCGACATTAAGAAGGTTGAGCGCCAGTTCGCCGACCGCATCCCCCGCCCGCCGTTTTCAGTCCTCATCGACCACATCGACCACATCGCCAAGGTAGCCGGCGTGGACCACGTAGGCCTGGGCTCGGACTTCGACGGCGTCAGCGGCCAGTTGCCCGAAGGCCTCGACTCCCCCGCCGACTTTCCCAAGATTACTGAAGCGTTACTGGCCCGCGGCTACTCCGCCGAAGACTGCCGCAAAATCCTGGGCGGCAATCTCCTCCGCGTCTTCCGCGAAGTCCAGCAGGTATCCAAAGAGCTGCAAGCCGAAGACCGCCCCCGCATCACCGATAAACAGCCCTTTGACAAACCCCAGTAGTATCCGTGCACTGAGCCAATCCGCTGCAGAAACCATCAACCGGTTCTTTAAGAAATTCCTACAAGTCGCTGTTTTGAATAGTGGATATTCTGATTTGTCGCTGTTTCGAATAGCTGATGTTTTGCATAGCCGCAGTTTTGAAAGGGCACGACTTCAGTCGTGCCGATGAAAGTAATACGGAGGGAGGCGGGGGTTTCAACCCCCGTATAAAGTCAACAGAATCGATGAGGGCTTTAGCCCCGGAAGAAATGCCAGATGCATATATAAAGCTAATCAATAATTCCCTGCGCCAACTCAATCCCAAGCGCCTTCGCATACATCAGCCCCGTCCGTCCCCGTGCGTAATAGTTCTCGCTCCTGCCCTCGCAAACGTACCCATGCGCCTCGTAGAGCCGGATCGCATCGCCGTTCTCCTCATCCACATGAAGCCCCACTGCCTGCGCACCCGCAGCCCGCGCGGAACCTTCGATCCGCAACAGCAACTCCCCTCCCACGCCACGCCCGTGCCGCTCTGGAACAACCTCAAGGGTTTGTATATATGCAATCAACCTGCCTCTCTCCCGCGTCCACTCAACAATGCCAAAGCCCGCCATCCGCCCATCCTCCTCCGCAATCCAAGTTGCCGCATTGGAGCTATTCACCAGTTGTCGCATATACCTGCGGCTGAATCGAAATGGCGGCTGAAAGCAGACCTCCTCAATCGCGTAAAGCTGGGCGAAATCCTTCGCAGTATAGAGGCGATAGTTCACAGCCCAACTCTACCTCACTTTCAACCAGGCCGTAATGCATGCACAAAGCAAAAAGCCATCCTCGCAATGAGGATGGCTTTTTTGCATTCCGTTGAACAGCTTCGCGCTTAAACCTTCGCTTCCAAATCCGCAATCACGTCGAAGAACCGCTGATCCAGCCGCCGGTTGGTGGCAATGGCTTCCTTGATGGTGATATCGGTAATGTCCAGTCCCTTGAGCACCGCAATCCGTCCCCACTTCTTCTCGTGCACCATATCGATGGCATGCAGGCCGTAACGCTGGCCGAGCAGGCGATCGTAGGCCGTGGGAACGCCGCCGCGCTGGGTGTGGCCCAGGCAGACCGAGCGGGTCTCGTAGCCGGTCTTCTTTTCGATCATGTTGGCCAACTCCTCACCGACGCCGGCCAGGCGCGCATGGCCGAAGGAGTCCAGATTGGCCGCTTCGTCGATCACCTGGCCCACCTCGGGCAAGTGGCAGCCCTCCGCTACTACCACCACGCCATAATGCTTGCCGTGGTCATAGTTGTACTTGAGCAGCGCGCAAACATGGTCGATATCGACCTCCTTCTCCGGAACCAGGATCACGTGCGCGCCGCCGGCCACGCCGGAGGCATAGGCGATCCAGCCGGCATCGCGGCCCATCACCTCCACCACCACCACGCGGTTGTGGGAGTCGGCGGTGGTGTGGATGCGGTCAACGGCCTCGGTGGCGATCATTACGGCGGTGTCGAAGCCGAAGGTCTGGTCGGTGCCATTGATGTCGTTGTCGATGGTCTTGGGAACGCCCACGCTGGGAACGCCGTGCTCGCTCAGGTAGAGGGTCACCGATTGCGTGTCGTCGCCGCCCAGAGCGATCAGCGCGTCGATTTTGTTGGCCTTCAAAACCTCCTGAACCTTATCGATGCCGCCGGGAACTTTCTTCACGTTGGTGCGCGAGGAGTGCAGGATGGTGCCTCCCTTCAACTGGATGCCGTCCGTGCTTTCCAGCGTAAGAGGAACCCAATTGTTGTCCAGCACGCCGCGCCAGCCGTTGAGAAAGCCGATGAACTCATCCCCATAGTGGTTGATGCCCTTCTTCACAGCCGCGTAGATTACAGCATTCAATCCGGGGCAATCGCCGCCGCCGGTCAATAAAGCAACTCGCATCGTATAATCTCCTCATCAAAGGCGCGGCATTTGAAGCCGGGCCGGGAATAAGTCCCTGATTTGTACGTCCAGACCGGGAAAATCGCCGGACTCGACGCCTTATCCAGTGTATCCCGCCGCTCGATAGCGAAATCGTGACCGCGCTCACGCTCATGGAAGTTTCAACCCGGCTCATTTCCCGGTTGGGAAGAGCGCCCCGGAATGGTTCAATAGAGTATGCCCGGTCGAGGAGCGCTGTTATTGCTGGCCTTTGCCAGCCTGGTCGTTATCGTCTTGCTGGTGCTGCTGCAGTTGACCCGCCTGGGGCTCCTGGTGCGCGCCACCATCCCCGACCGGCCGCGGCGGCGCATGTTCATCGCCTCGGTCTCCTTCCTGGTCACCTTTGCGGGCGTGCGGATTCTGGTCCACCGCATCGTGAACCATGAGGGGCACTTCCAGTGGGTGGTCGTGCATGGCATGCACATTCACCACCTGGTGTGGGGCATACTCATCCTGCTGCTGGTGGGCTACGGCTGGCTGCTGGACCTGGGGCGGCTGCACACCCCGCTCTCCATCTTCTTCAGCCGGCTCATGTCGGTCAGCTACGGCGTGGGCGCCGCGCTCACCCTGGACGAGTTTGCGCTGTGGCTGAACCTGGAACCGGATGCCTACTGGTCCAGCGATGGGCGCCTCAGCATCGACGCCATTATCCTGTTTGGCAGCCTGCTGGCCGTGGGCGCATGGGGCGCGCCATTTTTCCGCGGACTGCGGGAGCTGTGGAGCAAGCGCGCCATCCTGGGCGGAACGCTGGCCTCGCCTATTCGCCTCGTGAGGTTGCTTCGCCGGCATATAGTTCGGCGATCGCCTCCGCGCATTGAACAGTAATCACGCCGCGCCGCGCTATCATTGATAGTCGCAGATGTGCGCCTTGCAGAGGTTACGTGATGACGTTCGAGCCGGATTATCGCATCATCGTGGATGCAGCTACCAATCGGAAGCCCAGCCGTCTTCCCATCTACGAACATGCTATCGACGAAAGTATTATGGCCCTGGTTCTGGGCGCGGACATGAACCTCCAGGGGGAAAGCATCTCAGATCTGCGCGGCCACTATACCCGGGTCTGCCAATTCTGGAAGAGCATGACCTACGACACCGTCAGCTTTGAAGCCCAGATCTGCCCTTGTCTTCCCGGCCATGGGGCAATCATGGGTGGCCGTCCCGGGCCCATCCAGAACCGCGAGGACTTTGAGAAGTACCCATTTAGCGAGATTGCTGAAATCTTCTGGAACAAGTGGGAACCCCATTTGAACGCCCTGTCGAGTGTCATGCCGAGTGGCATGAAGGCGCTGGGCGGATGTGGCTACGGCGTCTTCGAAATCAGCGAGGACCTGGTCGGATTTGAATATCTATGCTTGTTGCAGCATGACGATCCTGAACTGTTTTCCGAACTTTACCGGAGAATCGGGGACCTGATGGTGGCCCTGTGGAGCCGGTTACTGGACCGGTTCGGAGATCATTTTGCCGTTTGTCGAATGGGAGATGACCTGGGCTTCAAGAGTTCCACGCTTCTGGCTCCGAATACCATTATCGAACACATTCTTCCGCAATATCGCCGGATTATCGGCCTGGTTCACAGCGCGGGCAAGCCCTTCCTGTTGCACAGTTGCGGGAAGATTTTCGCTGTCATGGAGGAGATTGTCGCCGCGGGCATTGATGCCAAGCATTCCAATGAGGACCAGATCGCTCCTTTCGCGCAGTGGATCGAGCGATATAACGACCGCATCGGCCTCTTTGGAGGCATCGACGTGGACCTGCTCTGCCGCAATGATCCGAGGACAGTCTACGAGGAAGTGCTCTTGCGAGGGACTGAGTACCGCCGGCAGGCCAAAGGATTCGCGCTGGGATCGGGAAACTCCATCCCACACTATGTGCCCGTGGACAGCTATCTTGCCATGATTGAAGCGGCGCGGGAAATCCGCAGGCGAGAAGAGAATTGATCGCAGCCGGCCTCGCCTATTCGCTTCGCGAGGTTGCCTCGTCGGCGTATAGTTCGGCGATCACATCCTCATATTGCGCCGTAATCACGCGCCGCTTGAGCTTCATCGAGGGCGTCAGCTCGCCCGTCTCGATGGACCACTCCTCGGCCACAACGCGGAAACGCTTCAGGGTCTCAAAGTTGGCCAGGCTGCCGTTCACCTCACGGACAATCCCGGCATAAAGCGCAATCACGCGGCTGTCAGCCACTAGTTCGGCGCGGTATTTGGCCTGGATGCCGTGGCGCCGCGCCCAATCCTCCAGCGCAACGAAATTGGGCGAGATCAGCGCGGAGATGAACTTGTGCCGGTCACCGATCAGCGCCACCTGCGCCACCATCAGACTGACCTTCAGCTTATTCTCGATCGGCTGCGGCGCCACCATCTTGCCGCCCGAGGTCTTCAGCAATTCCTTCTTGCGGTCGGTGATGAAAAGGAATCCATCCGCGTCCAAATGGCCGATGTCGCCGGTGCGGAACCATCCCTCCTCATCGAAGCACTCGGCATTCGCCGCGGGCTTGTGCCAGTAGCCGGCAAACACCGACGGCCCGCGCACCAGCAACTCCCCGTCCGCGGCCAGCTTCAGTTCCAGATTGAGCAAGGGCATGCCCGCGGCGCCCATGCGGTGGCGCACGGGCGAGTTGAGGGCAATCACCGGCGAGGTCTCTGTCAGCCCATAACCCTCCCAAAGGGCAATCCCCACCGAGGCGAACCATTTGGCGGTGTCCAGCCCCAGCGGCGCGCCGCCTGGCACAAAAATCTTCACCCGGCCGCCAAAGGCCGCGCACACCTTGGAATAGACCAGTTTGTCGGCCAGCTTCCACTTCAGCGACTTGGGCCGCCGTCCGTCATAAACCGTGTCGCAATGGCCCGCGCCCACCTTCACCGCCCAGGCGAACAGGCGCTTCTTCACCGGCGATAGGGCCGCGCGGCGCTCCACTTCCTGGCGAATCTTCTCGAAGACCCGCGGCACGCCCACAAACACCGTGGGCCTGATCTCGCGCATGGCCAGCGGCAGCCTGTCGAACTGCGAGCAATAGGCCACCTGCACGCCGCAGGCGTACATAATGTAGTCCAGCGCGCGCGCCGTTATGTGCGACAGAGGCAGAAACGAGATCAGCGCATCCGTCGAGTCGAAGTGGAAATCCATGGGAGCGTAGTTCTGGTTCGCGGCCAGGTTGCCGTGGGTGAGCGCCACGCCTTTGGGCTCGCCCGTCGTGCCCGAGGTGTAAATCAGCGTGGCCAGGTCCTTGGGCTCTACGGAGCGTACCAGGGCGTCGAAGACCGGGTCGTGCTCGCTGCCGAGGGCATCGGTCCCGGCCAGCATCGAACTGAAGGCAATAGCTCCCTCCGGCGGCGCGGAATCCATCATCAGAATCCGTTCGATCTGCGTCTTGCCTCGGACGGCGTTCAGCTTATCGAACTGCAGGCGGGTGGAAACCACGGCGATGCGGCAGCCGGCGTCGGCCACCAGCGCGGCCACCTGCTCGCCGGTAAGCGTGGGGTAGATGGGCACATCCACGGCGCCGATGGCCAGCGCGGCGAAGTCGGTGACGGGCCACTCCCAGCGGTTCTCGGCGATCAGGGCGATGCGATCGCCCTTTTGCACGCCCCAGCCCAGAAATGCCTTGGCCAGCGCCCTCGCCCGCTGGTAAATCTGGTCCGACGAAATGGGTTGCCATTGGCCAAACTCGTCCTGCCAGAGCACGGCGCGCGGGTTGGCTGCCGCGGCTACGCGGCGAAACAGGTCATTGATGGTGGTTAACGGTGCATTCTCAGTCATTTTGGTTTTTATTGGGGTCGCGGACAATCCTCAGCCGCAGCCAGTCGAAAGTGTATCAGCGCGGAGCCATGATACGGCAGGGGGCAGGCGCAAATAGGCGCTGCCTCAACATTTTCAGGAAATTTCTGTATTTGTCTTGCATACTTATGCAATTATGTTGTATATTTATTCAAGCCCGGCCGTCTAACTGCGAGCCGCGCCTTCGATTGGCCCGCAAACGGCAATCGATCGGTCAACCAACGGCGATGAAGGTTCAAAGACACAACGCGATACGGGATCTGGTGGCCAGTTCCGCGGTCACCAACCAGGACGAGCTGCGCCGCAAGCTGCGACGGCGCGGCTTCGAGGTAACCCAGGCCACGCTCTCGCGCGATATTCACGAACTGCGCCTCTCCAAGGGTCCCGGCGGCTATTCCCTGCCCAATCGCAACGGCGGCGCCAGAGGTAATGGTTCGTCTACGGCGGTCGAAGACTTGAGGCCGCCCTCTGTTGCGGAGATGATCGAGAGCTTTGGCCTGCGCGTGCGGCAGGCAATGAATCAGGTGGTCGTGGGCACGGTGATGGGCGGAGCCCAGCCTTTGGCTGCGGCCCTGGACTATGAGGAATGGCCGGAGGTGGTGGGCACCGTCGCCGGCGACGATACGGTACTGGTGATCTGTCCCGACCCGCGCCGGGCAGGCGAAGTGGAAGCCCGGCTGAGGACCTTGCTGGAGTCATGACCGAAACTATACAAACAGCAGTTATCGGAGTTACCGGGTACGCGGGCGCGGAGTTGGCCCGGCTGCTCCTGCGCCATCCCCGCTTGCAGGGCAGGCCTCCTGTCTTTGCCGGGCGTATGGACCCAAAAGACATCGCGCGCGGCGGCGTTCCTCTGGCAGAAATTCATCCGCAGTTGGCCGACAGCAACGGCAGCGGCAACCTCAAGCTGGAACCCTTCTCGTGGGAACTGCTGGCCGGCCGCGGCGTTGAAGTGCTGTTTCTGGCCACGCCCCACGAGCAGTCGCGGGAGTGGGCGCCGGAGGCGCTCAAGCGCGGTCTGCGCGTCATCGACCTGAGCGGAGCGTGGCGGCTCACCGAGCCGGCCAATCGCGCCGTCTATGCCTTCGCCGATGAAGGCTCCGAGCAGGCCGATGCTACCCAGGCGCAGGCCGTCTACGGCCTGCCCGAACTGCATCGCGCCCAGATTGCCGGCGCGCGCCTGGTCGCCAACCCCGGCTGCTACGCAACCTCCATCATCCTGCCCCTCAAGCCGCTGGTGGCCGCGGGGCTGGTTGACCTCAGCCACGGCATCGTCGCCGACTCCAAGAGCGGCGTCAGCGGCGCGGGCAAGGCGCCCACCGCCAAAACGCATTTCATGTACGCGGCAGACAATCTTTCCGCTTACGGTGTCTTTACCCATCGCCACACCGGCGAGATGCTGGAGCAGATCGGCGTGGACGCAAGCCAGATGGTTTTCACGCCCCATCTGCTGCCTATTCCGCGCGGCATTCTCTCCACCCTCTACGTTCGCTTCAGCGAAACGCAGACGGCGGCAGGCATCGCACGCGTTTACCGCGAATTTTTCGCCCACAGTCCCCTCGTCCGGCTGTACGATAAAACGCTGCCGCAGATTCAATACTCGGTGCGCACAAACTATGCCGATATCGGCTTCCAACTGGCCTCCGATGGCCGCCGCGCAGTGGTCGTCAGTTGCCTGGATAACTTGTTGAAGGGCGCCTCAGGTCAGGCCGTGCAAAACTTGAACGTGATGCTGGGTTGGCCCGAACCGGAAGGTCTTGAATGAAACTCGCCGCGGAGGGCCTTGAATGAAGTACGTCGTCAAATTGGGAGGAGCCGGCCTTGAGACTCCGTCGCTGCTGGATGGTTCCATGCGCGCCATCGCCGAGCTTGTCCGCGACGGAAATCAGGTGGCCGTGGTTCACGGCGGCGGCGTGCAGTTGACCCGCATGTTGAAAGCCCTGGGTAAGCAAAGCGAATTCATCGGCGGCCTGCGCGTCACCGACGCGGAAACCCGCGACATCGCGCTGATGGTCCTGGCCGGCAAGGTGAACAAAGGTCTCGTAGCGGCATTGGGCGCGCTTGGGCTGCCGGCGGTCGGCCTCACCGGCGGCGACGGTCTGCTCTTCCGCGCCCGCAAAAAGCGCACTGCGCCCGACCTCGGCTACGTGGGCGAGATCGCTTCGAGCGATCCACGCTGGATCGAGGCCATCTGGCAGTTGAACGGCGTGCCCGTTCTTTCTTCCATGGCTCTCGGCTTCGACGGCGAATACTACAACATCAACGCCGACGAAATGGCCGCCGCCTGCGCTATCGCCTGCCGCGCCGACGCCCTCGTCTTCCTCACCGACGTCCCCGGAGTCAAAGGCGCAAACGGCGAAATCCTGCGATGGCTCAGTATCGATCAGATCGCCGAGATGGCCAAGAGCGCCGTCATCTCCGGCGGCATGTTGCCCAAGCTCAGCGCCTGCCGTGAAGCCCTTTTGAACGGCGTAAAGCGCGTAAGAATCTTGCCCGCGGAGGCGGCCGGCTCCTTGCCCGACCTGTGCAGCTCCCGCGTAGCCCACGGCACCGAAGTGATGGTGGCCTGAAGCGCAGCCGTAACTCGCCGCGACGAGTTACGGCCAGAAATGAACCGGGCTCGGGGCCCCAAGGATGCTCCGTGCCCCATCCTTGCGCCTTTTTTTTGGCGCAAGGGTGGGAAACCTCGAACTTCAACCGTCGTCCTGTTCATTGGGAGAAACGGAATTGACCAAACTCGATCAAATTCGCGCCGCTGAATCCCGGCTGCTGATCACCACCTACGATCGCAACCCCCTGCTCTTTGTGCGGGGCCAGGGCGTATACATCATCGACGAGCAGGGCGAGCGTTATCTTGACCTGCTCAGCGGCATCGGCGTCAATGCCCTTGGCTACAATCATCCGGTCATTGAAGAAGCCATCGCCCGCCAGAGCCGCGCGCTCATCCACACTTCGAACCTCTACTTTCACGAGGGCCAGGCGGAGCTTGCCCTGCATCTCACCGAACAAACCGGCCTCGACCGCGTTTTCTTTTCGAACACCGGCACCGAAGCCTGGGAGTGCGCGATGAAGCTGGCCCGCGCCTATGCCGGCCTCAAGCGCGGCGAAGGCAAGCAGATCGGAACCAAATTCCTTGCCCTTGAGCAGAGCTTTCACGGCCGCACCTTCGGGGCCATCTCGACGACCTACAAGGAGAAGTACCGCGAGCCCTTCGACCCCGTCGTTCCCGGCGTGGAATTCGTCCGTTTCAACGACGTCGCCGATCTGCGCGCCAAATTCTCCACCGAAGTCTGCGCCATTCTCGTCGAAGCCATTCAGGGCGAAGGCGGCATCCGTCCGCTCACGCAGGAATTTTTCGCCGAAGCCCGCGCGCTGGCCAACTCCACCGGCGCGCTGCTTATCGTCGATGAGATTCAGGCCGGCATGGGCCGCACCGGCAAGTGGTGCGCCTATCAGCATTACGGCATTCAACCCGACGTCACCACTCTTGCCAAGCCATTAGCAGGCGGCCTTCCCCTCGGTGCAACGCTCTGCACGGAAGAAGTCGCGCGCGCCTTCCACCCCGGCATGCACGGCTCAACCTTTGCTGGAGGCCCGCTGGCCTGCGCCGTCGCCATCGCCGTCATCGACCACATCGAAAAGGAAAATCTGCTGGCCCACGTGACGGAAGTCGGCGATTATTTTCAGGCTCAGCTTCGCTCGCTCGCCAAACGCCACGGTGCCATCGTCGACGTGCGCGGCCGGGGCCTGATGATCGCCGCCGAGCTAGATTCGGCCGACCTCGCCAAGCTCACCGTCGCTGAGATGCTCAAGCGCCACATCCTCATCAACTGCACCAGCGATACGGTCCTGCGCTTCCTGCCTCCATATATTCTGGAACGCGCTCATGTCGATACCGCCATCCTGGCGCTGGACGAAATCTTCACTGAACACGCGGCCGCCGCAAGCGCCGCTCCATCCACCCAAGGAGGAAACATCCATGGCTAGCAGAGCAACTCTCGAACACCCACCGGTGCTTCCCGTCCACAAGGACCCCGATATCCTCGCCGCAGCCGCGCGCTTGGCAGGTGAAGACATGTGCTCCATCGCCGATCTCTCCTCGGCCGAAGTTCGTGCCATCCTCAAGCTCGGCCACGAAGTCAAGCGCAATCCCGTCGAGTACCGCCATGCCCTCGACGCCAGGCAGATGGTGCTCATGTTTGAGAAAGCCAGCCTGCGCACGCGTCTGGCCTTCGAGGCCGGCATCAACACCATGGGCGGAAACGCCATCTTCGTCGATCAGACCAACTCCCCCCTGGGCGAGCGCGAGTCCATCGCCGACGTGGCCCGCAACGTCGAGCGCTGGGTCGACGTCATCGTCCTGCGCACCTATGCCCACGACACCATCACCGAGATGGCTGCCAACTCCCGCGTCCCCGTCATCAACGCGCTCTCCGACTTCGAGCACCCCTGCCAGGCACTGGCCGATTTCATGACCCTCGAAGAGCGCTTCGGCTCCGCAAAGGGCCTCAACTTCACCTACGTCGGCGACGGCAACAACGTCTGCCATTCGCTCATGCTCACCGGCGCGCAACTGGGCACAAATGTCACCGTTGCCACGCCGCGCGGCTACTCGCCCGATATCGAAATCGTCACCAAAGCGCGCGAGATCGCCGAGTCCAACAACTGCGAGCTTCGCCTCCTTCAAGATGCGCAAGCCGCCGTCGAAGGCGCCGACGCTGTCTACACTGACGTCTGCGTCAGCATGGGCTTCGAGCACGAGTCCACAAAGCGCGAGCCCATCTTCCGCCCCTATCAGGTCAACGAAGCGCTAATGGCCAAGGCCTCGCCGCGCGCAGTCTTCATGCACTGCCTCCCGGCCCGCCGCAACGCCGAAGTAACAGACGCGGTCCTCGACGGCCCGCAATCCATCGCCTTCGACCAGGCAGAAAACCGCCTCCACGTGCAGAAGGCATTGTTGCTGCTGCTGCTGGATGGCCTCAAGAATGTCGGAAGGTTTAGCTCTGCCAGTAGTTCATCTGCTTGTGCCCCTGGTTGCTTCCAGACGCAAGTGTCATGAGTCTAAGTGGGTGCCCCCGGTCTCGATTTTGAGACCGGGGAATTGAAATACTGTTGGTAAGGGAACTTGGTTTCTGATCGCACGAAGTCGTTTATTGGGATCGTACTATCCCAGGTCTCAAAATCGAGACCTGGGGCGTCCGGTTAGTTTTATGGCCGCATGAATTCAAGCGGACAGGGGGATTTATGAAATTCAAGCCAGGAGACTCCACAGACAGTGCACACTGCACCGCGCTCAAGCATGAATTTCTCCGTTGTGAAGATGCGTTCAGAGATTTCGAGACCTATGGAACCATGATGATTATGCGGGCGCAGGCTGAGGCCGAAGGTGCTGCTCCACCCGCAGCCGAAGAAACACGTTTTATAGCTTACAAAACCTACAATGCATATGCGCGCTTTATCCACCATCTCTACGAATTCATGGTGGGCGCGATAGCTAGAGAAAAGAGCGACACTGCACAGATGGAGGCAGCGGAAAAAGACCTCTACATTATGAGTCATGCTCAACGCGTTCTGACGGGCAGGCGTCAAGCGATACTTAACGGCACTGCTCCGGCTTGGGAGAACCATATCAGTGCTTTTCCAGAGAAGGTTCCGGCTGAATTTGCAGAACAGTTCCGTAAGATGAGAAATAAGATTAGTGGGCATGTAACCCATGAGCGCTCAGCCATCAGCCTATCCGATTTTTACGATGAGTTTCACAAATTCGTTTACATGCTCTATCAAAATTGCCGCGGTCATTGGAGCCTACTGCGAGACAAGGAGTTTCCCGATCTCAATGAGATCACGAAGTTTTCAGTTCTCATCAAAATGGGCGGATCAAACTGAGGACGGACCCTCGGCCTTCGAGTCTCGCGGCCTCCCGCCCTTTCGCCAGAAAAGAGGCGAAAGTAGTGCTGATAAACCGACCATTAACTACTGATAACCGACCACCGTTTTTCGAGGTTTTGCAAACATGTCCGTAATTCTCGAATCCTTGCCCGTTGGCCAGAAAGTAGGCATCGCCTTCTCCGGCGGGCTCGACACATCCGCCGCCCTGCACTGGATGAAGCTCAAGGGCGCAATCCCCTACGCCTACACGGCCAACCTGGGCCAGCCCGACGAAACCGACTACGACGCCATCCCGCGCGCGGCCCTCGAATACGGCGCTGAAAAAGCCCGCCTCATTGACTGCCGTGGTCCCCTCGTTCGCGAAGGCATCGCTGCGCTCCAGGCCGGCGCCTTCCACATCACCACCGCCGGCGTCCCATACTTCAACACCACCCCCATCGGCCGCGCCGTTACCGGCACCATGCTCGTCGCCTCCATGAAGGAGGATGACGTCCACATCTGGGGCGACGGCTCAACCTTCAAAGGCAATGACATCGAGCGCTTCTACCGCTACGGCCTGCTCGTCAATCCCGACCTCAAGGTCTACAAACCCTGGCTCGACGCCGCTTTCATTGACGAGCTAGGTGGCCGCGCCGAGATGTCCGCCTTCATGCAGCGCCACGGCTTCGCCTACAAAATGTCCGCCGAGAAGGCATACTCCACCGACTCCAACATCCTTGGCGCAACGCACGAAGCAAAAGATCTGGAGCATCTTTCTACCTCCATCAAGATTGTCGTTCCCATCATGGGCACGGCATTCTGGCGCGACGATGTAGAAATCCAGCGCGAGCAGGTCGCCGTCCGCTTTGAAGACGGCTTTCCCGTCGCGCTCAACGGCCGTCACATCGATGATCCCGTCGAGCTTCTTCTTGAAGCCAACCGCATCGGCGGACGCCACGGCCTCGGCATGTCCGATCAAATTGAGAATAGAATCATTGAAGCCAAATCCCGCGGCATCTACGAAGCCCCCGGTCTCGCCTTGCTCTTCATCGCCTACGAGCGCCTCATCACAGGTATTCACAACGAAGACACCATCGAGCAGTACCGCGACAATGGCCGCAAACTCGGCCGCCTACTCTACCAAGGCCGCTGGTTTGACTCCCAGGCCATCATGCTTCGCGAATCCGCCCAGCGCTGGGTCGCCAAACCCGTCACCGGCGAAGTCACACTCGAGCTGCGCCGCGGCAACGACTATTCCATTCTCAACACCGAGTCGCCCAACCTCACCTACCATCCCGAGCGCCTCAGTATGGAGAAGACCGAATCCACCTTCTCCCCGCGCGATCGCATCGGACAACTCACCATGCGCAACCTCGACATCACCGACACCCGCGACAAGCTCCTTACCTACGCCGCGGCCGGCCTCATCACTCTCAGCAAAGGCAGCGAAATGCCCAAATTGAATAGCGCCAAAGAAAAAGAATAGCGTGAGGTACGCCTGAATCAATGTCGAACGAACAAAATCCCGTGAAGATGTGGTCCGGCCGCTTTCGCGAGCCGCTCGATGCGGAGTTCGAAAAGTGGCAGCGTTCCATAGTCTTTGATTGGCGGCTGCTCCCCCAGGAGATAGCCGCAAGCAAGGCCCACGCATCGGCCCTTATCGCCGCCAAAATCCTCACAAAGGATGAAGGAGCGAAGCTCCGCGCAGCATTAGACAAAATCGCCGCCGACCACGCCTCCGAATCCGGCCAGGCCCAAGTACGCGATCACGCAACCGCCGAAGACATCCATCACTTCGTCGAACTTGAATTGGTCGAGCGCGTCGGCCCCCTCGGCCTCAAGCTCCACACCGGTCGCAGCCGCAACGAGCAGATCGCCACCGATCTGCGCCTCTACGTGCGCCAGCAAATCGGCCTCGTTGTCGAATCTCTTGCCGCCTGGGCCAATGCGCTCGTTGAGCAGGCCCGCGACGCAGGCGACTCCGTGATGCCCAGCTACACTCATCTGCAACGCGCCGAGCCCGTGTTGGTAGCCCACTGGCTTCTTGCTTACGTTGAAATGATTCTTCGCGATACCACTCGCCTCCACGACTGCGCCGCGCGGCTCAACTTCTGCCCGCTCGGTTCCGGAGCCGTGGCCGGCGCAACCCTTGCGCTCGATCGCAGCATCGCCGCCCGCGAGCTGGCTTTCACCGCTCCCACCGCTAACTCCATCGACGCCACCGGCGATCGCGATTTTATTCTCGAATATCTGCAGGCACTCACCTTCGTCGGCCTGCATCTGAGCCGCTTCGCTGAAGAGATCACGCTCTTCGCGACGGCGGAGTTCGGCTTTGTTACGCTGCCCGAGGCCTTTTCCACCGGTTCGAGCGCCATGCCGCAAAAGAAAAATCCCGATCTCACCGAGCTGATCCGCGCAAAAGTCGGCCGCATTCACGGCGCTGCGCAGGCCGTCACGCTGCAGCTCAAAGGCCTGCCTCTGGCCTACAATAAGGACATGCAGGAGACCCAGGAGCCGGCATTTGCCGTCGAGTTTGTTCCGCAAATGCTCGCTCTCGTAGCACGCTTCACCGCCGCCCTCGAGTTCAATCGCCAGCGCATGAGCGAAGCAGCGCAGTCCGGCTACCTCAACGCGATGGCCGCGGCCACTTACCTCGTCCACAAGGGCGTTCCCTTCCGCACCGCGCACGAAAAGATCGGCAATGCCGTGCGTTTCGCTATGGATAAAGGCATCGAACTGGGCGATCTCACCCTCGACGAACTCCACCAGTTCAGCCCCGAATTTGCGGAGGACTTTTTCGCAGCCATCACTTTGCAAGCCACGCTCGACTGCCACAACGTAATCGGAGGAACAGCGCGCGAGCGCGTCCGCGCGGCCCTGGCTTCCGCGTCTGAAAAAATTGCCCGCATCGCCGCTCAGCCTCAGGAGGCCGCCGATGCTGGTGCGTAAGGCCCTGCTCCAGGACGCCTCCAACGTCTACGACCTGGTGAACTCGCTCTCCGCCGACGGCACCCTGCTCAAGCGTCCCTTCGCCGAGATCTGCGAGAACATTCGCGACTTCACCGTCGCCGAGTCCGATGGCGGCGTCTTCCTCGGCTGCGGCGCGCTCCATCTCTATGGTCCGCATCTGGCTGAGGTGCGCTCCATCGTCGTCGCGCCCGCTGCCAAGGGCCAGGGCGCCGGCGGCCGCATCCTCGGCGCGCTCATCGAAGAAGCCGAAGGGCACGGCGTCCAATCCGTCTGCCTCTTCACGCGCATCCCCGACTTCTTCTTCAAATACGGCTTCCGCACCGTCGAAGACAAGTCCGAGCTGCCCGACAAAATCTTCAAAGACTGCCAGAGCTGCCCGCGCCTGCACCGCTGCGACGAAGTCGCCATGGTGCGCGGCCGCATTCCCCGCATGTCCATCCTCGGCCCCCGCCAGGAAGCCCAGCAGTTAGTCCGCCTTTCCGGCTAACTCACGGGGACGAATGTTGACATGCCGCCCAGAATCTTCCAGCCCTTCTCCGTCTTGATCCACGTATGGGTAATTCTCATCGTGGATGGCTCCCCATGGCCGGCCTTGTCCACCCACATTGACGTGACCCACAAATAAGTGACGACAATATTCTCGGTAGCCTGGCTGTCGGCTGGCTTCAGTTCAAACCACTGCAGCCGGGCTCCTTTGTCCGTGTGAGCCGCGATCCAGTCGGTCATGTGATCCTTTCGCGCCGGCTGAGAATTGGCGTAGGGCCAGCCCACAGAGTCCGGGTGCCAAAGGTCCTTATAGCTGTCCATGTCGAGCGCCTTCACATCTTCCCAGTAGGCAGTCTCGAGCTTCCACACCGCCTTCTCATTCTCAGTCTGCTGAGCGCAAACCGGCATGGCTGCACACATCGCGGCAAACACCAGGATCAGAAGGCTTCTGCCGCCAAGGGCCATTCGGCTTATTGCCGGTGCACCGCATTTTTTGAACATGATTGTTCCTCCATGGAATTACAGCCTCGTTTAATCTCACCCCATTTACTCAAATACTTCACAATAAGCAACTAACTCCGTTTCGCCAGCTTCGCCGGGTGCCCCACCTTCGCCGCGTCTTTGTTTTTGCGGCTAAGGTGGGATAGATCCACCTATCTAAAAGCTTTTTATAGTCTTTTACAAGATGAACCACAACTCTTACCCTGTTAAAACAACTATACCTGATTAACTCACTAACTCTTCTTAGCCAGCATCGCCGCAGCAACCACAACCTGCCCATAACTTAGCCCCCCATCCCCAGGGCTAACCTGCGCGTGCTGAAAGACCTCGAACCCTTCCGCCTCCAACCCCACCCGCAGCAACCGCGCCAGCCGCCGGTTATGCATGCATCCGCCGCTCAGAGCCACCTGCCTCAAGCCGGTTGCCGTCCACGCCAGCATCGCCGCCTTCACAAATCCAGCCACCACACCGGCATGAAACCGCGCCGCAATCCGCGTCTTGCTCACCCCTGCCCGTAAGTCCTCGATCAATCCTCGCCAAAGCGGCCCAGCGCTTATCCTCACCGGCGCACGCGCAACCCAATCTCCACCCACTAACTCCATCGAGTAACCAGCCTCGCTGTCCGCCTCATCAACCGCCATCCCTTCCAGCTCGATTGCCGCCTGCGCTTCGTAATCCACTTGGGCGCGCCCCAGCACCACCGCCGCCGCCGCATCGAAGAGCCTTCCCAAACTCGAAGTCAACGGCGCATTCACTCCGCGCTCCATCATTCGCTCGAGCACCCGTGCCTCTTGCTCCTTCGCGCCCACCAGGGCCAGCGTCTCGCTGGAACCAACGTCAAAGCCCGCCGCACTCAGATGCCCCAGCGCCATCCGCCACGGCTCCCGGATCGCCGCATCGCCCCCCGGCATCGGCACATACTCCAGATGCGCAAAGCGCTCGAAGCCATCCAGCCTGCTCACCAGCACTTCCCCGCCCCAAATCCGCCCATCCGTCCCGTAGCCAGTGCCATCCAGCGCCAGCCCAATCACCGGTCCCTCCAGCCCATGCTCCGCCATGCATCCGGCTACGTGCGCATGATGATGCTGCACCGCGATCAGCCCCAGCCCGCGCTCTCGCGCCCACTCATCAGCCCATGCGGTCGACAGATACCCCGGATGCAGATCATGCGCCACCGTCTCCGGCTCAATCTCGAAGGTGCGCATCAGGTGGTCGAGCGACTCTTTGAAAAACTCCAGCCCAGTCAGATTTTCGAGATCTCCCAAATGCTGGCTCGGATAGACAAATCGTCCCCTCGCCAGCGCAAACACGTTCTTCAAATGCCCGCCCACGGCCAGCAGCGGAGGCGCGTCCAGCGCCAGTTCCACCCCCAGCGGAACAAATCCCCTTGCCCGCCGCATCAACTGCGGCGCCCCATCCACCACCGCCATCACCGAATCGTCGCACCGCTGCAGAATTTCGCGGTCGTGCATCAGAAACGCATCGGCAATCCCTCCCAGCCGCGCCCGCGCTTCCTCGTTATCGATCGCAATCGGCTCCTCGCTCAGGTTGGCCGAAGTCATCACCAGCGCCCGCACGCGTCTGTCGGCAAAGAGCAGATGCTGCAGCGGCGCATAGGGCAGAAACACTCCCAGCCACGGAATCCCCGGCGCAACTACTTCCGCAATCCCGCCGCCCTCTCGCTTCCGTGCCAGCACAATCGGCCGAGCCGCCGTCATGAGCAGCGCTTCCTCCTCGGCCGTCAGTACGCACGCCGCCCGCGCCGCCTCCACATCTTTGACCATCACTGCCAGCGGCTTCCCAAACCGGCTCTTGCGCTCCCTCAGCCGCATCACCGCCGCCTCATTGGTCGCATCCACGCTCAAATGAAATCCGCCAACCCCCTTGATAGCCACAATCTTCCCTGCCAATAGCAGCTCAATCGTCGCCTCCACGCACGCCACGGCTGCGGAAATATCCGTTGGATTGAAGGGTACGGGCTGGCAGGCCGGGGCTTTAGCCCCGGCAACAACGGCAGCAGAAGAATCGAGGGCTTTAGCCCCTGAGGGAATTTCAACAAGGGGATCACTTAGTAAGCTCGCCCCATCCGCCCCCACCAGCCAAACCCGCGGCCCGCAATCCCAGCACGCATTCGGTTGCGCATGGAAGCGCCTGTTCCCAGGATCGTCATACTCCGCCTGGCAAGCCGCGCACATCCTGAACCGCGCCATCGAGGTCTGCGGACGGTCATACGGAATCCGCCGCGTAATCGTGAACCGCGGCCCGCAATTGGTGCAGTTCAAAAACGGATACCGGTACCGCCGGTCTGCCGGGTCCAGCAACTCCCGCAAACAATCCGGGCAGGTCGCCGCATCCGCCGGAATCCCCGTGCTCACGCGGCCTACTACCTCACTGGCAACGATCCGAAACTCCGCCTGCCCGGCAAGGGCCTCCCCGGTCGTTGCCAAATCCCGGGTCACGACAGAATCGATTCGCGCCAAAGGCGGCGCCTCCGCGCCGAGCCGCGCCAGAAACGCCTCCACCCCTCCCGCAGCCCCCTCAACCTCAATCGTCACCCCGTCCGTATCGTTTCCGATAAACCCCGCCAGTCCTTCCTCCAGCGCCAGACGGTAGACGAACGGCCGGAACCCCACCCCCTGCACCACCCCGCGCACCAGCACTTCGCGCCGCACTTGTTTTGGATGGGTTTCTTCAGTCACAATCGCGCCTCACACCGGAGACCAGCATAGCGCATGAGGTCCCATGCATCCCTGCCTCCAATGGTATCCGCGGGCATGATTCCGGCGCTTGCTGAACCGCGGAGAACAGGGTCAGAGAAGCATAAACTGGAAGAGAGAGCGATGCGGGGGTTCGGCATGAACACCTTCAGGCGATTGCGCGCGGCGCGTACGGTTGCGGCCGCAGCCTGCCTGGCCTTGCTCGCAACCGCCGCGCTTCCGGCCCAGCAACCCGACGAGGCTTCGGTCATCCGTCATATCGACGCCGCGGCTCAAGCCCGGTATGAGAATGTTCTGGGATTTACCGTAACCGAATCCTATGCCGTCTACAGGGGTAAAGATGAAACTCATCCCGTAGCTCAAATGACGGTGAAGACAACATACCGCAAGGGCTCCGGCAAAAGTTACGCCATCCTCTCGCAGAGCGGTTCTGAGATCGTACAAAAGTTTGGCTTGCACCCGCTGCTGGACAATGAGAAGAACATCAACGCGCCCGGCAACGTGGAAAAGTCGTGGTTCACCTCCGCAAATTTCGAGATGAAACTGAAGCCCGGCGTGATCCAGCGGCTGAATGGCCGCGACTGCATCGCGTTGTCCGTGGTCCCCAGGCGGAAGGCCCCCAATATGATCGACGGAACCCTGTGGGTGGACGCGAACGATGATTCGATCGTCGAGATCGAGGGAGTCGCATCCAGGAGCCCTTCTGTCTTCGCCGGCGCCACGCACATGATGCGCAGGTACACGAATATGAGCGGCTTTGCCATGGCCGAACACGCCCGGGCCGAATCGAGCAGCATGCTCTGGGGCCGCACCGTCGTAATCATCGATTACAGCGACTACCAGCTCCAGCTTGCCCGGCCAAATGAGATTGCGCCTGTGACCGCCGCCACACCGGTCGCATATCGTATGCGCTATACTGATTTTCGTGATACCGCTCTTAAGTGACTGGAAACTCGATGCCGCGCTGGGCTCCTGCCTGCTGCTGGGGCTGCGCCACGGCTTCGACTACGATCACCTGGCGGCCATCTCCGACATCACCGCCGTGCAGCGCAACTGGCGCAGCGGATTGCGTTTAGGCATGACCTACGCCCTCGGCCACGCTTTCACGGTGGCCGCTCTCGGCATCGCCGTCCTTGAGCTCAACATGGGCCTGCCCCAGGGGCTGGACCACTGGAGCGAGCGGCTGATCGGCCTCACTCTCATCCTGCTCGGCATCGGCGTGGTTGCGGGAATCCTCCGCAAAGACGCCCATGGCCACACGCACGGCCGCATTGAAAGCCGCCTCGCCATCGCCATCAACGGCGTCCTATGGCTGGCCTGGCAAATCCGCCGCTGCTTTCGCCGCGAAGCCCCCAGGCCCCGGCATTTTCAGTGGATCTACAACGTAAAGTCGGTCTTCGTCATCGGCATCCTGCACGGCGTGGGCGCCGAAACCCCCAGCCAGTTGGCGCTCTTCTTCCTCACCGCCAACCTGGGAGGCACATCGCGCGGCATGTTGGGGCTGGCGGCCTTTTGCGTGGGCCTGATCGCAATGAATGCCGTCATGACCGCCTCCATGGGCGGAGCATTCCGCGCCACCGGCCACCACCCCCGCTTCTACCACGCCGTCGCATGGGCAGGCGCAGCCTACAGTTGCATCATCGGCATCATCTTCCTGTTCGGGATCTCCGACCATCTGCCGCCGCTGGGGTAACCGAGCCGGCCAAAGCCTTCTTTTCCCACCCCGGAACGGCCGAAAAGCCGTTCCATAGAGTGGAATAGCCTCCCACCCCAGTGACAGGTGTCACGGTGGGAAAAGCTCCCGCCGCGTAAAAATAAACTAGATAAAGGGCGGAACGCACCGCCACTACCGCTCTGTATCCGGGAGGAACTGTGCCAGCATTCACACCCCCGCCGCTGCCCAGCGACGACAAACGATGGAAGATCGTCAACGGCGCCATGCGCAAAAATGGCTTTGCCCGTTACGCGCTGATTGAGACGCTCCACACCGTGCAGTCCTCCTTCGGTTACCTGGACGACGACTCGATCCGCTTTGTGGCTAATTCCCTGCGCGTGCCCCTGAGCCAGGCCTACGGAGTAGTCACCTTCTACCACTACTTCAGCCTCAAGCCGCCGGGCAAGCATACCCTCACCATCTGCGCCGGCACGGCCTGCTATATCAAGGGCTCCGCCAAGCTGGTGGACGCGGCCGAAAAGCGCCTGGGCATTGCTCCGGGGCAGACCACCGGGGACGGAAAGATCAGCCTGATGACGGCCCGCTGCGTAGGCGCCTGCAGCCGCGCCCCCGTGGTGCTGTGCGACGGCGAAGTAGAGGGCGAGATGTCCGGTAGCCAGATGCTCGAGCAACTGGAAAGGTGGGCCGTGGAATGACAATCGAGGAGCTCGAACAGATAGCGGAGAGCGTCCGCCAGGAAAACGCCAAATTCGACTATGAAGTGAACGTCTGCATGGACCTCGCCTGTGCCAGCCAGGGCGCGGGACAATTGCGGGACGCGCTGGCCAAGGCAGCCGAGGCCTCCGGCAAGAAGGTGCTCATTCGCCGCACCGGCTGCATGGGCCCATGCTCCTCCGGCCCGCTGGTCCGGGTGGACCCCGAGGAAACTTACTATCACCATGTGAACGCCGATCACGCGCAGGCCATCGTAGCCAGCCTGGGCGGCGAACCGGTGCCCGATCTGCAGTGCGAGCTGAACGACCACTTCGATACCCAGGTACGCGTGGTGCTGGAGAACGCCGGCTACATCGATCCGGAGAAGATCGACGACTATATCTCCCGCGACGGTTACAAGGCGCTGCTTACGGCGCTGATCGAAATGACGCCCAACGGCGTGATCCACCGCATCACCGAAAGCGGCCTCAGGGGACGCGGCGGCGGCGGCTATCCCACCGGCCTCAAGTGGAGCACCGTGGCCAAGGCCTCGGGCGACCTGAAGTACGTGGTCTGCAACGGCGACGAGGGCGACCCCGGCGCCTTCATGGATCGCAGCGTCATGGAAGGCGACCCGCATCGCGTCATCGAGGGCATGGCCATCGCCGCCTATGCAGTCGGCGCGAGCAAGGCCTATATCTACGTCCGTGCCGAGTACCCGGTGGCCGTGGCCCGGCTGACCACCGCTCTGCGCGAGGCGCGTCGCCGCGGCCTGCTCGGCAGCGGCATCTGCGGCACGCCCTTCAGCTTCGACGTGGAAATCCGTCTCGGCGCCGGAGCCTTTGTCTGCGGCGAGGAGACGGCCTTGATCGCCTCCATCGAAGGCCGCCGCGGCACCCCCAAGCCCAGGCCTCCGTACCCAGCGATGAGCGGCCTGTGGGGCAAGCCCACGCTAATCAACAACGTGGAGACATACGCCAACATCGCCCCCATCGTCCGCAACGGCGGCAGGTGGTTTTTCAACATGGGATCGGAGCGCAGCAAAGGCACCAAGGTCTTCGCCCTCACCGGCAAAATCGCCAACACCGGCCTGGTGGAAGTGCCCATGGGCATCAAGCTGCGGGAGATCATCGAGGTCATCGGCGGCGGCGTGCCCGGCGGGCACAAATTCAAGGCGGTGCAAACCGGCGGCCCGTCCGGCGGCTGCATTCCCGCCGAGATGCTGGACCTTGGCGTCAGCTACGACGCCCTCATGAAGGTCGGCTCCATCATGGGCTCCGGCGGCATGATCGTCATGGACGATACCTCCTGCATGGTCAATGTAGCCCGCTTCTTCGTCGAGTTCTGCATGACCGAATCCTGCGGCAAATGCATTCCCTGCCGCGCCGGCACGGCGCAGATGTTCACCCTCCTGACCCGCATCTGCTCGGGCACGGGCACCATGGACGACCTGGACCTGCTGGTGGAGTTGTGCGGCACCATCAAGGAAACCAGCCTGTGCGGCCTGGGCCAGACGGCCCCCAATCCGGTGCTCAGCACGCTCAAGTACTTCAAGGACGAGTACCTCGAGCACATCGTGCACAAGCGCTGTCCGGCTGGCGTCTGCAACATTGAAGCTCCCGTGGAGGTGCCGGCATGAGTACCGAGGTGGACGTCAAAACTCTGATCATCGATGAGCAGGAGGTCAGCGGCCTGCGCGGCCAGACCATCCTCGAAGTGGCGCGGGAGAACGATATCTACATTCCCACCCTCTGCCATCTCGACGGCCTCAGCGAAGTAGGCGCCTGCCGCTTGTGCCTGGTGGAGATCAAGGGCAGCAACAAGCTCCTTCCCGCCTGCCTGGCCACCATCTTTGAGGGCATGGAGGTCAGCACCAATACCGAGCGGCTCCAGAAGCACCGCCGCACCATCCTCGAACTGCTCTTCGCCGAGCGCAACCACATCTGCTCGGTCTGCGTATCCAATAACCACTGCGAACTGCAGACCCTTGCGCAGCAGCAGGGCCTGACCCATGTTCGCCTGCCCTATCGCAACCCCGAGTTGCCAGTGGATGCCTCGCACGAACGCTTTACCGCCGACCACAACCGCTGCATCCTCTGCACCCGCTGCGTGCGCGTCTGCGCGGAGATCGAGGGCGCCCACATCTTGGATGTGATGGGCCGCGGCATCAATTCGCTGATCATCACCGATCTGCACCAGGACTGGGGAAGCTCGGCTTGCACCCGCTGCGGCAAGTGCGTGCAGGTGTGCCCCACCGGAGCCCTCTTCGACAAAAGCAAGATCGGCTCCGATCATCCCAAGTATCCCGATTTTTTGCCCTATCTGAACCTCATGAGGGAAGCGCAATGAGCAAACTGAAACTGGCAACGGTCTGGCTGGACGGATGTTCGGGCTGTCACATGTCGTTCCTCGACATGGACGAACGGCTCATCGAGTTGGCGGAGCTTGTCGATGTGGTCTACAGCCCCATCGTCGACGCCAAGGTCTTCCCCGACGAGGTGGATATCGCCCTGGTCGAGGGAGCGGTATCTTCGGTGGACGACGAGAAGAAGATCCTGAAGGTTCGCGCCCACTCCAAGGTCTTGGTTGCCATGGGCGACTGCGCCATTACCGGCAATGTTCCCTCCATGCGCAATCCCATCGGCCCCGAGGCGATTCTGGATCGTGCCTACATCCAGAACGCCAGCGCGCAGCAGCAGATACCCTGCGTCGTGGTGCCCAAGCTGCTCCGCATCGTGCGTCCCATTCACGAGTTTGTGAAGGTTGACGTATTTCTGCCCGGCTGTCCGCCCTCGGCCGACACATTGCACACAGCGCTTGTCGCGCTGGTTACCGGTGCGCCGCTGGATATTCCAGCCCTTACCCGTTTTGGAGCCTGACGTAGCGCCGGTCGTGACCGGTGTAGCGCCGGTCTCCTGACCGGCTGTAGTGCGGGCGTCCGCGCCCGCGCTTATTGAAGAGAATCGGAGCTTTCTATGAGCCAGACCATCACCATCGATCCCGTCACCCGCCTTGAAGGGCATGGCAAGATCACCATCCAACTCAACGCCAAGGGCGAAGTCGAAGACGCGCACTTTCACGTAACCCAGGTGCGCGGATTTGAGCGCTTCTCCGAGGGCCGTCCGTTCTATGAGATGCCCAGCCTCATGGCCCGCATCTGCGGCATCTGCCCGGTCTCGCACCTCCTTGCCTCGGCCAAGGCCTGCGAAGCCATTATGTCGGTGCGCATTCCGCATACCGCCGCGCAACTGCGGCGCATGCTGAACCTGGCCCAGATGGTGCAGTCCCACGCCCTGAGCTTCTTTCATCTCTCCTCGCCCGACCTTCTTCTGGGCATGGAGTCCGATCCCAAGGTGCGCAACATCTTCGGCGTCCTTGCCGCAAAGCCTGAGTTGGGCCGCGCCGGCATCGGCTTGCGCCGCTTCGGCCAGCACATCATCGAGCTGCTGGGCAGCAAGCGCATCCATACCGGATGGGTGGTTCCCGGCGGCGTCACCGAGCCGCTCTCCCCGGCCCATCGCGACGAGATTCTGGCCATGCTTCCCGAGGCCTACGCCAACATCGCCCTCGCCCTGGGCGCATACAAGCAGATCGCCTCCAATTTCAAGCAGGAGATCAAAGTCTTCGCCAACTTCCCCTCCAACTACATGGGCCTGATCAACGAAGACGAGTCCTTCGAGATTACCGACGGCGCTCTCCGCCTCATCGATCCCCGGGGCGCGATCATCGAGGACGGCATCACCGCCGGCCGCTTCACCGAGGTGATTGGCGAGGCCGTCGAGAACTTCAGCTACACCAAGTTCGTCTACTTGAAGTCGCTCGGCTACCCGGAAGGCAGCTATCGCGTAGGCCCGTTGGCCCGCCTCAACATCATCAAGCGCATGGGAACGCCGCAGGCCGACAAGGAGCTGGCCGAGTTCAAGCAGATGGCCACTGGCCCCATCGAGAGCTCGTTCTACTACCATCACGCCCGCCTCGTCGAAGCCCTCTACGGCATCGAGAAGATCGAGCAGCTTCTCGACGATCCCCGCATCCTCTCGAAGCACGTCCGCGCCACCGCCGGCGTCAACCGCCTGGAAGGCGCGGGCCAGATCGAAGCCCCGCGTGGCACTCTGAATCACCACTACAAAGTGGACGAGAACGGCAAAATCACCTGGGCCAATCTGGTCGTCGCCACCGGCCATAACAACAACGCCATGAACCGGGGCGTTCTTCAGTCGGCCAAGGCCTATGTGAAAAACGGCAAGTTCACCGAGGGCGCTCTCAATCGCGTCGAGGCCGTGATCCGCACCTTCGATCCCTGCCTCAGTTGTTCCACCCACGCCTTCGGCCAGATGCCGCTGATCCTCACGCTGGTCTCCGCCGATGGCGAAGTCGTCGATAAGCTCGTCCGCTAAGGAATCCGGCCCGAGAGCATCTCCGTGCCCCATTCTTTCCGCTTTTTTCTGCGGAAAGGGTGGGAAACCACGGAGCATTCGTACTACAGTTATAAATCGAAAATTCCGGAGGGAGCAGGGGGCTTCAGCCCCCTGAAAGAGAACGAATTCGCGGGGCCTTCAGGCTCGGGCCTTTCCCGTTTTTCCAGGATTTGAAGGAAATACAACTGTAGTATCAGGGCAGAAACAGGTACCAGGTGCATCCATGACCCAGCCCAAAGCCCGATGCCTCATCCTCGCCTGCGGCAACACGTTGCGAGGCGATGACGGCGTAGGGCCGTGGCTGGCTGAATGGGCTGAAAACAGATTCCGTTCAGAGATCGATGTCCGCGTCCTCACCCGTCAACAATGGACCCCCGAACTAGCCGAAGAGATCGCCCGCACCCACTCTGTTCTCTTTATCGATTGCTCTGTCGATTCCGCTCCCGGCTCGGTCAAACTTACCTCCGTCGAGCCGGCAGTCGGCAGTCAGGCGCTGGCCACTCATCACCTGGGCGCATCAGAACTGCTAGCCCTGACCCGCGATCTCTACGCGTCCCTACCCTCGAATGCACAACTCCTGACCATCGGCGCCGGCTCAACCGAGTTAGGAGAAGTCTTCACCGACCAGGTGAAAGCCGCACTCCCCGAAGCCTGCCGCCTGGTCGAAGAGACAGTTCTTTTTGTCCTCAAAAATCGAGGAGAACGCCACTGTAGGCCGAGACTGGTAGGCCGGGACTGGTAGGCCGGGACTTTAGTCCCGGCAAATTACGCCACAATTGAAGCGGGGCTTTAGCCCCTGAGATTTAGCATTCAAGAGCAAACCTCAGCGCAGGTAATTGTGGATCTCCAATACGTATGCATACTTGCCCAGCAGGTTTTCGGGGAGGTTGACCTGTAGCTTCTTGCTCGCTGCGTTGATTTTCAGCCGTTTCAGCCGTCCCCTGTTGCCGACGAGATATACCTTCATGTTGGGTGTCCAGGAGAAATCCTCGAAGGTCATGGTCCGCGCCTTGGGAGTTCCCAGCACGATCGCATTGATGTGGCCTTGCCAGGTGAAGCGCAGGTCGTCGCCCTCCGCCGTCTTTCCCTCCGCGCGATCCCAGGGCTGCGTATCGTAAATCGCGCCGCCATTCTGCTTGAGCCATGCGCCCAGAGCCTTGAGCCGCTCCATCTGCACCGGCGCAATCGTCCCGTCGGCCTCCGGCCCCACGTCCAGCAGCAGGTTTCCGTTCTTGCTCACCACGTCCACCAACAGCGCAATCAAATCCCCCGGTGCGATCGTCTCCGCCTCGCCCTCGGCCCGGTTGTAGCCGAACGACCGCCCCAGCCCGCGGCATTCCTCCCACTTCTTCTTGCTGATCTGGTCCATCTTCCTGTACTCGGGCGTAGTGAAGTCCGAGTGCGCAAGGCCGAAGCGATCGTCGATCACGCCGTCCGGAACAGCGTTGTAGTAGTCGGCCTCCACCTCCAGCGCCTTGCCCGTCTTCGGCCAGTTGATATCGTTCCACAGAAGCGATGGATGGTAGCGCTCGATCAGCTCGTGAATCTGCGCATTGGCATATTTGCCGTACTCTTCGCTCTGCGGCTCCACCTTCTTATAGTCCGCGGCCGTACGGATGGGACCGGGCACAAAGGTCCAGTCGTAGCCGCCGGAGTAGTAAAGCCCCATGTGCATCCCCTGCTTCCTGACCGCGGCCGTAAGCTCGCCTACAATGTCGCGCTCGGCGTGCTGCCGGTCCGCAGGCAGCGTGGGATTGGGGATGGAACTCGGCCAAAGCGTGAAGCCCTCATGGTGCTTGCTGGTCAGCACCACGTACCTTGCGCCGGATTGGCGAAAGATCCTGGCCCACTCCTCCGGCTTCCACTTCCGGCTCTCGCGGTTAAAGATCGGCGCGAAGTTGTAGTAGTTGTAATCCGCCCCGTAGTGTTCGCGATGGTAGGCCTGCGTGGGCGAGCCGTCGATGCGCATCACGTTGTAGTACCACTCGGCGTAGGGGTTGTACTTGATGTAGTCGTCCGAGGTGAAGTCGTGATCGGGATGCGTTATCGGCGCCCATCCCGGCACCGAATACAGCCCCCAGTGAATGAAGATGCCCAGCTTGGCGTGGGTATACCAGAAGGGCGCCTCATGCCGATCAAGCGACTCGATCGTCGCCTCATACTTCACCGGGGCCTGCGCCGCGCAAATGCCGCACATCGCCATAACAGCACCTGCAACACATCCGAAAAAACCGTGCTTACGCATCATTTCCGTTCCCCTTACCGCTGTTATTGTATGCCCCGGCAAGATAAAAACGGGGCTTCAGCCCCTGAGGTTCTGCATTTGAATGCATACCCCAGTAGCTAAAGCCCCGAACTGCGGGTGCCCCAGGTCTCGATTTTGAGACCTGGGAGTATCGCCGTTCGCTGTAGCTAGAACGCACCCACCGTCTGGCGCAGGCTGTAGGAGCTGAGCGTCTTGATGTAGTTGCCGCGATCGAACGGAGAGATATCGGGCACTGACCGCCGGCTCAGGCAGCCGCGCGTCTCGTTGAGCGAGCTGTATTCGCGCTTCTCCAGCCAGTAGCTCATATCCGCCAGCACCCGGCCGATGTGCTCGATGCCGTGAATATGCAGAGCCGATGCCATCAACACCACGGTGGCTCCGGCCATGATGCTCTTGAGCACGTCTTCGGCCGAGTGCACGCCGCCGGTGATGCCCAGGTCGAGCTTCACATTGCCGTAGAGGATGGCCACACTGTGCAGACGGGGCAGCAACTCCGAGGGCTTGGAGAAGTGCAGCGTGGGCCGCACCTCCAGGGTCTCGATGTCGAAGTCCGGCTGATAGAGGCGGTTGAAGAGCACCACGCCGCGGGCGCCCGCATCCTCCAGCCGGGCCGCCAGGTGCGGCAAGCTGGTAAACGACTGCGACAGCTTCACGGTGACCGGAATCTTGACCGCGCCGGTGACCGCAGCCACCAGCTCAAGCAGTTGCAACTCCAGCTCCACTGAGGTCTGGCTTTTGTTCGTAGCCAGCGCATAGGTGTTCAATTCGATGGCGTCGGCGCCGGCCTCCTCTACATCCCTGGCATAGCGCACCCAACCGCCGGTGGTGGCTCCGTTCAAACTGGCCAGGATCGGAATCTTCACCGCCGCCTTGGCCCGCCGCAGATGCTTCAGATACACATCATGCGTCATGTGGTAGTCGTGCAGATCGGGCAGGTAACCGAGCGACTCGGCAAAGGACTCAGTGCCGCGCGAGAGGTCTTCGTCCAGAGTCCGCGATTCCAGCTCCAACTGCTCCTCGAAGAGCGAGATAAGCACAATCGCCGAGGCGCCCGCCTCCTCCATGCGGCGAATGTTGTCGATTGACTCCGAGAGCGGCGTGGAAGAAACCACGATGGGGCCGCTCAACTTCAAGCCGAGATACTGTGTAGAAAAATCGATCATTCTTCACCTCCGGCAGCCACGGCCGCCAGTTTCTCTTCAGGCTTTTCGTCGGGAGCGATGTGCGGCGTCTCGCCACGGCCCGGCATCGTCGCCCGGGCAGAGTAAACGCGCCACTGCCGCTCCACGTCGTCCTGCGCTTCCTTCAGCAGTTCCGCCGCCAGCTCCGGGTTGCCCCGCGCCAGCATGGTATAGCGCGCCTCGCGATAAGCATAGTCCTTCAGCCGGATCGAGGGCGCCCTCGAATCCAGCTGGAAGGGGTTCTTGCCCTCCTCGCGCAGCGCGGGGTTATAGCGCATCAGCGGCCAGTAGCCCGACTGCACGGCCAGCTTCTGCTGTTCCAGCCCGTGCACCAGGTCGTAGCCGTGCGCGATGCAGCTGGAGTAGGCGATGATCAGTGACGGCCCTTGGTGCGCTTCGGCCTCCTGGAAGGCCTTCACTACGTGGCTGTCGTTGCCGCCCAGCGCCACCTGCGCCACATAAACCGACCCGTAACTCACCGCTTCCATGGCCAGGTCTTTTCTGCTGTTGGGCTTGCCCGCGGCGGCAAACTTGGCTACCGCGCCGCGTGGAGTAGCCTTGGACATTTGCCCGCCGGTGTTGGAGTAAACCTCGGTATCCAGCACCAGCACATTCACGTTTTTGCCGGAACCGAGCACGTGGTCCAGTCCGCCGGAGCCGATGTCATAAGCCCAGCCGTCGCCGCCCAGGATCCAAACGCTCTTGCGCACCAGCGCATCGGCGATGGCCAGCAGGTTGCGCGCGTCGGACGACTTGTTCCCTTCCAGCCGCTTGCGCAGAGCCAGCACGCGCTCACGCTGCTGGTTGATCTCGGTCTCCGTCTTCTGCGAGGCCCCCGGCAGGTCGGCAACCAGTTCCTCCCCGATCTCATGCGCCAGCCGCGTCACCAGCGTTTCCGCAAAGATCTTCTGCTGGTCGAGAGCGATTCTCATGCCAAAGCCGAACTCCGCGTTGTCTTCAAACAGCGAGTTGGCCCAGGTCGGCCCGCGCCCTTGCGGGTTGCTGGTATAGGGCGTGGTGGGCAGGTTGCCGCCGTAAATCGACGAGCAGCCCGTTGCGTTGGCGATATACAGCCGGTCGCCGAACAGTTGCGTCAGCAGCTTGATGTACGCAGTCTCGCCGCAGCCCGCGCATGCGCCCGAGAACTCAAAGAGCGGCTGCAACAGTTGAATATCTTTAACCTGTGTATGCGATAGCTTCGCCCGGTCCACCTCGGGCAGTCCCATGAAGAACTCCCAGTTGTCGCGCTCGGCCTCGCGCAGCGGCGCCTGGGGCGCCATGTTGATGGCCTTGTGGCTGGCGTCGCTCTTGCTCTTCACCGGGCACACGTCCACGCAAACCGCGCAACCGGTGCAATCCTCGGGGGCCACCTGCAGCGTGTAGCGGTCCTGCTCCATGCCCTTCCACTTGGGCTTGGCCCACTGGAATGTCGCGGGCGTCCGCCGCGGCGGATCGCCCAGCTCCGGCGTGTAAACCTTGGCGCGAATCACCGCATGCGGGCATACCATCACGCACTTGCCGCACTGGATGCACAGATCCTTGTCCCATACCGGGATGAACTGCGCGATGTTGCGCTTCTCCCACTGCGCCGTGCCCGTGGGAAATGCGCCGCCGGCTGGAATCGCGCTCACCGGCAGCAGGTCGCCATGCCCCCCGGCAATCTGGCCCAGCACGTCGCGGACAAACTTGGGAGCCTTGCCGGAGATGGCGGGAATCAGATCGAATTTGGACGAAACGGCAGCGGACAGCTCCACCTTTTCCAGATGCGCCAGCGCCGCGTCCACGGCGGCAAAGTTCTTCGCCACCACCGCCTCGCCCCTCTTGCCATAGGTCTTCTGAATCGCCTTCTTGATCTGCGCGATGGCATCCTCGCGCTTGAGCACGCCGCTGATGGCGAAGAAGCAGGTCTGCATGATGGTGTTGATGCGCGAACCCATGCCCGCCTCGCGCGCCACCTTGTAGCCGTCGATCACATAGAACTCAATCTTCTTGCGCAGCATCTCTTCCTGCGTGGACTTCGGCAGATGATCCCACACCTCCGCCGCCGGGTAGGGCGAGTTCAGCAGGAAGACCGCGCCGGGCATGGCCGCCTCCAGCACATCCATCTTCTCCAGGAAGCTGAAGTTATGGCAGGCCACAAAACTGGCGCGCGTAATGAGATAAGACGACCGGATGGGGTTCGGTCCGAACCTCAGGTGCGAGGTGGTCATCGACCCGGACTTCTTCGAGTCGTAGACGAAGTATCCCTGCGCAAAGTTCGGCGTGTTCTCGCCGATGATCTTGATGGAGTTCTTGTTGGCGCCCACGGTGCCGTCGGAACCCAGTCCATAAAACAGCGCGCGCACGGTCTTCGGGTCCTCAGTGGAGAACGCCGGATCGTAACTAAGACTTGTATGGCTTACGTCATCGTCGATGCCGATCGTGAAGTGGTTCTTCGGCTGGGATTTGCCCAACTCGTCGAAGATACCCTTCACCATCGCCGGCGTAAACTCCTTCGATGAAAGCCCGTAGCGCCCGCCAATCACGGTGGGTTTGGCGGCGAACGGCAGCTTGGCTTCGTTTTCAGCCAGCACAGTCACGATGTCCTGGTAGAGCGGCTCGCCGGCGCCGCCCGGCTCTTTGCAGCGGTCGAGAACGGCAATCGACTTCACCGTCGCAGGCAGCGCGGAGAGGAAGGCCTTGGCGTCGAAGGGCCGGTAGAGGCGAACCTTGAGGAGCCCCAACTTCCCGCCCTGCTTGTTCAAGACGTCCACAGCCTCTTCCGCCGCTTCAGCGCCGGAGCCCATGATCACAATCACCCGCTCGGCGTCCGCCGCGCCGTAGTAGTCGAACAGGTGGTAAGCGCGGCCGGTCTGTGCGGCAAAGCGATCCATCACTTGCTGCACAATGCCCGGAACCGCTGCGTGGAACGGAGTGCAGGCCTCGCGAGCCTGGAAGAATACGTCGGGATTCTGCGCCGAGCCCCGAATCCGCGGACGGTCCGGGCTGAGCGCGTTCTGCCGGAACTCGATCAGGTACTTGTCGTCCACCAGGGCGCGAACGGTCTCGTCGCTGATGGGCAGAATCTTGCCCACTTCATGCGAGGTGCGGAAGCCGTCGAAGAAATGAATGAATGGAATGCGCGATTCCAGCGTCGCAATCTGCGCCACCAGCGCCAGATCGTGAACCTCCTGCACTGAATTCGAAGCCAGCATGGCCCAGCCCGTCGACCGGCAGGCCATCACGTCCGAGTGGTCGCCGAAGATCGAAAGCGCGTGTGTCGCCAGCGTCCGGGCCGTCACGTGCATCGTCGCCGGGGTCAGCTCGCCGGCAATCTTGAACATATTGGGAATCATCAGCAGCAATCCCTGCGAGGCCGTGAAGGTGGTCGCGAAGGCGCCCGCCTGCAACGCCCCGTGCAGCGCGCCGGCAGCCCCGCCCTCGCTCTGCAGCTCTTCCACGATGGGCAATGCGCCCCAGAGATTCTTCTTCCCCTCCGAGCGCCACTGATCCGCCCACTCGGCCATCGGCGACGAGGGGGTAATGGGGTAGATCGCAACCACTTCAGAGAGACGATAGGCCACCGAGGCAGCCGCCTCGTTCCCATCCAAAATCACCATTTTGCCGACCGTTTTCTGTTCACTCATTCCCTTTGCCTCATAGCGCGGCCTGCGGAAAATCAACCGCTGGAATGAGTCTCTTCTCCGGGGGGTGGAGTCGCTGTGATGCGGGGCACAGGACGGGTACGGAATCCCGCATTATGGAATCAATTTCCAATATATGTCAGGTGGCCCAGACTAATGCCCGCTTCGAATGTATGGGTGCCCCACCCTCGCCGCGTTTTTGTTTTTGCGGGCTAGGGTGGGATACCTCAAAGGCGGGTGCCCCAGGTCTCGCTTTTGAGACCTGGGAAACCACAGCCCTCAATAGAGGCCGCTTTGAAAGAGCGCGGCTTCAACCGCGCCTGCAACTCAGCCCAACAGCCCCTCCACCAGCGCCTCCCACTCACCCTCCAGCGTGGCACGCTGAAACCCGCGCCCGGCCCGCCCATACCAGTAGTCGGCGTTCTCAGCCGAGCCCTCTTTGCGGTGCAGGTAGGCGTGAACGGCCATACCCTCCGGAGTCTCGAGCTCATCCACCAGCCCGTGCGCCTGTGTCCAATCCCCTTTGGCGTCCCACCACAACGCCGCCAGGGGTACCGGCAGCCCAGCAGGCGGCACTTCACTAGTCAAAGATGCACGAAACTCCTCAGCATTCATTCAACCGTTCTACCAATCCTCTCTTCACTCCCGCAATCAATTTTTTTCGCGCCTAATGTGATCCTAGTCACATTCAACAACCATTCCCACTGATAAAAACAACTCATCGTTCCGATGATATGAGCAATGAAGTCCACCAAGGGGGCTTGAGAGAGGTTGGCGAGGGGTTGCCAACCACCTCGCCTCACGTAGGTCGAACCATGCGTGCGCCTCGAACGAAAGATCAGCAAAATGCTGTTTGCGGCCCGGAGCCAGATGGTCGTATACTGAAATACGACCATTCCGGTCGTAGTTTACATGCGGGTCTCCGTTTCAGGGTTTTTCACCACCGGCGGCCCCAGGGAGCACGGCAATTGAGCGTTCTGAGCGAATTGAAGGTCGGCGAGAGCGGGGTTCTGTTGGCTCTCGACCTGCCTGACTCCGTGCAAAACCATCTGATGCATATGGGCTTCGTTCCCGGTGCGCTGGTGACGGCTCTGCGCCGCGCGCCGGCCGGCGATCCCACCGTGTATGGCGTCGACGGCATGGAGATTGCTCTGCGCCACGAGACCGCGGAGGCTATCCGTGTGCGGCCGCCCGAGTCAGAATCCGCAAACGCTCCCCCAACCCCTGAATCCCGCAACCTGGAAGCTTCTGAACTGATCGAGGCCGCGCAATGAGCGCTTGCTGCGACGTTCCGGCCTTTGTACCACCCGTCGCTCCGTCGCCTGCCGGAGCCCTCAGAACCGTCGTCCTCATCGGCCCGCCCAACTCCGGCAAG
>JBEKGY010000036.1:0-30748 GCA_050012555.1 Occallatibacter sp.
AATCCTCTTGCCGCTCTCGATGCTCACGTCTGCCCATCGCCATGAAAAAAGCTTACGAGCAAACCCTGTGGATAATCCAACAACTTCCAGAGTACGAATCAGGACTTGCACCACGGGCTGCTAGGGCTTTTTCTCCGGAACAGCCTGCTTAATCTTGGAATTGGCATCCACGATGGCTTGCCGACGAGCCCTTACAACATCCATTACGTTGTCGTAGACCAAATCCTCTATATTACGAACCATATCGTTCAAGGTTGAAAGTCTCAGAATGCCCGGAACATCGACCTCTCGAATGCTCATTCCAATGTTTTTTCCCTCTCCCCATACGGAACATAATTCCTCTAGGCGCACTGTCGCCACATATCCTGTCACTTCCCCGGAGATGAGCTTCTCCGAGTCAAGATAAATCTGCACTTGAAAATGAATAGGAATCTTGCCATTGGCTTCCTTTGGCAGGTCATTATCAACGACTATGCCAGTGTCCTTAAGGCGGGACAGATCCTTCGCTACTAATTTAGGTAACTGCACCTCGGGTATACCTTCGAATACGGATTCTAGGCCCTTCGATGGCGGAATCCCTAATGGACGGAGATCCTCAGCGGTGAGCGAGCCGGAATACACTTTGATGGCCATGTTCACGCCGTGGTCGTAGAGTTCCGGCTTGTAACAGCCACTGGTTGGCAAAACCTTCTCGCCCAGCGTGACGTACTGCGCCTCTGCTGTGTTCGTTCGTGAGGCCTGCCCCATTAGCAAAAGTAAGGCGGCGACCATGAACGCAGCGGGCTTGGCTAGCTTCAATCTGCGGTTCGGTCTTTCGAGCTTCAATTGCCGCTCTTGTATCTGTTCGAGCCCCTGGACATCGCCATTCATAGTGCTTCCTCCTGGCCTGAGTCTATAGGGTTTTAGGGCGGGTGGCCAGACCATAAATTCCCACAAATGCGGGCGGGAACGAACCTCCTCCGTCCGTCTTCCCTGCCCAAACCGGCTGTGAGCCCGGCCGCAATATTGCCTTGCATATAATTACCCCGGTTGGTGCATACTGGAAATGAGTAGATGCGCAGATGCGGAGCCGCATCTGCCGTTATCGGGCGAGGATTGCCTACCCCCACCCCCCCCTAAATATTTATTCTCGACCCCAAAACTTTGCATATAATTATTAACATCAATAGAATCAGCATTTCCAAAATCTCTCCACCGCCAAATTTCCCGCAATCTGAGACTTTTACCTCTCGCCAAGCTCCGAAAACCCCAAAATCCGGGTGCAAAGCCCTCGATTTGAGCCTAAAACCGTCGCGGATTGGTGGAATTCGAAGCGAATGTGCCATATTTCCGGGGATTGCGGGTACAGATGGTTTTCTTGTTCGCTCTTAATGTTTGATTGGCAAGATAAACTGTATTTATAGGGAGCATAGTCAGCGTTGCCAACTCCGCTAACTCCGCGAACAACGCGAACTCCGCTTAAGCCAATGACCAAACGCACTACCATTGCCGTAGCCATGTCCGGAGGGGTTGACTCCTCGACGGTTGCGGCGATGCTCGCCCACACGGACGACGCGGTTGTCGGCCTGACGCTCCAGCTTTGGGATCAGATGCGCCTGGCAGGTAAGCACGGCATTCCGGATGCGCCGAAGGCTGGCCGCTGCTGTTCACTCGACGATGTTTATGACGCCCGCCGCGTGGCCGAGCACCTCAACATTCCCTACTACGTCGTCAACCAGCAGGAGCGGTTCGAGCGTGATGTGGTCCGGCCCTTTGTGGCCGAATACCTGGCCGGGCGCACGCCCATCCCCTGCTCTCTCTGCAACAACCACCTGAAGTTCGACCAGTTGCTCCAGACCGCGCGCTCGATCGGCGCCGGCCGCATAGCCACCGGCCACTACGCGGTGAACGAATTCGACCCGGAGCGTGGCCGCTGGATTCTCAAGCGGGCCGCTGACCGGGCCAAGGATCAGACGTATTTCCTCTTCGGCCTCACCCAGGAGCAGTTGGCCCGCACGCTTTTTCCCCTCGGCCGCCTCACCAAGCCCGAGGTGCGGGAGGTCGCGCGCCTGCACGGCCTGGCGCTGGCCGAAAAGCCCGACTCGCAGGAGATATGCTTCATTCCCGGCGGCGACTACAAGCAGTTCCTTACCGCCTATCTCGAAGAGCAGGGCGAGCAGGTTCCAGAGACCGCCGGCGAAGTTGTGGCCTCCAATGGCGAAGTGCTAGGCCGGCATGAGGGCATCTTCAACTTCACCGTAGGCCAGCGGAAGGGACTTGGGGTCAGCTCGCCCTCGCCGCTTTATGTGCTGCAGATCGATCCGGTGAGCCACCGCGTGACCGTGGGCGCCGACGCCGAGCTAGCCACCCGCACACTGCGCGCCCGAGGCCTGAACTGGATTTCCATTCCTGGGCTGACTGCACCGATGCGTGTCAGGGCCAAGATTCGCAACCGGCACGAGCCCGCCTGGGCTGTGCTCGAACCCTCCGGCGCGGACGAGGTCATTGCCACCTTCGACGAACCCCAGCGCGCCGTCACTCCCGGACAGTCCGCGGTGTTTTATGACGGCGACGAGGTGGTCGGCGGGGGATGGATCGTTTAAACGAATGAATCATCATCCTCGGGAGAGAGTGACTCCCCGAAATCCTCGGGAGGGCGTGTGTGCCGGAGCGCCGGATCGGAGGAGCGCAGCGATTCGATGACCGCCTTGAAAGACGCCAACAGGCCGGCGAGTTGACGCGCCGGCTTGCTCACGGCGTTGGCCAAAAAGCTGCCGGCACGATCCACGGCATCCAGAACGCTGGAGACCATCTCATCCACCCGGCTGCTCTGTTGGCGCAGACGTTCAAGGATATCCTTGAACGTGGTTTCCACCTGTGCGGTATGCTCACGCAACCCGTGCGTCACCGCCGCCACGTCGGCGAGCGTCGCTTCCACGTTCGGAGTCACGCGGGTAAGAAGCGCCTGCGTGTTGAGGATAACGGGCATCGCCGCGGCACGCAGAGTCCTGACTTCCTCCTTCAGGGAGCGGGCTGCCTTGCGTACAGTGAGGAAGATTGCCAGCAGAACGAATGCCTGCAGCAACAATGCCAGCGCCGTGACGGCGACAATAGCCAGCATGATGGTTTGATTGTCGATATATGGCATCGCAGTATTCTCTCACAGGTCAACTGCGGAATTGAAGAAAAAACAACGATTGCAACGCGCCCCCATGCAGGAAGAAACGCTCTGTCCGGGGCTTGCGCGCGGCGCACTCGGCACTGGCGCGCTCAGCTCCGGAAGGTTTGATCGAGCAAAATGAGGCCGGGCCGGAATGTATCCCTGAGCAAGACGGCTGCTCAGCGCTACGCCGGTTCGTCGGTGCTCGACTTGTAGGCCTGGCGTCCCGCTTCCACGGCCGCGCTCACCCGTGTGGTCTGGTCGGTGACGAGGTTCTTGCCTCGCTCCACAAACTCTTCCCACTGCGCCCGTCCGCGATCCACCACCTCGCGTCCGCGATCCACGTACTCGCCCACCTGCTCCTTGCCCTTGTCCACCAGGACGCCAACCTGCTCGGCGACCTGCTGGCCGCGGTTGCGCAGATACTCCGTACCCTCGCGGGCGCCGGTTGCCAGGCTCTGACGGGTCTCACGGCCGCTTTTGGGGGCATAAAGAATGCCCACCAGCGCGCCCACGCCCAACCCAGCCACAAACCATGCCAGGCCGTATGCCTTGTTATCCTCTGCCATGACCAAGACTCCTTTCGCTCAACCTGAAAAATGCCTGAACGTACGAAAACATTCCGGTGTGCCGCAAATCCCAGCTCCATTGCAGTCCGCTTGCGCACGCCGTCATTCAAGATCGGCGTGTCCCACGCCGGAGCGAAACCCCGCGACAGCCTCACCGCATTGGACGCAGGTTGCGCATACGAAGTTGCAATTTCTTACCCTCTAATCCGGTAACCTGCTCCTTCTCAATACAATACAGCAAATTACTCCCGCGCCGTCTGTTACTTTTGCCGGCAGTCGAAAAGAAATTTGCCGGCCGCGGCGCCGATTCCAGCCAAAAAAGCGGCTAACTCTGAAGACCGCCGGTTTTTTGACGCGAAACGGATCTGTGTCAGCGCGCGGGCCACTCTTCCACCACGATGCCCAGATCGTTCAGCAGCTGGATGGCGGCTTCCACGTTGCGGCGGACCTTGGGGCGGTCCTTGCGGGTGGCCAGCGGCGACTCCGCCACGGCGATCACGCGGCCATAGCGCCAGGCGCCGGGAGGCAGCGCGGCTAACGCTTCGGCCAGGTCGCCGGGGCGCAACTGAATCTCCTGGCGGCGGGCGGCTTCAGGGCGCAGCATGGTTCCCTGCCCCAGGCTGCTGGGGTTGGCGTCGGTCATGGTGACGCGCAGGGTTAGCGAGGCGGCATCGACCGACAGGAAGGGATTGGCCCAGGCGCCGGGCTCATGCACGTCCACATACATGCTCTTGGTGGGCAGAGGGATGCGGGCCAGCTCGGCCCGTTGCTGCTCGCGCACGGTGGCGGAGGCCTGGGCGGCGGCCTGAGCCTGATGCTCGGCGTTGACCGCGTTCTGGGCCACCCCGACCACCTCCTGCTCTTCCTTGTGGCAGGCGACGAGGGCTACGGCCAGCAACAGGGCCATGCCCAAAAATCCACCGGCTCTTGAGCGCTGAATCACCCTCCAAGGATAGCAGGACCGGGATAGCCGGCACGGGCGCGGGCATCGGCATGAGGCTGGCGCAGCTCATTTGTCCTTTTCATGCCGCCAAAGCTATAATCCCGGTGGTAGAACGGCCGGCGGCGATCTCTGCGCTGCGGCAAGCGCTCCTTCCTTCTCGCACGGCAAGCCGTGGCGGTTGATCCTGCGCCCCTGCATCGGACTCCTCCGCTATTGAGGACTGCATAAGTAATGTCCGCACAAACGCGCCGTATACGTGGGCTTTATTGAGGCCTGCAAACGCGCCGGAGGCGCAGAGTTGGCTAGCCCCGCGCTTCAGCGTGGGGAAAAGGGATTCCACAAGTTCGTTTCGGAGTCCCGTAGGGACGGCGCAAGGACATTATTTATGCAGGAACCGCTAAAAGCCCGGAATGCAACAGTCTGTTGGCTGGACTCAAGCAGACGGCGAACAGATTTAAGCAGCTATCGAAGGAGGAATCCGCAAAATGAAAGTGGGAGAGAGGTTCACAGCCGGGTTGGCCCGCGCCGGCGTAACGACTTTATTGTTCATCGTTTCCTATGCAGTCCATACCGGAGCCCAGACCATCCTGGCCACGGTAACCCTGCCGCCGAACGTTTGCTGCAGCGTTGCGGTCAATGCCCCGCTGAACAGAATCTATGTGAGCGGCGGGGCCTCAGCCAATCAGGAGGTTTTTGTCCTCAACGGGAGCACGTTCAAGGGAGGAGTCGCCGGCACCGGGAGCGGAGCCAGCGTCGACGGCAAGACCGGCAACTATTGGGCCGCGACCGTCTACGGTGGAAGCGCAATCGTGCGCGCAGGCAGCGACAACCTGGAAGTTGCCACCGTTCCCACCAGCGATGGCTGCCCGGTCTCGACTGCTATCGACGACAAGGCGCGAAGGGCGTGGGTGGCCACCCAGTGCGGAAACGGCAGCGACCCCGTCTTCGCCTTTGACGCGGACAAATTCACGCTGATCTCCGGGCCCATCCGCTCCGGCGGCGTTCTGGGAGCGGCAGTCGTCAATCCCGTGACCGGCAGGCTTTATATCTGCCCCTCCGGAGCTTCAAGAAGGGTGAATCCGAAGACCTTTGAGGTCACCGGGAATGATTTCGGAGTCGTCCAGGCTGTCGACCCGGTCACGGGCAAGCTCTTTGCGATGGCAGACACTACGTTGCAGATCATCGACGGAAGGCCCGATCCTGAAGTGATTGCCTTGAGCGTCGCCCTGGGCTACTCTCCGGGCGGGATGGGAGTCAATCACGCGCTCCGCCGCCTCTACCTGAGCAATCCCGCCAATTCAAGCATCGAGGTGAGGAATATCGAGACCGGGACCCTGATTACCACGTTCCAGCTCGCGGCGGGAGCAAGCCCCATGAGCATAGGAGTGGACTCATCCAGGGGAAGGTTGTACGTCACTGCCTCCAACGATGGCAAGTATGTTCTCTATGCCATCAAAGACAATGCAACGCATCCGGAGCATGAACTAATCGGGAAGAAGTGAGCGGGTCTTGGAAGTAAGAAAACTGGGGCACCCATATCTATTCCCTATTCCCTGTTCCCTAGTCCCTAGTCCCTAGTCCCTAGTCCCTTATTTCCCGATCAGTCCACGCGCGATCGAATCCAGCATCCCGTTGAGGAAATTGATGGACTCGGGCGCACAGTAGCGGCGGCCGATTTCGAGGGCTTCATTGATGACGATGGGGAAGGGCGTGCCCTTGAAGCCCAGCATCTCGCCAACGGCCATGCGCAGCAGGTTGCGGTCCACGGCGGGCATCCGCTCCAGCCGCCAATGCTTGGAGTTCGCCACAATCAGTTCGTCGATCTTTTCCTGCTGATCCGTGGCCGCGCGGAAGAGATCCTCGGCAAAGTCACAGACTTCCGGCTCAACTTCATCGCCGGCCTTCCAGAAGGTGGCGCGCACCTGGTCGGCGGTCTGCTTGCCGATGTCCGCCTGGTACAGCATCTGCATCGCCAGTTCGCGCGACTTGCGTCGCGGTCCGGCGGTCAAGCCTGGCCGCCCTTCTGGAGCTTGCGGCGCAGGCTCACCATCTCGATAGCGGCCGTGGCGGCCTCGAATCCCTTGTTGCCGCCCTTGATGCCGGCCCGGTCGAGCGCCTGCTCCAGAGTCTCGCAGGTAAGCACGCCAAAGCTGTGGGGAATCCCGGTCTCCTGCTGCGACTGGCCAATGCCCCGCGCCACTTCGGTATAGATGGCCTCGAAGTGTGCGGTTTCGCCGCGCAGCAGGCAGCCGAGCGCCACGATAGCGTCCACCTTGCCCAGCTCCGCCACAGTGCGCGCCGCGGCCGGTATCTCCCAGGCTCCGGGAACGCGCACTACCTCAATGTCGGCCCTCTTTGCGCCGCTGCGCAGTAATGCATCCAGCGCACCCTCCAGCAGCCGCTCGGTAATCACCGCATTCCAGCGCGCCGCCACGATGGCAAAACGCATTCCAGCGGCGGAGAGATCGCCTTCGACGGCCACCGGCTTGCCGCGCAGTGGATCGGTCCACGCCCAGAAAGAAAATGCAAATCCCGGCTCCGGCTCCACGGTAAAGATGCGCGACTTCCAGTGGGTCTCCGTGATGGGCTTGAGGCGCGCCACGGCAGCCTCGCCCCCTTGCGCGCGCAGCCAGCTTTCGGCGGCCTGGTAGACCGCGTCGAGATTCGTTACCTCCACCATCACATCGGCAACGGATGGAAATTGCCCATCGACGATTTCCAGGTTGCCGAGCGGAGCCAGAAATGCGGCGCCCCGGCTGGTCGGGGTCCCCAACGACGGGCCTTCGTCGTTGGGGTGACTGTTCTCCTCGTTCCAGCCCGCGCCGGAAGCAAATCCCAGCGCCGAAAAAAAGCTGGCCAGCCGGTCATAGACCGCGGCGCTTCCGGCAGGGCGAAGAAAGGAGATCCCCTTGATCATGGATTGATTCTATCGCGCGGGAGCGGAGGGTCAGTGACGCGGCATACCGCGGTGCGGGCCGGCAGTTGAGTCCGCGGCGTGCGCATCCAACCCGGCAAAAAGGCCTACGTCGTGGCGCGCGGCTTGACCTCGATGGCCGTCGCCGGCACGATGGTTCCCGTACCCGTGTAAATGCAGCCCAGATCGTTGCCGCCTTCGGAAACGGGCGTGCAAGCCGGCAGGTTGGGGCTGATCTGCTCCGTGTCGGTCAGGGTCGGCACGCTGATGTAGTGGATCATATTGTCGCCCGACGTGGACACAAAGAAGTACGAGCTGTCCGGACTGAAGGCGCCTGTAAGGGGAGCCGTGATCGCCGAGTTTCCGGTCAGCGTCACACTGCTCACGACTCCGCTGCCCGGTACGTAATAGGGCAGCGAAGCGCCGGTTGTCGCGCCGATTGCGGGCGGGGAATAAGTGATGAATGCCAGGTTCGATGAAGGCGCGGCCACAACCTGATTGACGGCGGCGGCGTTGGCTGTGAACGCCAGCGGCGGGGGGGTAAACGTGGTTGTAAGCGCAAGCGGCGTGAATGTATCGTCAAGGGCCAGCGAATAATTGGGGTTGGGCTCCGCGGGATCGCCTATAGTTTCCGGCTGGCAATTGAAGTATGGGATGGTAACTCCGATGTCGGACAGGGAGATGTTGGTGCCGGAGAGCGACGCGCCCAGTATGTGGTTGCCGTCGGTGGTCGCAGCCAGTACATCGGTGGCCGCATCCACTGAATTGTCCGGGGACGGTCCCTGCGGATAGAAGAGTATGCTCGCCGCGTTCCCCACCGTGCCCGTGGGGCACCAGGTGTGCGCCACGGTGGGATAGCCGCTGAGAAACGCGCCCACGCCGGGGATGGTAATTGCCAGGTTCTGCGCGCCAGCCGGATTCGGTGTGGCCGGACCCGAAGCAGCCAGGGGGTAGGTGGACCAGCCGCTATCCACGTTGTAGACATACAAGGTGTCGGAGTGGCCGGTGATGCCCGCCGCAATGTTCTCCGGCGTGTTGTTCAGTGCCGCGCTGTCGGTGACGTACAGCGTCTTCGCGTCAGGAGACCAGGCAGCGGCATTGCCAACACCGCCAAAAGCCGCGAAGACGCCGCCGGTCGAGGTGTACAGGTAGAAGACCTGGCGCACCTGGTCGTTAATCAGCAATTGCGAGTTGTTCGGAGCGACAGCCAACACCACGCCAGGCGCGGAAGTGTCCTGTCTGGTAACCGCGTTGCTTGCGGTGCTGTAGATCATCAGCTCGTGGATTGAGCCGAAGTAAAGATTGTTGCCCAGCCGGTCCATCTGCACCGAGTTGGGCACGTATGGCAGGCGCACCGTAGAGCCCACCGAGCCGCTGAGCAACTCGACGGGAATGACGTACTGCGACTGGCCAGGAGCCGAGAACCAGAGGTAGTCGCTGGCCGTGCCGGGTACGGTGATGTTCACCGGGTTCGAGGAGATGGAAAGGCCGGTGCCGTACAAACCGAACAGATTGATCGGAGCCGGATTGCAGGTGGTCGGCTGGCAGATGGCATACACCGATGCCACGCCGGGAAAGCTGGTGGTGACGCCGCCGCCGTTGGCCGTGGAGATGTCGATCGGGTCGGTGGACTGGTAGTCCAGCGCCAGGCCGGTGATGGTGTTTCCGTTGGTGTCGAGGATGTTCGTGGTCAGATTCTGGGTCACGCCCTGGGTGATCGTGCCAGTCGTCTTGCCGTTCGCCAAGGTGACGCTGATCGATTTTGGCGGGCAAGTGGAGAAGTAACCGGCCGATGAACTTCCGCCGGCTATCGAAGCGGTGATCGCAGTGGTGCCCGGCAACTCCGCGGTGATCTGGTTGGTCTCAGTATTGAGCGAGGCGATACTAGGGGTGCCGATCGAATAGTTGAGATTGCCGATGGATGTTGAGCAGTCGGGGACCGGCGTCATTGTCGTGGCGACCGTTGCCGTTCCTGAGCAGGTTGCCGTTCCATTCGAGAGCGTGGCAATGATTGGCGGCGCGGTTGCGTTCAGGCCGCCCGTCACAATGGTCAGCGCGGTTCCACTCGCAATCGTATTTGCGCTGGTCAAAGCTACTGTTGCGGTTGCTCCGGTTGAATTGTTATTGAAATTACTCAGAGTGCAGGTCTGCCCCGTCGTTCCGGCAATTGGACCCAGCCAGGAGGTGATGGTTGCGGTTCCTGAGCAGGTTGCCGTGCCGCTCGATAGAGTGGCTGTGGTCGGCGGCGCAGTCGCGCCGGTACCGGCGTTTGTAAGGAGCATCGGAGTCCCACTCGCAATCGTGTTTGTGCCGGTCAAGGTAACCGTCGCAGTAGCTCCGCTGGAACCGTTATTGAAATCGCTTAGAGTGCAGGTCTGCCCTACCGTACCTGTGATTGTCCCGCCCGAATCATAGTTCGCGGCGACCATGTAGCTCGTGGGGGGAACGGAGGTGAAGGTCCCGCTGGCGATGATGTCGGGCGTGATGGGCACAACATTGCCACTCACAATATGAGTAGGCGGACTGCACACAAAGTTGGCGCTGGTGACCGAAGGCGGCGCACATAGCTCATTCTGCGTGTTGCCGTTTCCCACAAAGCATGCTTGCGCGTCCAGTGTCGCCACGGTGTTCTGCGAAAAGCATTGCTGCGCGGTCCCCGTCGCGGGCTCGGTGACAAGGCTGACGGAGGTCACCTGGGTATGCACAAAAACTTCCACCGGGTTGGAGCTCACTGAATTGGCCGAGACCGTGATGTAGGCAATCCCGTAGGGCAGGCCGCCGGTCGAGGGCGGCGGATCGGGGAAGCTGCAGATGGTGTAGTTGGCGATGCCGCCGCCAGTGTTCCGGTTCCATGTGCCGGCGCACATGTTGCCCGTAGGCGAAATATCCAGCAGCTGATTGTTGGTGGTGCCGTAGACGTAAGAGCTCACGGTGGCCGAGTTGCCCTGGCAGGTCTTGGCAGTGGGCACTTGCGACTGCTGCGTCTGCCCATAGGCCAGCGAAATGCCAAAGGTCTGCGGCTGCAGCGTGATAACGGCCACGTCCGTGATCTTCAACCCGTAACCCAGGCCATTGCAATAGTTCGCGTCCGGGTTGCGCGTGCAGCCGGAAATCGAGATCCCCGCCGGAACGGCCAGGCACAACAAGCAAACAAGCGTGAAAAACCGCCGCATGAATCCTCCCCGTCCCGCCTCTTCGATCCGTGGAACGGTCTCTCCGAATACGTCAGAAAATCGTCTGTATTAGCGATATGCCCAAGGCCGGCCATGCAGCCGGTCGGCGAATCACGCTTTCAAAACTCCCAAAGAAAGTGTATCAGGACGGGGCCGTCCCCGGCAGGAAGCTCTGCCGCGATTGCCCACGCCCCTCCTGCCATAGACTCCGCCGGCCCCGGATGGAGAGCAGGTCCTGCCTCACTCTCCGGGAGGCATAAAGCGCTCGAACCACTCCACCGCCCGCTCCATCACGTCGCGCCGGTGGGCCGGATCCACAAACCCATGCCCTTCGTTGGGGTAGACCACCAGTTGCGTCGGCACGTGCCGCTCCTTGAGCGCATGCCAGAACTCGTAAGACTGCGGCGCCGGGCACTCCCCGTCCCGGTCGCCCACCACCACAAGCGTGGGCGTCGCCGCCTGCTTGATGTAGTTGATCGCCGAGCTCCTGGCGTAGACCGCCGGATCGTCGTAGACCGAGGCGCCGAAGTACGGCGTCATCCACTGGTCGATCGAGTTCTCCCCGTAGTAGCTCTGCCAGTCGGAGATTCCCGCCCCCGCCACCGCCGCCCTGAAGCGCTCGGTCTGGGTCACGGCAAACATGGCCATGAATCCGCCGTAACTCCAGCCGGTCAGGCCCACGCGCCCGGGATCCACCGGGTATTGGGCCAGCACCGTATCCACCCCGGCCAGAATATCCCGCAAATCTCCGTAGCCGAAGTCCTTGCGGTTAGCCTGCGTAAACGCCTCGCCCTGCCCATAGCTGCCGCGAGGATTGGGCAGCAACACAAAGTAGCCCAGCGCGGAGAAAGCCTCCGGGCTCAGCCCCCAGCCCGTGCCCCAATGAGCAACCTCAGCCGAGGCCGGCCCCCCGTGCACCTCCACGATCAGCGGATACTTCTTTTGGGGATCGTAGTGCAGGGGGAGCATCAGCCAGCCCTGCACCTGGAACGTATCGTTCTTCCAGGTGAGCGAAACAGACTTGCCCCACGCCGGTTCCACGCCGTCGTTGAAGTGGGAAAGCTGGCCGAAGGGGGCCCAATCGGCGGACCGGCTGCCGGCGGGCGCAACGGTCCTGGCCAGGAAGATCTCTGGCGGGTCGTTGAAGCTGCTGGCTCGAAAAACGAAGAGCGAACGGTCGGCGGTGGAGGAGAGGCTCATCTCCATCCGCCCGTCGCTCGCGCTGGCTGGAATGCTGAAGATGGGGCTGCCAAAGCTGGTGACTATGCTCTCGCTGGTGCGGTCTCCTTCGAGCCTCATGCGCACCAGTTGGCTGTTCCCTCCGGCCAGCTCACTCACAAAAATATAGTTGTTATCGTCCCACTCGATCCAGCCCGGCGAGGTTGGCCGCCGAGGGGTCAGGTCCTGCGGCTGGCCTCCAGCCGCGGAAACAATCCACACATCGCCGCCCGTCGAGCCCTGGTCGCTCATCAACCCGCCGATGAAGGCGATCGCCTGGCCGTCCGGCGACCACCGCGGCATCGCAATCTGCAATCCATGCAGCGGCCCCGCAACCTCGGCGGGCACAAGAATCGCCTTGGGGGGTCCATCCAACGCCTGCGTATACAGCTTCGCAACCCACCAGTTGTTCTCACCCGGCGGATCGGCGGCCACATACGCCAGCGCCTTCGAGTCTGGCGACCAGTCGAACTCGTAAACGTGCAGATTGGGGGGGGTGATGAAACCGTGAAGCCGCACGATGTTTCTTCCCTGCGAATCCAAGAGTTGATTCGACGCTGGCCCAGATATTCCCTCTTCGCTCCACTCAGGAGGAACGGATTCGAAGGCGACCCGCTGAATCTCGACCCCGTCCTCGCCGATCACTCCGGAGGGCGGCTTCATCGCCGCCAGCGCCCCAGACGGCCGCGTCGCCCCTTCCACATACAGGAAGGCCACCTTCGTCCCGTCCGGCGAAAAGGCTGGCGCCTCCACATACCCATTCAGCTGCGAGAGCCGCCGCGCCAGCCGCCCGTCCAGCCGCGCGACGTATAAATCCTTCTGCTCGCCCTCTTTGGCGCAATCGGAAAAGAAAGCCAGAGCCTTGGAGTCCGGCGACCAGGCGATCTCGCTTTCATGGCAATGCTGCTCCGGCTTGGCAGCCGCCGTCACCCGCTCGCTCTTCTTGAGGCCGTCCAGAGGGGCCACCCGAATCTCCGCGCCCTCTTTCGCATCCTCGATCCACGCCAGCCGTTTGCCGTCCGGCGCAATCGCCACCTGCCCCATCGAGTGCCCGCGTTTCAGCCCCTTCAGAGCCTCCTCTATCCGAGCCCAATCCAGCCCGGAAACCGAAGTAGAAACCGCCGCCGCATCCTGCGCCACAGCTGCGTGGGAATCCTGCGCAACAGCGTAGGGAAGCTTGAAGACCGTGCCTGAAAGCAGCGCAGCTCCAACAAAGAATGGGACGCGGAGGGATTTACGAAACGGCATCAAAAACATACGGAAATGCTATCAGGCGGAATCAAGAGCCTGCGTCTCCCGCAGCACGCATCCCCCTCGACAATATAAGCAAAATTGCTTATAATCAATCTGTGAACAGCAGCCATAAAGCTCCGTGCCCCACCCATTCGCCTTTTCTCTGGCGAATGGGTGGGAAACCACAGATTTCAGCCGGGGTTTGTTCGTGAAGAGCAGCGAGTTTAAGCGATGGCTCGCGGCACGGGGAGCCACCTTTACGTCCGGCAAGGGCTCGCATTTGAGAGTCGAGTTGAACGGCAAAATCTCCGTGCTGCCGATGCACCACAAGGATCTCGGCCCCGGATTGGTTGCATCCATCAAGAAGCAGTTGGGACTGAAATAGGAGGCGCTATGAAATACCCGGTTAATATCGAGCCCGATGAGGAGTTTTTTCTAGTCACCTTCCCCGATATTCCCGAAGCAATCACGCAGGGCGACGACATTGAAGACGCCTTGCGGCACGGCGCTGATGCTCTGGAGACTGCTCTGGACTACTATTTGGAATCGGGGCGGCCGATTCCCGCGCCCTCCAAGCCCAAGCGCGGCCAGCACTTGATCGAACTGCCCGCCAGCCTGTCGGCGAAAGTGCTGCTGGTCAACGAAATGGTTGCGCAAAAGGTTCGTCCTGCAGAACTGGCGCGGCGCTTGAAGGTGACCCCGCAGGAGGTGACCCGGCTGATTGACGTTCACCACACCACGAAGATTGACGGCATCGCCGTCGCCCTGAAGGCACTCGGTAAAACTATGGAGATTCGCGCCGTTTAATTCGCCACCTGAGATTCCGGCGGGCCGGCAATCAACTCAGGCAGCTCGGCCAGGGTCTTGATCTCATGATCGGGTCTCCCCGGCAGCCGCTCCGGATTCTGCCCATATCGATTGCACCACACCACGCGCATTCCGAACGCCGAAGCGGCGTACGCATCCCAGGCATTGGACGACAGAAATAAAATCTCTCCGCAATCCAGAGAAAGATGATCGACGGCCAGTTGGTAAACGCTCGGATGGGGCTTATAGACGCCTGCTTCCTCAACCGAAATCACCGCATCGAACTGATCCTCAATATGTGCATTCACTACGGCACTGTGGAGCATATCGGGGGTGCCATTCGACAGGATTGCGGTCTTAAGCCCCATTGCTCTCAAACGGCGCAGCGTCTCTGCCACTTCAGGGAACGCATCCAGCGCAAGATATGTATTCATCAGATTTTCGCGCAGAGCGGCGCTCGTCACTCCGAGCGCCTCCATTGCGAAATCCAAAGCATCGCCCGTGACCTGCCAAAAGTCCACATGCCGGTTTTGAATGCTGCGCAGCCAGGTGTATTGGAGTTGCTTCTCTCTCCACAGCCGGGTGAATGGCTCCCGTTTCTCCCCCAGCATCTCCCTGTAACGTAGCGCGGCGGAAGCATAATCGAAGAGCGTTCCGTAGGCGTCGAACACACACGCCTTGATGCCTTCCAATTTAGATTGATTCATCGCGTTCACTTAACTCGCCGCCTTATGAATCGCCAGCAGCCACTCCAGCAGCGGCTTCAGCAGCTTCAAATCCAGCGCATTCGCCCCGTCGGACTTGGCGTTCGCCGGGTCGTCGTGAACCTCAAGAAACAGTCCGTCGATCCCCGCAGCCACCGCCGCCCGCGCCAGCAGCGGGATGAACTCCGGCTGCCCGCCGCTCACTCCATTCGCCGCCGAGGGCTGCTGCACCGAGTGCGTCGCGTCAAAGACCACCGGCGCCAGACGCCGCATCACCCCGAACGACCGGTAATCCACCACCAGATTGTTGTAGCCGAAGCTCGCCCCCCGCTCGGTCAGAAAAACCCTCCCATTGCCCGTCGAGCGCACCTTCTCCAATGGGTGCTCCATATCCCACGGCGCCACAAACTGCCCCTTCTTGATGTTCACCGCGCGCCCGGTCTTGCCCGCGGCCACCAGCAGGTCGGTCTGCCGGCACAGGAAAGCGGGAATCTGCAGCACGTCTACGGCCTCGGCCACAATCTCGCAATGGCCCGGCTCGTGCACGTCGGTCAGGACCGGCAACCCCGTCTCCCTGGCCAGGCGGCCCAGAATCCGCACCCCCTCCTTGAGCCCCGGCCCGCGAAAACTCTTCACGCTGGTGCGGTTGGCCTTGTCGTAGCTGGCCTTGAAGATCAACGGAACGCCCAGGTCGGCCGTAATCCGCTGAATTGCGTCCGCCATGGTCCGCGCGTGCGCTTCCGACTCGATCACGCACGGCCCGGCAATCAGGAAAAGCTGCCCCGCGCCCACGTGCACCGGACCGATTTCAAAGGAGTTGCTCACCAAGGCGATTTTACTCTGCCGGGAAGGACCAGGATCTGGCCAAAACTTGGGTACACAGGGCCAAATCGGGGGAAGGGAAACAAATATGCCATTATTTATGGTAAAATGGCACTATGAGTACCACAGTCGAGATCGACAAATCAGGCCGCATCGTCGTCCCCAAGAAGCTCCGCGATGCCCTGCGCCTAACTCCTGGCACCCGGCTTAAAGTCGAGCGCTCCGGCGACACATTGACGCTGGAACAGGATTTTCCCGAGCCCAGGTTGGAGATGATAGACGGCCTATGGGTAATGAACGGTGGCCCACGGCTCACCACCGAGGATGTCAATGCGATGATCGACGAGCAGCGTGAGCGGCGCATGCGCTATGTCGCCGGCCTCTCCGACGAGCCATGAACGCGCCCATCGCAACTTTCCTCGATACGTCGGTGCTCATCGCGGCAAGCGACACCGCCGACCCGCGCCACCCAAGCAGCCGCTCCCTGCTGGCCGCCGCCACACCGGCCACCGCTGCCTGCGGCGCGCACACGCTGGCCGAGGTCTACGCGGTTCTCTCACGTCTCCCCGGCGGCAAAAAGGTGCGCCCCGACCTTGCCGGACTTCTCGTCGAACAGATCGCTGCCAGAATGACTGTTGTCCCCCTGAGCGCCGAAGACTATGTGGCCACCCTTCGCGAAACGGCCCGCATGGGTCTTTCCGGCGGCATCGTCTTCGACGCACTGCTGCTGGCCTGCGCGCGCAAGATTGGAGCCGAGCAAATCTACACCTGGAACGTGCGACATTACCGCATGGTCGCGCCGGATTTGGCGGAGCGGATTCTTACGCCGTAAGCTTTGACTTTGACGGGCCGATAAGTTCTTGGACGTTCCATGCGTATGACGCTCGACATTCCGGACGAGATTCACGCCAGACTGAAGGCGCTTGCCAAGAAAGAAGGCACGACCATGCGGGCGATTGCCTTGCGTGCGATCGATGCTGAGTTGCGTCGTAAGAGTACGCCCGCGTCCCCCGAAAGGAAGGGAAGGTTCGAGCTTCCGATGATTCGTTCGAAGAGGCCAGGAACCCTGAGGCTCGGTGAAGAAGGAGTCTACGAATATATTGATTTCCCTTGATTGGGTTGCGCTGCCCACTCGCCTCACTCGATGGGTAGGCCAGGCATTCCATCTTGACAATTTGGGCACTTGCGCAAGTGGATGTCGCTGCCGTTGGCACCGTAGACGTGGCCACAGTGCGAACAGCCAAGTTGATAGACGGTCTGGCCATGATCGGTTCCAGGGCTACCGGTGTTGCGGATGACGACTTGGCCATTTCTGTTTACGTACCCGATACTGGTGGTCGGATTCTTGCTTTTCTTCACCGTGGACCCCTTCAAAAACGCCGCTGCATCAAAAACCGTCGGCAGCACGCCGGCCGATTCGCACGAACTTTGGACCCGGTTGAGCAGTTCTTCATAATTATCTTTATCGCTTAACCCCTCGACACAAATCAGCCAGCCCAGATTCTCGCGCAGCCACCCAACAACACGGCTATCGAGGGGAATCTCGAATCGCGTCAGCCCGAGTGCTTGAAGCAAGTTCCTGGACTGCTTCGGTCCGACACCCTTCAAGCGGTCAGCCAGCAATTGCGCGATATTTCGTTCAATCTCCTTGTGATCGATCGAGGGAGCACTGTTCCTTTGTGCAAGGAGGTTTTTCAATCCCGACTCAATCTCCTGCCAGCCCACTCCTTTTCCAAAGAGCCAATCATGATTCTTCCTCAACTGGCTTGTGATTCTCTCGTGGAAGCGAAATGGTCTCAGAATATCGTTGACCTGAACGTCATTCAATTCGACATAGGCTTGCAAAGACAGAGGGAAGGGTTTCATTGTATAGAACCTATCCAATGGAGCATTCTCCGTCGAGCGCTGCTGCGAGGAGAGCAGCGCCGTCACAAGTTCCAACCAGAACTGCTCTGGAGTAGGAAGCTCGATTTCCCCTTCTACGTTGCATTTAATGCGATTAAGAAACTTGTCCTCACCAGCGGCAACCGTCTGTTCATAGCGCTCGGTGAGAGCAGCAATGGTGTCGGCTTCAAGATTCATAAACGCCTCCGGATGTTCAAAACCAAACGCTTTAGCGATACCAAATATACCCGGAGTTTATAAGCCAGAGCAACCAGCGGGTGGGACAAGCCGGGTCCTTCGACTGCGCTTCGCTCAGGATGACAAAGCGTTGGATAGCGCTGATGTTTCGCTGGTCTCGGAAGCAATCCGTCCCTGCCGGTTCTTGTAACTCGCCGCGATAAACTCCCTGAACAGCGGATGCGGTTCCAGAGGCTTTGACTTGAACTCCGGATGGAACTGGCAGCCTAAGAAGAAAGGATGCCCCGGCAACTCGATAATCTCCACATAAGTCGAGTCTGGCGTAGTCCCGCTCAGCCGCAGCCCGCCGCCGGTCATCAGCGCCTCGTACTCGCGGTTGAACTCGTAGCGGTGCCGGTGGCGCTCGCTGATCTCGGTAGCTCCTCCATAAGCCTTCGCCGCCAGCGAGTCTTCCTGCAGAATGCAGGTCCACGCGCCCAAACGCATGGTCCCGCCCATCTCTTCCACGCCCAGCAACTCGCGCAGCTTGTAAATGATGCGGTGCGGTGTGGCGGGGTCGAATTCGCTCGAATTGGCGTCCTTCAGCCCGCAGACGTTGCGGGCAAACTCAATGCACGCCGTCTGCATTCCCAGGCAAATTCCGAAGTAAGGCGCCTGCTTCTCGCGCGCGTACCGGATAGCGTTGAGCATGCCCTCGATGCCGCGCTTGCCAAAACCCCCCGGCACCAGAATCCCATCGAATCCCTCTAACTGCGACTCATAACTCCGGTCCTCTGGAGTCTTCGACTCCAGCCCCTCGGCTTCGATCCAGGTTACGTTGAGTTTCAGGTTTTGCGAGACCGCCCCGTGCGTCAGAGCCTCCTTGAGCGACTTATAACTGTCCTCATACTCCACATACTTGCCCACAATGGCGATGTGGACTTCGTCCCTGGGGTGGTAGCAGCGTTCGACCAGTTCCTTCCACTTGGTAAGATCCGCCTCCGGCGCTTCCTTGTGCAGATACTTGAGGATCAGCGCATCCACGCCCTCCTGGGCAAAGTTGAGCGGCACCTCGTAGATCGAGGGCACGGTCCTGGCCCCGATCACGGCGCGTTCCTCCACGTTGCAGAAGGCGGCAATCTTCTGCTTGATCTCGCGGCTCAAGGGGCGTTCCGACCGGCAAAGCAGCACGTCAGCCTGGATCCCGATCGAAAGCAGTTCCTTCACCGAGTGCTGCGTGGGCTTGGTCTTCAGCTCCTGCGCCGCTGCGATCCACGGCACCAGCGTCAAATGCACAAAGACCGTGTTTTCGCGGCCCAGCTCCTGGCGCATCTGGCGGATGGCCTCAAGAAACGGCAACGACTCGATATCGCCCACCGTGCCGCCGATCTCGATGATGGTCACGTCCGCGCCGTTGGCCGAGACCTTGCGCATGGCGTTCTTGATCTCGTTGGTCACGTGCGGAATCACCTGGACGGTCTTGCCCAGGTAGTCGCCGCGCCGCTCTTTGAGGATGATCTGCTCGTAGATGCGCCCGGTGGTCAGGTTGTTGTCGCGCGAGAGCGGAGCGTGCGTGAAGAGCTCGTAGTGGCCCAAATCCAGGTCGGTCTCCGCGCCATCGTCGGTGACAAAGACCTCGCCGTGCTGGAAAGGCGACATGGTGCCAGGATCGACGTTGAGGTAGGGGTCGAACTTCATCAGGTTCACGCGCAGGCCGCGGCTTTCAAGCAGGCAGCCGATGGAGGCCGCCGCCAGGCCCTTGCCTAAACTGGACACAACTCCGCCCGTCACAAAGACATACTTTGCCGACATCGATGCAACCTCGCTATGTAGTTGTTGGGATTGGCCAGAACTGGTGGACACCATCAAGTATGCCAGAGATCGGGACGGGAAGGAAGCAGAAATTTTGCCGTCTCGTATCAGAGCCTGCAATGCCGCTCATAATCAACTTGGATTCATGGCTTTGCAGCCGCGCCTTTCTGTGCAATATTCTCTTCACCAGCCCGATCCCGCTTTGGCCGCGCCTTCGGATTCGAATGCCGTCTAAGGCCGGCTTGCGGCGCGGCGCCGGCAGGGCTAGCATCCAAAACAGCGAGCAGCAGGACGGATGCGGAGCCGATGGTCGAAAAAATCGCAATCCTCAAAGCCGACATCACGACCCTGGCCGTCGATGCAATTGTCAACGCCGCGAATACCTCGCTCCTTGGCGGCGGAGGCGTTGACGGGGCAATCCATCGCGCCGCCGGACCGGAGCTTCTCGCGGAGTGCCGCCTGCTCGACGGTTGCGCGACCGGCCAGGCGAAGCTCACAAAAGGCTATCGCCTTCCCGCCGGAAAGATCATTCACACCGTTGGCCCGGTCTGGAACGGCGGAGAGAACAGCGAGCGGGAGCTGCTCGCCAGTTGCTATCGTTCCTGTTTTGCGATTGCTCGAACCCACGGCCTGCGGACTCTCGCCTTCCCAGCCATCAGTTGCGGCATCTACCGGTTCCCCGTCGACCTCGCCGTCGAGATCGCGCTGCGCGAAACACGCGCGGAACTGAGCGAAAACAACGCAATTGAGAAAGTAATCTTCGCCTGTTTCGACGAATCGGTCTATGCATCCTATCGCCGCACCGTGTAGAAGCTCTTGTAGACAATGATTGGTCTTCGATAGCTATCGCCATGGAGCATAGGGGCAGGCTGCGTTAGCCTGCCCCTGTTCCCTGATCTAAAAATTAAACGTAATCTTCGCCGTCATCGCCCGCGGAGTTACATAATGAGTCCCGCTGAACGTGGAGAGGAAGTTATACAAAGCGTCCTTGTTGGTAATGTTGATGGCCGTCAGGTCCAGGTTCACCTTGTAGCGATTGCCGTGGAAGATATTGTCCTTGCCGATGGTGGCGTCAAAGAGATCGCGGTGTTGAATGCGCGGCGGATCGTGGTCGTTGTCGCCCTTGCCGGGCGCGGGAATATCGATCAGGCTGGAGGTGAGCTCCGAGGCCGGGCAAGTGGCAAAATAGGTCGCGGGATCGTTCACGTTGGCCTTCACTCCATTGCAGGCGAATCCGCCCTGAAACTCCTGGTCCAAAGTAAAGGGCAGGTACACAGGCTGCAGAGTTACAGGGTTGGTGGTAGGGGGTATGTTGTTATCCACCATCTCCACCCCAGGCACGTTGCCCGGCAGGGTGATTGAAGTGTTCGGGCAGGCGGTGTTTGGATCGGCCGGGTCATAGCAAGGGGTCGATCCGGCCACCATTCCGCTGTCAAAGCGCCAGTTGAAACCGCCCCAAATTCCTTTCACAAACTTGCCGCCGGGAATCTTGTACTGGATGTGGGTGGTTTCGTTCAGCTTTTCGTCGTGATCGATGCGAAAGGGATAATAGGTGGCTCCCTTGGTGACCCCTCCTGTAGCTCCCGCTCCGGCAACCTGCGGCGGATAGAAGCGCGCGGCCACCGAGGACCCGACGACATAGGCGCTGAAGTGATGGAACTCGGGAACCTCCAAATTCACCGCATAGCCCGGAATCTTCGAGCTATGCCAGTCGATAGGGAAGGTGATGGGGGTGTTGCCCAGCACGCTGAAGTCGAAGGCGTTGTGGGTGTACTTCCAGATGTACTCGCCGCTGAGGACGACCTTCCTGGCGATAGCCTGCTGGAATCCGGCATGGAACTCGTTGCGGAAACCGGGGCGCATGGTTCCCGAGGCGCCCACATTGCAGCTGAGAAGCGGATTCAGCACCGGGTTCGAGCAGCCGCTGCTGGAGAGCACCAGGTTCTCGTTGAACGGAGTTTCCATGCTGCGGGCGTAGGAGATGCGCAGAACCGTAGCGGACGGTTTGACGTTGTACGCTATCCCCACGCGCGGCTGGGTCTGGTTGGCATCCGTAAGGCCGTTGTAAACATCCTCGCGCAGCCCCAGGTTGAACAACCAGTTGCCGGCCTTGATCTGGTCTTCGATAAAGAGAGCCAGTTCTTTGATGTCGGCATGACCGTAGTAGTTGTAAAGACTGCCCCCACGAGTAAGATCGTAGGGCCCAAGGACGGCGAGATAGTTGGCGTTCGCGATCACGGCGCCGCCGGGGCAATCGGAAGGACTGGCGTATCCCGGCAGTGAAACGCCCGTCACACTATTGACGCAGGGTGAGTTATAGGTTGATTCCACCACCCCCAGGCTGTCGTTCTCGCGCAGGAAGGTCTGTCCGTATTGCGCGCCGGCCTTAATGTTATTGATTCCCTTCACGTACGCGTAGTCCGCGTGGACCGCCGTATCGGTCAGCGTGCGGTACTGGGAGATGGACGCGGTTTGCAGGTTGGATGGACCCAGATCGGCCAGAGGGTTATCACTGGGATAGTAGTTATATTCATCTCTGCGGACAAAGGCGCCCAGGTTGAAGACGGTGTTATTGCCGATCACTCGTGTATAAGTCGGCGAGATATTGATGGTGCCGATCTTGGAGTGCTGGTCGGTGTTGCCCACGTTGCCAAAGGTGGGGCTGGAACTGGCGCCGGTGCCGTTGACCACATTCTCGACGTTCAGGTTGTCGAAGGAGTTGGGCGTCTGGAACCAGGAGCGGCTGTAATTCACGTCCAGGTGGATGGAGTCGATCGGGGTGAAGTTATAGTCCACGCGATCGAAGACATTCTGCTCGTTGCCCTTGTCATGGAAGACCGTGAACTCCGGGGGATCGAGAAAGCGGCCGGTGTTGAGGCCGTCGGCTTCGACAAAGTTGCCCCATTTCTTGCCGCCATAGGCCAGATCGAAGCCGCCTGTTGCCGATCCAAATGTGCCGTAGGAGCTGCTGATGCTGCCTGTAGGCTTGGTGACGCCCTGGCCGGAGCGCGTGGTGGCCACGATCACCAGGCTGGTTTTGCCGCCGTACTCGGCCGGCGGCGCGCCGGAGATCACCTCGATGGATTGAATCGATTCAGCGGGAATCTGGTTGGAGAAGACCTTGCTCTGCTGGTCGGTGATCGACTGGCCGTCCACTGAGAACGAATTGGACGCGTGGTCGCCGAGGCCATGGAAGAGGCCGTTCGAGTCGGCCGCCACGCCGGGCGTGGTGGCTGTCACCAGAGAGCTGAGCGAAGAGGATTGGCTCTCCAGCGGCACCTCGATAAACTGGTCGCGGTCCACGTCGGTGTGGAAGGTGGGATCGTTCTCGATGAGGTCGCCGCTGGCCTCCACCGTAACGGTAGTTGCGGCAGTAGCGATCTGCAGAACCAGCTTGAGATTGGTTCCCACTACCGAACGAATCTCAAAACTCTGGCTAAGCCTGGCAAAGCCGTTGGCCGAGACGTTGATTCGGTAGGGATTGAAGGGCACGTTGGAGAATTCAAACTGGCCGGTCGCATCGCTTGAGGCGGTTCGATCCAGTCCGCTGGCCGCGTTAGTCAGGTGAATCGTCGCGCCGGGTATCACAGCGCCGGTGGGATCGGCGACAGTTCCGCGCACGGCGCCAGCGTTGCCGCTCTGGGCAGCCGCGTGGAGCGCCGCAAAGATCAGGACGAGGATGGGGAGAATGCGAAAAATCGTGCCTCGATGGAACAGCATGGGAAATCTCCAAAAAATGGCTGCATGATGCGGAAAGCAGTCCGCGGCACGAACAGCCGCGGCATCCTCTGTGCATGGGGAGGCATCGTTCCGTCTCGGCGGGCCAGCCTGTGCGGATGCGCAGAAGCCTGGCCGCCAAAAGGGGCAAGGATCAACGAAACTCAGGCTGAAATCGGAATGACGCCCTAACAGCCGGTGGGAGGAGGGCGTGTAACGAACTTGGGATGCCAGTGGCGAACAGCCGCGCGCGCCTCAAAAACCGGCGCCGTGGCCTCGATCTTCACCAGCACCACCACGGCAGCCGCAACCGCGACGGGCGCCGCCGTGTGCATCACGATGCACAGCGGGCAGTGGTCGGCATCGCTCTCCAGCGGATGCATGTGCGCCACCTGCACCACGGCCAGCAGCGCCATCAGGACAAGGCACACCACCGTAGCCGGCAATGCGCCTGGCCTACGACGGCCTTCTGCGCGGATTTGTGCCTGCAATCCTGTCAACCAACGACCCCTGCATCAAGAATACACAAATTGGATGCGCAAGCGCCGGAGAGAGTTTCGTATTGGGCCTGAATTTCGCCCCCGCGGGACGGCCATCCCCATCCGCGCCAATTCATCTAAACCGCTCCGGATGAACCATTTTCCTCAATCACCACTCCTTCCACTGGGCGATTACCCGGCATCGCCAAGGCCGATCTTCAAGAAGAGAGGCGACCGGCTGTGCGTCTTCACAAGACTTCTCGACACGCAGCGCGAATCTCCGCTATGATGTGCGCGGCAATGCCAGTGGAGAATTGCACCCCACGAATCGTTGCAGCCTTTTCACTGGCAGCCAGGAGGCATTCTGCATGGCGAACGACAATTCCATGGTTGATTTCTGGTCCTTTACTTCCTCTCAACTGGCTTCGCAAATCGGCTTGATTGCAAGTGGAGATACTCCGGGGATCGATGACAGAACGCGCGCCGAGGCCAGCCAGTTGGCCTCCAAATGGCACGAGGCCCTCAACCTGCCCAAAGCCAGTTTCGAAGATCAGGAGCGGAGGGTAGCTCAGTTGGACGCTCTGCAGAAGCGGACCATCGAGATTCTCGTCAGGGCGAGCCTGAGAGAGTAAGCGAGTCAGCGAGTCAGCGGGTCAGCGGGTCAGCAAGTCAGCGATGGTACAGCACTAGATTCAGGCATCCAAACTGGCAAGCAATCCATTGATCATCCGGGCGACCTCTTCACACTGTTGCATCAATTCGCCGACTCTCTTCTCGTCCAGATATTTCAACCCGGCGGCAAGTTCCAACTGCGTCTGCAATTCATACAGCGAGCCGCGGGAAGTTGCTAGGAACTGCCTGAAATGCCCGTCGTCAAGCCTTCCGTGCCCTTCTGCAATATTGCAGGGAACTGATACGGCAGCCCTGCGCATTTGCGATTGAAGCCCATAGACTTCCTTTTGTGGAAAAGCCTCCGTTTCGCGATAGATTGCCTTAGCTATTGCCATCGCTTTCTGCCACACAAGCAGATCGCGATAATGCCGCGTTCTTCCACTACTCGGCAAACCACCCTTCTTCTCCATACACGCATCCCACCTGCTGACTCGCTGACTTGCTGACTCGCTGACTTGCTGACTCGCTGACTCGCTGACTTGCTGACTCGCTGACTTGCTGACTTGCTGACTTGCTGACTCGCTGACTCGCTACTCCCGCACACTGATCCCCAGCGCCTTCATCTTCCGGTAAAGATGGCTGCGCTCCAGCCCCAGCAACTCCGCCGCATGGCTGATGTTATTGTGAGCATCTTCAATCTTTTTCAAAATGTACTCGCGCTCGTAGGCGTCGCGCGCCTGTTGCAGCGTGGAAAATTCCTCCGTCGAGCGCGTACCGGCCTTGTGGGTCAGCGGCGGCAGATGCTTGCGCTCGATGCGCAGTACGCGGGGATTGAGAATCATTACCCGCTCAATCACATTCCTCAGTTCGCGCACGTTGCCCGGCCAATGATACTGGGCCAGCGTCTCCAGCGCCTCGTCGCCGATCTCCATGCGCGGGCGTCCGTACTGGCGGCCGAATTCGGCCAGAAACTCGCGCGCCAGCAGCGGAATATCCTGCTTGCGCTCCCTGAGCGGCGGCACAAAGAACGGCACAACATTGAGCCGGTAGAAAAGGTCCTCGCGGAAGTTGCCTTTGGCGATCTCTTCTTCGAGATCTTTATTCGTGGAGGCGATCAGGCGCACGTCCACGCGCAGCGGCTGCGTGCCGCCCACCGGCGTAAACAGTTGGTCGTCCAGCGCGGAGAGCACCTTAGCCTGGGTCTTCAGGCTCATGTCGCCCACTTCGTCCAGGAAGAGCGTTCCACTGTCGGCGCGCTCCAGGGTACCGCGTTGTTCGGGCGGACCTCCCGGCTGTGCGCCGTGCCGGTAGCCGAAAAGCTCCGCCTCGATGTGCGCCTCAGGGATGGCCGCGCAGTTCAGCTCCACAAAAACCCGGTCGCGGCGCAGGCTCTCGGCATGAATGGAGCGGGCGATCAGTTCCTTGCCGGTGCCGGACTCGCCGTAGATCAGCACCCGCCCGTTGGTGGGCGCCATCAGCCGGATCTGCTGGCGCAGCGCCTTCACCGGAACGCTTTCACCGGTAAGCACCGAGCCTACGCTGAACTGGCGCTTGAACTCGATATTTTCCGTGCGCAGCCGCCGCGCCTCCACCGCGTTCTTCACCACGATGAGCGTGCGGTCCAGCGAGAGCGGTTTCTCCAGAAAGTCGTAAGCGCCCAGCTTGGTGGCCTTCACCGCGGCCTCGATGGTGCCGTGGCCGCTGATGATCACCACCTCCGGCCGCATCTCCACGGCCAACTGGTGAATATCGGCCAGCACGTCGAGCCCGTCGCGGTCGGGCAGCCATATATCCAGCAGAACCACATCATAGGGCGCGTCATTCAGCAGCACCAGGGCCTCGGCAGCGGTAGCCGCCGTAGCCACGCCATAGCCCTCCTCGCGCAGAATCTCTTCGAGTGAAGTGCGAATCTCCGCCTCGTCGTCCACCACCAGAATGTGATTCATAAGCGAAGTCCCTTCAGCGAAACGGCATCATTGCCCGGCGCTTCGGCATTGCCCGGCTCCGCCGTGCTGCCCTCATGCGTTGCCGGGGCCAGCTGTGCATCATCAGCGGGTTCCATTAACGGCAATCGCAGCAGGAAACGCGCTCCCTTGGGACTATTGGGCTCCGCGCGCAGGCTGCCGCCGTGCTCCTGCACGATCTTGGCCGCGATCGACAGCCCCAGCCCGGTCCCCCGATGCTTGGTCGAGTAGAAAGGCAGAAACAGCCGCTCCCGTATCTCATCGGTCAGCCCGTGGCCGGTGTCGGATACAACAATCTCCACCGCCGCGCCATCCTCGCTGAGCGAGCTGCTCAGCCCCAGCACGCGCAGCAGGCTGCCCTGCATGGCCTCGGCGGCATTGTCGATGAGGTTGGCCAGCGCGCGCCGGATGGCCTCTGGATCGGCCAGCACCGTCGGCAACCCCGGCTCCAGGTCCCTCTGCACCGTGATCCCTTTCAGCCTGCCCGCAAACAGCGCCAGCGCCTCCTCGGCCACCTTGTTCATGTCGCAGGCCCGCGGCTGCGGCGCCGGGAACTCCGCCAGCGCCGAGAACTGGTCAACCAGCGTGCGCAACGTCCCCACGCACCCCAGGATCACTTCGCTGCATTTGCGGATCACGGCCGGCGAGTCCAACTGGGCGCGGTCCAGGTGCCTGGCGATCCGCTCGGCGGAGAGGGCGATGGGCGTGAGCGGGTTCTTGATCTCGTGGGCCACCCGCTGCGCCACTTCCTTCCACGCCAATTGCCGCTGCGCGCGCAAAAGCTCGGTCGTGTCCTCCACCACCAGCACGGTCCCCTGCTGGCCGTGGGCCAGTTCAAGCCGCGCGCTGGTAATGGCCAGATGGATGGTGCGGCCGCGGGCATGATATTCAATCTCCGTCGAGGCCGCGCCCATGCGCTGCCCGCGCCGGATCACGCCGGCCAGTTCCTGCGCATACTCGGCGGGCAGCAGCGTCTCGATTCTCTCCCCGCCCAGGCCGAACTCCTCGCGCCGTCCCATCAGCGCGGCAAAGGCGCGATTGGACTGCAGCACCACTCCCGCGCCATCCAGGGTCACCACGCCCGAGGGAATCGTCTCCAAGATCGTCTCCAGCTCCCGGCGCCGCTCCTCGATGGCCAGGTTGGCCTCAGTAAGCTGCGCGGACGAACTCTCGGCCAACTGCCGGCTGGCGTCCAGGTCCGCCGCCATGTGGTTGAACGAGCGCACCAGGTCGCCCATCTCCGCGCTGGCCTGCAGCGCCACGCGATGCTCGTACTTGCCCGCCGCGATCTCGTCCATGGCGTCGGCCAGCGCCTCCACCGGCCGTGTGATTTGCTTGGATAGAAACAGGGCCAGCCACACGCTGGAGAAGAAGACAAATACCGTAATCAGCAACAGCATCAGGAAGAAGGTGGTGCGGATGCGGTTGCGGGAACGGAAAAGCTGCCAATATTCGTCCGCGCCGGAGTGGATGCGCGCTACCGTCTGGCTAAGACCCTGCGGCATCGGCAGCGCCACCACCACCACCTTGCCGGAGGCGGTGCTCGCCATGCCCAGCGCATACTCCTGGCCCGCCACATTCAGTACCGGCTGATCGCTCCGCTGCGCCGCGGAAAGCAGAGCTGTGGAGAGCGGCCCATAGAGCGAGACAGCTTCTCCGCGCACGCCTTCGTCCAGCCAGGGAAGCAGGCTGGCCTTGCTTCGCTCCGGCGGCGCCTGAAACCCGGCCAGCAGGCGCAGATCCTTGCCATAGACCAGGACAAAGCCGCCCGCCAGCGTAATGCGATGGGAGCTCAACTCATCCTGGAGCGCCGGCAGGTCGAGATCCGGAGCGCCGGAGGTCGCAATCGATTCCGCCTCCTCCCGCGCGTTGTTGGTCACGTATTGCGCCAGTTCCACCACCACGCGCGTCGAGTCCTCGCGCAACTCGGTTGTGTTGGGAGAGAACCAGCGGTCGATGGAACGGTTCATGAGCTGAAAACTGAACAGGAACATGAACACCGCGGGGGTCAGCGCGATCAGCGCCGCGCCCAGCACCATCCGCGTCCGCAACCGCGCGCCCAGGGCGCTGCTGCTTTGGTCGGCGTAGAGCTTGAGGATGTTCCTGAGCAGCAGCATCAGCAGCAGCATCAGCAGCAGGAACACCAGAAAGGTAAGGCCGGTAAACACCAGCGTCTCCCCGGAGGTCTCAGGATTGAGAAAGCCCACATTGGAGGTGTTGAATGCCTGCAGCACTCCCAGCAAAACGAAAAACAGCAGAACCCCGCCCGCAAGCATGGCAAGCGAACGGCGCCGTGGGTCGCTGAAGAACCGCATGCCGCGATTATAGAACTGCCAGTGGTCAGGGAACAGGGAATAGGGAACAGGGATTAGGGATTAGGGAGGACTTAGCTATATCTCGCGCAAGGGTGGGAAACCACAAAGGCCGTAAGGGCACCAATAACTATTCCCTAATCCCTGTTCTTCACCCAATCACTTGAGCCGCCGCCGTCCACTCCCGCTGCTGGCTCTCGGCCACGCCGCGATGGGTAAGCGTGCCCATCCATGTGTTCAGCCCCTCGGCCAGCCCCTCATCCTGCCTGATCGCCTCGCGCACGCCCAGGTTGGCCATCCTCATCAAGTAGGGGAAGGTCGCGTTGGTCAGCGCCAGCGTGGAAGTATTCGGCACTGCTCCCGGCATGTTGGTCACGCAGTAGTGCACCACTCCGTCCACCACGTAGCTGGGATCGGAGTGCGAAGTCGGCCGCGCCGTCTCCACGCACCCGCCCTGGTCGATGGCCACGTCCACAATCACCGCGCCCTTTTTCATCCGCCCCACCATGGCGCGGGTCACGATCTTCGGCGCCATGGCGCCCGGAATCAGCACCCCGCCGATCACCAGGTCCGCCTCGCGGGTGGCGTTGGCCAGGTTGTAACTGTTCGAGGCCAGCGTGTAGAGCCGTCCGCCGAAGATGTCGTCCAGCTCCCGCAACCGGTTCAGGTTCACGTCCACCAGGGTCACCTTGGCGCCGAAGCCGAGTGCGACCCGCGCCGCGTTGGTGCCCACGACCCCTCCGCCGAGGATGCAGACGTGCGCCGGCGGCACGCCCGGCACGCCGCCCAGAAGAATTCCCCGTCCCCCGCGTTCCTTTTCAAGATACGTCGCCCCTACCTGCACGCTCATCCTGCCCGCCACTTCGCTCATCGGCGTCAGCAGCGGCCGCGTGCCCTGCCGGTCGCGCACCGTCTCATAGGCAATGCCGATCATCTTCCCTTCCAGCAGCTCGTCGGTCAGTTGCCGTACCGGCGCCAGGTGCAGATAGGTAAACAGCACCAGCCCCTCGCGAAAAAAACCGTACTCCTTCTCGACCGGCTCCTTGACCTTGACCACCATCTCCGTCTTGCCCCACAGATACCCGGCCTCGCCTACGATCTCCGCGCCGGCATTCTGGTACTCGTCGTCGGGAAAACCGGATTGCGCGCCGGCCAGGGTCTCCACCAGCACCTTGTGCCCTGCCTCGGTCAGCGCCTTCACGCCCGCCGGGGTAACGCCCACCCGGTCCTCGTGATCCTTCACCTCTTTGGGAACGCCGATAATCATCGCTTTGCTCCTGTCCTGTTTGGGTGCCGGGGGCCCCAGATCTCGATTTTGAGATCTGGGAAACCACACTCTCCACCGGCCGCCTGTTCATCCCTGCAATCCCTACCAACTGCCAAAATCCTACGGCTCAAACCGCTTCCAATGTGTGCAAAGTTTGTGATAAAAGTACTGTATGGGAACGAAACGTGACAAATATAGCGATTCCACGCAAGAATCAACCGCAGCCCAGCCCGAAACCCCCATGGAAGACGCGCCAACGGACGCAATCAACGGCCTCGACGAACTGGACGCGGCCATTCTCCGCCACCTGGAGCGTCACGGCCGCGCCACCAACTACGAGGTAGGCGAAGCCGTCGGTCTCTCAGCTTCCGCAGCCTCCCGCCGCATCCTGGCGCTGGAAGTTACGGGCGCCATCCGCGGCTACCGCGCCCAGATCGACGACCGCCTGCTCGGCAAGCGCATGACCGTCTTCATCCGAGTCACGCTGGAACGCCAGTCGGCCCCGGTCCTGGCCGCCTTCGAGGATGCCGTCCGAAAATCAAAAGGAATCTCGAGCTGCCACCTGATAGCCGGCCAGTACGACTACATGCTGGTCGTCCGCGTGGCCGACATCGACGACTACGGAAGGCTGCACCATAACGAGTTATCGCGGCTGCCTGGAGTGATAAGACTCGAAACCAGCTTTGCGCTCAGGAATGTGTTGGAAGGGAGCAAGTCTTAGCCGCCCGCTGGCTAGCTTAGGGAATCTCAGAACAAGTTAGTGCTTTGAAAGGGCGCGGCCGGGTACCCTCTTTGTGCCGCGCCAATCTCAGAGCGATTCAGCTGCTTTGAAAGGGCGCGCCTTTAGACGCGCCGCTCGATAGGCAAGAGAAAATTGGGCTTTAGCTGTGAAGTTTCAATAGGTTGTTGTCCATTCGGTCGAGAACTGGGAAGCTGAAGTTGCGAAACAAAAGCAATCCCAGGAGACCGAATGGACTATCACTATCATGCTCGACTGACGAT
>JBEKGY010000037.1:0-30434 GCA_050012555.1 Occallatibacter sp.
TTCCGGCACGCGACCCGACCCGACTCCGACCCAGAGGGTACCCCGGTGCCCCGGTTCCCCGGTACCCCGGTCGTGCCCTGACACAAGACTGGTCTGACATAAGACTGGTTTTTGAAACACGCTCTAACAACGGCGCCTCGCCTTCAGGCTGGAAACAATCTCATTCTTCACGCGCTTTCGATCCAGGAGCGAAGATCACTATTCGCGGCGAAATAGTCATCAGATTCATCCGGGGAGCCGGCTGACCTACACGTTGCCTAGGATTCGCGCATGGCCACCTGGTCGCGCGGTATCCAACCTTCCGCCCGCTCAATCACCGCCTGCAGTCCGCTGGAGGATTCCCGCGATTGCCGCTGAAAAAACTCCCGCGGCTCTTGGCGGGAGAAAAGCCAGAAGCTGACGGAATGCAGGCTCATGGCGCGTTCCGCGATGCTGCGCGCCTGCGGCTCGTCGAGGTCGACGACCAGAAGATAGTGTTGCGATTGCGGGCCGGCAAGGATGCTCTCCAGTTCCGCCGCCGCCGTTGCCAGCGCGGACCCATAGGCGCGGATCTTCCGTTCGCGGCGCAACTCGACTCCAAGACCGGCCAGCAGCTTGGGCAGTATGGCCACTTCCCTGCGGTTCCAGTCGCGCTGGTCTTCCTCGAGCATTGACCAATCGGCCAGATGCGGATGCTTCCGTTGCAGTTGTTGCCGCGACTCGCCCGACATCCAATCGACCAGCCGCCGCTCGATGGTAAAGCGGCGGTGCTCGAGTTGGGCCAGCAGCTCAGTCTCTTCCGCGGTGAGTTCCAGCACAACGGGCGACTTCACATCTTCTTCCATGTGGAAACCTGCCAACGCGAGCAGGAGGGGCGTGTGGTCGGCACGCCACCGGTTCGACATTTTCATGAACTCCGGAAGTTCATGCCAGGGTACGTTGGCTTGCTGGTTGATATTCTCCTGGCTTCGCCGGCGATAGTCTTCGTGCAACGCCTGCGCCAGCGCGTCGAGCCTGGAACCGAAGAGTACGCCGGGACTGAGAATCTCTTCCAGGGTACCGAAGACTTGCAGCCGGTCGTTGAAACGGCAAATGCTTTCAACATTGCTTACCAACTCGCCTAACTGCCGATAGTGCTCAAGACGCACATAGACCGGTACGCGAAGGCGTTCCATTCTGTCGAGCAGGCTGCGTATTTCAAGGGCGGCGCATAGGCTTACTTCATCCTCTCCAAGCGCGATCGCAACTCCGAGTAAAGGACCCGCGGAGCGCAGCTTTTCTTCAACGATGTTCTTGATATCGGGCGAGCCGGGCACAACGGACGCTGTGACAAAGTGGAGAGAAGCCAACTCCGCGGCGGCAGGATTGCTACCAGGAACTTCTCTTTCAGCAAATCCGCCTTTTGATCGATTACAAGGATATTCAGGGTAGAGTTGAGGCCCACCAACGCGGCACGAATGAGATGCAGCGTGGCTTCCCGGCCATAGGCGCCAAATCCAATCACCACGAAGGTTCCGGCATCGTACTCAGGGCTGGGCGGCAAGCGCAGGCGCTTAATCAGCATACGGGCTGCATTTGTGAAGGGGTTGAACAAACGCAAATCAACATTGGCCGATCCCAGCGATTTCTTATCGGTGTTGATCAATTTTTTATACAGCCATTCATTTCGCAGTTGGGTCAGTACCTGGATTTTGCGCGGCATCCGATAGGATCGTGCGGAAAGGAGACTTTTAATCTGCAAGGCGACGTCCATATTTTCCGCATCGGAACCTGTGCAAACAATTACGGTGTCCGCACGTCTGACTCCGGAAGCCAGCAGAACCTGAGGGTTTTTGGCATCTCCTTGAAGGACGGGAACCCTGCATTTCTCGCACGTTGCAGCATTGGCAGAATCATTCACCAGGTCGATAGCGACCACATGATTCCCGGCGCCGCGCAGGTTCTGTATCACCTGCATGCCCACATCGCCTACGCCGCATACGATGGTGTGGTTGATGGTGTGACGGGCGAGAGCCGTTCGGATGTCCTTGCGCAGGCTGACAAGAAAGATCTGCGCAGCCGTCAGAAGGGCAACGCCCGGCACTGCAAATTGCGCGACGACGAGCTGCCAGGGATCCCTGAACGGCTGAAAAAGATCGACACACCGTATCAATCCAATCGCGCTGATAAGGCAACGAATGCACTCTAACCACAAAAATGGGCGGATTGGATTGAATATTGGAGAGCTGTAGTCTGACGGTGGGCTGTAATTGTGGCCAGCTATTGCATAGCCCCAGAAACCGAGCCCGAGCGCCAGCGCCGCGAAGGTTACAAGGACGACATTTTCGAGACGTTTATACATAAGTCTCCAGAGTGAGGAATGCGACGGGGCCGCGTCAGCCGGGTAGATTCAAGGATCGGAAACGGAAAACAAAGTTCCAATCGACCGTTTCCGCGATCATGTTGCCGGCCACGCGCTCCGCCACTTTGCGCAACTCGGTCAGGCTCTCATCTCCTCGCAAGAGCGCAGCGCTCAAATCTATATTCTGCACGGCTTCCAGTTCGCGCGACATGGCCTGCGATCGATCGGCGATGCGGGCAAACTCGCCCTGATTGCTGATGCCGTAGAAAGCCGCGCCAAAAGCCGGAAGCACGGTAGCCGCCAAAAGCAGCCACACGGATTCGCCTAACGCCAGATGAGTGATGCATGCAAGCAGGGTCGCGACGAACAGCCCGGTGCCCACCCGGTGCAAATGATGATTCAGCTTGCGCATCATCTTCGCGTTGCTTTCATGGTACTTGATCTGCTCCGTGAGGATGTTGTTCACCCATGCGCCCAGGGCGGCTCGATAGCGCCGGTTGGTTTTCCCCGGCGCCAGGCCCAGATCGCGCGCGATCATGCGGAACATGCCGTCTACCCAGGGCCGGTGCGGATCGGCGCCGAAATGGGCGGGGAGCTGAGGAGACGGCAGCGGGCAAGCCAGCGGCCCCAGGAAGCTGAATTGCCGCAGAAGCTCCGCCAACTGCCGGTAATTGAGCCAGCGCTCGTGCCACCTTCGCCGCCGGCCATAAAAGGTGAGCAGCAGGATGGCCGCAATCATACATAACTCGATCAGGGCGGCAACTCTGTCGATTTCAAAGCCATGATTGTTGCTCACCGGACCAACCAGAGCGAACAGCACCGCGCAGGCGCTGAGCAGATAGATGGCGACGGAACAGCTGCGAAATTTGCCGGCGTAGTAAGTCGACAAGCCGTCAGCCCAGGCGTAATGAGGACAAAGCTTGTCCAACAGGTAGTGCCGAGTGCCCTCTGGGAAATCGGGAATCTGCGCGATCGATGCCTGCCATTCGGTACGCGCCGAGCGTTCGAAATTTGCCAACCGCCAGGAGCCCAGGCGCCAGCGTCCGGTGGCGACAAGATCGCGGAAAATTCTGAAGAAACGGCCGCTATCGAACCATGGCTGCTTTTCGGCGTAATACGCGCGCGCAAAGTTGATAGCGGACTCTTGCGAACCGTTGGATAGAAAAAACCGCGACACAAACAGCGACGACAGATCCGCAAGGGGCTTCTCGATCCGGTTGCCGTGGCCATCGGTCATGAGCAGGCAGGGTTCCATCTCCCGGCACGCATGCAGCCAGACGATCGGCACCTTCAACGCCATCGCCTCCTCAACCATCTGCGCAGTGCCGCCCCGGCCGGCCGCGGCTTCTCCATCCCAAATGGCAATCAAAATGTCGGATTGGTAAATCACGGCGCGACCAACGCGCTCGTAGGCAGCATCTGCCTCGCTGCGAAGGCCCTCCAGTTCCAGCACGGCGGAAGCCCTGGCCAGCAGAGAATGGAATTCCGCACGGGACGAAGCGGCCTCAAAATCGCGTTCGTATTCGGCGGAAGCAAAAGGCAGCGGACATTGCAACTCCGCGCCCAATGCCAGACCTGCCTCGGCCACAATTCGGTCGGAACCTTCGGCCAGCGGCGAAACAATACGCATGAGGGGCGGCCCTGGGGCATGAAGCAAAGGGTCGTGCGCCGCGGCAGCGATGTCGAGGATTGCGCTCAGGACTCGATGACACTGGTCCGTCAGAAATCCTGTCATGCCCGCGGCCATCCGGTTGGGACGGTGGCCGATCACGCCGATTTGTACAACCAGGCGCGGCCGTGGCGGCGATGATTTATTCCTGAAATTCATAGGCTCGGGTTCATACCATTGCTTCAACGAGACGAGTGACGAATATTATGCCAGCAACCGTCAATTAAATGCAAGATGCTTTCCTTCAAATTCATGAAATACGCGCTCCCCGGAAATCGTTGTACAGCAATTGTAGAACCGCTGTAGCCCAAAGGAGTTAACAAATGAACTTCACCTTGACTAAATTCAGATTATGTGCGGATAACGGTCTCACTATTTTCAAGGGTAACATTCATTTACTTCCTCTTAAGGAGGCACCAGTCTTGCGAATTGCTTCCCTCATGTCATGGCCCTTAAAGTCTATCTTCTTTGCGCTGTGCCTGCCGTTTTTCCTGGTTGGCATTGCCTGGGCACAGGATACTGAGACTGAAATCGATTATACGGGCAGCCTTCTTGGATACTACAGGGTTGAGCCGATCCAGGGGGCGCCTGTATTGACGCCTGTAAGTAAGTTCATCGCCGCGCTGAATCAGCAGCAAGGGCATCTACTACTTGGGATGGGCGACAACTTTGGTCCTGAGTTTGGGGCATCGCTGCAACTCGATGGCGGGCCGAACTCATCGTGTCCTCTGCCCCCAAACATATATCAGGCAATGAAAGCATACCGGAAAGTCTCTATAAGGCTGATGACCGGATAGCAAAGCTTGCTCAATGCGACAATGTTCTCAACTTCATGATGCAGGCTGGATTCAGGGCCGTAGTTCCAGGACGCCAGGACTTTATGTATACGGCGCGGTGGCTGCGCGGCGTCGCCAGATTGGTTGCAGATGAGAGCTCAAAACCCAGCCAACCGCCGCTGATAAGGAATAAGGAAAATCAACTTTATATATTAGGCGCGAACCTGCGAATTTCACTGAAAGGCTACATGCCTCTTACCCAGGCAGGTGAAGAGGGCGGTCCCTACAAGGTGAGTGGAAGATGCCCTTTGCTCTTCAGCAAAGATCCGTTGGGACACGATGCAACCCAGTGCGGGTTCGATGGAAAGCAAGCGGATGCACTGGATTGGCTTGACCGGCTCGCAAGGGCTCAAGGCGATAACATGAACGTGGAAAATACCACCGAAATAGCCATTGAGCAGGCTGCGGAAGCAGGTAGCGGCACGCAGGCCGGAAAACCATCGGCTCTGGCGACCCTTGTTCACGATCAAGTTGAAATCATGCTGGCTGCGTGGGGCACAAGGTTCGACCTTTCAGAGCTAAGGGATCTGCCGGACAAGATTGGACCTCCAAAGGGCAAAGTGACTCCAGCCGATCTGTCGCTGGCTCTTGATAAAGGGATAGCGATGCTGCACGACATGAAAGAATGTCCAAATGATGCTTCATCTGTTGTAACTCGGCCCAATGCGCCTGCGCCCACCGATACTGACGATTTATGCACATATAAGAATGTACTGGAGACAAAACTCATTAATTATAAAAAGATCCAGGAGCACATACCTGTACAGGATAAGTACCCGCTTGGAGATCAAGCGCGGGACGCAGCGATTCGCGGCTTACTTCGAACGGTTGCCGATGAAGAGGAAAATGCCGGATACACGGTGGTAATCAATCAAATAACCAGGCAGAAGATACTTGTCATCGGGGTGGTGGGGCGGGAAACGATGAAGGCTGTCTCACAGACCAATCTGCGGCTGTGCGGTATTTCGCCCCCAGCCGTCCCTACGGGACTGCCTGATTTTGCGGATTGCCATGAGCTATCGAACTCAAGGACGGCTGCGGACAGAGTTACGGGAAATGTCGAGGTTGGGGACCCTGTCCTGGTACAGCGGCGCTGGTTCGCGCAGCATGGTTGAAATTCGATGGATTTGACAGGATTGTGGTGATGGCTCAGATGCCGCATACGGACGCGGAGGTGCTGGCTACACGCGTCTGGGCAAAACTTAGGGCGGTCCATGACGATCATCAGGTGGATCTTGTATTAAGCGAGGCTCAAGCCGGATATGGAACCTCGAATCTTACCCTGACCTATTCCCCGAATAAGATGCCCTCAACGAAGATGGCTACGACTTACCCGGCTATGGCGCTTACGCCCGTGACAAGTTACTCACCGAGCGACGGGGTATTCCCGGGCGCGGTATCGCGAGCAACAATAAAATCAGACATTGCGAGCACAGACCCCGCAAGACAATACTCTATCGAAAATCGTTCGTCTGAACTTTTTGATCCGACTGCGCTATGGAGCGATCATCGTACGGATCAGAAGAGCAATGTAACAACTGTCTCGCTGCTGCTAACCTTGATGGCAAAGCTGCAAGGCATTTCCCCTCCCGCTGCCGGCTCCAAATTAGAGGATGAAGCCTCGAAGTCAAGGACGGTCATGATGCTGCTGGAGGCGCTCCAGAAGGCATCGAAGCCGAGGGCGGATGTGGTTCTGCTGCAAAGCAGAGATATTCTTCTGGATCAGATAGGAGCCAACTATTCAGAGAAAGACTCCAAAGGCAATGACCCTCAATATTATGGTTACACAGACTACCATGTGTGCAATGGCGAGCCGGCGGAGAAACAGAGGCTGTGTCAACTTCGAGTTGCCCTCGACCGCATTTTCTGGAAGGGCGACTACATAGAGTTCGTGGCCATGACGGGAAAAAACCTGAAGAGTATTCTGGGCTTATCCAGAAATAAAAGCGACGAGCGGGCTGACCTGTTGGACAAGGATATTACCGGAGAGTGGTTGATATCTTATGGCATCGTTCAGTCCTCGTTGAGCAATCTGACGCAAATCAACCAGAATAGCGAACCGTTGTGGATTCCAGTCGACCCCGCATGCAAAGGGCAGCCAAGCACCGATGATGGAGAGAAAAGCGCTCAAAGCGTGTATTGCATCGGCGGAACGCCAATTGCAGATGACGCTTACTACTGGGTGCTGACTACGGACCAGCTTGCTCAGGACAAGGAGGTATACGGAACATTTCAGTCGCTGCCCGCTGCATATCACAAATCCAGTTCAATGTTTATCACCCATGTGCTGGCTCACTATCTCCAGGACCACATGCAGGATCCAGACATCCAATTCGCTCTGAATGGCGGCGCGCGAACGCAGCAGAAACGGGAGGTTGCCGAGTATCCTGTCATCAAGTCGAATGTTGCTTTTCAGCAACAGCCGCTTTGGCAGGTTGATTTTGCCAAGGCCATTGCAAGTTTTGCCGCCCGCGAGCCGGTGGGCGGGAATAGCTTTGTCGCCAGCTCGTTTCAAGGGGTTTCGGATGCGCGCGCGTCCGCGCCGAGCCAGCAGGAACTCGATCTTGAGTTAGGAAGCCGCATCACGGGCAATCTACCAAGAGCAGCCGTTCAAAAGAATCTACCGCCAATGTCCGTCGGCATCCAGTCCGCATTCGCTTATGACCGGTCTGTTCTAGGCAATCTAACGCCGGGATCGAAGATCGTGAATCCTTCCTATACATTGAACAACCTCACGGTAGGCGGATTTCTCCAGGTACGGCTGGATGGAAAACGCGGGTCGAATGACGTGCGCCCGGTCCGGTCTCTACCGCGAGACCTGCTGGTGTTTACGCCGCATCAGTACCAGGTACAGGTGAACAACTCTTATTTATTCTTTTCTTATACGGCTCTTCCCGGCATTACCCCACCGACCGATCAGCTTACGGTGACGTTGCCGCGCAATTCCAGTTGGACCGATCGCGCGGGCTACAGACGCGAGTTTGGGCAAGACCGCGCAAACAGTTTCTTTCAGAACGGGAGTTATGTTGAAGGAGGGATGGAGTTCACTGTTCAGGACAATGTATTGTCGTCGATAACCCTTCAGAACGGAAGCACGCCAAAGACCTGCCAGGTGAGCTCGACGGTCACCCTTCCGAAATGTTTTTATTCCAATACTCCACCCGGGCAATTTCTAATCACCAGCGAAACCACAATTTTGGGGGCTCCTGCCATGAAGGCTCTGCACACACCGGGCGCGTACTGGAACCTGCACGTCCAGAACCTCCTCTACAGGAAGGGAGATAAGACGTGGATGACCCTGGTAACGGAAAGCCAGGGCGATTATTTCTTTGGACGCCCCGGCTCCGCCGAGTTATCCACGCAAACGGAATATGCGATTCCTTTGTCTGTTGCCCTGGTATTTCCATCCTTTGGCAACCTGTCCTTCGCCCCGACTTATTCCGGTTTCTATTACAAATCGCAACTGAGCAACCAGAGCCTGCAGGTGAACTCGATCTCGATTGCGGCGCGCTGGTATTTTGCCAGGGACGCCCGGGTTCCCATTTTTATGCAGAGGCAGTTTCCCGGACCGGCATCCGCGGACCAGACCAGGACCGGGAAGGGGCACTAGAGCGGCTCTGCCGGGCGGCGATGCACTACGATTGCTTCATGGGCGCTCTCGTCGAACTTCGCGACTTGCAGATTCGCTTTGGGGCGGCGGAGGCGGTGCGCGGCATCAGCCTGCAACTCGACGAGGGCGAGGTGCTGGGGCTGGTGGGCGAGTCGGGGTCGGGCAAAAGCGTTACGGCGTTGGCGATTCTGGGGCTGCTGGGACCGGTTGCGCAGGTTACGGGGCAGATTCTATGGCGGAGTGCCGGAGCCGGCGGCATCGACGAAAGATCAGAGGATAACAGCGCCCACGGAGCCGGCGTGATTGACCTGCTGAGGCAGCCGACTGAGGCCCTGCGGCGATTGCGCGGCCGGGAGATCGCCATGATCTTTCAGGAGCCGATGACGGCGCTGAACCCGGTGATGACGATTGGCCGCCAGGTGGCCGAGGGCTATGCTGCGCACGCGGCCTCCTGGACTGGCCGTGAGGCAAGGCGGAGAGCCATCGCCGCGCTGGAAGCGGTCGATCTTCCCGATGCGGCGCGCCGCTACGGGGACTATCCGCACCAGTTTTCCGGCGGTCAGCGGCAGCGCATTCTCATCGCCATGGCGCTGATCAACCGTCCGCGTCTGCTGATTGCCGACGAGCCTACCACTGCTCTCGATGTGACCGTGCAGGCGCAGGTGCTGGAGTTGCTGCGCGACCTGCAACGGCAGCATGGGCTGGCCATGCTCTTCATCTCCCACGATCTGGCGGTGGTGGGCCAGGTGGCCAGCCGCATTGCGGTGATGCGCGCCGGACAGGTGGTGGAGACCGGCCCTTGCTCGCGTCTGCTCACCGCGCCGGAGCACCCGTATACACGCAGCCTGCTGGCGGCTGTGCCTACGCTGCGCACGGATAGAAGCCGGCCGCTGGCGATGGTGGGGCACTTGGACGAGGAAACAAGAGCGGGTGTATACTAGCAAATACCGATGGAGGCGAATTGATCATGTCCGCAACGCTAGACATCGCGAAAGCGCAGACAAACCTAGCGCAAGACGACGAGGCTGCCAGGGTTTTTCAGTTTATTCTGAATAAATCCGCGGCTCCGGGCTGGATGATTGTTAAGGAACTCGGCCAGGACGCGGCCACGACCAAAGCCTCCCTGGTCAAGCTGAGGAACCTTGGCTTGCTCGAAGGCAGCGGCGACGGTCTCGATGGTTTCTATCACTCCACTTCGCTGGGATACGCTCTGCGCGAGGTGCTTTGAATCCAATAGCTTGCCGGCGAAGGAAGCACTCTATCCATGCCTATCGGAAGCGAATATTACTACCTGCCAGTTCTGGTGCTCGCGTTTCTGGTGCTCGATCTGTTCATTGATGTCAAATCGCTCCCAGCCATACTCGGACACCTCTTCTTCTGGCTCTATTGGCTGATCTATTCCGCGGCTGCGGAAACGGCGCTGTACTTTCTTCACCGAACAAACGCCACGAATGAGCTCCCCCGGGGGATTCCGAATCTTTTGCTGGCTTTTATTGCCATCGTATCCACAACAACCGTCTTGCAAAGTCTTACTTTGAAGTTCGGTGGAAAGCCCGTTCTGGACTTTTCCCGCTATCTCGATGAATACCGCAGAGGAGTCCTGTCCTCCTCAGGGGAGTGTAAAGCCAGATTCGAAAAACGGCGGGTACTGAAACAGAGCGGATTGATCCTCAAGAAGGTGAACTACAACGCTGGAGAACCGGAGAGCGAATCCCGGATGAAGGCGATCTATGCGGACGCCATGCTCTTCGGCGCACGAGATCCTGCGACCGTTAATCAGGAAATCGTCGAAATCCGGCAAAACTGCGCGAACTCGGGAGGGTCGTTTGGGGCGCTTATTGCTTCGCGCGTGGCGCAGACTGACCCTGAGTGGGTGAGGAACTTTCTCAGAAGTTGAATCTGCCGGCTACACGCCCGCCCCTCGGTGAACCGAGAGGCGGTGTGGGTGAGGCGTAGCTACTCGGCTGCGGGGGCTTCCGCGGCTGCGGGCTCGGCGGCCGGGACTTCGGCGGAGGCTTCTTCGGCGACTTCATCGAGGACCTGGATCTTCACGTGCGCGGTGACCTCGCGGTGGAGCTTGATGGCCACGGTAAATTCGCCCAGGCTCTTGAGGGGCTCGTCCAACTGGATCTTGCGGCGGTCAACCTCGAAGCCCTTGGCTTCCAGTGCGCCGGCAATATCAGACGAGGTGACGGAGCCGAAGAGATGGCCGGCCTCGCCTGATTTGCGGGTAAAGCTGAGCACAACCGGCTCCAGCTTGATGACCAGCTCCTCGGCCTGCGCTTTCTCAGTGGCGTGGCGGCGGGCAGCGGCAGACTTCATCTGCTCGACAACGGCCTTGTTGGCCAGGGTAGCCTGCAGCGCCAGCTTGCGGGGCAGCAGAAAGTTGCGGCCGTAGCCGTCTGCGACCTTCACGAGATCGCCGCGGTGGCCCAGATTGGCTACGTCTTCCTTCAAAATTACTTCCATGTGAAACTCTCCAGTTTTACGGGCGGGCGCCGGCGCCGGGGGCGCTTTTGTCTTTTGGACAAGAGCATCGGCGATCCGGTTGCGCCGCGCAGGATTCTAAATCGGCATCCGGAAGATTGTCGCCTGCCAAATTCCCTTCGACCTAGGTCACTTCCTATTGCGAAAGAATGAACCGGCGCGGACGGGCGACAGCCGGAATCTAGTGCCGCGTGGCAAACGGCAGCAGGGCGATATTCCGGGCCTGCTTGATGGCGCGGGTGAGCCGGCGCTGATGGGTGGTGCAAACGCCGGTGAGCCGCCGGGGCACGATCTTGCCGCGCTCGGCCACAAACCCTTGCAGCAGCCGGACGTCGCGGTAGGGAATCGCGTCAATCTTCTCGGTACAGAACTTGCAGACCTTCTTGCGGCGGAAGAACTTTCCCCGGCCGCCGGGCCCGCTGGATGGCCGGCTGCCTGGTGCGCCAGCAGAGCGGCCGCCGGCGCGGGGACCTGAACCGGAACCGGGTCCAGAACCCGGGCCGGAGTCCGGTACAGACGTGGCTTGTGGTGCTGCCGCGCTCTCTTCCGGCGCGTTTGCTTCAGTCTCATCAGACATGATGTTTCCTCATTCACTCTCTTTGGTCCCGGCGGGCCAGTTAAGACCCTCGGGACATTGGATCGGGCGAAGCCGGTGGCCCAACAGACAAGGGCCGGCAGCGGCGATTCGTGACCAGCTTGCTAGGCGCCGGCCTGAACCGGCTCGGCAACTTCCGCCGGGGCGGAGGCTTCGACGGGCGCTGCTGCGGCGGGGGCCGATACGGCCGGGGCCGCAGTGCGGCGGACGCCGCGCAGGGCCTTGACCTTGGCCAGACGCTTCTCTTCCTCGTCGATGCGCACGGTGATGAACTTGATCACCGGCTCGGTGACGCGCAGACGGCGCTCCAACTCCAACACCACCGCGCCGTTGGCCTCGATGGTGAGCAGAACGTAGTTGCCGTCGTTGAACTTGCGCACCATGTAGGCGAGCTTGCGCCGGCCCATCTTCTCGACGGCCTTCACCACGCCTCCGCCGCCAGTGACGGTGGCGGAAAATCCGGCAATCAACTTGTCGATATCTTCTTCGGCCGCATCGGGCCGAACGATGAACATAACCTCATACACACGGGACATCAGTATTCCTTTTCCGCTGGAGCCTCTTTGACCTCAGCCGTTGCCGCCGGCAAACACCATAGCGGCCGATCTCGACAGCTATCAGTTCTCAGTCCCTAGTCCCTGATCTCTGATCTCTGTTCCCTGCCTCTTACTCCTCCGCCGGGTCGTTTCGCTCGCGGCGGTTGAACTCGTTCATCGCGGCCGCCGGCCCCAGTTCGAGAATGCGCCGCGTGGCCGTTGCCACCCGGTCCAGCACCTCGTCCAGCACCGTCAAATCCGCCTTGCGCATGGGCGAGAGCAGATAATCCTCGCCGGGACGCCTGCTTCCACCGGCCGCAATGGCCTCAGGAGGCAGATCGAGTCCTACGCCGATGCGGAGGCGCAACCACTCCTGGTTTCCCAGGGCGGCGGTTACGCTGCGGGCTCCGTTGTGGCCCGCCGGCGAACCGCGCTCCCTGATCTTGAAGGTCCCCAGCGTCAGGTCCAGATCGTCGTGGATGACGAGCAGATCTTTGGCCGGGTCCGCCTCAAACTCGTGCACCAAAGCGGCCACTGCCAGCCCGCTCAGGTTCATAAAGGTCTCCGGCTTGGCCAGGACCACCTCGCGCCCCGCCATGCGGCAGGTTGCGGTAACGGCCCGGCAGCGCCGGTTCTGGACCACAACCCCTTGTTGCCGGGCGATGCGGTCAATGGCCATGAACCCCGCGTTATGCGGCGTCCACAGATACTCCAGGCCGGGATTGCCCAGCCCCACCACCAGAAAGGGACTGCGCCGGGCGCCGGACTCGCTTGCTTCTGCCAAGACTTACTTCTTCGCTCCCGTGTCGGCCTTCTTGGCGCCGGCCGGTTCGGCTTCCTGCTTGCCCTTCTTGGCCACTTCGGGCTCGGCTGGCGTAACAACAGCGGCGGCGGCTGCTGCTGCTTCCGCGGCTGCTGCTGCCTCGACCTCGGCCGCGGTGGGCGCTTCTTCGCGGATCGAGACCACATGGGCCACGGTCGCATCCCCGGCATTGAGAATCTTGATGGAATCCGAGTGGGGCAGGCCGCTGACCCGCAACGATTCAAAGAGTTCCAGGTTGCTCACGTCCACGGCGATGTTGGCCGGGATGTCCGCGGGCAGGCACTCGACCTCGACCTCGCGCAGCACCTGGTCCAGGATGCCGCCGGAGGCCTTGACGCCCACCGGTATGCCCAGCAGCTTGACGCGCACCTTGACGCGGAGCGTCTTGTTCAGGGCAATGCGCTTCATGTCGATGTGAATCAACTGGTCCATGATCGGCTCGCGCTGCCAGTCGACAATCATGGCCTTGGCCGCGGGCTGGCCGGCGACCTCGACGTCAAAAATCGTGTTGTGGCCGGTCTCAGAGAAGAGAATCCGGGAAATCTGCTTGGGGTCCACCTCGATGGCCACAGGCTGGTGCCCGGAACCATACAGCACGGCGGGAATCTTGCCCGCGGCGCGCACACGGCGCGCGGCGTTCTTGTTGAACTTGCCCTCACGGGGCTTGGCTACGACTACTTCCGGCATTCGGTCTCTCGTTTCCTGGTTTCGGGCACGGACGGTTGAGGTCCGCTCCCTTTGTTCGCGGCGGCCGGGTCAGGCTGCCGGGGTGTTTCTTTAGGGACTAGGGACTCAGGGACTAGGGACTCAGGGACTAGGGACTAAAATTCAAACTCAATGGGAACGTCTAGTCCCTATTCCCTAGTCCCTTAGTCCCTGCCCTTAGCTAAACAGCGAACTCACGCTGGTCTCCATATGGATGCTCTCGATGGCCGCGCCCAGCAGGCCGGCGATGGAGAGCACCTTGATCTTGGGCAACTTCTGCGCCGCTTCGCGCAGCGGAATGGTGTTGGTGACGACCACCTGTTCCAGGCGCGAGTTGGCAATGCGGTCGATGGCCGGGCCCGAGAGCACGGCGTGGCTGGCGGAGGCGTACACGGTGGAGGCTCCGGCGTCGTAGAGGGCGTCCACAGTTTTTACCAGCGTGCCCGCGGTATCGATGATGTCGTCAATGATGAGGCAGGTCTTGCCGTTCACGTCGCCGACCACGTGCATCACCTCGGCGACATTGATGTCGGTGCGGCGCTTATCCACGATGGCCAGAGGGGCTTCCATCTTCTGCGCGAAGAAGCGGGCGCGCTCCACGCCGCCGGCGTCCGGCGAAACCACGGTCAGGTTAGGCAGCGCAAGCTCGCGGAAGTAGCTCACCAGGACCGGACTCGCAAACAGATGATCGACGGGAATATTGAAAAAACCCTGAATCTGGGCGGCGTGCAGGTCGACGAAAAGGGCGCGATTGGCGCCCGCCGTGGTGAGCAAATCGGCGATGAGCTTGGCGCTGATGGCCACGCGGGGACGGTCTTTACGGTCCTGGCGGGCGTAGCCGTAGTAGGGCACCACCACCGTGATCCTGGCCGCCGAGGCCCGCTTGAGCGCGTCAATCATCACCAAAAGCTCCACCAGGTGCTGGTCCACCGGATAGCAGGTGGGCTGCACCACAAACACATCCACTCCGCGTACGTTCTCAAGGAGTTGGAAGTAGACCTCGCCGTCGGCAAAGCGCTGGATCTTGGCCTCGCCCACGGGAACGCCGATGTGACGGCCAATCTCCTCGGCCAGGGGCCGGTTGGCGGTCCCCGAGAAGAGCTTGAAGCGCTTGTCCTCGCTCAGGTTGCGGGTGCGCTTGCGCTCGGCGGCCGGTTTGGCCTCCTTGGCCTTGGCCGCGGCATCCGCGGCAGCAAACTGCGCCGCCTCTTTAGCCGCGGCTTGCCCGCCGTCCTGCTTGTCTTCCTTGGTCGCCGTCAATGCTTCCGCTTCCATTTTCCGAATACCTCCAAGCTGGTTTGCTTTGGCTGCTTTCCGGGGCCTAAATTCAGTTGTCAGTTTTCAGTTCTCAGTTGTCAGTCAAGGCCGTTGACGCGAGCCAAAAACTGACTACTGACAACTGACCACTGAGAACTCCTGCAAACCTTGGCTGGGCGACCAGGATTCGAACCTGGACAAGTGCCTCCAAAGGGCACTGTCCTACCATTAGACGATCGCCCAACGAACGGCGTTTTCCGAAATCATGCGGACTTTTTACTGAATGCAGGGCCGTCGCTTCTTGGGGTCGCGCCGGCTTGAGTGCATCGCTTTCGGTCTACATCGTTTCGGAAAAACGTTACGGCAGCCGAACCTGAGTCTCTTTCCCTCAACGGCGGGCTGTCAACCTCTTCCTTCAAAAAACATCTCGCGCCAGTAGGCCTCGCGCGGCAGGGTGCGGGTCAAGGCGCTTCGCACCTCTGCTTCCTGGAACTGTTGCTTCAACCTAACCTGTGCCGCTTCAGCATCTCCGCGGGTCCGGTACAACCCGAAGAGCGATGAACCGGAACCGGCCAGCAAGGCCACCAACGACGAGGCATGGCAGGCTGCCTCCGGAGTGCCTTGCCCCGAAAGAATGCGCTTGATTTCTGCAAGGGAGGGATGCTGGGGGAAGACGACGCGTTCAAAGTCGTTCTGGATCCAGCTACTGATCCCGGTGCGGACAAGCGCGGACTTGAGGGGTCCGGCCAGGTCCTCGCTAATAGTGAGGACACCGGAGGAGCCTGCTCCCTGCCGTCCTTCCGGGATTGCTCCCGCAAAGGCGCCGGCATAAGCGCGGCTCATCACATTCAGTTTATCTCGACTGGCCTCGGGGGTCAAACCCTCGGCGGCGCAGAGCGCATCCCAGTCGCGAAAGGCCTGCGGGGTGGAGACGCCTATTTCGGGCATGGCCACCACGCACCAGGTGGGTTCGAGGTCGGGCAGGGCGGAGACCTGCTGGCCCCGGTCAAGACCGAGAACCGTGCCGCCGATGAGAAAAAGAGGCACATCGGAGCCTACCTGGGCGGCGATCTCGAAACGTTTCGCTTCCCACCCTTTTCGTCCGCCGCGGCGGAAGCGCGAAAAGGATGGGGCACCCGGTTCTCGAGATGGGGCACCCGGCTGACTTGCCGACTCGCTGACTTGCTGACTTGCAATGCCCAACTCCGCTTCCAGCCCTACCAGCGCCGCCACGGCGTTGGCCGAACCCGCGCCCAGGCCTCCTTGCACGGGCAGGCGCTTTTCGATGTGGATTTCGACCTCGGCGGAAAGGCCAAGGGCCTCGAGGGCCAGCGCGACCATCCTCCAGGCCGTATTGCGGCCGTCGGCGGGGACGCGCTGGTCGTTCGAGGTGAGCTGCAACCGGGTAGCCGCGGCGGGACGGGCCGAGACGGTGACCACGTCGTGCAGTTCGAGGGTCTGATAGACGGTTGCCAGCGGATGGAAGCCGTCAGGACGCGGCGCGCCAATATGGAGGCCGAGGTTGACTTTGGCGTGCGATCGAACGGCGGTGGGCATACCGGTTCATTGTAGAGCGGGGCCGGCTCCCGATAAGAATCGGCGGAGGAGAAAAGAGCTACTTTGATATCTTCGTAATATTGTTCGCGAGAAGAACCTCACTGAACACTACCGAAACCATCAGGCAAGTCTCCCTCCTCATTTTGCATGCCTGTGGATTGTAGCGGGGTTTCAACTAGTGCAAAGATGTTTGGCCCTGTCTTCTTGAAAATCATTCTCTTCCGCACATATGCGGACAGTGATCCGCTGAGCGATATGCGGCTGCTCTTGTCCACATTCTTGCCCATCTTTTTCAGAATCTCATTGACGTGCATAGGTTTACCTTCAGCTTTCAAAACGTCTTTCGCCTGCGACAGAAGCGTTCCAGGTCGCAGTTCAGGCTCAGTTTTGTCATTAAGAGGCTCTTTAGGCAATACTTTGATCGAATCCTGAATCGCCTGCAAATAGGCTTCTGCTTGTGCCAACTGGAGCCTTAAGTCGCTGATTTCACCATCCTTTTTGTCCGCGAGCTTCTGCAAACTTTCTCGTGCTCCCATCGTCTCGCCCTCCCAGTGCGCTTAGTATACCGCGAAACGAAAGATGTGGAAAAGAAATAAAGTGGTATTTAGAAGATAAAAACGCTGTACACTCATTTGCAGAAGGAGTGCTGCGGATATGGAATCTCATCTGACATTCGTCAGAGATCAACTAGAGAAGATTCAGCAACTTGCCGGAAATGGTCAGCCATATTGGGACGCGCGCAAGTTGATGGCAGTTCTGGATTATAGGGAATGGCGGGATTTTCAAGATGTGATCGAAAGAGCCAAGCGAGCATGTGAAATGTCTGGGAACTATAGTACGAACCATTTTGTGCCATTCCCCGAAATGGTTGAAATCGGAAGCGGAGCGAAGCGAAAGAGAGACAATTGGAAGTTGAGCAGGTACGCCTGCTACCTCGTCACGATGAACGGTGATCCGTCGAAGCCGGAGATTGCCAGTGCGCAGACATACTTTACCGTACAGACATATCGCCAAGAAAAGCAGGACGCGCTTTCCGAAGAAGAGCGGCGCGTACTTCTCCGCGTAAGGATAAAAGATGCCAACCGTAAATTGAGTGGTGCTGCCAAAGACGCTGGTGTTCGCAGCGCCATGTTTGGCATCTTTCAGGATGCAGGATATAAGGGTCTTTATGCTGGTCTCGGATCGCGTGCAATCAAAGATAAGAAGGGCATCAGCGATAAAGAGGATCTCCTTGATTGCGTTGGTCGAACTGAGCTTGCAGCAAATGAATTTCGCATCACTCAGACGGAAGAAAAACTTCGGATAGAAGGGATAAAAGGTGAGAAACGAGCGATCGATACGCATTTCGCTGTTGGGAAGCGTGTTCGTCAGGCGATTAAAGAGATTGGCGGCACAATGCCAGAGCATCTACCTGCAGAGCCATCAATAAAGAAACTTGCCGCAAAGAAAGCTAAGACTCTCAAGGGTTGAGTAGAATCCAATTGAGATTGCTGCGATCTGCCGGTTGATACAATCTCCACTCACACCACTCCTGTGCTCCATGCGAGAGCCTTTGCGGCGCGCAGTGTGGCCACCGGGTCGCCGGTGGGGCGGAACTCCATGGCTACGTTGTGACGGTAGTTAAGCTGGGCCAGCTTGCAGTAGATGTTTGTGTAGTTGATTTCGCCGGTGCCGGGTTCGTGGCGGCCGGGGACGTCGGCGATGTGGATGAGGCCGATTACTTCGATGTGCTTGTCGAGCTTATCGATCAGATTTCCGTAGCTCATCTGCTCGTGGTAGATGTCGTAGAGAAACTGGACCTGGGGATGGTTGACGGCACGCACTACTTCAATGGCTTCGTTGGCCGAGGTCATATAGAAGAGCGGATTTTCTTCGAGATGAATGCACTCGAGGAGCAGGCGGACGGGCTGGCCGTCGATCTGGCGGCCTTCGACGATCTTTGCGGCCTGCTTGAGGGTTTCAATGCAGCTCTGGTGCTGCTGGTCGCGGGTGAGGCCGGGAACCACGTTGCCGGAGAGCACGATCATGGCCGGGATGGAGAGGGTTTCCATGGGCGTGAGGGCGCGGGTGAGGTCGGCGAGAAAGGCATCGCGGAGGGAGGGGTTGGCGAGGGCTTGAATCAGGCCGGCGGTGGCGTCGAAACGGATGCCGAGGCGCTTGCGGGCTGCGTTGGCGCTGGCAAAGTCGGCGTCGGTCCAGTCGCGGTATTCGCTTACCAGCTCGATTTGGTTGTAGCCCGCCTCGGCCACTTTGGCCAGCCTCTGCTCAAATGGCAGATCGTTGAAGACAGTCCAGAGCATTACCGAGAGCGGGAACGGCGGGGCTTTGGGGGTGGTTGCACTGTTCTGGGCGGTTGCCGGGAGCGTAGGCGCAGCGGCGCTGAGGGCGGCTGCGGTTAGGACTTGCGTGAAGGTGCGGCGGTTCATGGGGGTCTCCTGATGAACAGGGCTGTTGGGTTTTATGGTATCCCAACCTTGCGACAAAGTGACGAAACGCAGGTTTTTCGACTCCGCTCAGAATGACAGGAAGGATGAGGTACTTGGTTTTGTGGTATCCCACCCTTGCGACAAAAATAAATCGTGCCCGACCCCGACCCAGAGGGTTCCCCGGTTCCCCGGCACCCAGATGGGGCACCCGGCTCCTACGACTTGGCCTTGGCTCCAGACTTCGTTCCGGCTTTGCGGGAACGGCGGAGTTGCTCCCAGTCCTTCTCGGTCTGGTCGGCGTAGAGGGAGCCGAATTTGGCCAGGGCCTGGGCAAAGCCGTCTCCGGAGCCGAGGTAGCCGGCGATGGCGAGAGGGTCGCCGGAGCGGGCGTGGCCGCGGGCCAGCAGCTCGCCGCAGACTTCGGCGTAAGCCTCAAGGCCGTCGCCGGCCAGGTCCGTCAGGTCGATGGAGCCTTTGTGGTCGTTGAGCTGGCGGACCAGAAACTGGCGGCCGCGAATGTGGGTCCAGCCGAGAAACGGATCGGACTGCAACTGCATGGCGCGCTGGCCCTCGGCGGTGCGCTGGCCGTTGTGGTGCGCGGGGTGGGCGTCGGGGAGATAGGGAGCGTAGGCTGAGGCCGGCTCCTCCTTGACTTGCAGGAAAAGCGGGTCCGCCGGACCGTTGCCCTCGAAGTAGACGCAATAGTCGCGCAGGCCGACGGAGCCGGTGCCTACCACTTTGAAGGCTACGGCTACGGGGCGGTAGAAGGAGAGAAGGTGCTGCCGCTGCGGTTCCAGCATCTCCCGGTAGATGGATAGCGAGGCCAGGACGGACGCGGCCTGGGCGCCAGTGACGCGGGTGAGCAGGGGTGGGACTTGCTTGAAGCGGCGGGGCGCGCCGGGTTTGGCGGAGGCGGGCTCGGTTAGCTGCTCCAGCGTGTGCTGCGGCGTGGACCGCTCGGCCTTGAGCAGAGCGTTGTGGACCGGGGCGGCCTGGCCGATGCGATGCACCTGGTAGCGGCCAACTTCAATGCAGGGCATGCGAGAGAAGGCGCGCATCTGGGCGCAGTAGCGCTCGATGCATGATTCCACGGCCTGGCGAGAGGAGGATTCCTTGTGGCCGGAGGCGCGCCCGGCGAGAGTGACAGAGGCGGCCATGCGCTTGAGATCCCACTCGAAGGGGCCGCGGATGGTTTCGTCGAAGTCGTTGATGTCGAAGACCAGGCGTCCGTCGGGCGCGGCATAGGCGCCCAGGTTGCGTACATGCGCGTCGCCGCAGAGTTGGGCTGCGATGCCGGTGGAGGGCAGCACGGCCAGGTCCGCGGCCATCACCGGCACGGCGCCGCGAAAGTAGCCGAAGGGCGACGCGGCCATGAGTTCGTATTTGAGTTTGATGAGCGCGGGAACGCGGCCGCGCATCGACCGCTGCAGCAGCGCAAGGGGAGGGGTCTTGCGCGCCTTAGGGTTGAATGCGCTGTGTTCCTGGCGGCCCACCTGCTTGCGCCGCGCCTGGCCTAGATTGCTGCGTTCTTTGGGAGTTGCCCAGTTCATGCCCGCACCATACTCGCTCCGGCCGGCAGATGCAAGACCGTAAAGCGGGTGATTTACACTGCTCACTGGAAGCCCGGCACGCAGTTTGCCTATGCAGGAAAGCGGGGCCGTGTTCCGTTCCCGGAGGAATGCCTCTTGACGCGTACAGCCGCCCTTTTGTTCCCGGCCGTTGTTGCTCTTTCCCTCGCAACCCTTCCACTTCACGCCCAGTCTGCTCAAAAGCCACTGACCGTGGAGGCGATCTACGCGCATGGGCCGCTGATCGGGAGTCCGCCGGATGAAGTGAACTGGTCGCCGGACGGCAAGCACCTGACTTATCTTGACGACGGCGAGCTGGTGGACCTGGACCCCGGCACGGGCAAGCCGCATGTTCTGGTGAGCCGCGCCAAGCTGGCCTCGCTCTCCGTCGCCAGCAATTCGGAGACCGGCCGCGACCATCGCGACCGCTACAAGATGGCCAGCTACCTGTGGGCTCCGGACTCGGCGCATCTGCTCTTCGACCCGAGCGGCAGGATATGGCTCTACGATCTGGCGAATGGCAAGGGAGTGGAGATCGGCGTGAGCGGAAAGGCCTCCGGCGACGACCCCAAGTTTTCGCCCAACGGCGAGTTCATCTCCTTTGTGCGCGACCACGGGCTTTCCGTTGTGCGGCTGCGCGATCCCGGCATGCCGGCGACGGTGGCGGCTGCCGCTCCCAACCCGGCCACCCTCAACGGCGAGGTGGACTGGGTCTACGAGGAAGAGCTGGACGTTCGCAGTAACTATTTCTGGTCGCCGGACTCGAATCGCCTGGCCTATCTCGAGATGGATGAGGCGGCGGTGCCGGAGTATCCGATCGCCGATTGGATTCCCACGCACGCGACGGTGGAGTTGCAGCGCTATCCGCAGCCCGGCGACGCCAACCCAAAGGTCCGCGTGGGCGTGGTCAGCGCCGCGGGCGGCGGGACGGTGTGGGTGCAGCTTCCCATCCATGCGGGCCAGGAAACCATTCCGCGCTTCGGGTGGGTGGATGCGAAGACAGTGTGGATTGAGACGCTGAGCCGCGATCAGAAGCACCGGGATCTCTACTTTGCCGACGCCGCCAGCGGCCAGGCGCATCCGGTGCTCCAACTTGCCGACGATACGTTCTTCGACGAAAAGTACGACGTTTCTGTGGAGGATGGAACGATCGTGCTGACGAACTGGAGCGACGGCCATAATCATCTCTATCTCTACAGTTATGACCAGGCAAAGCCAGCCACCACGACGGCTACGCTGGTGCGGCAACTGACCAAAGGCGAGTTTGATGTGGGCGACGTTCTCGGTGTCGATACGGCGGGGAAGGTTATCCGCTACGAATCGAACGAGAATAACTTACTGGAACAGCGGTTATGGCAGGTTAGCTTTGACGGCGAGCGCAGGCAACTTAGCTCGGGCGCAGGATTCCATACCGGTAACTTTGCTCCTACGGGCGGCGGGTTTGTGGATAAGTACTCCACCCGCCTCGATCCGCCGGTGCTGCGCCTCTGCCAGACAGCGGGCAAGTGCACTGTCTTCTGGCAGACGAGCGCGCTCAAGCCCTACCACCTGCGGGCTCCCGAGCAGCTTGAGGTGAAGGCCCACGACGGCAGCACGCTCTATGCCACGCTGCTGCTGCCTGAGGGCGCCGCAAGCCCGGCCGCCATCATTCCAAATTCAGTCCCGCTGATCGTGAACCCCTACGGCGGACCCGGCGTGCAGACGGTAGTCAATCGCTGGAGCGATGCCCTGCTCTTCGACGAGCTGCTGGCCCAGCATGGCTTTGCCGTGCTGCACACGGACAATCGCGGCATGGGCGGACGTGGGCGCGCCTTTGCGCAAGCGGCTTATCATAACTTCGGTCCCATTCAGTTAGAGGACCAGTTGACCGTGGTGGATTGGGCGTTGGCGCATTCTCCGCAACTGGACAGGAAACGCCTGGGCTGGTGGGGATGGAGCTGGGGCGGCTCCTTCACGCTTTATGCGCTCACTCATTCGGACCGCTTCCGCGCCGGAGTCGCCGTGGCGCCGGTGACCGACTGGCATAACTACGACTCGGTCTATACCGAGCGGTATCTAAGCGAGCCCACGGAGTTTGCTTCTGGTTACCGCGATTTCTCCGTGGTTAACTCGGCGGCTAATCTGAAAGGGCGGCTGCTGTTGGCGCAGGGGACGGGCGACGATAACGTGCACATGGAGAACGTCGTTCAGTTTGTGCAGCAGTTGATTGAGGCCGGCATTCCCTACGATCTGCAGATTTATCCGCGTAAGATGCACTCGATCGCCGGACCGGATGTGCGGACGCATCTGTTCAATCGCATCCTGGCGGAGTTTGAGGAATATTTGAAGCCGGCGAATTATTGAGGTTCATGGTATCCTACGTCTCAGAATCGAGACATGGGGCACCCACTTTTTCTACTTGTCAGATCTTGGCCACCAGCCGGCTCATGTTTTTGAGATAGTTTGTTCCGGCGGAATGAGAGTATTCTATGACAACGGATAATTACCAGACGATATTTGAGCTAGGTCTTGGGTCTTTACCATGGCCTCCAATTTATCTATACGTTATTCTTATCATCGGACTAATCCTCATTAAGTTCTTCAAGAATAAAAAGCATTTCTTTATTGCGGGAATTTTCATGACTACGGCAGGTTCATTCTGTCTTCTTCCATCGCTATTGGTCACTTGGAACGAATATGCCAAACTGCGGAATGAATATGTGTCCGGTAAGAGTCTGGTCGTGGAGGGGGTTGTCCAAGATTTCCGTCCGGCTCCAGCTATAGGTTCCACAAGAGAGTCCTTCTCTGTGAACGGGGTATCGTTCTCGTATTATGCGGGTTCTCATACGCCATGTTTTAATAATGCGCCTTTCCGCAACGGTCCCATTCGAGAAGGATTGTACGTTAAGATTCACTACTATGAGGACTGCATTCAGCGCGTCGAAGTCTTACACAAGGCGGATTTCCACTCTTCACATTCCCAACCGTAAGGATTATTTCAATCTTTGGTCTATTCTAGGCGGGGGGCACCTGCCCCGTTTTTGTATCACTCGTAAGTCGTTGAAGTCCGCCGCATGATCGCGGAGATAACGATCAGACGCTCCTCGAAATAAAGGTCATAGATGATCCGGTAGTTCCCCACTCGACGCCGCCATGCAGTCGACTTTCCCTTGAGGCGCTTGAGGTCACCCTGAAAGGGATCGTCCTGCATCGCGATGAGGACCGCTTTAACGCGCCCCTGATCTCTTTGCGGGAGCTTTTTGAAGTCCTTTTGCGCCGGACCGGTGATGATGAGGTTCCACGTCATGGAGGAATGCCTTTAATGAAACTGCATCGCCGCGACGAAAGGCGGCCCGGCCGCGACGCAGCGCGGAAAGTTCCTCCCTGGTCGGCGAGTCTGCGGGATAACGGCTCTCGAAATATGCTCGCAACGCCTCGCGGACAAGTTCGGAGCGGGTGCGAGATTCTATTTTCCGCACCTCCTCGAACTGATAGACCAGTGCGGGGGGCAGGGAAACGGTCATGGTTTCTGTGGTTCTCATGGTTGGATGAGTCTTACTCAGTAAGACTTGTTCTTATCATACTCCCGCCGGAAAATTTGTCAAGATCATGCGCGTTCGCGGATGCGAGATCACCCCAATCCACTTTTCTACTTGTCTGATCTGGACTACCCGGATTGCAGAGGAACACGCCGAAGCTACACTGCGTGGTGGCGGAAGAGGTCGTCCTTGTCGCGGCTGGGGCAGTCATTGCACTCCAGGCAACAAAAGAGGAAGAAAGCCACGCCCAGCGTCACCAGGAGGGCGAGGGCGTTTTCAAAGGTCGTGAACCATTGAACCAGACTCTGCATACTCAGCGACCGTATTCCAAAGGCATTGGAAACTCTGCCCAAAAGTGACCATCCGGGCAAAGTTTCCCGAACTTCGGTTTTTTACGAAATTCCGCGCTACGGGTTTATTTTGACCAATTTTTCGCTTGCTTTAAAGAGAATAAAAGGCGAAAATGGTATTTAGTATGGCAACCCGTCCCAATCCGGTGCCGGACGCCACGATGAACGAGCGGCCGGAAGATCTTCAGGCGCTGGAGCCGGAGGCCGCGCCGGCCTGCAAAGAGCCGGGGAGCGGGTCTGCGCCGGGGGCAGGGCAGGATGGGGCTCAGGGAACGGCGCTGAACTGGCTGTTCGTCGATTTGAACTCCTACTTTGCCTCAGTGGAACAGGAGGCGCGGCCCGAGCTGCGCGGGCGGCCGGTGGGGATTGTGCCCATGATGGCCGATACCACCGTTTGCATTGCCGCCAGTTACGAGGCCAAGGCCTACGGCGTGAAGACCGGAACCGTGGTCGCCGAGGCCAAGCGGATGTGTCCCGGTCTGGTGCTGGTGGAGGCGCGGCACGAGCTCTACGTGGAGTACCATCACCGCATTATCGAAGCCGTGGAAAGCTGCCTGCCGGTGACGGCAGTGCTCTCGATCGACGAGATGGCCTGCCGGCTGATGGGCCGCGAACGGCCGCTGCTCAAGGCGATGGAGTTGGGCCGCAAGGTGAAGAAGCGCATCCGGGAGAGCGTGGGCCCGATGCTGCGCAGCTCGGTGGGGCTGGCTACCAACCGCTATCTGGCCAAGGTGGCCAGCGACATGGAAAAGCCCGACGGCCTAGTGGCGTTGCCCCTGGACATTTTGCCCGAGGCGCTGCGCCGGCTTGCGCTGCGCGACCTGCCCGGCATCGGCTCGCGCATGGAGAAGCGGCTGAACGAGAAGGGCATCCACACCATGGATGAGCTGCTGTCGCTCGACTGCTACAGGGCCGGCCAGGTTTGGGGTTCGGTGCTGGGCGAGCGGCTGTGGCACTGGCTCCAGGGCGAAGACTTCGATATGGACGAGACCGAGCATCTGAAGTCGATGAGCCACCAGCATGTGCTGGCGCCGGAGATGCGTACTTCGGAGAAGGCCTGGGCGGTGGCGCACAAGCTGCTGCACAAGGCCGCCATGCGGCTGCGCGCGGGAGGATTGTGGGCCAGCAGCATCGGCCTCGCCATCGGCTTTGCGGTTCCGCGCGGCGAGAACTCGCCGGTGAGTCACCCCGGCGGCGAAGACCTGTCCCCTCACCCCAGCGAGCAAAAATCGCTCGCTGGGGACCCCGAGCCGCCGGGGACCCCGATCAGCCGCTTCGGCGTGCCCACGCGGGGATGGAAGAGCGAGCTGAGGCTGAGCGAGTGCCAGGACAATCAGACGCTGATTGCCGCGCTGAGCCATTTGTGGGCCAGCCAGCCAGCGGGGGCGGAGTACGAGCACCCCTACTTTATCGGCGTGCATCTGAACGGGCTGGTGCCCGACCGCCTGCACTCGCTCAACCTCTTCGACGGATCGGAGGACGAGCAAAGCAGGGTGCGGTTGCTGGCAACCATGGATGAGCTGAATAATAAGTACGGCCTGGGCACGCTGGCTCCGGCCACCATGCTGACCGCCTTCAAGGCCGCGCCCACGCGGATTGCGTTTCATACCATCCCGGAACTCTTCTAAGCAAGGAACCAAACTCGATACCGGAATCAAGCTGTAACTATGCGGCGCGGCTGCGTCTGCCTAGACTTATGGGTAGCATGGCCAGTTTGTCTACAACGCCGACCTCGAGTTATCGCGGGCGGCTTGCGCCCTCGCCTACGGGTTATCTGCACGTGGGGCACACGCGTACTTTCTGGACGGCCACGCAAAGGGCGCGCGAGGCGGGCGGCGCGCTGGTGATGCGCATGGAGGACCTGGACCCCGAGCGCAGCCGCCAGGCGTATGCGGAGGCCGCAATTGAAGACCTGCGCTGGCTGGGGATTCGCTGGCATGAGGGCCCGGACAAGGGCGGGCCGTTTGTGCCTTATGTGCAGAGCAAGCGCCGGGCCATCTACCTGGCCGCATGGCGCAAGCTGTTGCGGCGCGGCTACCTTTTCCCCTGCCGCTGCTCGCGCAAGGACCTTGAAACCGCGCTTGGCGCGCCCCATGAAAGAGTCTCGGCGGCAATGCAGGGTTCGGTATCCCTGGGGAAACTGGACCTGCTGGACGACGATCCCATCTATCCCGGCACCTGCCGGCATCGGCAGGGCCACGCTCCGCAACTGCCCGGCCCCACGGTGAGCGATATCGAGTCGCCGGAGGGCATCAACTGGCGATTCCGCGTTCCCGACGGCGAAGCTATCGAATTCGAGGACCGGAACCTGGGTACGCAGCGCTATGTGGCCGGCGAGGATTTTGGGGACTTTGTAGTCTGGCGGCGGGACGACGTTCCGAGTTACCAGCTTGCCTGCGTGGCCGATGACGCGGCCATGGGCATCACGGAGGTGGTGCGCGGCGCCGATTTGCTCAAGTCCACCGCGCGGCAGATCCTGCTCTACCGCGCCCTGGGACTGAAAATTCCCGATTGGTTCCACTGCCGGCTGGTGGTGGACCACAACGGCCGGCGGCTGGCCAAGCGCCACGACTCGCTCAGCCTGCGCGCACTGCGCCAGCGCGGGCTTACGCCGATGAATATTCTGGCGGCGGAGTTGCCGGTGGAAGCGTGAGGGCGAGTGCGAGCGCTATTGGTTCTCCTATGAAAGCGCCTGACTCTGCGCTTTGCGAAAGCATTCCTTGGCCAGCTTGACCAGAACGAGAGCTTGCTCCCAGCGGTTGCTCTCTTCTTTTCCGTCGAAGACGCGCGCGTAATAGATCTCCGGACCCAGCAACTCGGTAGCGAAACAGAACCGGTGCGTCGGCGGCTTTTTCAGATAGGCGGAAAAGACCTGCGTCCATAGATGGCAGAAATGACCGACATAGGGGCGATCCGGGGACTCTCCATCGCCTATATCGACCTGAATGCAGCCCGGATTTCCAATGCGGGCGTGAATGAATCCCATGCGATCGATCACCGGACGGATGAATTCAACCTTCTTCTCAAACCCTCCATAGACCATCTCAAGGCCCGTATACCAATGTGAAAAATCGCAATTGATTTGTAACTCGGGGAAGCGTTTCACTAACTGAACGGAGCGCCAGATGTCCTGAAGGATGGTGGCGCGGTGGGTTTCAACGTAAAGCGGGATGCGATGCTTCTGAGAAGCTTCGATGACGGATGAGGCCAATTGAAAGACTTCAGGATCGTCCTCCATCCCCCATCCCACATGCACGGTGAGGCACTCGAAGCCGCTGTCCACGCTCTTCTGCGCGAGTGGAGACGCTTCCGTGGGCGCGTTGATTCTGCCGCTGCCGCAGACGCCTAGACCAAGGGCCTGCGCGGCTTGCACTCGGTCCTGGGGCGGAAAATCGCCAAACTGCACCCCGTCGTATCCGGCTTCGCGGACGGCATGGAAGGATGCGTCCGAGGTGCGGACGGACGCATCGAGCGAACCAAGATTCATATAACAGCCGAGGCTGTGTTTTGCGGGGTGAGTCATGACTTCCTCAGGCTGACTGCGCTGTGATCATCGCTGATGTCAAGGAATCCGGCGTCCTCGCCTGCCGCGCCAAAGCGGCGTGCGCCTACTTCGAGAATGGCCGAGTCGGGAAGCTTGGTCAGGGGCGTGTAGCGGGGATGGTGCGACTCTTTGTAGGGATTGTTCCGGGCCGCGTTATAGCAGACGATCATCGACCAGCGCGGATGGTCGGAGTGGTTCTGGTCGGAGCGGTGGAGCAGGTTGGAGTGGAAGAAGAGCGTGTCGCCAGGGTCCATCTCCACATAGACGAGTTCCTGGCGCTCCAGCAGTTTTTCCACGCGCTCCAGGTCGGCGCCGGCCTGGTCGCCGGTCAGCACATGCTCGATGCGCCCGGCATGATGGGAGCCGCGAATTACCTGCAGGCAACCGTTCTCCCTGGTGGCGGGGTCGACGGCGATTGAGGCGCTGGTGAGCAGCGGAAAGAGGACTCCGTTCTGATACCAGTAGCCGTAATCCTGGTGCCAGGTCCATGCGCCGCCGACCTTGGCATCCTTCATAATCATCTTGGAGTGATAGTGATAGACCTCGCCCTCGAGGATCTGTTCCGCGTACGTGACCATGGACTCGGACCGGGCAATGGCTCCGTAAATAGTGTCTGTGGGGTGGTTCCACAGCGAAAGACGAACCGTTCCGCCCTCGCCGTCCGCGCGCCCATGGGCGTGCTGATCGAGGATGCGATCCTGCCGCGCGGTGCGGCCGAGCAGTTCGACTTCGTCCTCGCTCAACATTCCGCGAACCAACAGGTATCCGTCCTCCCGATACTGCTTCAAATCCTCTTGCGTCAGGCGTTTTGATTTCACGGGGACCTCGGGGCGCTGTTCAAAAAGGGGAAGCTTTCGAGCGCTCGCAGGCTGAGTCTACTGTCGGCTTGTTCTGGAAGTCAACTGAACGATCTTTTCTTGTTTCTACGCCGTCGTTGCAAGTTCTCAGCTCTCGTTGCGGTAGAGCAGATCGCGGATCGCCTTCCTGCGCGCCTCGTTCGCCTCCGCCTCGGCCTTGCGGTCAAACGCGCTCATGGAGCGCCCGGCCTCGGGGGCTGTCGCTTCCGACTCGCTGCATGCAGGGCAGCGATTGGCGAAACCGGGCTTACCGGGCCTCAATTCGAATTCCTCAGAGCAAACGACGCAAACTTTGATTGGGAGGGCCATCTATTTATGTTAATCCTTTTGAATTTATTGAAAAAGTGGCGCCGGGCGGCAAAAATGCAGCTATCTGACCGCTGCCGGCTCGGCTGCAAGCCGCGCGCGGCCGCGTTGTTTCACTTCGCCGGCAAGCTCACGCATGGACTCTGGCGTAATGACGCGTCCTTGACCATGGCTGAGAGATGCCTCCGCCCGATCGACTGACGCGAGGATCTCCGCGCGAGTTCGCTCACGCTCCTCCCACATGAGTAGCGCTTCCGCGACCGCGTCTTCCTCGCGATGCAGCCTGCCGGTCTCCAGGGCCAGGTGAACAAACGCCCGTTGGTCCGCTGATAATTGAACGTCCATACTGTAAAGCGTAGGAGTGGAACGGGCAGGTGTCAACTCTCCTATTTGTAGACCTCGCGTCTATGGGCAATGCGCGTGACTTTCACTTTTTTCTCTTCGTCATCGATGGCGTAGATCACGCGATAATTGCCGATGCGGATGCGCCATTCGTCCGTTCCGCCCCTGAGCTTCTTTGATCCGTGCGGTCGAGGGTCTGTGGCAAGAGCCTTTATTCTTGGGATGATGCGGGCTGATACGGGGATCGGTAACCGGAAGAATTCCTTCTCCGCGCTGGATTTCAGCGTAACCCGGTATTCAGGCACTCAGTTTGCCTCTTCGGATAAGCTTCGCCTCGACCTCTTCAAGTGGAATATCTTCCTCATTCCGGCGCGATTGGGAGACCAGGACATCCTCGAACTCCTCCCAGAGTTCCGCGTGCTCACGCAGGTCAATCTGGACCGCAACCTTGCGGCCTTCCTCGTCGGTCACGTAGTGAATCCCGGTCATACGTCCCCTTCTCGAAGCGCGCTCCCGCCTGATTTGACGCTACTCCGGGGTTAGTTTGGCGTCAAGATGGCCACGCTTACGACAGTGTAGCTTCCTGGCAGCCCGTTACTCGGGAGAAATGTGCGGCAGATATACATAACTATATGATAGGATTGCTGGTTACTCGAAGCACAATGAAGGAATATATGACCTTGGACTGCTCGCAATTGCGGCGCAGGCCGGGTTGCCTGAAGAGATTCGAACGAATAGTTGAGGGACAAAATGAAACCACGATATCTGGCGTTTGACATTGAAACCGCGAAAGACATTCCTGGCGAAGATTTCATTTGGCGTCCGTATCGACCACTTGGCATATCTTGCGCGGCGACATTGACGAGTGATATTGACCAGCCAGTTCTTTGGCACGGCAAGATGCAGGATGGATTGCCTGCGGCGCGAATGAGTCGGGACGACGCTCAGGAGCTAGTCCAGTATTTGGCGCAAATGGCAACCGAGGGTTACCGAATCCTGACTTGGAACGGGCTAGCAGCCCGTGGTGCAAGTAGCTGAATTCCAGAAGGTCCGGCATCGGGGTGTGATGGAGCGGTAGGCCCCGGTTGAGTCGAGAGTCGAGGGCGTGCGGGGTTCAACCACGCTGTT
>JBEKGY010000038.1:0-30351 GCA_050012555.1 Occallatibacter sp.
CGGAGGCGGTCGCCGCGGCGACTTGGTTAGCCCCGCGCTTCAGCGTGGGGAAAAGGGATTCCACAAGTTCGTTACGGAGTCCCGTAGGGACGGCGCAAGGACATTATTGATGCAGGAACCAATAGCCCCTGAGGGAATACCAGCGAAAGCTGAAGGACTTAATCAGAGCTTCCTTAGCTCCGCCTTTCGAAAAGCGAAGCCCGTCCGACCCAAAACGGCCATGCCAGACCCGGAATGGGCTATTCACATTTCTCCACTGCGCTTTTTGCCGATTTTTCATCCCTGTCCCGCACCTCCGGACTTATTGTTGAAAACACCGCTTCAGCCAAGAGGAACTCTCCGTCTGCGCGGGAAGCGAGGGTCCCAATGTCCAATCCATCTGCCGTTATGCCGTCGCAAGCGGGATCGGTGATCGACCGGAAAACCGCCATGACCGCCGAGGCGCTGGCCCACTCTTTCCTCGACAACCTTTTCTTTGTGCAGGGCAGGTCTCTGGCGCGCGCCACCGTCAACGATCTCTACATGGCCCTGGCGCATACCGTCCGCGATCGCCTCGTGGAGCGCTGGATCTCCACGGTGAAGAACTACCAGGCCCAGGATGTGCGCGTGGTCTGCTACCTCTCGGCCGAGTTCCTCACCGGACCCCACCTGGCCAACAACCTGATTAACCTCGGCATCCATGACGAAGCCGAGCAGGCCATGCGCCAACTGGGCCTGGATCTGAACGTGCTGATCGAGCAGGAAGAAGAGCCCGGCCTGGGAAACGGCGGATTGGGTCGCCTGGCCTCCTGCTTCATGGATTCGCTGGCCACGCTCGATGTTCCCGCCATCGGCTACGGCATTCGCTACGAATATGGAATCTTCAACCAGCAGATCCGCGACGGATGGCAGGTGGAGACCACCGACAATTGGCTGCGCCTGGGCAACCCCTGGGCTCTGGAACGCCCGGAAGACGCCTTCGAGGTAAAGATCGGCGGCCGCACCGAGCGGCACACCGATGCGAGCGGCCGCCTGCGCGTGCATTGGGTTCCGCAACGGGTGGTCCGCGGCATCCCCCACGACACACCCATCCTGGGCTACAAAACCAACACCGCAAACACCATGCGCCTGTGGTCGGCGCGGGCCGTGGAGAGCTTCGACTTCGGCACCTTCAACACCGGAGATTTCTTTGGCGCGGTTGCCGACAAGGTCTCCTCGGAGAACATCTCCAAGATTCTCTACCCCAACGACGAAGGCTTTGAGGGCAAGCAACTGCGGCTGGCGCAGCAGTTTTTCTTCGTCTCCTGCTCGCTGCAGCACATCCTGCGCATTCAGGTCACGGAGAAACGTCCCCTGGCCGAACTGCATCGCAACTTCGCCATCCAGATGAACGACACGCATCCGGCCATCGCCGTGGCCGAGCTGATGCGCCTGCTTATCGATGAACACTCGATGGAGTGGGCCGCCGCGTGGCACGTGACGCAGCATGCTCTTTCCTACACCAACCACACCCTGCTTCCGGAGGCGCTGGAGCAGTGGCCGCGCGCCCTCTTCGACTCGCTGCTGCCTCGTCATCTGGAGATCGTGGACGAGATCAACCGCCGCCATCTGGAAGACGTGCGGCAGAGGTATCCCGGCGACGGCGCGCGCGCGCAACGGCTCTCCCTGATCGATGAAAACGGGGAAAAATACGTGCGCATGGCGCACCTGGCCGCCCTGGGCAGCCACTCCATCAACGGAGTGGCCGAGCTGCACACGGAGCTGCTCAAAACCCACGTGTTGCGCGACTTTTACGAACTCACGCCGGAAAAATTTTCCAACAAGACCAACGGCGTCACCCCCCGCCGCTGGATGGTCCTGGCCAATCCCGGCCTGGCCGAACTGCTCACCGCGCGGCTTGGCCCGGGCTGGGTGCGCGATCTTGAAAAACTGCGCCGGCTGGAGCCGCTGGCCGGCGACCCCGAGCTGCACGACGAATGGCGCGCCATCAAGCTCCAGAACAAGGTGAGGCTTGCCGCCTACATTCAGGACCGCCTGGGCATCGCCGTCGATTCCCAGTGCATGTTCGATGTGCTGGTGAAGCGCCTGCATGAGTACAAGCGCCAGCACCTGCAAATTCTCCACATCCTCACGCTCTTCAAGCGCATCCAGCGCAACCCGGACGCGGAGATGGTTCCGCGCGTCTTCCTCTTCGGCGGAAAAGCCGCGCCCGGCTACCGCATGGCAAAACTCATCATCAAGCTCATCCATTCCGCCGGCGAAGCCATCAACGCCGACCCGCAGGTGCGCGGACGCCTCAAGGTGGTCTTTCTGCCCGATTACAACGTAAAGCTCGGCCAGCGCGTCTACCCGGCCGCCGACTTATCCGAGCAAATCTCCCTGGCCGGCAAGGAAGCCTCGGGCACCGGAAACATGAAATTTGCCATGAACGGCGCGCTCACCATCGGCACCCTGGACGGCGCCAACATCGAGATACGCGAAGAGGTGGGCGCGGAAAATTTCTTCCTCTTCGGACTTACCACGCCGCAAGTCGAGAGTGAGAAACGCCGCGGCTACAATCCGCGCGCGATTTATGACTCGAACTCGAACCTCCGCGAGGTTCTCGACGCCCTGTTGAGCGGCGAGTTTTCCCGCGGCGACAGGGCTCTCTTCGATCCCCTGGTCAACTCCCTGCTCAACGGCGACGAGTACATGCTGCTGGCCGATTATCAGTCCTACATCGACTGCCAGGACCGCGTCAGCGTGGCCTACAAGAACCAGGAAGAGTGGACCCGCATGAGCATCCTCAACGTAGCCCGCATCGCCAAGTTCTCCTCCGACCGCTCCATCCGCGACTACTGCGCCGACATCTGGAAGACCTGGCCGGTGAAGATCCAGTTGTAGGAAACCTCCGAAATGCGCTGCTAAAATCATAGTCAGATATGCCCGCCGCGCTTTCGCCCGAAGTCATGGCCAAGTACGAGCCCGTCATCGGACTCGAGGTCCACGTGCAACTGCTCACCGCCACCAAGGCCTTCTGCGGTTGCAAAAATCAATTCGGTTCGGCCCCCAACACCAACATCTGCCCGGTTTGCCTGGGCCTGCCGGGCGCGTTGCCGGTGCTCAACGCGAAGGCCGTCGAGTTTGCCACGCTGGCTTCACTGGCCATCAACTGCCAGGTGCGGGAGCGCTCCATCTTCGCCCGCAAGAACTACTTCTATCCCGACCTGCCCAAGGGCTACCAGATCTCGCAGTTCGACAAGCCCATCGCCGAGCACGGCTTCATCGAAGTCCCCACGGCGGACGGGAGCACGAAGCGCATCGGCATCACCCGCCTGCACCTGGAAGAAGACGCGGGCAAGAGCCTCCACGAGGGTTTTTCCGACTCCGCCTCGCGCAGCTACATCGACCTGAACCGCTGCGGGACGCCTCTGATTGAAATTGTCTCCGAGCCCGACATTCGCTCGCCCGAAGAGGCCTTCGAGTACCTGACCCGCCTCAAGGAGATCCTGCTTTACACCGGCGTCTCGGACTGCAACATGGAGGAGGGTTCGCTGCGCTGCGACGCCAATGTAAGCGTCCGTCTCAAAGGCGCGCCCAAATTCGGCACCAAGGCCGAGGTCAAGAACGTCAACAGCTTCCGCTTTATCCGCGCCGCCCTCGAATACGAGATCAAACGCCAGATCGAAGTCATCGAGTCCGGCGGCCGCGTCGTTCAGGAGACCCGCCTCTGGAACTCCGCCGAGGGACGCACCTACTCCATGCGCTCCAAGGAGCAGGCCCACGACTACCGCTACTTCCCCGAGCCGGACCTGCCGCCGCTGATCGTTTCCGCGGAATTTTTGGCCGCGACCAGAAAAAAACTCCCCGAGCTGCCCGAAGCCCGCCGCGCCCGCATGATCGCCGAATACGAGCTGGCCCCGCAGGACGCCGCCACGCTGACCGCATCGCGCGAGTTCGCCGGCCGCTTCGAAGCTGCGGCCCGCACCGCCCGCAACCCGCGCCGCGTGGCCAACGTGCTCCTTAGCGAGGTGGGCGGCAGGCTGAAGGCCCTGAACCTCGAGCAGGAGCAGTCCCCGGTCTCCATGGCCGGCATTGTGCAGGCTGCCGATCTGCTGGATGAGGGCAAGATCAGCTCCAAACAGATGAAACAATTGTTTGACGTGTGTTTTGAGAAGGGCGAGGACTTTCCCGCCGTCTATGACCGGGAGAAGCCCGAGCAGATTACGGACGCCTCAGCCCTGGAAGAACTGATCGACCAGGTCATCGCCGCCAACCCCAAACAGGTGGAGCAGTACCGCGCCGGCAAGACGACCCTGTCGGCATTCTTTATGGGCCAGGTGATGAAAGCCACCAAAGGCCAGGCCAACCCGGCGCTGCTCAACCAGTTAGTGACGAAAAAGCTGGAGGGATAAAGCGGGCTTACTTCAACTTCAGTTCGCTCACATACTCCGGGCGCGTGTCCCACGTGCTGATGGTCTTGGTGGAGCTCTTCTTCCCGTCCTTTTCCGCCCAGAGTTCATGATCTTCCGCCATGTATACCTGCGTGAACCGGAAATGGCCATCGGCGTCGGTAGTATAGCTACGGATCCTCTTGCTCTTCAGGTCCGTGAGGAAGACCGTGGCGCCGGCAATCGGCGTGGAACTGGAGTCCACCACGGTTCCCTTCACCACCCGCTGGCCAAAATTCTGGGCATGCGCCATGGCCGGCCCCAGACCAAATCCGATCCGGCCGCCCCCCTGGCCCACGGGAACAATCCCTGCCGCCAAGGCGGCACATACCACTCCGGCCGCAAAACTTACGCAACGAATTCTCACTCTTCTTCCTCTTCCTCTTCTATAAGATCGTCGTCCTCAAGCAGTTCGCCGTCCACCCGCGCCAACTCCAGCGGATCTACGCCGACCACCTCGTACTCCGTTCCGCACTCGTCGCAGGCAACCACGTCGCCTTCCTCCACTTCGTCCAATTCGATATCTAATACATTCTCGCATTCAGGACAGCTGGGCATGGCAGCCTCCTCTCTTTCCAGTGCATATTTCATTGCAGGATGAAGGTTCTCCCGGTACAACATCGTTATCTTTAGGGAGAACCCGGCCTCAGGTCAAGAGGCACATACCGCAATCGCAACCGGGAATGCCCATCCGTGAAGAATACGTTGGGAATTCCCGGTAGTTTCGATGCGCATTTGCCCTCCGGGGATGGTTCCGTAACGGAACCGAGCGCAGGCCGCCCGCCGGCCATCCCCATGACACTTGCCTGCTCCACCGTTTACCCTGTTCACTACCATGCCCAGGATCGGAGCCAGCCCGTTTGCCTTCCCCGCCTTCAACGGCGCCACCCGCCGCCTGGTTCTCTGGAACCTGTTCGCATTCTTTGCCCTGCTTCTGTTGCAGATGGCGTTTCCGGCCAATGCAGGACTGTTGGCCGGCGATCTCGCTTTTATTCCTGCCGCCTTTCTGCACGGCGCCCTGTGGCAGCCCTTCACCTACAGCCTCATCCATGTTGGCCTCCTCGGAACCCTCTTCGAGCTGCTCTCGCTGTGGTTTCTGGCCGGCTTTCTTGAGAACGCGCACAGCGCCAACTGGGTCACCGGCCTCTACGCCGTTTCCGTCCTTGGCGCCGCCGCCGCCGCTACCGTCCTCTATGCCGCCGGCGGCACCCTCGGGCTTGCGCTCGCCCAGGTTTCGCTCTACGGTTGCTTCGGCGGCATCTTCGGCCTGCTGGTCGCCATCGGCGCCCTCTACGGCGACGTGCAGTTTATGCTTTTTCCCCTGCCCATCGGCATCAAGGCCCGCTACCTGGTGGCCATCTATGCGCTGGTCGCCATCGCCATGCTCTTCGGCCAGCAGCGCATCTACGCCTTTGCCCAGTTGGGCGGGGCGCTGGCCGGCCTGTTCTATATCCGCCTGGCCCCGCGCCGTGGAGTCTCCTTTGCCTTCAGTGAGCAATGGTATGGCCTGCGCAACCGTTACTACCGCTGGAAGCGCCGCCGCGCCGCACGCAAGTTCGAGGTCTACATGCGCCGCCAGGGCCGTCCCGTCCACATTGATGGCTACGGCCGCCCCATCGACAAAGACCCCGACGACCCAGACGACAAGAAGCGCTGGAACTGAACCCTAGAAGCTATCTCATAAAACGGTCTTGAAAGGGCACGGCTTTAGCCGCAATGGAACAAAACGAAACGGGCAATGTCTTGAAAGGGCACGGCTTTAGCAGTAATGGAACAAAACGAAACGGGCAATGTCTTGAAAGGGCACGGCTTTAGCCGTGCCGCAAAATGTCCAATAAAACTGGGGGCTTTAGCCCCTGAGGGACGCTTTGCACGAACTGAATGGCATTTATGAGATGGCCTCTAGTTGAGGCTGTCATCCTGAGCGGAGGTCGCCGCGGCGACCGGACCGGGGTCCCCACGAACAGGTCTTCGTCCGTGGGGTGGGGGAGTCGAAAGCCTGCCCTGAGCGGAGCCGAAGGGGACCTGCGGTTCCACTGCCTCGTGCCCCATCCATGCCCCTTCCGGTAAAATCTCTTTGAATGTCCACCAAAATCGCCTTTCTCTTCCCGGGGCAGGGTTCGCAGGCCGTTGGCATGGGCCGCGAACTCGGGGTTCGCTTCCCCATTGCCGCCCAAACCTTTGCCGAGGCCGATGAGGCCCTCGGCTTCCCGCTCACCAGGTTGATCTTCGAGGGGCCGGAAGAAGAACTGCGGCTCACCGAAAACACGCAGCCGGCCATTCTGACCGTCAGCGTCGCGGCCTGGCGCGTGCTTGCGCAGCACGGCGTGGAGCCGGCGCTGGCCGCCGGGCACTCCCTCGGCGAGTGGAGCGCACACGTGGCCGCCGGAACGCTCTCCTTTGCCGATGCCGCGCGCGCCGTCAAAGCCCGCGGACGGGCGATGCAGTTGGCCGTCCCCGCCGGCCAGGGAGCCATGGCCGCCGTGCTTTCTTTGGACTCGGCCCAGGTGGCGGAGGCCTGCCGGGAAGCCGCGGCCGAGACCGGCCTGATCGTGGCCGCAGCCAACCTGAACTCCCCCGGCCAGACGGTGATCTCCGGCGCATTGGCGGGCGTGGAAAGGGCTGCAGATCTGGCCAAGGCCAAAGGCGCGCGCCGCGCCGTGATGCTCCCGGTGAGCGCGCCCTTCCACTGCGCCCTGATGCAGCCTGCGCAGGAAGAAGTGGCGCGCGTGCTCGGCGCACTGACGCTGGCCGACCCCCGCATCCCCGTAGCCGCCAACGTCACCGGCGGCCTGGTCTCGACCGCCGCGGCGGCGCGGGACGCGCTCATCCGCCAGGTAACCGGCGCGGTGCGCTGGATGGACTGCGTACAGTCGCTGCTTGCCGCAGGGGCGGAGTTGTTTGTTGAAGTCGGACCGGGCAAGGTGCTCAGCGGCCTGCTGCGTCAGATCGACCCGGCGCAAAAGTCCTTGAATGTGGAAGATGCTGCCAGCCTGGAGAGCACGCTGGCAGCCCTGGCTGGCCAGGAATCTGCCCCATAAAACTCAAAGGCTCCATCCCCTCTGCCTTCCAGCGAAGAGAATGGAGCCAATTGCCTCGAAATCGCCAACTCCCACAAACACGGGACGCTGACTCGCTGACTTGCTGACTCGCTGCCTTTACGGCCCCAGGTACAACTCCACCCCCGGCGGCGAGTAGTTCAGCGTGTGGGTCCTGGGGTCGTAGTCCAGGTTGAGCGCCTTGCTCTTGCGCCCGTTGATGAGTACCGCCACCATCAACACATTGCCATACATGCGCTCCGCCGCAATCTTGTGGCTCTGAACGGCGCCGTATTCGTTCTCCGGGCTGGTGGAGCTCCAATCCTGCTCAAAGCGCGCAAACGTGTAGGCGCCACTCTGCGCCGGATGCTGCTGCCAATTCTTGTCGTGTATCCAGATGCCATAGGCCGTGGGCAGATCGTTCTTTTCCACCGCCGTAAGAAACCTGTTCACAGCCGACCGCCCAAACAGATGGTTGTTCCAGTTCCACGGCAAGTCCGGGGGCATGCCGGCCACCAGCCACCAGCCCACGATCAGGGCCAGCAACAGCCCTCCGGAGCTATAAAGAATCATGCGGCGGCGGCGGTCGCGAGCTTCGTCAAACACAGGAGCGTCGAGCAAGGTCATGGTACAGTTTCCTCGAAAAACAGGGGTCAGGGATCAGAGATCAGGGATAAGGGCCCCGTTTATTCCAGTACAGAATAAACCTGTTTCCCATTCGTTTTTATACACCGCTGGCAAGCTGATCGTTTCCAGACTAAATCCTTCATTCCCTGCGCGCCACCGAAAACTGAAAACTGACAACTGATTACTGACAACTGTCTTTACTCTTCCCGGCTATACGAAGTCCGGTTCTTCTCCGCCTGCCGTTCCAGCGCCAGCTCAATCAACCTTGTAATCAGGTCCGTATACTTGACCCCCGTGGCCTCCCATAGCTTCGGATACATGCTGATCCTTGTGAACCCCGGCATGGTGTTCACCTCGTTGAGAAAGATGCGGCGCGTGCCGTCCGGCTCCATCAGGAAGTCTACCCGCGCCAGCCCTGAAAGGTCGCAGGCGCGGAAGGCCGCCACGGCCATCTCCCGGACCTGCTTCGTCTGGGCGCGGCTCAGCCGTGCCGGAATCACCGGCACCGAGCCTTCCGAGAGATATTTGGCCTCGTAGTCGTAAAACTCCCTGCCGGGGATGATCTCGCCCACTACGCTCGCCTGGGGCGAATCGTTGCCCAGCACGGCAACCTCCAGCTCGCGGGCCTTGGCCGCCTGTCCGCCGCGGCGGATTTTGCCGCCCACCCCCTGCTCCACTACCAGCTTGCGGTCGTACCTGGCGGCCAGGGCGAGCGCGGGCCCGAGTTCCTTGCGGTTGTGCGCCTTACTGATGCCCACCGAGGAGCCCAGGTTTGCCGGCTTCACAAAGACCGGATACTTGAGCGCGGCTTCCACCTGGGCAACTGCCTTGCGCGGGAATTTCTCCCAGTCGGCCCGCAGCAGCGTAACGTGCCTGACAATGGGCAATTTGGCGTGGACAAACAGCCGCTTCATCACGTCCTTGTCCATGCCCGCCGCCGAGCCCAGCACGCCGGAACCCACATAGGCGATGTCCGCCAGCTCAAACAGCCCCTGAATGGTTCCATCCTCGCCAAAGGTCCCGTGGAGCACCGGAAAAACCACGTCCAGGGACTGGCCGTCCAGCGCCGCGTGGCTATCGATGGCCGATTGCCCAGCGTCCTGCGCAGCCGGCTCCGGCGCCAGCAGGGCCGGAGTGCCCTCGGCCAGCACCTGCGCTCCGAGCGTGGCTGCCGGATCGCCTGCCCTCAGCTCTTTTTGAGGCTCCACGCCTGGCCCCGCGCCCTCCAGCAGCCCATGGGCAGCCCTGGAGGTCAGCCAATGCCCGGCCTTGTTGATGCCGATGGGCGCCACATCGAACTTGCTGCGATCGATGGCCTTTAAGATCGAAGCCGCCGACAGCAGCGAAACCTCATGCTCGCCGCTGCGCCCGCCAAACAAAATCCCAACACGAAGTTTTTTGGTCATCTGGTAATTCGATCACCGGATTGAATCCGCAAAATGCAGTATAGATTCAGTGTAGAACTTCCGCACAGGTTCTTCTTCCCCAAAAGAGTCATTCAACCGGAAACCTATGTGTGTAGAAAATAAGAATTTAATGATTTATAGTACCTTTATAACGCGCCGGCGTCCGGCTTTTCCTCACCCGGGTTGCATATTTCCAGAACGCTGCCGATAGTAGATATGCGGGTCAGGCAAAGCATCGCCGGCACGATTGGAATTTCCCCTATGATGAGGCGGATTCAAGCGATTGCGATCATACTCGCGTGCTCGTTAGCTGTCGCTGCCGCGGCAGCGGAGCCTGCGCCCCTCGCCGCGCTGCAAGCCATTCAGGCTCTCAGCAATGCGGAGGCCGCACGCTCGCTGCCGGTCGCCTTCGAGGCGACGGTTACCTTCTTACGCGAGCGCGGGCTCGACCTGTTTGTCGTCGTCCAGGACGGCAACACGGGCATCTATGTAAAGGTCAAAAAGACCATAACGAATCTCAGACCGGTTCCCGGCGACCGCATCCTGGTGCAAGGAACCACGAGATCCGGCCTCCGCCCCAATGTACTGGCCCGCAGTATCAGCCTGCTCTATCACGGCGCAGTACCCAAACCCGTGCCTGCTACCTACAAGGAGATGATCGAGACGAAGCGCGACAACATATTTGTCACCATCCACGGCGTCGTGCGCTCCGCCGATCTGGTGCCGAACGCGATCCCCCTCCATACATTCGTCGCCCACATACCAATACTCGTAGACGGCGGTGAAGTCGAGGCCCTCGTGAACTCCGGCGACAAGGACGAGGACGCGCTCCAAGGCCTGCTGGACGCCGAGGTAGAGATCACCGGGGTTGCCGGGGGAAGATTCGATGGCAAATACCAGCTAACTGGAATCAATCTCTACGTTTCCTCGCTTGCGAACGTAAAAATCCTCCACCGCGCCGGCGCCAGCCCATGGTCCCTCCCCATCATGCCCATGGATCAGATCTTCGCCGCCCATCATGTGCAGGATCTCACGCGAAGGGTCCGGGTACAGGGAAGCGTCACGTACTATCAGCCCGGCTCGGCGATTGTGCTTCAGAGCGGCGACAAAAGCCTGTGGATCATGACCCGGACCAACAGCGCCTTGCAGATCGGCGATGTGGCGGACGCAACCGGCTTTCCCGATCTGCACGACGGCTTTTTGACCCTGACCGGCGGCGAAGTTCAGGATAGCCACGTGCAGGCGCCCATCGCGCCACGACTGGCGACGTGGGATCAACTGGCATTGAGCACCAGTTTATTCGATCTGGTCTCTATCGAAGGGCGCGTGGTGACTGAGGTCCGGGAAGTCTGGCAGGACGAATATGTCCTGGCCTCGGATGGGCAACTGTTCTCCGCTATTTACCGCCATCCGCCTGCAGGCAGCCTGTCTCCGCTTCCCCCAATGATGCAGATTCCGCTGGGCTCCACCGTCCGCGTCACCGGCATCTGCATCTTGGAAGATTCCAATCCAGTCGATTCCCATATACCGTTCAATATCCTGATGCGTTCGCCCGATGATATCGCGGTCGTCGCCGGCCCTCCCTTGCTGAATGTTCGCAACCTTGTCCTTCTCGTTGGCTTGATGCTGGCGATCCTGATCGTCTTTGGCGCCAGGGGTTGGATCCTCGAGCGCAATGTGCGCAGCCAAACAGCCGAGTTGGCCTATATCGAGCAGCGGCGCAGCCGCATCCTCGAAGACATCAACGGCTCCCGTCCCCTGGCTGAGATCGTCGAGCACATCACAGAACTGGCCTCCTTCAAGCTCCATGGCGCTCCCTGCTGGTGCCAGATCGCCGATGGAGCGCAGCTGGGAAACTGCCCGCTGAAGCTCACCGCCCTGCGCATCGTCCACCACCAGATTCCTGCCCGCTCCGGCCCCCCGCTCGGCGACCTCTTTGCCGCCTTCGACCCTCTCACCAAGCCCTCCGCCATCGAACCTGAAACCCTCTCCATGGCGGCCGGCCTGGCCGTCCTGGCCATCGAAACCCGGTGGCTTTACTCCGATCTGCTCCACCGCACTGAGTTCGACCTGCTCACCGACATCCACAACCGCTTCTCACTCGACAAGCACATGGACGCCATGATTGAAGAGGCGCGCCAGAAGGCCGGCATCTTCGGGCTGATCTACATCGACCTCGATGAGTTCAAGCAGGTGAACGACCTCTATGGACATCAGATCGGCGACATTTATCTGCAGGAGGTGGCGCTGCGCATGAAGCACCAGCTTCGTTCCCATGACCTGCTGGCGCGGTTGGGCGGCGACGAGTTTGCCGTGCTGGTCGCTCTGGTTCACAACCGCGCCGGCGTGGAGGAGATTGCCGTGCGCCTGGAGCGCTGCTTCGACGAGCCGTATGCCATCGAGGGATATCTTCTGCGCGGCTCGGCAAGCGTGGGCATCGCCCTCTACCCGCAGGACGGCGCCACCAAAGACAGCCTGCTGAATGCCGCCGACGCCACCATGTATGCGGCCAAAAACACCAAGAGGCACATCGGGCAAATGCTGGACGGCCACGGGAATCCGGAACTCACCTCTAATGAGTCAACATAAGAAGGCCCGGCTTACGCCGGGCCTCTTGAGTTGACGGAAAAAGCTGCTCCGGAAAGACTGCCCTGAGCAAAGTCGAAGAGGGATAGACCCCTATTCGGCGGCCATCTCCTCGGCTTCGCCTTCCTGGCGCATCAGTTCCAGTTCGCGCTCGGCCGCTTCGATCTCCGCAGAAACCTCCTGCTGCACGCGGACCGCCGCTTCTTCCAGCTCCGGCGAGAGCTGGACGTTGCGGTAGTACTCCAGGCCCGTGCCGGCGGGGATCAGCCGTCCGACAATTACGTTCTCCTTCAGGCCGCGCAGGTTGTCGATCGCGCCGTTGATGCTGGCCTCGGTGAGCACGCGGGTCGTCTCCTGGAAGCTGGCCGCGGAGATGAAGCTGTCGGTGGAGAGCGAAGCCTTGGTGATGCCCAGCAGGAGCGGGCGCCCGATTGCCGGACGGCCCCCATTGGCCAGCACGCGCTCGTTCTCCTCGCGGAAGCGGAAGCGGTCCACCTGCTGCTCGAGCAGGAAGTTGGTATCGCCCACTTCGTCGATCCTGACCCAACGCAGCATCTGCCGGACAATAACTTCAATATGCTTGTCGCTGATGGCCACGCCCTGCAGACGGTAGACCTCCTGGATCTCGTTCACCAGGTAAGACTGCAGCTCCTTTTCGCCCAGCACGGCCAGAATGTCGTGCGGGTTCAGCGGCCCATCCATCAGCGGGTCGCCGGCGCGCAAACGCTCGCCCTCCTGCACGTTCACGTGGATGCCGCGGGGCACCGAGTACTCCTTCTCGTCGCCGTTGTCCGCGGTCACGTAAATCTTGCGCTGGCCCTTGGCCACTTCGCCGAAGCGGACCACGCCGTCGATCTCGCTGATGATGGCCGTCTCGCGCGGCTTGCGCGCCTCAAACAGCTCCACCACGCGGGGCAGACCGCCGGTGATGTCCTTGGTGCGCGTGCTCTCCTTGGGAATCTTGGCCAGCACGTCGCCCGGTCCCACCTCTTCTCCGTCCTGAATCATCAGGTGAGCGCCGCGCGGAAGCAGATAGCGCTTGCTGTTCTTCGAGTTCTTGACCACGAAGGCCGGCTGCCGCTTCTCGTCGGGAGCGTCGGCCACCACCCAGCGCGAGAGGCCGGTCACTTCGTCCACTTCTTCGTTGAGCGTGATGCCTTCCTGCAGGTCCTTGAACTGCACCGTGCCGCCGATCTCGGTGAGGATGGCGTAGGTGTAAGGGTCCCACTCGGCCAGTACCTGGCCCAGCTTCACGTGCGCGCCGTCCTTCACCTTGAGGCGCGCGCCGTAGACCACCTGGTAGCGCTCCTTCTCGCGGCCGCGGTCGTCCACAATAGCCACCGAGCCGGAGCGGTTCATGGCCACCAGCGTGCCGTCCTTGCTCTCCACGTGGTTCAGGTTGATGAAGCGCACAAAGCCGTTGTTCTTGGCGTCAAGGCGCGACTTGTCGGAGACGCGGCTGGCCGTGCCGCCCACGTGGAAGGTACGCATGGTCAACTGCGTGCCCGGCTCGCCGATGGACTGCGCGGCGATCACGCCGCAGGTCTCGCCCAGTTCCACCATGCGGCCGGAGCCGAGGTTGCGCCCGTAGCAGAGAGCGCAGACGCCGCGGCGCGACTCGCAGGTCAGCACCGAGCGGATCTTCACCTTCTCAACGCCCGCGGCCTGAATCGCCGAAGCGATATCCTCGTCGATTCCCTGGTTCAAGTCCACCACCACGTTGCCGTCGTAGTCCTTGATCCTCTCCAGCGATACGCGGCCGATGATGCGGTCGCGCAACTCCTCGATGATCTCGCCGGACTCGACGATCGAGCCGACGTAGATGCCCTCCATCGTGCCGCAGTCGTACTCGGTCACGATCACGTCCTGGGCCACGTCCACCAGGCGGCGGGTCAGGTAGCCGGAGTCGGCGGTCTTCAACGCCGTATCGGCCAGGCCCTTGCGCGCGCCGTGCGTGGAGATGAAGTACTCCAGCACCGTGAGGCCCTCGCGGAAGTTGGCCGTGATGGGCGTCTCAATGACTTCTCCTGACGGCTTGGCCATCAGTCCGCGCATTCCGCTGAGCTGGCGGATCTGCTGCTTGGAGCCGCGGGCGCCGGAGTCGGCCATGATGTAAATCGGATTCATAACCCCTTCGTCGTCCGCCTTCTTCATGTTGCCGAACATCTCGTCGGCCACCTGGTCGGTCACCGCCGACCACATCTGGATCACCTTGTTGGAGCGCTCGCCATTGGTGATGGCGCCGTCCATGTACTGCTTCTGGACTTCGACCACCTTCAGATCGGCGTCGCGCACCACCGTGTACTTGCTGTCCGGAATCACCATGTCGTCCAGGCCTACGGATAGACCCGAGCGCGTGGCGTAGTGGAAGCCCAGTTCCTTGATGCGGTCCAGCATGCCAACCGTCACTTCCAAACCCAGGTTCTGGTTGCAGTAGTTCACCAGTTGGCCGATGCCCTTCTTCTTCAAGAGGCCGTTGACGAACGGCATTCCAGCAGGCAATGCGTCGTTCAGGATCACGCGGCCCACCGTGGTGGAGATGTACTGTTTGTTGAAGTCCACCGCCTCGATGTGGGTCAGGTCCTGGTCGTCGTAGGCGGTGGTCAGGTCCAATACCTTGCCCGTGTAGCGCAGCCGGATGGGCGAGAGCGTCTCCACCTCCCTGGCTTCCAGCGCCATCAGGATCTCTTCGGTGTTGGCGAAGACGCGGCCCTCGCCCTTGGCGCTCTTCTTGGCCTTGGTCAGGTAGTAGAGGCCGAGCACCATGTCCTGCGAGGGCACGGTGATGGGCTGGCCGGAGGCCGGCGAAAGAATGTTGTGCGAGGCCAGCATCAGCACGCTGGCTTCAATCTGCGCCTCGGGCGACAGCGGAATATGCACCGCCATCTGGTCGCCGTCGAAGTCGGCGTTGAAGGCCGTGCACACCAGCGGGTGAATCTTGATGGCCTTGCCCTCCACCAGCACCGGTTCAAAAGCCTGAATGCCCAGGCGGTGCAGCGTGGGAGCGCGGTTCAGCAGCACCGGGTGGTCCTTGATGACCTCCTCGAGGATGTCCCACACCACCGGGTCCTGCATCTCCACCATCTCCTTGGCCTGTTTGATGGTGGTGCAGTGGCCGGTCTGTTCGAGGCGATGATAGATGAACGGCTTGAACAATTCGAGCGCCATCTTCTTGGGCAGTCCGCACTGATGCAATTTCAATTCAGGACCCACCACGATCACCGACCGGCCCGAGTAGTCGACGCGCTTGCCCAGCAGGTTCTGGCGGAAACGGCCCTGCTTGCCCTTGAGCGTATCGCTCAACGACTTCAACGGGCGGTTGTTGGCGCCGCGCAGAACACGGCCGCGGCGGCCGTTATCGAACAGGGCGTCCACCGCTTCCTGCAACATGCGCTTCTCGTTGCGCACGATCACTTCCGGAGCATGCAGTTCCATCAGCTTCTTCAACCGGTTGTTGCGGTTGATGACGCGGCGGTAGAGGTCGTTCAGATCGGAAGTGGCAAAGCGTCCGCCATCCAGCGGCACCAGCGGGCGCAACTCCGGAGGAATGACCGGCAGCACGTCCAGAATCATCCACTGCGGCTTGTTCGAGCTCTTGCGGAAAGCCTCGACGACCTTCAGCCGCTTGGCATACTTGAGCTTCTTCTGCGCGGACGTTTCCATCTTCATTCTTTCGCGCAGCTCAATGCCCAGCTCGTTGATCTGCACGCGCTTGAGCAGCTCCTTGATGGCTTCGGCGCCCATCATGGCCTTGAAGCCCGAGGGACGGAACTGAGCATCCAGTTCGCGGTACTTGGTTTCGTCCTTGATGATCTCGCGTTCCTTCACCGGCGCATCGCCCGGATCGACCACCACATAGGACTCGAAGTAGAGAATGCTCTCCAGATCGCGCAGCGAAATATCCAGCAGGTGCCCGATCCTGGAGGGCAGTCCCTTGAAGAACCATACGTGCGAGCAGGGCGATGCCAGCTCGATGTGGCCCATGCGCTCGCGGCGTACCTTGCTCACCGTCACTTCCACGCCGCACTTGTCGCAGATCACGCCGCGGTGCTTCATGCGCTTGTATTTGCCGCACAAGCACTCCCAGTCGGTCACCGGGCCAAAGATGCGGGCGCAGAACAGGCCGTCGCGCTCCGGCTTGAAGGTGCGGTAGTTGATGGTCTCCGGCTTGGTGACCTCGCCATGCGACCAGCTGCGGATCTTCTCCGGCGATGCCAGCATGATGCGGATGGCGTCAAAGTCGGTAATAGGACCAGAAAGCTCAAACGGGTTCGAACGGAACAAGGCGACCCTCCTTGGCGGGCCTCATCGGCTCCTGCCGCAGCTTTTCCCGGGATTCTTTGATGGATCCTTCCTTCCCGGGAAGCGGTGTTTGCCGCTTTCAAAGAAGGATCCGAAAAACCAGTGATCAGTGATCAGTTGTCAGTTATCAGTCATTCTTGGTTCGGCAGATTGCGGAGTATGAATACCGCGATTGAACTGAGTTCTGACAACTGAAAACTGACAACTGACAACTCGCTCTTAATCCGCCACCGCAGCCACTTCCGGCGCGAGCGCCTTGCGCACAAGGTCCGCGCGCTTGATCAACTCCACGTCCAGGCACAGCGACTGCAACTCGCGGATCAGCACGTTGAACGACTCGGGCACACCCGGCTCGATGGCCGCCTCGCCCTTCACGATGGCCTCGTAAATCTTGGTCCGGCCATACACGTCGTCCGACTTCGCCGTGAGCAGCTCCTGCAGAATGTAGGCCGCGCCATAAGCCTCCAGCGCCCACACTTCCATCTCGCCGAAACGCTGCCCGCCGAACTGCGCCTTGCCGCCCAGCGGCTGTTGCGTAATCAGAGAGTACGGCCCGATGGATCGCGCGTGAATCTTGTCGTCCACCAGGTGCGAGAGCTTGAGCATGTAGATGTAACCCACCGTCACCGGCTGCTCGAACGACTCGCCGGTCATGCCGTCGTATAGAACCGTCTTGCCCGAAGAGGGCAACCCGGCCGAGGCCAGCAGCGCCTTGATCTCGTTCTCCTGCGCTCCGTCGAAGACCGCGGTCCCAAACCAGATGCCGTTCTCCATGCCGGCTCCCACGCGCAGCAGCATCTCATCGTCCAGCTCCAGCAACTGCCGCAGCACCGCGGTTCCGGCGAACTCTTTCTTCATCAGTTCGCGCACATAAGCCGCATCCGTGTTGTTCTTGATCAGGCCGGCGATCTTCTTGCCCAGGTCATGAGATGCCCAGCCCAGGTGCGTCTCCAGAATCTGGCCCACGTTCATGCGCGACGGCACGCCCAGCGGATTGAGCACGATCTCGACGGGGGTTCCATCGGGCAGATACGGCATATCCTCTTCCGGTAAAATGCGCGCGATCACGCCCTTGTTGCCGTGGCGGCCTGCCATCTTGTCGCCCACGGAGAGCTTGCGCTTCATGGCCACGTAGACCTTCACCAGCTTGATCACGCCCGGAGGCAGTTCGTCGCCCTTCTGCAGCTTGGCTACCTTCTCGTTGGTGATCTTGCGCAGCACTTCGATCTGCCGCGAGGTCATCTCCTCGATCTCGTCGATCTGCTCGTTGACGCGGGGGTCCTTGTCGGCATAACGGATGCGCTTGAGATTCTTGGTGGAGATGCGCTCGATGACCTCGCGATCCAGGATCGCCCCCTTGGTCATCAGGCGCTTGTTGGTCCGCTCGTCGTGCAGATCGGCCAGAACTTCCTTTCCACCCAGGATGCTCTCCAGCCGCTTGAGCCGCTCGTCGGTCAGAATGCGAATCTCGTCGCCCAGGTTCTTTTCGAGCTTGGCGACGTACTCGGCCTCGATCAGCTTGGCGCGTTCGTCCTTCTCCTGGCCCTTGCGGCTGAAGATGCGCACGTCCACCACCGTGCCCTCGATGCCCGGAGGGCAGGTGAGCGAGGCGTCGCGCACATCGCCGGCCTTTTCGCCGAAGATGGCCCGCAGCAGCTTTTCTTCCGGCGTCAGTTGGGTCTCTCCTTTTGGAGTTACTTTGCCCACCAGAATGTCGCCGTGCTTGATCTGGGCGCCGATGCGGATGACGCCGCTCTCGTCGAGATCCCTCAGCGCATGTTCGCTCACGTTGGGTATGTCGCGTGTAATCTCCTCGGGACCCAGCTTGGTGTCGCGGCCCTCGATCTCGAACTCCTCGATGTGCACCGAAGTGTAGTAGTCCTCGCGCACCAGTCTCTCGCTGATGAGGATGGCGTCCTCGAAGTTGTAGCCGCGCCAGGGCATGAAGGCGACAAGAACATTTCGCCCCAGCGCCAGCTCGCCCTGCTCGGTGCAAGGTCCGTCGGCGATCACCTGGCCCTTGATCACCCGGTCGCCCTCGCGCACCACCGGCTTCTGGTTGATGCAGGTGTTCTGGTTGGAGCGCTTGAACTTGATGAGCGTATAGATGTCGGAGCCCACCTCGCGCGAAAGCTGCGTGGGATGATGCTCACCCTCCACGCGCACGATGATGCGCTGCGAATCCACCGAGTCGATCACGCCGTTGCGGCGCGCCAGAATCACGGCGCCGGAGTCGCGCGCCGTCACGCCCTCCATGCCCGTGCCCACCAGCGGAGCCTCGGCCACCAGCAAAGGAACAGACTGTCTCTGCATGTTGGCGCCCATCAGCGCGCGGTTGGCGTCGTCGTGCTCCAAAAACGGCACCAGCGACGCAGCCACGGAAACAAGCTGCTTGGGGCTGACGTCGATGTAGTCCACCTCGGCCCGGTTTACCAGCACAAAGTTGCCCTGCCGGCGCGCGTTCACCAGGTCCTCGGTGATCTCGCCCTTCTCGTTGAACTCGATGTTGGCCTGGGCGATGGTGTGCTTGTCCTCTTCCCAGGCCGAAAGGTAGAAGCTGAAGGGAATTTGGTCGATCTGCCGCTTGCCCGATTTCTTCAGCCCCGCATTCAGCCGCGCGGCCTCTTCCTTCTCAATGTGATCGCCTACGCGCAGTCCGCTTTCGCCGGCGTTGACGATCTCCACATAGTCCAGAATCCGCGAGTCCTTCACCTTGCGATAGGGCGACTCGATAAACCCGTACTCGTTGATGCGCGCAAAGCAACTGAGCGAGCTGATTAATCCGATATTGGGGCCTTCCGGCGTTTCGATGGGACAGATGCGGCCGTAGTGCGTGGGGTGCACGTCGCGCACTTCAAAGCCCGCGCGCTCGCGCGACAATCCGCCCGGTCCCAGCGCGGAAAGCCGCCGCTTGTGCGTGATCTCCGACAGCGGGTTGGTCTGGTCCATGAACTGCGAAAGCTGGCTCGATCCGAAGAACTCGCGAATGGCCGCCATCACCGGCTTGGCGTTGATCAGGTCGTGCGGCATGGCCGTCGAAAGCTCCTGATAGACGCTCATCTTCTCCTTGATGGCCCGCTCCATGCGCACCAGGCCAATGCGGAACTGGTTTTCCATCAGCTCGCCCACCGCTCTCACACGCCGGTTGCCCAGGTGATCGATGTCGTCCACCATGCCGATGTTCTTGCGCAGCTTGAGCAGGTAGCGGATAGTCACATAGAAGTCCTCCGCGTCAAGTGTCCTGTGGTCAAGCGGTCCCAGGTGCCTGTTTGGATCCCTCTTTTTTTCCTCCTCAACAAAGCGCAACCACGACGCAGACGCATAATCGGGATTCTCGTGAATTTTGATATTGAACTTAAGACGGCCTACCTTTGAGAAATCGTACTTGCGCGGCTCAAAGAACATGCCTTCAAAGAGCGAAGTCGCCGTATCCAGCGTGGGCGGATCGCCCGGGCGCAGCTTGCGGTAAATTTCGATCAGCGCTTCCTCGGGCTTCCTCACCGTGTCCCGCTTCAGCGTGTTACTGATTATGTTGCCCACGTCGTCGCGCTCCGGGAAGAAGACCTCGAAGCTCGAGGCGCCGCTCGACAAAACCTTGTGCAGGCGGTCTGCGGTCAACTCCACATTGGCCTCCACCACCACTTCGCCGGTATTCAAATCCACCACGTCGGCCGCGGTCGCCGCTCCGTCCAGCTCGGCGGCTTCCACTTCGATTCTGTCAATGGACGCGCCGCGGATCGCCTTCAGCGAGTGCGGCGTAATCTTGCGTCCGGAATGCGCGATCTCCTCGCCGCTCACCACCACGGCATGCGCGGGCTTGGTCCCCACCAGGTGCGTGCTCGCCTTCACATCCTGCGGCACCGCCCAGTGCAGCTTGCCGTCGGCAATGTGCAGCCGGTCCACGGTATAGAAAGTCTTGAGAATTTCCTCGTCCGAGCGCAGCCCCAGCGCGCGCAGAAAAATGGCGCCCAGGAACTTGCGCTTGCGGTCGATGCGCACATAGAGCGTGTTCTTCTGGTCGTACTCGAACTCCACCCACGAGCCGCGATAGGGAATGATCTTGCCCAGGAAGTAGGTGCGGTTGTTGGCCGTCTCAAAGAAGACGCCCGGCGAGCGGTGGAGCTGGGAGACGATCACGCGCTCGGTCCCGTTCACGATGAAGGTTCCGTTGGGAGTCATCAGCGGAATGTCGCCGAAGAAAACCTCCTGCTCCTTGATGTCCTTGATGGACTTGTTGCCGGTCTCGGGGTCTTTTTCATAAATGGTCAGCCGCACCGTCACCTTCAACGGCGCGGAGAAGGTCATGCCCCGCTCCTCACACTCCTGCTGGTCGTACTTCAACTGCAGGCTTACCGGGTCGCCGCACTTGTTGCAGAAGTCGGGCGTGTTCTTGTTGTAGGTTCCGCACTTCTGGCAGAGCACATCGCCGGGAAGAAACGGATCGGTGATGACCATGGCCCCGCAATGGATGCAGGCCGTGCGCAGGTGGTGCAGCCCCTTCAGGTGGCCGCACTTGCACTCCCAGTTGCCGATGGAGAAGTCCACAAAGTCCAACTGCGAGATGCCGCGGAAGTCGGTGATCGGAAATACGGACACAAACACCGATTGCAACCCCGAGTCGTCCCGCTCGTTGGGCAGCTTGTCCATCTGCAAGAATCGCTCGTAGGAGCGGCGCTGCACTTCAATCAGGTTGGGAATCTGGGTTGCGGTAGGAATTTTTGAAAAATCGAGCCGGCTGCGAATCGCGCGCTTCTCGTTGGGCATGTTCACTCCTGAGGCTCGTTACTCCGGGGCCTGGGCCGCGAGAGGAGCCCCTGGTCCGGGCCAGCGCCCGAGTCTCGGGGGCGCCGGTAATTACGGTAAAAAATTCGAATGCCGGACTGGAGCACTGCACAATTCCAGTCCTACCCATGCTCTGGGGCCAAAGCCGAGAGCGCGCTGGGAATCCAGGCCTGTTTGTGAGAGTCGCGTCAAAATCGCGAAATGGGCATTGCCGCACATTCGGCAGGTGCGCTAGACTGCGCACAATCGAGGAAGCAAGCGCATCGGTAGTTGCCGTTCCGTATACCTATGCGCAAAAAAGGTAGATTTTTGCCCGCAAGGCGCTACCTGCCGCTGTCGGAAGACACAAATAGCCCGTGAGGACACAATGCCTCACGAGCGCGGACTGTTGCCTGTGCTCCCATCCGAATTCTGAACCCTGCTCTCGCCGATCCCAATGCCTGCTTCTGCCGCTCGCCCGCCAGCCACTCTCCACTCGTTAACGGAGAACCCAGCTATCCCGCTAACCCGTTGGCACTACGGCACTTAACCACCGCTACGCACCCCATGCCAGAGTGCTTGGCACTCCTCTGACATACCGGCGCTTGCGTGCCACTGCTCAAATCTGAAGACGCGCCGCCCAGCTCCCGCTCCATTCCATCAAAAATCGGAAAGAGCCGAAAAGACGCGCAATGAACATCATAACGCGTCCCGGCCAGGCTTGCAAGTGCCAACTACTTGATTTCGATGGTCGCGATGCCTTCGAACTTCTTCCGGATAGCCTCGGCCTCGTCCTTGGTCGCGCTCTCCTTGAGCGCCTTTGGGGCGCCATCGACCAAGTCCTTGGCTTCCTTCAGGCCCAGCGAGGTAATCTCGCGTACAGCCTTGATGGTGTTGATCTTGTTGGCGCCGAAGTCCTTCAGGATTACCGCGAACTCGGTCTTCTCCTCAACCACAGGAGCCGCCGCGCCCGCTGCCGCCACCGCTACCGGGGCTGCCGCGGCCGCCGAAACGCCAAGCCGCTCTTCCAGCTTTTTCACCAGAGCCGCTGCTTCCAGCAGGCTCAGGGCCACAATTTGCTCTTCCAACTGCACCAGATCCGCCATTTTCTTCTCCAATCAAAACCGTTTGAATTGTTTGTTGCTCAAATCATTGCCCCGGCCGTTCACCCAACCCAGGAAGTTTCCGATGCGCCAGACCCGCGCCCTTCCCGCCTGTTCTACGGCCAAATCCCTTAAAAACAGTGATCAGTGGTCAGTTGTCAGTGGTCAGTACCGAAAAACCCGGCTTGGCCATGCTGACAACTGAGAACTGATAACTGATAACTGACATCTGCCTTTCAGGCCGCAGCCTCTGCGGCAAACTTTTCCTTCTCCACGCCCTGGCCCAGCACCACAGCCAGGTCGTGGCCCGCGGCATTGATCACCGTCGCCAGCCTCTGCGCCGGAGCATTGATCAGGAACAGCAGCTTCGAGAACAGCTCTTCCTTGCCCGGCATGGTGGCCAGCGCCTTCACTTCCTGCACCGTCAGCAGCTTGCCGTCCACAATGCCCAGCTTGAACTGAAACTCCGCGTTCTCAGCCGCCCATTTGGCAAAAACCTTGGCCAGCGCCACCGGATCGCCGCCGGTAAACGCCACCGAGTTCACGCCCCTCAGCCCCTTCAGCGCCGCCTCCACCTGCGTGCCCTGGCCGGAGATGGCAGCCAGCTTGTTCTTGACCACGCGATATTTGCCGCCCGCCTCGCGAATCACCTTGCGCAGCGCAAAGTCCTTGGCCACGGTCAGCTTGCTGAACGTGCCGATGATTGCCGTAGTCGAGGTCTCCAGTTCCCTGGCCAGCACCTGGACTCTCTCCGTCTTCTTCGCCCTTGAAATCGCCATTTTTGTGCTCCGCACAGTGATCAGTGATCAGTTTTCAGTGGTCAGTTTCCCATGACCTGCTGAACCTTGCTCCCTGTTCCCTGCTCCGCGCCCTTAACCGGCGCTCTCTGCTTCAAATTCCTTTACCCAAACCGTCAGGCTAGGCACGAGGCCAATCTGACCACTTCACAAACTGACCACTGACCACTGACAACTGACCACTGATTTAGTGCTTGCCCACCGCGTCGGCAACCGCCGAATCCAGCGGCACCCCAGGCCCCATCGTCGAACTCAGCGTGACGCTTTTGATGTACTTGCCCTTGGCCGCCGAAGGCTTGGCGCGCACGATCGACCCGATCACGGTGGTCACATTGTCCACCAGCTTCTGGGGCTCAAAGCTCAGCTTGCCCACCGGCACGTGCACCAGACTGGTTTTGTCGGCGCGAAACTCCACTTTGCCGGCCTTGATTTCTTTCACCGCCGCGCCCACGTCCATGGTGACCGTTCCGGTCTTGGGATTCGGCATCAGGCCCTTGGGCCCCAGCACCTTGCCCAGCCGGCCCACCACCTTCATCATGTCCGGCGTGGCGATCAGCGCGTCGAAGGCGGTCCAGTTTTCCTTCTGGATTTTCTCCACCATCTCCTCGCCGCCCACAAAATCAGCGCCGGCCGCGGTGGCTTCTTTCTGGCGGTCGCCCGAGGCAATCACGGCCACGGTCTTGGTCTTGCCCAGCCCATGCGGCAGCACCACGGTTCCGCGCACCATCTGATCGGCATGGCGCGTGTCCACACCCAGGCGCATGGTCAGGTCCACCGTCTCGTCGAACTTGGCGAATTTTACCTGCTTGAGCAGGCCCACGGCCTCGGGCAGCGGATACGCCGGCTTGGTGACAGCCGCGCGCGCCTTCACAATATTCTTGCTGGATTTTCTTGCCATTCTTCCCTCGTCTCCCACCGCTCTTGCCAGCCCCGCTTTGCAGGGAACCTGGAACCCCTACCCGGCCCAAACAATCGCCGGTTCAGCCCGGCAGAAAAAACGCCGCCGGAGGTTCGAACAGGTCCAAAAGCCGTGGTGCCTGTGACAGTCCAGGGATTTCCCCCGGACGCATCTTTAAAATATAGCGAATTGCCCTCCGAAATGCAAACCGGGACCGTCCATCCGTGGGCCAACCGCACTTTACTGAATCATGCCCTCCCGGCGGGGCTCAGGTTACTGGGAATACCAGGTCTCCCTACTGCGTACTGTCCGTCTCGTCCCCATAGGTCGGATAAGGGGTCGGCTCCGAGCTGGTCGGCATCTTTCCGAGAGTCGCCAGATCTACCTGCACCTGCGCCCACTTCCGGGGGTCTTTCTTGGTCGTGATCGGCGCATCCGGGTTGGCGTAGTACGCCTGAATGTCCACTTTGATTCCTGGCGGAATCGGCACGGCGGGCTGCCGCGTCAGCATGTGCAGCAGTTCGGCATAGGTCTTGTCAGTCAGCGAATACCCGCCAGGTTTTACCACGCGCCCCGTATCCAGGTCGCGATTCGGCAGCGGATGACGCGGATCCTGCGATTGCCGGGGCCCGTCCGTTGTGGGACGCAGATGCGCTGACGGCGCGTCTTGAGGTGGAGTCTGAGTTTGCGAAGCCTCGACGCGGGCATTGGGGACGGTGGCCTTCGTTGAGGTTGGATGCGCCCCGGACGGTGGCGTAAATCGGGCCAGTGTTCTGCGCAACTCCGCCGCCGAGAGCACAACACTGTGCTTGTACTCCGCTTCAGTGGCCGCCGTGGGACCCTTCACATCAACCAACTTCAGCGGGCCCACTTTGGGCAGGACAAACAGCAGCCCGGCCAGCGTGTAGGTGCCAATCCCAGCTTTCCGTCGGTAGGCTTGCCAGTCGTTTTCGCTCGCCACCCTGGCCGCCTCTTGCTCCAGTTCATGGGCTTCCGGCGTGTTCGGGTCCGCGGGCTCGTGACTGCGATGCAGAATGGTGACCGCATAGGCAATGCGCGGAATAAAGGCGCGCGTCGCGAAGCGATATGCTTTGACGTTGACGCGAAGCCCACGCTTCCCCCCGAAGTCTTCGCTCAGCCCGTAGGTCTGGTAAAACCCGAGCGATAGCTGCTGCACCGGCACTGCCATTCCGATATGGCGCAGGTAATGGATCGGCGCCAGGCGGTGATGCGCAATTTCGTTGATGTCAAATGCAAACTCCGTTTGCACATGCTGGTGCTCGCCCTCGGCGTAGTTGACCTCCGGGCCATATTCGGCAAGCAGCTTGGGAAACTCGACCGGAACCGCGAGGTTGGTCGCCTCCGAGTGTCCCACCGAGTCGCCGATGTAGTGCGATAGCGCGCCCACCGCGAAGGCCAGCTCATCGGCATTCTTCGCATTGCGGAAGAGGCTCACCACAAAATCTCCCGAGCGCACATAGTGGGTCAGGTTTGAAAAAGCGGCATCGCCAAAAGGGTAATAGCCGATGTCCTGGATCACGCAGCCGCCATATGCGTAGGCCCGTGCCTCCTCCAGCTCCGCCGGCGTGAGCGTCGGATAGCGGCTGAGCAGCAGCGGAACGATGGAATCCTGCCATGTCAGGTCGATCAACTGCTCGTGCGTCAGAAGGGAATAGGCGCGCGCCTCACCGCCCCACGGCAACACGAGCGCCAGCGCCAGCAAAACGACTTTTCGGTATCGCCGCAACCCTGCCACCTATCCATACTAAGCCCGGAAGCGGCGGGTTGCGCGCCCTGCGGCCCATTTCTCCCAGACCACGGAGCCTCTTGCAAAATTCCATTGAGACTGCAAAATGTGTCAGGGCACGACCGGGGTACCGGGGAACCGGGGCACCGGGGCACCGGGGCACCGGGGTACCGGGGTACCGGGGTACCCTCTGGGTCGGGGTCGGGGTCGGGGTCGGGTCGCGTGCCGAAAGAGCCGGGTGCCCCGCCCTTGACCCGCCCATCGATTTGGGTGTCCCATCCTTCGCTTGTTTCTGGCGAAGGGTGGGAGAGCATGAACCCCGACCCGGCACAAAGCGACGGTGCGCCCAATGGCAGGTTGACTTGTGTATACATTTGTGTACATAATGACCGGTAGGCAATGGCGGACACAGAACTCGAATTCGAGTGGGACGAGTCCAAAGCAAGAAGCAACCTGGAAAAGCACGGCGTCTCGTTCTTCACTGCCACGGCGACCTTTCGAAACGAGAGACTCGAGCGTATCGACGATCGTGCGGATTACGGCGAGGTACGTTGGATTGCACTAGGCCGCGTCGGGCTGGAGGTCTACCGCGTTGTGTTCACCTGGCGCGGCAAGAATCGCATCCACATCATCAGTGCCCAGAAGGCGAATCAAAATGAGCAGGAAACCTACTATCGTGAGATATACCCTTAGCGAGGTCGAGGCTCTTCGCGAACGCGGCGAGGATCCGACCCGCGCCGATGCGCCAGAGGCCGAGTCTCTCGGCGCGGAGTTCTGGAAATCCGCGCGCGTCGTCATGCCCAGCGGGAAGACCTCCGTGCATCTGCGCCTTGACAGCGATGTGGTCGACTGGTTCAAAGCGCGCGGGAAGGGCCACCTGACTCGCATGAATGCCGTTCTCCGCGCCTACGTTGATACGCAAAAGCATTGTGTGTAATTGCCGAAAACAGACTCCGAAACAGATGAAATATATCATCGAATGCGCTTCAGCCTCTACATCGCTCTGTTCATCCCACCCTTTTTGTGGCACACTTGCATCCATGGGAAGCAAAGACAAAGGCAGGAAAGAAGCGAAGAAGGCGCCGAAACCCAAGCCTAAACCGGAACCAGGCCGCAAGCGCGAGAGTTTCATCCCAGCCCCGCCGAAGTAGGGCGCCAACAACTCGCCCCCTCCGGCGCGCCACCAGACGCAGAAAAACCCTCCCGTTAGGAAGGGCTTTTTTGCGTCTGAAAACTCGCAACCCGCGGCCTAAGCCACCACCTCAATCCCCATCGAACGCGCCGTGCCCTTGATGCTCTTGATCGCCGTCTCCACCGAAGCCGCGTTCAGATCCGGCATCTTTTGCGTGGCAATCTCGCGCACCTGCTTCTCGGTCACCTTGCCTACCTTTTCCTTGTTGGGCGTGCCCGAGCCTTTGGCCACCCCGGCCGCCTTCATCAGCAGAACCGCCGCCGGCGGCGTCTTGGTGATGAAGCTGAAGCTGCGGTCGGCGTAAACCGTGATCACGACCGGAATGATCAGTCCGGCCATCTCCTTGGTCTGCGTGCGCGCGTTGAACTGCTTGCAGAACTCCATGATGTTGACCTGCGCCTGGCCCAGCGCGGGGCCCACAGGCGGCGCCGGCGTGGCCTTCGCGGCCTCGATCTGCAGCTTGACGTAGCCGGTAATTTTCTTCGGAGGTGCCATGATTCAAGTTCCTTCGCAACCAGCTTCTAGCTTCTAGCCGCTAGCTTCTAGCCCGCTTATTCCTGTTACAAATTTTGAGATCGAAACCCTCAGCTTTGCCCCAACTGGCCCTGCTAGAGGATGAACCAGCTAGAAGCTAGGAGCTAGAAGCTAGAAGCTCGCTACTCAATCTTTTCCACTTTGCCGAACTCCAGTTCCACCGGCGTGGAGCGCCCGAAGATGGTCACCATGACCTTCAGCGTCTCGCGATCTTCGTTGATCTCGTCCACCACGCCGTTGAAGTTGGCAAACGGTCCGTCGGTAATCCGGACCTGCTCGTTCTTTTCAAACTTGATCTTCAGCCGCGGCTTATCCTTGGCCGTCTCGCTGCGGAAGAGAATCGAACTCACCTCTTCCTCTGAGAGCGCCACCGGCTTGTCGCCCGTGCCTAGAAATCCCGTCACCTTGGGCGTGTCCTTCAACACGTGCCAAAGGTTGTTATCCAGTTCCATCTCCACCAGCACATAGCCGGGCAGGAAAACCCGCTCCACGGTGCGCTTTTTCCCGTTCACGATCTCCGTCACCGGCTCGGTGGGAATCATCACCCGCCCCACCTTGTCCTTCAGCCCGAAGGCTTCCACGCGGCTCTCGATCGACTCGCGCACCTTGCGCTCAAAGCCGGAATAAGCGTGCAGAATATACCACTTGAAGCGCTCGTTGCGCTCCGCCTTGGGCTCCGGTTGGGTCTCCGCCTTGGGCTCTGCCTGAGGCTCCGTCTTGGTCTCTGTCTTGGGCTCCGGTTGGGTCTCCGCCTTGGGCTCCGGTTGAGTCTCTGCCTGAGGCTCCGGCTTGGGCTCCGGTTGAGTCTCCGCCTGGGGCTCTGCCTGGAGCTCCGGTTGGGGTTCTGCCTGGGTCTCCAGCTGCTCGACGGGTTGTTCTAACTCATCTGCCATCGTGTTCTCGTTTCGCGCCCTCACTTACTGCTGCAACCCGCCCAGCCTGTTCAACAAATGAGTCAGGCCGAGGCCGAAGATCCAGTCCGCAATAAAGAAAAACAACCCGAAGAGGAATACCGCCACCAGCACCACCGTCGTGGTAGCCTGCACTTCCTTGCGCGAGGGCGTAACCACCTTGCGCATCTCCGCGCGAACATCGCTCAGAAAGCGCGTGAATTCCTTCCACGTGTCCATTGCCTTGTCAAGGGGATTCGGTCCCGCATCCGGCGCCTGCCGCTTCACGGGCGACAACTTGCCCGGCGCCCGCCTCTCTTCCCCATTCACCAGTGTTGCTTTCGTTGCCATACTTCCATTCCTTCGCGCCCGGCGTCCTGCCAGCCGCATCCTAACTCAATCTGGCAGGGGCGGAGGGATTCGAACCCCCAAGTTCGGTTTTGGAGACCGACAGTTTAGCCGTTGAGCTTACGCCCCTAAAAACGAGGGACTAGGGACTAGGGAACAGGGAACAGAATTGCATCACCGCGTCGGGTTCGCTTTTCCTAGTCCCTAGTTCCTAGTCCCTGTTCTACTTCGTTTCCTTGTGCGGCTGGTGCTTGCGGCAGCGGTTACAGAACTTCTTGAACTCCAGACGCCCCGTGGTCGTCTTCTTGTTCTTCGTCGTCGAGTAATTCCTCTCCTTGCACACCTCGCACTGCAATGTAACAATTTCCCGCATGTGCTAACCTCTCAAACCGATGACTTTTCCCTTCTCGTCATTGACTTCGATTCCAACAATGAACTCCCAGCGCAAGAGGAAGAACTTGGATGGGCCGTTGCGCTCCAAACGCAGCCACACGCCCAAATCTTCACTCTCCTCGACATCCGCATTTACAATACCGTGCTGGCCACCGCCCAAATCAAATATGCAGAGCCTTCCATCCATGATCAAGCCGAGGAGTGTCTTTCCTTCCTCGCTCAAATAAAACGCCGCACTCTTTCCTTTTAGGTTCACGACGCTTTGGCAACCTTATCGCGCGGCACAAATATTTCCGCGGCTCTTAGAATCGCAGACTCCAAATCCGCGGCTCCCGTTGTCAAGAACCGTTCCACCACATCTTCATTGAGATCGAAGGAAAATGCATCATAGCCATTCTTCCCTTGGATATGCAGCATTCCATCCCAGGTAGTCAGTTCGACAGAATCGATCTTACAGTCTGGGTTCATTCCTGCAATCTTCGCTTCTAGCCACCGCCCGAACGCCAGCAAGCGTTGAAGGGTAGCTTGCCCGGTAAGATGCTGGGCGTACATGGTCCGCGCGAATGCCTCTTCCGGGACATTGCCGCGCCGGGCCTCTGCCTTTTGCTCATCATCCAACCTGGGAAGCTCGTTTAAAGGCACACGTTGAGCGGTAAGCCAATCGCGCGTACTCGACCTCGCCCCCCTCACGTAGACTTCCATACTGCCTCCGCTCTTCGGATTCAGGGACCAGTGATCAGGTCTTTTCTAGTCCCTAGTCCCTGTTCCCTAGTCCCTGCTACTTCACAATCTCCGACAGCGTTCCCGCACCCACCGTGCGTCCGCCTTCGCGGATGGCGAAGCGCAGACCTTTTTCCAGAGCCACCGGCGTAATCAGCTCCACGGTCAACTGCACGTTGTCGCCCGGCATCACCATCTCCACGCCCTCGGGCAGCTCCGCCACGCCCGTCACGTCCGTCGTCCGGAAATAAAACTGCGGCCGGTAGCCCTTGAAGAACGGCGTGTGACGCCCGCCCTCTTCCTTGCTCAGCACGTACACTTCGCCCTTGAACACCGTGTGCGGCGTGATCGATCCGGGCTTGGCCAGCACCATCCCCCGCTCCACGTCCTCCTTGGGAATCCCGCGCAGCAGAATCCCGGCGTTGTCGCCCGCCAGGCCCTCGTCCAGTTGCTTCTTGAACATCTCGACCCCGGTGCACACCGTCTTGCGCGTCTCGCGGAAGCCCACGATCTCCACGTCCTCGCCCACCTTCACCTTGCCGCGCTCGATGCGCCCGGTGACCACGGTGCCGCGCCCGGAGATGGAAAAAATATCCTCGA
>JBEKGY010000039.1:0-28758 GCA_050012555.1 Occallatibacter sp.
GTATCTGAAGGTTCGTCAACCGCACATTGCCACGCTGAACAGGCAAGCTATCCTTGATCTTCTCGTACTGCTCCGCAGTGATCTCCATTTGAGTCAATTATACCATAGATAGTGTTAACACGCCCTAGTAACAGGTTACTCTCCTTTCGTTCAGATGTCTCGCCCTAATGAAGCCTATTGCCTTCAGAAATTATGTGACGAGCCAGCCTGATGTATACCCAATGTCTATTGTCGCCAATGGAGTACGTAGCCCGCGATGTGATTCAATAGAAGAGATGGCAATTCCCCGGAGATCGACGGTGCGTGGGCGGTGGTTGGCGGCTACGCGGAAGGTGCGCGAGTTGCGGATGGTGGGGTGGGCGCTGGCGCATACCTCTCACCCGGTGCTGGCGCAGATTATTCCCATGCGCTTCTGCAACCTGAGTTGCGCCTACTGCAACGAGTACGACAAGGTCTCGGAGCCGGTGCCGCTCCCAGAGATGTACCGGCGCATCGACCACCTGGGACGGCTGGGGACGGCGATGATCGGGATCTCCGGCGGGGAGCCGCTGACGCATCCGGGGCTGGACGAGATTATCCGGCGGATGCGGCGGACGGGGGCGATTGCGGGGATGATTACCAACGGCTACCTCTTGAATGTTGACCGGATCGAGCGGTTGAACAAGGCGGGCCTCGACCACATGCAGATTAGCATCGATAATTTAGAGCCGGACGAAGTGTCAGTGAAGAGCCTGAAGGTGCTGGACAAGAAGCTGGAGATGCTGGCCCAGTACGCGGAGTTTCACGTGAACATCAACTCGGTGGTGGGCGGAGGGTTCAAGGATCCGAATGACGCGCTGGTGATCGGCAAGCGGGCGCTGGAGCTGGGGTTTACGACCACGATTGGGATCATCCACGACGGCAGTGGGCAACTGAAGCCGCTGAAAGAGGACGAGGCCAAAGTCTACTACGAGATGAACCACCGGAGGAAGATCAACTACTCGCGCTTCGATCATTTTCAGGAGGCGATTGCGGCGGGGAAGCCGAACGACTGGCGGTGCCGGGCGGGGTCGCGGTACCTGTATATCTGCGAGGACGGGCTGGTGCACTATTGCAGCCAGCAGAGAGGGTATCCGGGAGTGCCGCTGGCCGGGTATACGACGGAGGACGTGAAGCGGGAGTTTTTGACGGCCAAGAGCTGCGCGCCGAATTGCACCATCGGATGCGTGCACAAGATCAGCTATATCGACCACTGGCGGGCGCCGCAGATAAGGACGGTTTCGCCGGGGGCGCATGGGGCGGAGGCGCCGTTGCTGGTGAATATTCAGATGCAGGGAATAGGGAATAGGGATTAGGGAACAGGGATATAGGTAAAAAGCAATAAAGAACAAAGGCAAAAACAAAAACTATAGATATCCCACCTTAGCCGCAAATACAAAGACGCGGCGAAGGTGGGGCACCCCGGTGGGGCACCCAGGAATAGCGAAACGCAGGTCCTTCGACTACGCTGCGCTTCGCTCAGGATGACAAATCTCAATTTTGTACGGGATCACAAATCTACACTTGCACCCTACACCTTACGTAACGGGCTTATTCGCCGGGGGCGTTGCGGCGGGCTTTGCCTGTGGCTTTGTTGTTGGCTTTGCGGCGGGCTTGGCGTCTTTGGTGTCGGCGATGGCCTGGTCGATGAGCTGGTATAGCTTGCTGCGGTCGACAACCTCGACGAAGGGCGCGCCTTTGCTGTTGGCGGTGACGATCCAGATGGTGGGGGTGTGCTCGATGCCGATGCGCTGGCCGAGAGCGTAGTCGGCTTTGACCAGGGTGGCCAGCTTGCCTTGCGGGTCGACGGCGAAGGGGAGAGCGATTTTGTGGTTGTCGGCGAAGGTCTGCGTCAATTGGCGGAGCTGGTCGGGGGTGGTGATGGTGATCTGGTTGGCGAAGACCTGGTCGCGGTACTCGTCGCCCAGGGCCTTGCTTTTGGTATCGAAAAAGCGGGCGTTGACGGCGGCGTTGAAGCTCCAGTTGTGGAAGGGGAGGGGGAAGTCGTAGCGCACCCAGGGGATGTGGTAATTGGCCGCGGCTTCCTTGAGCAGAGGGTTGGCGCGGCCGCAGTCGGGGCACTCCATATCTTCGAATTCGACGATGGCCACGCGGGCTGTGCCGGGCGGGCGGAGGGCGGTGGGGTCGTGGACCTGGGTTCCCTGGGGCGGAGCGCCGAACTGGGCGTGGGCGCCGGCGGCGGCACCGAGGAAAAGCGCGGCGGCCAGGGATAAAAACAGGCCGGCCTGGATGAGGGCGGCGCGGTTAGGGCGAGCGGGGACGGGATGGGCGAGGCGAAAGAAACGAAACATGGCTGTTGGACGGCTCCTTAGGGAACATTGTAACGGCAGAGGGGCGGAAAGCTGCGGCTTCATTGGCGGTCGCGGCGGCGGGCGGCGATCCATTGGCGCCATTTGTAGTCGGCAATGAGGGAGGCGGCGACGAGGACGACGGCAAGGATGCCGAGGAGAATCTTCATGGCGAGTTCAGGATCGCATGTGCGGGGGTGGGTGTTCGATAAAAAACTATAGATAGGGATATCCCACCTTAGCCGCAAAAACAAAGACGCGGGGCCCCGACCCATAGGGTTCCCCGGCACCCCGGTGGGGCACCCGCGAAGGTGGGGCACGCGGATTTGTGGCGGGGGCGATGCTGCTGGCCGCGCTAAACTGAGGTTTGGACAGACTGATGCCAACGCGCCCCTGCTGGGTTGAGATTCGCGCCCGCTCCCTTGAAGAAAACTATCGATTTCTGATGAGCCTGGCCGCGGGGCAGGCGGAGTTGCTGGCGATTGTGAAGGCGGATGCTTACGGGCACTCGCTGGCGCTTTGCGCCCCGGCGGCGTTGCGGGCGGGGGCGCGGTGGCTGGGCGTGACCTCTGTGGAGGAGGGTGTGGCGGCGCGCGCGCTGTGCCCGGAGGCGCGAGTGCTGGTGATTGGCGGGGTCTTTGCCGGGCAAGGCGCGGAGGCGGTGCGGCACGGGCTGACGGCAGTGGCCTGGGAGACGTGGCAACTGGATGAGCTGGAGGCGGCGGCGCGGGCGGCGGGTGGGCAGGCGGGAGGATTGCCGGTTCACCTGGAGATCGATACCGGGATGAGCCGGCAGGGCGTGGGGCCGGATGGGCTGGGCCGGGTTTTGACGCGTTTCGGCGCGGGGTCGCCGCTGCGGCTGGAGGGCGTGATGACCCACCTGTTTGCCGCGGACGAGGCGGACGGCACGATTACCGGGGAGCAGCTTGCCCGGCTGGACGAGACGCTGGGACGGATCAGTGCCGCGGGGCATTTGCCGGACTGGCTGAACGTGGGCAACTCGGCGGCGCTGCTGGCGGGACGGGCGGGAGAGATTGCGGCTTTGGCCGGACGGCACGGGATGAAGGCCATGCTGCGGCCGGGGCTGGCGCTCTATGGACTGGCGCCGCGGTTTGAGCCGGCCTTTGAACAGGATGAGGAGCCGGAGAGTATGGCTGCGGCGCGGGCACGGTTGCAGCCGGTGATGAGTTGGAAGAGCGCGGTGGTGGGGGTGCGCGCGGTTCCCACCGGCGCGGTGGTGGGGTACAACGGGACGTTCGTGGCTACGGAACCGATGCGGCTGGCGCTGGTGGCCGCGGGATACGGCGACGGGCTGGACCGGCGGCTGGGCAATCGCTTCAGCCTGCTGGTGCGCGGCGAGCGGGCGCCGGTTGTGGGGCGCATCAGCATGGATCAGACGGTGCTGGACGTGACGGAGATTCCTGGGGTCGAGGCCGGGGACGAGGTGGTGATTCTGGGGACGCAAGGAGGCGAGACGATTTCCGCATTCGACCACGCCGAGGCTGCGGGGACGATTCCGTGGGAGGTTTTTACGCGGATCAACGCGAGGGTGCGGCGGGTTGGGGTTTAGTGGATAGCTTTCAGATTTCAGCTATCAGCTTTCAGGGGCGGGTTGGGGTCTAGGGTTTCCCAGGTCTCATCCGCCGCGGCGGACGAGACCTGGGAAACCCGGCACCCGGCTTGCCCGGGGAATCAAAAGGGCAGTGAAAGGGATAAAGAATGCCGAAGAAGCCATCGCGAGCGAAGACCGGCGGGGGAAAAGGGCGTGCTGACAAGCCGCAGATGAGCCTCAATACGAGACTTGTGCTGGGGTTCTTAGCGGCTATGGCCATCGCTTTGGCAATCGTGTTTGTTCCCGCGGGCTCGTGGAGGTTTTGGCAAGGATGGGCCTTTCTCGCTGCCCTGCTTATTCCCGTTATTTTTACTTTTTTCTACTTCTATCAGCACGATCCGGAGTTTCTTGAACGCAGATTGCGGACCAAAGAGCAGATCAAGGAACAGAAGTTGCTGCTGAAATGGGGCAAGCCGCTCTATCTCGCCGCCTTTCTGCTGCCGGGGTTCGATTACCGCTTCGGCTGGTCGCGGAGCCTGGTGGGCGCGGTGCCGCTGTGGCTGACAGCGCTGTCGCTGGGGATGGTTGTGGGCAGCATGGTGCTGTTTTTCTGGGTTTTCAGGGTGAACCGGTTTGCCTCGCGTACGGTTCAGGTGGAGGAGGGGCAGACGGTGATCACCACCGGGCCGTACAGCGTGGTTCGGCATCCGCTCTATGCCGGCGCAGTTGTACTGATGATCTTCATGCCGACGGCGCTGGGGTCGTTTGTGGCCTGGCCGGCTTTTTTGCTGCTCATCCCTCTTTATGTTTTGCGGCTGCTGAACGAGGAACAGGTTCTGAACAAGGAACTGCCTGGATATTCCGACTACTGCCTCCGCACGCGGTTCCGGCTTGTTCCGTTTGTCTGGTGAGATGCGCAGCCAGACCAGATGCACTCTGTAGCTATGGGTCCGGCCCTCGAATTGTGTTTGGTTTCCCACCCTTTCCGCAAGAAAAAACGGAAAAGATGGGGCACGGGGCTGCAGCGATGGCTGCGAAGTGGGAAACATCGCGCAGGGGCTGAAGCCCGCATTCATTTTGCGGCCCCTTACTGCGGAGCCGGTGGCGCGGGCGGATTCCTGGGCGCTTTCAGGCGGGGCGCGCCGGAGGTGGATGGTGCCTTGGAGTTGGGCTTGGCGTCCAGCAATGGAACCCTGTGGTAGGGCGGAACGTTCAGCATCGGTAAATGCGCCGGCGGCTCGGCGGGGAAGCCTGAGCCTTTCTTGATGCGCAGGTCGCCGTTCTCCGCGCTCAGGACGATTCTCGATGCGCCGGAACCGATGCGTCCGCTGACGGTTTTGTTTTCATCGCCGCTGACCGCGAGGCCGTAATCGGTGAGGATATCGCCGTTGCGGGTGCGGCCTTCGACGGTGGCCGAGGCGTTGGGCGGCAGGGTTACCTCCACATCGCCTTTCTCGTTTTTGGCTTCGACGCCGTAGGCTCCGGCCGGTTCGACGGTGATGGTTCCGTTGCGGTCTTCGACGTAGCTTTCGCCGTAGATCTGGCTCAGGTCGATGTCCTTAGAGTGCGAGGAGACGCGCACCGGACCCTTGGCCTCGGTGATGCGAAGGTCGTCGGAGTTGAGGTTCAGGTCGCCGGGCAGACTGGCCAGTTCGAGGTTGGTGACCGTGGTGTGCAGATGCACGGCACCGGAGATGTTTTCCATATGCACGTCGCCGAGGATCTCTCCGCTCTGGGTGACCTTGCCTTTGATCTCGGAGAGGGTGAGGTCGTTGGAGTCGCCGTCGATGGAGAGATCGCCGTCCACCTGGTGGGCGGAGACGTCATCCCTGCCGCCGGAGAAGTGCACCAACACCGAGCCCGTAATGGCGCTCAGATGCGCGTCCCCGTGGGAGGTGCTGATGCTGATGCCTGCGCCCAGGCCGGCCGCGGTTACGTCTCCCCTGCCTGCGTTTACCGTCACCTTTGCGGATTTCGGCACGGTGACCGTCAGGTTGAGCCGGCCGCTGGAGTTGCTGTCCGACTTGACCAGCACGGTGCTGCCGCTCGCGTTCAGGTGAGCCGCCTCGGCGTCGAAGATTTTTTTGGCGTCGGCATCGGAGTTGGCGAAGGCCTCTTCGTGGGCCTGTACCTCAATGGCGGAGGCGTTGCCCGCGGTCACGCTTACGTCACCGCGTGGATTCTCGATCTCGATAGTGGCATTCAAGGGAATCTGCGCGGTCAGCGCCGGCTGGTCGTAGTCGTGCTCGGGCAGGCCGAAGGTGTTGAAGAAGTCATCGCCGTGGTCGCCGAACAGGGAGTGAAATGAACCCCGGGCGTGGTTCCATCCGGCGGCGCAAAAGCCCAGTATGACCAGCAAAACGAGGATGCCGACAAAGCTGCCGCCACGGCGCACGGGGGTCCCGCGACGCAGGTCGAGCGCCCACTCGCCCAGCATGCCCAGGCCGGCGCCGATGAGCAACAGCGGCCACCAGCGGCCATACCAGGACCAGAAACCGCCGGCATTGATGCGGCCGGTGAGCACCAGCAGGGCGATGATGCCGACGCCGACGAGGATGATGGGGCCGACCACGGAAGGAACGCGGGGACCGTAGGCGCAAGCGTAGTTGGCCTTCATGGCGTTGCAATGGGCCTTCCAGGCATCGCGCTGGGCGCGCCAGACGGCCCGCTGATGCTCGCGGTAGTCGCGCCACTGGGTCTTGGGATCGTAAGGAGGATACGGAGGCGGCACGCCGCCGCCCGGAGGCGTGGTTGGAGGTACGCTGCTCATGATTTCCTTTCGAAGGGATCTTTCTCGTAATCCTGTAAGTGAGGGGGAATGAAGGCCGTCGGCTGGCCGGGGTAGGGTGGAATGCCGGTTGCAGCCCTGGGATCAATGGGGTCGGGGTAGGGTGGATAGCCCTCTTCGGTGGGCAGCACCGTGCGTTCGGCCAGCGCCAACACTCCGGCCAGGATGAGAAAGAGCGGCCAACTCTTGGTCCAGCCGAGGATGTGGGCCTGGGCCAGCAGCGCCAGCACGCCAACCAGCAGGAGAAATGCCGGAGCGCGCAGGCGGCGAATCATGATGTAACGGCTCATTTGGAACCTCCGTGCGAATCTGTGAGACGGCGAACGATCAACCAGACGCCCAGCGCGATCAACAGCAGCGGCCAGGTGTAATTAAACAAGCGGCCGTTGAAGATATCGAGCTGATCGAGCAGAAACAACAATCCGAGGGCGATGAGAACCAGGGCGCCGATGGGCTCACGGCGCCGCCAATAGAGCGGCGGCGCCGGAGGCATGGACGGAACGGGCGGCACAGCCGGATCGACAAAGCCGGGCGCGGGCGGCGTGAACGGGGCCTGGTACTGCCCGGCATAAGGCGGCTGGTAGCCTGCCGTTGCCGGACCCTGCGCTGCCGGGCCGGGATCAGGTTGCGCCGGCGAAGCGCCGGGTTGGCCCGTCTGCCGCGAGCGAGAGCCGGGATTCACCCAGTAGCCGACCTCGTTCAATCCCAGCGGGTCAGGCGGCGGCTGGCCATCGCGCAGCGCCTTGGCGGTGTGGAAGGCCTCAAACGACTGGTAGATGATCCATGCCGCAACCAGGAAGCCGAAGACATCGTAATGATTGGCGATGCTGACAAGAACGACAAAGATCGCCACGTGGATGAATCCCTTGAGAAACTGGCCGTTATACATGGCGCCCACGCCGGGGAAGAGCCCCAGGAACCCGGCCAGCACCGGATGAGGCCCGCCCGAATGCGGGGCGGCAAAGGGCTGTTGGTAGCTCTGCCAGGCCATCCAGCAGGGCTCGCAGAGAATCTGCCCTCCGGCCGTATTGCGCACGCAACCGGCACAGAGCGCCTTGCCGCAACTCTGGCAATAGGCGGTTGCGCTTACGCTCGTGTGATTTACGCAGTCCATACTGTGCTCCTTTTCCATACTGCCGTTCCCGTAGTGCCATTTTGGAGCCGCCGGAGTGCGCGGGACGTCCCCTGAAATGTGAGGGAAGCTTCCAGAAAGTCATTGGAATTGTTGAGAGCCGGCCGGTTGCCCGACTGTTGCCGAGAGTCCACGGGAGTGCCCCCACCCATGCGGCCGGGGCGGCCCTGAATCTGTCTGGACTCGCCCGGCGCGGCGTCATTGTGCTTCTGCCGGTTGCTGCCTTCGCCCTCAGTGGCGCGACGCAGTTCCCGCATCCCGGACTCGACCTCGTAGACAAAGCGTGAGTGGTCGTAGTAGCGGATGACCGGGGTGGAGGCCATGGTCAGCTGCCGCTCCAGATAGGAACGCGCTGCGTTGGGGAACGAGCGCACCGCGGTGGGGCGCAGGCCGGCGATCCGCAGGCTGCTCAAACGGACGCCGGTCAGGTTGAGGGTGAGAGCGATGGAGAAGAAGGCCATGGCCGCGGTCATCAGCAGGCGGGGCTCGGCAAAACGGCGCACATTGCCCACAAAGCCGGGACGCTGCCAGGCCGGGGTCCCCGGCACACGATTTTTGTGTGCTGGGGTGGAGGCCGGAATGTGCGGCGGAGGCATCTCGAGGACGTTTCTGCCGCCGGCCATGAGGCCGAAGCCTTCCATTTGCCCCGGACCTGTCTGGGCCAGGATTCTGTCCAGCAGCCCAGCGGGAACCTCCGGCTCCGGGGAGAGAAACTCCAGCCACTCGCGGCCGCGGCGGGCCTCTTCAAACAGTGCCGCGCATGCCGGGCAGACGGACCTGTGGGCATTAAAGACAGCCTGGTCCTCGGGCCTCAGCAGCCCGTCCAGCGCATCGGCCAACAGCATCTCCCACTGGACGCAGGCGGTAGAACTCGGAATATAAGTGCGCTCTGCCATTACATTACCTCCCGTTTAGTACGTTCCAGCAGCCTCGCCAGTTCCGCGCGGCCCCGGCTGATGCGGGACTTGACCGTCCCTTCGGGAATGCCCAGCACGCAGGCAATCTCCTTGTAGTCCATATCCTGGAGGTCGCGGAGAATGACGGCCTCTCTCAAATCCACTGACACGCGGGCCAGGGCCTGCTGCACCATTTTTGCCAGTTCCTTGCGTGCTGCCGACTCCAGCGGCGAGGGACCGCGAGCGGTGAGCCGGTCCACCGGCTTGAGCTCCTCGGCCGACTCCCAACCCTCATCGAGTGAGCCAGTTGCGCGCTGATTGCGGGTGCGGCGGAAATGGTCCACCAACAGGTTGCGGGACAAACTCGTGATCCACACCTGGAGGCTGCCGCGGCGGGTATCGAAGCTGGCCAGGTTGGAGAAAATCTTGAGGAAAACCTCCTGGGTGAGGTCTTCGGCGTCGGCCGGGTTGCCGGTGAAGCGGTAGCAGAGGCCGTAGACGCGCCGATGGTGGGTGCGGACCAGTTCGGCCCATGCGCCGGAATCCCCGTCCATGCAGCGGCGGACGATTTGGGACCAGTCCATCTCCAGAGGACTCACCTCCACGCACGCCTGGCTGGCGGACTGCCTTTGGACACCTATCTCCGGCGCCTCCATGGTACGCCGCGCCGGTCTGGCCGGGGTCCCCGGCGATGCCAGCCCCATTACGCTCCAGCTTAATGTACCCACGCATTGCATACATGGCTAATACGAGGGATTTGCGCGAAAGGTTCCCCTCGGGTCTGACGCCTGCGCAGACGGCGCACCTATCGTTTCTTCCGTAACCTTTTCCGGCCAAACGCATCACAGTTGTACGGGTCGAAAGGGATACGGCCCAGGAGAAATGCATGCCCGGTCGAATTGCTTTGCGCCACGCCTTTCTTTCTCTGCTGATGGCCTCCACCCTGGTTGCCGGGTGCCGGGCCGGAACGAAAACGCCGGTACCTGCTGCCGTAACCGATGCCCCGCTGGCGCAGGCGCCGGGCCAGGAGACCGCGGTCTTTGCCGGGGGCTGCTTCTGGGGCACGCAATCGGTATTCGAGCGCGTGAAAGGTGTGCTGGCGACGACGGTCGGTTACGCCGGCGGCTCAGCGGCAACCGCGACCTACCAACAGGTGAACACGGAGAAGACCGGGCACGCGGAATCGGTGCGCGTGGTCTACGATCCGTCGAAGATTACTTACGGACAGCTTCTGCGCATCTTCTTCTCAGTGGCGCACGATCCGACCCAGCTCAATCGTCAAGGGCCGGACGTGGGCTCATCCTATCGGTCGGTCATCTTCTATAGCAGCGATGAGCAGCAGAAGATCAGCCTGGCCTACATTGCGCAACTGGACGCGGCGCACGCGTTCCCCAAAAAGATCGTGACCCAGGTTGCGCCGCTACAGGGCTTCTATGTGGCCGAGTCTTACCATCAGGACTTTGCTTACCATAATCCCGACAACCAGTACATTCAGATCTGCGACCGGCCCAAGATCGAGGCGCTCAAGAAGCAGTTTCCCGAGCTGTTTCAGGATTACAAAGGCAAGTGAAGCACGCGGCAGATTCTGCCTAAGCTCAAGCCAGCTTCACAAAGTGCATGGCGGCTGAGTTCATGCAGTAGCGCAGGCCGGTGGGGGGCGGGCCGTCGTTGAAGACGTGGCCCAGGTGCGCGTCGCAACGGCGGCAGGAGACGGCGGTGCGGTCTATGCCCAGGCTTGCGTCGGTGGATTCCACAACGTTTTCATGCGCGATTGGCTGCCAGAAGCTGGGCCAGCCGGTGCCGGATTCGAATTTAGTATCCGAGCTGAACAGGGCCGTGTCGCAGCAGATGCAGCGGAAGATGCCTTTGTCGTGCAGGTTCCATGTGTCGCCGCTGTAGGCGCGCTCGGTTCCGGCGCGGCGCGTGACCTGAAAAGAGATGGGCGAGAGCTGCTTCTGCCAATCGGCGTCGGACTTGACGATGTGAGGAACGGTCACTTTGCCGGTCTTCTTGCCGTTGGCCGCAAATTCCACGATGGTCACGTTTGCCGGAGCGCCCGCGGCGGAGACCGGCTGGGGCTCGACAAGAGTGATCTTGCGCAAGGCCCAGAAGGCCGCTCCGCTGACCGCTGCCGCAGCGGAAACGATGAAGGCGCGGCGGCCGAGGAGTTGAACGCGGGCTTTGCCGGTAGATGCCTCGGATTGTGAATGATCATGATTGTGATTGGTCATTGGGGAATCCTCTGATTGAGTTCTTTTGTTTACGCCGGCTTTCCCTCAGGGGCTAAAGCCCGCGTTATTTTTGTTCGACTATCGGCACGACTAAAGTCGTGCCCTGACACTTCTTGCAGCCCCGAACGTGTATTTCCGTAGGCTATAAAAGCCGTACCCTTCAAAATGAGCCACTATCCGACTTTCTGCAAATCGTATGCCTTTATCCGAAGGTGAAGGCGAAGGCCTGCACGCCCGGAGTGAGAAATTCGATCCGGAAGGCGCGATCGCGCACGGCGCCTTGCTGCCGAATCAACTGGTACAAGCGGCTCTCCGTCACCGTGCCGTAACCGTCGGCATCGGTGTCCATGCCGTGGTCCGCGCCGGGCGGCTTGCCGTCCAGAGTCACGCGGAAGCGGACCGGTTTTCCGTCGCTGCCCGGCCCCAGAACGATGTGCAGGTCGCGGGCATGGAAGCGGTAGACGATTGCGCCGGAGGATCCGAGCAGGGTTGCGATCTGGCTCTCGTCTTTCCATTTGCCGGTTAGGGCCCACGCGTTGAGATCGAGATGGGCGGGGGCGCGATAGAGGTGGGGATCATCCTCATCGAATCCGCCGGGCGAGCGAAAATTTTCGGCGCGCGTATATCCGATATAGGTCTCCGGCGATTGCACAGTCTCCAGATTAGACCCGGCTTCCGCGCCAATGGCGGCAATATTGGTGGCTGAAGTGGGAGGCGGCTGATGATTTCGCTCCTCGAGAAGACTGCGAATCCAGGTCTCGGATTGATCGTAGTCGCCCTCGCCGAAGTGGTGATAACGGATGCGGCCGGTAGCGTCGATGAAGTAGTGCGCGGGCCAGAATTTGTTATGGAAGGCGCGCCAGATGCGGTAGTCGTTATCCATGGCGACGGGGTAGACGATGCCCATCTCGCGCACCGCCTGGCGAACGTTTGCTTCGTCTTTTTCGAAGGGGAATTCGGGGGTGTGGACGCCTATGACGACCAGGCCGCTGTCTTTGTATTTGCCGTACCAGGCTTGAATGTAGGGCAGCGAGCGCAGGCAGTTGATGCAGGAGTAGGTCCAGAAGTCGATGACGACCACTTTGCCGCGGAGGGATTCGGCGGTGAGCGGCGGCGAGTTGATCCAGACGGTTGCGCCGGAGAGATCGGGCAGCGTGGCCGGCACACCGTCAGAGCTGGTTCCGGCGGACATCATCATCATGCCGGGATTGTTGTCGGGCTGCTGCGGCTGGTCCTTTGGAGCGCCGGGAGAAGCGAGGGCAAGGAGACGCTGTTCAAGACCGGACGTGCTGGCCAGCGAGAGCCGGGTGAGTACGCCGCGGTCCAATCCGAAGGCGACAGCAGCCACGCCGGCGAGGACTGCTACTCCGAGGATACGGCGAATCCACACGTCGGCGCCGAGAGAACGCTTGAGGGCAGCGAAGACGCGGCCTCCGGCAAGCAATGCAAGAGCCAGCGAAGTGGCGGCTCCGGCGGCGTAGGCCAGCAGCAGAACGGCCGTGTGGGCGCTGGCGCCGCTCAGGGCGGCTCCGGTGAGGATGAGGCCGAGGATGGGACCGGCGCAGGGCGTCCAAAGCAACCCTGTGGCGATGCCGAGGAAGAAGGAACTGAGGATGCCGGGGCTGGAATCGCTGCTGCGCGAGAGCTTGTTGCCCAGTTGCACCAGGGGGCGGGTGAGGCGCTCGGCGAGTGAAGAGAAGAGCAGCGTGAGGCCGAATGCCGCGAAGAGGATGAGAGCGGCGATGCGGCCAAACTGATTGGCGCGCACGGCCCAGCCTCCTCCCACTGCCGCAAGGCTGGCAACCAGCGTGAAGGTGGCGGCCATGCCGGCCAGCAGGGGAAGCCCGCTTTTCAGGAAAGGCCGGTCGGAACGCGCGAAGACGAAAGGCAGGACGGGGAGAATACAGGGACTGAGAATGGTGAGAACGCCGCCCAGATACGCAAGAAAAAGCAATAACATCTAGTCCAACCTCTCCCGCTGGTCTGTGCCGGTCTCGCTAGCGTCAAGGCGCGGGAATAACATGCACACACCATCAGAGTACGCAAGGGCCTGAAAAGTTACGGGAATTGAAGGTAGTGGGTCAGTTTGAACGAGCTAACCCTCAGGGGCTAAAACCCACGTACAATTATCTGCCATTTATGGCGCGACTGAAGTCTTGCCCTTTCAAAAATAACCGAATCGACGAGAAAGCAGAACGGCAATAGCCGCTCCCTTTCAAAGCAGTCGAATCGACGAGAAAGCAGAACGGCAATAGCCGCTCCCTTTCAAAGCAGTCGAATCGACGAGAAAGCAGAACGGCTAAAGCCGCGCCCTTTCAAAACGCCGACTCATTCACAAATTCCTTAAATTGTTTCGCCGGAGCGGCTTTCAACATAGGCGCCGACGATGCGAGCCTTTTCTTCAAGGAATTTGCGGTCAATTTCGGTGAAGGCGGCCGGGGTGTGGCTGTCGATGTCGATTTCGCCAATCACTTTGCCGTGCGCAAAGATGGGGACGACTATCTCGGATTTGGTTTGGATGGAGCAGGAGAGATAGCGCGGGTCGGCGTTGACGTCGTCTACTATTACTGTTTCTCCGGAGGCGGCCGCGGCGCCGCAAATCCCTTGCGTGACGGGGATGCGGACGTGGGGGGTGGAATCTCCGATATAGGGTCCGAGGATCAGCGTCTCCTTGTCGCCGGGGTCGAGCATGTAAAAGCCGGTCCAGTTGCAGTATGGGAGACTCTGGGCGATGGCCTCGACGATGCCTTTCTGGAGGGCTTCGAGGGACGGCGCGGTCGCGGCCAGATCTCTCATGCGAGAAAGCAGGGAGATCATCTCCGCGGGGAGGTTTGGGGTGGATGCATTCATCTCGATTTGATATGTAGCACAGCGAATCCCAGGTCTCAAAATCGAGACCTGGGGCACCCGCATTCCCTCAGAGGCTAAAAGCCCTCGTCTATTCGGTGGCATTTACGGCACGGCTAAAGCCGTGCCCTTTCAAATCGCTAACAATTCAGAATTTACGGCACAGCACCCCGACCCAGAGGGTTCCCCGGTTCCCGGCCGTGCCCTTTCAAAACTTCGACTTATTCAGAGATTTCCTAATAGCGCTGCAGGAACTCCGGATCGACGGGGTTTTCAAAGAGCGAGGCGTCGCGGGTGACGATGGTCAGGCCCGAAGGGGTGACAAAGTAGTGGCGCTTGTCTTCTACCGGGTCGTAGCCGATGACGGTGCCCTCGGGAAGATGCACATCGCGGTCGATGATGGCGCGGCGGATGCGGCAGTGGCGGCCGATGTTCACGTGGGAGAAGATGATGCTCAAGTCCACGTCGGAGTAGGAGTTGACGCGCACATCCTGGGAGACGACAGAGTTGGCTACCGAGGCGCCGGAGATGATGACGCCGGCGGTGATGACGGAGTTGATTGCCATGCCGGAGCGGCCCGGCTCGCCGAAGACGAACTTGGCCGGGGGATACTGGCGCATGCGGGTGCGAATGGGCCAGTTCTTGTCGTAGAGGTTGAAGGTTGGCGAAACCGAGCACAGGTCCATGTTGGCGGCGTAGTACGAATCGAGCGTGCCCACATCGCGCCAGTAGAGCGCCTGCTGCTTGTTCTCGTCCACAAAGCTGTAGGCAATCATCTTCTTTTTGCCCAGCAGGCTGGGCAGAATGTCGTGGCCGAAGTCGTGCTTGGAATCGGGGTCTTCGGCGTCGGCCATCAGAGCTTTCAGCAGCACTTCGGTATTGAAGATATAAATGCCCATGGAGGCATCCACGGAGTTGGGATTGTTGGGCGAACGGAAGCTGGTGGAAGCCGGTTTTTCCTGGAAGCCGAGGATCTCGCCGGTCCGGCCCACCTCGACCACGCCAAACCGCGGAACCTCGTCGGGCGGGATGGGCAGAGTGGCCAGAGTGATCTCGGCGTTAGTCTCCTTGTGGTGCTCCAGCATGCGGCTGTAGTCCATTTTGTAGATGTGGTCGCCGGAGAGGATGATCATGTACTTCGGCTGTTCGCTGCCGATGGAGTAGATGTTCTGATAGACGGCATCGGCTGTGCCCATATACCAATTGGCTCCGGTGCGCTGCATAGGCGGCAGCAGTTCAAAGAACTCGCCCAGCTCCTGCGCCACAATGCCGGTCCAGCCTTCGCGGATGTGCCGGTTGAGCGAGAGCGCCTTGTACTGGGTGAGGATGAAGACCCTGCGCAGGCCGGAGTTGATGCAGTTGGAGAGGGTGATGTCGATGATGCGGTAGTGCCCGCCAAAGGGCACGGCCGGTTTGGCGCGATCGCGGGTGAGCGGAAAGAGGCGTTCTCCGGCTCCGCCCGCAAGCAATACGCCAAGTGTGTCTCTCATATCCATTGGATTCTGCCTTGGTTGACCTTCCTGCGCGAAGTGCTCCTGCCCGAGGGTAGTTCTGTTATCCGGTGCAGCATCTTTCCCGGCGGCACTTTTTCACAGGGACCGAACGGTGGAGAATACCACACACAGATGAAGCCGGCAGCCCCATCCGCATCCTTATCTCGATTAAATTGTGCCGGGAAGGAGATTATGGCCCAATGTGGAACCGGGCCCGAATAGCCGTGCTGGATTGTCCGCCCGGTCTGCAAGCCTGGGAGGGACCAGACTCAGTCGAGGCCGCCCCATTTTTGTGCCGCGTTTACCGCGTCTTCTTGAACTTATACTCCACCCCGACCGAGATGCCGAAGTTCCAGTAGCCATAGGTGGCCATGTTCCCGTAATTGATGCCATAGCGGGTGTACAAAGCATCGGGCGTGATGCGGAAGACCCAGCGCGCCGAGCGGTTGAGGTCGATGTGGCCGCCGATGATGGCCGCGGGGGCGATCTGGTCGTTGAAGAAGCTGACGTACTGCACATTCTGCGGCGAGTTTGGACCCAGATGCGAATCAAAGCGCGCTCCGCCCATCAGAGCGTGGACCAGCAGCGCGCCGTGCTTGTTATGCGGCCCCAGCCATTCCGGTCCGGCGGCAAACATGTACTGGCTCACAAACGGCCCCTTGATGCCCAGGTCGTTGATTCCGGCGCCGCTGGAGCCCAGATAGGCGCGCCCCGTGCCCTCCAGCCCCCAGCGCCGGCTGAACCACCAGGAGCCGGTGAGATCGAGCCCGCCCAGATTGGATCCTTCTTCGAGGGGTGGCGGCCCGGCTTTCTGGTGTCCATAGGCCGCGCCGAGCGAGACGTCGAATCGATTGTCATAGCGAACATTGGCCAGCGGGTCGGTGGGCATATAGGTGCCATTGCCGGTGGATTGCGCGGGTGCGGCCTGGGCCTGGGCGCGGGTTCCGGCGCAGAGGACCAGGGCGGCTAGGGCTACGAGACAGGCAGAAGAATTGACTTGGAGACGCATTACCATTCAGCTTACAGGACTGCGCCGACAGGTGACAACGCAGAGCAGGTAAACAGAAACTGGGTCATTTTGGAATAAAGCATCCCTCCGGGGCTAAAGCCCGTTTGGATTCTGCTGGCTTTATGCGGGGGTTGAAACCCCCGCCTCCCTCCAGATCGAGTTTTCCCGCAGTCTGTTAAGCCAGTACCTTCAAACTGACCCACCCCCCGGGAGATTCTGCCTGGGCTAAGGCTCGCAGCGATCAAACTGGCGGGTCCAAACGAGATAGCGCACGGTCTTCAAGGTTTCGATCACCGTGGCTGCGTTTGAGGACTCGGCCGGCCTGGGCGAAAGCGGCGGAGCGGCGTGCGCGCGCCACTCCAGCGGCAGGCGGCTCAAGATGAGCCCCGCGCGGGGCAGATGATAGGGGCTGGAAACCACCTCGGCCGAGCGCCAGCCGTGTGCTTTCATGATGCGCACGGCAAAGCAGGCGTTCTGGATGGTATTCCTGGCCTCCGGTTCCACAATGATGGCGGACTTCGGAATGCCCTGGGCGTGGGCCGTCCGTGCCATCACGCGGGCCTCCACAAACGAGTTGGCGGACGCTCCGCCGGTGAGAATCAGCCTTGTGGCCACGCCGCGCTCGTACTCGTGAACGGCCTCGGTGACGCGGGCCAACTGCGTGGGGGTGGGGTTGCCGTCGCCGTCGGCGGGAGAACCCAGAACAATGATGGCGTCAAAGCGGGTAAGCGAGGTGTTCGAAGTGGGCGCAAGCTGGCGAGCGATGGCCCCCCAGGCGATCAGCGCCAACACCAATCCAACCGCAGCGAATGCACATCGTTTCAACCAGATGCGCCAGTCAGGCCGGCGGACGGGGGTGGTCCGGAGGCGGGATCTGCGCGCGGGAGCCGGTCGCCGAACTGTCCGGGGGGGCGGAGGGTAGGTCAAAAGAATAGTCTCCAGCATCCACTGTAACCCGGAGCCTGGAGGCGTGACTTAGCAGGTTGCCCACTGGGTGAGGTCCGTGGTCTCCCACCCTTGCCACGATAAAACTGTGTCAAGGATAGGGCACCCGCACTTTTGTGGTAACTCAATGGGTGGGCCGCCCGCCGTGGCTTAGCAGGTTGCCCACTGGGTGAGGTCCGTGGTCTCCCACCCTTGCCACGATAAAACTGTGTCAAGGATAGGGCGCCCGCACTTTTGTGGTAACTCAATGGGTGGGCCACCCGCCATTTCCGGCCACCTACCATGGTGGCTTTTTCTTAAGGTAAAAGTCTCTCAACTGAAATGATTACGCGCTACAGCAACTGGAGAACCGCTCGCACGCGGAGTCTGGATGCGCGACTTTGAAAGGCGATTGAAGTTGTTCGTGGCGGAATCAGCCCAGGTCCGCGGGAGTGTCCCAGGAGGAGAAGACGAAATCTTTCAATGGTTTACGCTCACGGGGCGTGGTTTCCTGAGCGAGCAGCCGTTCGTGGCTGAGGGCGGCGGGCTCGCCCTGGTAACCGAGGGCGATGACGGCGCCGAGCGAGTAAATCTCCGGGATTTCAAACGCCTGGCGGGCGGCGTCCTGGTCGAAGCCGGCCATCTGGTGGGTGGCAAGGCCGAGGGCGGCGGCCTGGAGGGTGAGGTAGGATGCGGCTGCGCCCAGGTCATAGAGGGCTACGCGGTTGGGTTCGCCATTGTGGGTGAATCTGGTTCTGGCTGCGCCCAGAATGAGCACCGGCGCAGCGGCGGCCCAGACCTGGTTGAAGGCGCCGAGCGAGTCGAATATCTTCTTGTAGGTCAATGAGTCGCGGGTGCCTACGAGGAAGCGCCAGGGCTGCTCATTGTAGGAGGAGGCAGCCCAGCGGGCGGCTTCAAAGACTCGGGCGAGGTCAGCGGGGGCGACTTCACGGGCAGAAAAGGAGCGCGGGCTCCAGCGGCTATGGAAGATGGGCAAGACGCCACCGACGGCGGGGGCCTTTTTCAAATGATTGACTTCAGTGGCGGACAGGGTCATGGAGGGAAGGATCCTTTAAGCAAAATCGAGTGCGCTTGTTTGATTCGTCGAGTGGAGTGTTTGATTCGGACGGAGAAAGGGAGCAGAGATCCAGGATCAGTTGTCACGTGCTTTCCCAGCTATTTCTTTGGGGCGTTTGTAGAAGGGGGTGGGGACTTGTTTGGCGCGGACCTGAGATTGGCGGACCTGGACGAATACGTCTTCGCCGCTGAGGGCTGCCTGGGTGAGGACCAGGGCCAGGGCGATATTGGTTTTGAGGAATGGAGCGGGGGAGCCGGAGGTGATGACGCCGATTTCTTTGCCTTCGAGGTTGAGGACGGGGTAACCGTCGCGGGCGATGCCGCGGTCGATCATTTCCAGGCCAATTAACTTGTGGGCGGGACCGCCGGTGGATTGGAGGTCGAGGAGGGCCTGGCGGCCGATGAACTCGCCTTTTTCGAGCTTGAGGAAGCGGTCGAGGTTGGCTTCGAAGACATTGATGGAGGCGGAGATTTCGTGGCCGTAGAGGCTCATGCCGGCTTCAAGGCGGAGGGTATTGCGGGCGCCCAGACCGCAGGGGCGGATGCCGAACTCCTGGCCGGCGGCGAGGAGTTCGTTCCAGACTTTGACGGTGGTGGGTTCGTCGGCGGGGAGATAGTAGAGTTCGAAGCCGTCTTCGCCGGAGTAGCCGGTGCGGGCGATGAGGACGTTGGGGATGCCGGCGACCGCGCCCCAGGTGAACCAGTAATTCTTGATGGCGGCGAGATCGACTTTGGTGAGCTTTTGGAGCGTTTCAAGGGCGCACGGGCCTTGCAGGGCGAGCTGGGAGTAGTAACTGGAGTAGTCGGCGATGTGGATGGAGGGGAAGGCGCCGACTTGCCGGCGAATCCAGGCGAGGTCTTTTTCAGTGTTGGCGGCGTTGACGACGAGGAGATAATCGTTGGGGCTGAGGCGGTGGACGAGAATGTCGTCGACGAAGGTTCCCTGGGGGGTGAGCAAGGCGGAGTAGTGGGCCTGGCCGTCACTGAGTCGGGAGGCGTCGTTCATGGTGATGTGCTGAACGGCGGCCAGGGCGCCGGGGCCGCGGAACTGGATTTCGCCCATGTGGGAGACGTCGAAGAGTCCAACGGCGGTGCGGACGGCGAGGTGTTCGGCGATGATGCCGGCGCCGGGACCGGGGTACTCGACGGGCATCTCCCAGCCGCCGAAGTCGACCATTTTAGCGTGCAGGGCGCGGTGAGTGGCGTTGAGGGGGGTCGTTTTCAACTCGGGGGCGGTCATGGGTTCCTCTTGAGTGCTGCGGTGGTGCTGTGCTTACGATAGGGAGGATGCGGCGGCGAGGTCAAACCACCTGCGGTGGGGCAGATGCCGCTTGCGCGGCTCTGGTGATGTGGAATGAGCAATAGTTGAGAAGAAAGGTTGAGGGGATGAATTTGTTTCGTGGGGTACTGATGCTGGTGGCGGCGGGGATTGCACTGTGGAAGGGATGGGCAATCCACACGGGGCCGTATGCGTGGATGGCGTATGGATTGGGAGTGGCGGCGCTGGGGCTGGCGGTGTGGCATCTGACGCGGAAGGATCGCTGAGTGCCGCCAAAGAAGCAATATTCAGCTATAAACCCAAACGCTTGGGTATGTGATAGGATAAGTTGATGCCAACCGTACTGAGGATTGGCGCTTTGAGGGTGGCCGTATATCCGAATGACCACCGTCCGGCTCATGTGCACGTGATCGGGGACGGCCACGAAGCTGTCTTTGAATTGAATTGCCCGGCGGGTCCTGTGGCTGTGCGGGAGAACTACGGATTTGCAGGCCGCGATCTGGCCCGCATTCAAGCCGTGATGGGGAGCAATCTGGCGGCGCTTTGCGGCGCATGGGAGAGAATTCATGGAAAATGATCGCCAATTCGAACGGGCTAACCGGAGAGCGGAAGAGCTCCAGGCATTGCATCCCAGGGCCGTGAGCGCGCACTATGACCGCCGCATGGGACGGGTCGTGATTCGCCTCAGTTCGCGGCTGGATGTGGCGTTTTCGCCCAAGGATGCAGAGGGACTGGAAGCTGCCAGCCCCGCTCAACTTGAAGCGATCGAAATTTCTCCCTCTGGTTTCGGCATTCACTTTCCCAAGCTGGATGCCGATCTGTATCTGCCCGCACTTCTTGAGGGCTTTCTTGGCTCGAAGAGGTGGATGGCCAGCAGACTGGGAGCGGCGGGAGGCAGGCAAAGAAGCGCAGCCAAAACCTCCGCCGCAAAGAAGAATGGCCGGCTGGGCGGCAGACCGAGAAAGGCTGCGACGGCGGCTGTTGCTCGAAGCGGCTATATAAAAAAGCTCGCTGTTGCGGAAGCTTTGCAACGCGAGCGAGGCTGAGCGCCGCACTCTAAATTTTTCCGCAACAACTTGCCGGAGGAGTCTGGGTCTCTATGGGTAGTGCGGGTGGGCGATGCGCTCAGTCCGCGGAGGGAGACTATGTTGACCACGGGATTGAATGCATTGGCGCTGGGATATTTTCGCGGGTTTCACGGCGGCGGCGGATTGATGTGGCTTTTTGCGCTGCTGGTGGTGGGGGCGCTGGTGTGGGCGCTCGTCCGGCCGAGTGGAAACGATCCGGCGAAAAACTAGAAGCAGATGCGGGAGTTCACTTGCGCCGTGCGCGCCAGAAGGATGTGACGGTGAGGTAGAGGAAGACCAGGGCTACGCCTGAGTAGACGAGGAATCTCAGGTGGTTGGGGCCGCGGGCATAGTCCATGCGGGTGATCCAGGCGAAGCGGGCGAAGATAAAGACAAAGAGGAAGAAAAAGACGCCGGTGACTTCAAGCCAGAGGATACCGCCTACGCGGCGGAAGGGGCGCAGGAAACCGCCCAGGCCGCGGCCGATGCCGCGCGTAGCCTGGCCGGCCACCTTACCGGCGGTGCGGGATGGGGCGCCGGTTGCCGGCTGCGAGGCGGGCTGGTTGGCTGCGGCCTGGGCTCCGGCGGCGACGCACTGGCCGGCGATGCGTCCGGCGACGCGCAGTCCGATGCCGAGAGTGCGGCCGATGATTTGAGGTTTCATTCCGTTTATGATGGTAGCAGCGGCGGTTGCCGCGCCGCTGTTTCACCGTTTGTTTGCCGCTTGCCTGTTGCCGCCCGGCGGCGATGGCAGTAAGGTAGAGAGGAATCTCACGCCGCTCCCCTCGCTTGTTTCTCGCGCGGGCCGCCGCCCCTGGAGGTACCCATGACATCCCGTCTGCGCGAACTGATTCAGCAACTGGGCGAGGCCATCCACGAGTCGGTGATCGAGAGCGAGCAGATCGCCGGGGTGGTGCAGGATATCCGCAAGTACGGCTTCGACGTGCTGCTGATGCTGGAAGCCACGATCGGGCTGAACGAGGTGGCCGGCAAGGATGCCACGGATGCCGAGGGCGTTCCGGCGCAGGGCCGCGAGGATGGACCCTTCACGCAGAACGACCTGCATTTTCTTCGCTCGCTGCGGATTTCAGTGGAAGGCGAAGCGAAAAACGGAGCTGAGACGGATACCGAGTAGGGCGGCCAGCGGCAGGTGAGCTGAAGTCCGCGGTTTCCCAGGCCTCAGAAGCAAGACCTGGGAAACGCGCGAAAATCGGCTGGTTGGCATCTTCGTTAGTAAGTCACGGCCGGTAAGTTTGGCACCGAGAAAAAATTCGAGCACTGGCCTAAATCAGAGTTGCTTGCCTTTCCACAAGCCTTGACGATCATCAAATAGACGTGACCTGAAACCGGCGCTGGCTTAAATTGCGATGCGGTGAAATTCAGATCGACAGAACCTTGGTTGGAATATGAGGCTTGACTAAACACATCTCCGCCCGCTGTTTCGTCATGAATAACTACACTCACGCCGGCAAGCAGATAATCGTAGCCGCCCTGGAGTAAATCCAAATCGTTTTCGGCGTAACCACTGAGGTCTGTGTTGAAACAATAATTTACATCATCCTGCACTGCACCCTGCTTAACGACGTCTTCATTACATCCGCCGCCGGATGAAGCCATGCTTCTTGCCGGACAGAGCAAAGCAAGCGACAGAAGCATCAAACTGAAGATTGCCGATACAGATACGTATTTCCTGATCGTCATTTCTTTTGTCCTTTCGTTTTGGTTGTGCTGCGTGGATGGTTGTCGATGCTGTAGAGCAACAGAGGAACTTGCTCCCCGGAACGCCAGGTTTCCCGCATACGCCCGAGAAATCGGGCATCTCCAGGCAAGCGCCACCCGTTGAATTACAGACACCCTAAGCCGTGCCGTCCGAAGCAAGATTGGCACCATAATCAGCTGGCTGGGATTTCGTTAATAAGTCACGGTCGGCAAGTTTGGCACCGAGACATAGTTCGTGCACTGGCCTGTGCCGGAGTTGCTTCCCGCTCCACAAACCGTGACCTTCATCAGATAGACGTGACCTGAGACCGGCGCTGGATGAAATTCCGACGCGGTGAAATCCAGTTCAACGGAAGATGTGTTGGAATATGCGCCTTTCATAAACACATCCGCGCCCGCCGTTGTGTCGCGAATATCTACGGACACGCCAACAAGCACATATTTCCAGGCGCCGTGGACTAAATCCCCCTCGTTTTGGGCGTAACCGCTGAGGTCTGTGTTGAAACAATAAGTTACATCGTCCTCCACAGCGCCCTGATTAACGTCATCCTCATTACATCCGCCGCCGGATGAAGCCATGCTTTTTGCCGGACAGAGCAAAGCGAGCGAAAAAAGCACGAGACTGAACATTGCAGATACAGATGCGAGTTTCTTGATTGTCATTTTCCTTCGTCCTTTCGTGGGGTTGTACTGCGTGCATGATCGTAGATGCTGTAGATCGACAGAGGAACTTGATCCGCGGAACGCAAGGATTCCTGCATACACCTGAGCAATCAGGTACTTCCGGGTAAGCGCCAACGGTTGAATTACAGACAGCCTGAGCGTGTGCCATCCGAAGCGAGATTGGCACGGTATTCATTAAATACTCATAATAATTTATTGTCAAGAAACATATATTAATAATTAGAGTGAAATAGCGCATTTCTTATTAAGTAATCTTAATGATTTTCCAGTTGAAAACTGTTCGTATGTTCAAACAGGCATTCAGTTTCCGGCGAAGAAAGCTGATTTCACCACAACACGGGGCGCTGGGGTGCGGAGGGCCTCAGGTAGCGTTCAGCGCAGGCTGGCGCGGATGGACCCTTCATGCAGAACGACCTGCATGTTATTCGCTCGCTAAGGATTTCAGTGGAAGGCGAAGGGGAGAATGCGGCGGAGTAGGATACGGATTAGGCAGGATTCTGCTGGTGGCACGGTTGGTTTGGGGAGATAATCAACGTATGGCGACGACTGTGCCCAGTTCCGAAGAACTCTGGACCGTGCGGGAATACCTGCGGACGAGCTGGAGCCCGGACCGCGAGTTTGTGGATGGGCGGATCGAGGAGCGGAACTTGGGAGAGAAAGAGCACTCCATCATTCAGCGGTACCTTACGGTACTTTTTGCGATCAAACGGGCGGAGTGGGGAGTTGAGGTATTTCCCGAGCTTCGCACGCAGACAAAGGCTAGGAATTTCCGGGTTCCGGATGTGCTGGTGGTGCGGGCGGGGGACAAATTTGAGCGATATGTAACACAGCCGCCGCTGATTGCTGTCGAGATTCTTTCGCCTGAGGATTCTGTAAGTGCGATGCAGGGGAAGGCCGCGGAGTATCGCAGCTTCGGGATTGAACATATCTGGATCATCGACCCGGAACCGCGGATAGCTTATCGATATGCTTCTGCCGGGCTCGAAGAGGTGCGGACAGGGGAGCTTACTGTGCCGGAGACGCCGATTCGAGTGGTGCTGAGCGAGCTGTTTGCGGAACTGGATCGGGCATGAAGATCGGCCTTCGTTCTTCAGTCACCCCACGCACAATTCTGATCTGCCAGATTCTTGGATTGATGATCTTTATTGCGGCATTTTTCTTGCCGGCTTGCAGGGAAGCAGGGCCTGTTACTGCCTTCACGAACACATTTAAAGGATGGGAGTGTGCGCGGATCACCCTTTCCGCGACGTTTCAGAAGGAAACATACGAAGACTTGGATTTTCTGGCTGTCCTAAGTGGCTGGATCAATCCGTTGATATTGATCTATATACCCTTCAGCTTTTTCCCGCAGTTCAAAAGAGTGCGCCGGTCACTGGCTGCGGCGGTTCTGGTTTGCATGGCGGCAACCTGGACGTTCTTTTTCATTGCCCACATTGTGCCGCTGATTGGGCACTTCATGTGGATTGCAGGGGCTTTGATGATTTTGGCTGCTGAGGTTGCTAGGCGGCCTCGTCCAAGCTAAAGTTGCTTCCAATCAAAAAACATTCTGATCTTAGTTTTGTGGTTTCCCAGGTCCCAAAATCGGGACCTGGGGCACCCAGATTTGTAGGCCTGGACGTAGCTGAAAAACGCTAGCTCTTCAGCGCCACGCGAATGTGGAGTTCTTTTAGCTGCTGGTCGGTGACGGTGGTGGGAGCTTCGGCCATCAGATCGATGGCTTTGGCGGTTTTGGGGAAGGCGATGACTTCGCGGAGGCTGGAGGCGCCGGCGAGCAGCATGACGATGCGATCCAGGCCGAGGGCGATGCCGCCGTGGGGCGGGGCGCCGAATTCGAGGGCGTCGAGGAAGAAGCCGAAACGGGCGCGGGCCTCCTCGTCCGAAATGCCGAGAGACTGGAAGATCTGCTGCTGCACGTCTTTGCGATGGATGCGGATGGACCCGGAGCCTAGCTCGAGGCCGTTCAGGGCCAGGTCGTAGCAGTTGGCGCGCACACTGGCCGGATCGGTGAGCAGATTCTTCATATCCGCTTCGTAGGGCGCGGTGAAAGGGTGATGCGCCGGAACCCATTTGGCGGAGGCGAGTTCATACTCGAACATGGGGAAGTCGACGATCCAGATGGGGTGAAAGGCGGCTGATTCGGCGCTCCGCGCTTCCGGATTTTGGACTACTTCCTCCGTAATGCGGAAGGCGCCATGCCGGTCGGCGTACTTTTTTGCCAGTTCGGTGCGGAAGTTGCCGGCGGCGGAGTAGACGTTAATCTCGCGCTCGCTGAGGCGGCCCTGGAATTTTGTGTCGCTGGCCTTGACGGGGTGAGCGGGGTCGCCGGCGATGATGATGACGAAGTCGGACTCCTCGGCGCCGGCCAGTTCACGCACCTTGACGGCGGATTCGGGAAAGCTTTTCGCCAGGCGCTTGAAATCGTCGATGAATTTGGCGCCTTTTTTCAGGTCGAAGATGGGATGGTTCTCTTCGCGCTCCTTGCGGCTTAGCTCGCCGACCTTGGGAATGCGCAGGGCCACGACGGGCAGGGCGGGATCGATTTGCAGCGCGGCGAGATCGGCGTCCGTGAATGCCGGGCGCACATCGGTGAGCCCGGGCAGGCGCAGGTCGGGCTTGTCGGAGCCGAAACGGCGCATGGACTCGTCGTAGGTGATGCGCGGGAAAGGCGTGGGGAGGGTGATGCCGGCGGCGGCAAAGGCGGCGGCCATGAACTGCTCGACGACGGCGAAGACCGTCTCCCGGTGGGGAAAGCTCATCTCCAGATCGACCTGCGTGAATTCAAGCTGACGGTCGGCGCGCTGGTCCTCGTCGCGGAAGCAGCGGGCGATTTGGAAGTAACGGTCGAAGCCGGAGATCATCAGAATTTGCTTGAAGATCTGCGGGGACTGCGGCAGCGCGTAGAACTCGCCGGGATGGACGCGGCTGGGAACCAGGAAATCGCGCGCGCCCTCGGGCGTGGACTTGGTGAGGATGGGGGTTTCGATCTCAAGAAAGCCCTGCCGGCTGAGGCTCTCGCGGACGGCGAGGGTGATGTCGTGGCGGAGGCGGAAGTTGCGCTGCATCTCCGGTCGGCGCAGGTCAACATAGCGGTATTTGAGGCGGACTTCCTCGTTCTGAATGGCTTCTTCAGAGGGCGAGAAGGGGGCCAGGCGGCTGTCGTTGAGGACCAGGAGCTGGGTGGCTTCGATCTCGATTTCGCCGGTGGGCATTTTGGGGTTGATGGCGTCAGCGTCGCGCAGGCGCACCTTGCCCACGGCGGCGACGACGTACTCGGGGCGGATCTGTTCGCCCTTCAGGTGGCCGTCGGGGGTCAGCTCCTTGTCCAGCACAATTTGGCTGATGCCGGAGCGGTCGCGCAGGTCGAGGAAGATGAGATTGCCGTGATCGCGGCGGCGGTTGACCCAGCCCATGAGAACAACTTGCTGGCCGGCGTGGGCGGCGCGCAATTCGCCGCAGAGATGCGTTCGTTCGAGACTGCCTAGAAAATCGAGCAAAACTTGTGTCCTTTATCCTTTTGCGGGCTCGGCGAGGAATGCTGCCAGCTCAGCGCGAGGAACCTTTGTTTGTATGCCTGTGGCGAAGGTCTTCACTGTCAGGATACCGGATTGGAGCTCGTCTTCGCCCAGGATGACGATGCGGCCAGCGGTCTTTTCGGCGGCTTCAAAGGATTTTTTGAGGCGGAAGCTGCCTTCGCCTAGCTCAATCCACAGTCCTTTGTGGCGCAATTCGCGCGCCAGGACGAGGGCGGCGGGGTTGAGGGTTTCGCCGAGCGGGGCGATGAATGCGTCTGCTTTTAGTGGTGCAGCCTTTTGGTCTTGCGCCGCGAGAAGAGAGAGCACCAGCCGGTCTTCGCCCATGGCGAAGCCGATGCCAGGGGCTTTGGGGCCTCCGATGGCTTCGCTCAGGCCGTCGTAGCGGCCTCCGCCTAGCAGGGCGTTCTGTGCGCCGAGGCCACCGTGGGTGAACTCGAAGGTGGTGCGGGTGTAGTAGTCGAGTCCGCGGACGAGACGGTGGTTGAGCGTGTAGGGGACCTGGGCGGCGTCGAGGGCGGCGGTGACCTGGGCGAAGTGGGCGCGGGAAGCCTCGTCGAGCGAGTCGGCGATGACGGGCAGAGTTTCAATGATGGGCTGGTCGGCGGGGACCTTGCAGTCGAGGACGCGGAGGGGATTGGTGACGGCGCGGCGCTGGCAGTCTTGACACATCCCCAAAACTACCGAGTCAAGAGCGGTACGAAGTACTTCGTTGTAGCGGGCGCGGTCGGCGAGGGAGCCTACGGAGTTCAGCTCCAGGGTCCAGCCGGTGATGCCCAATTCGTCGAGGAGGGTGGCGAGCATTTCAAGGATTTCAGCGTCGCGGAGGGGGCTCTCACTGCCGGACGAGGGAGGGCCGAGGACCTCGGCGCCGATCTGCGAGAACTGGCGGTAGCGGCCCTTTTGCGGGCGCTCGCGGCGGAACTGCGGGCCGATGTAAAAGAGCTTCTGCAACTGGCCGGATTCGCCGAGCCCGTGCTCGATGTAGGCGCGGACAACGCCGGCGGTGTTCTCGGGGCGCAGCGTCAGCGATTGCGAAGATGCAAAGAACTGTCCCTCGAATTGCTCGACGTTGACATCGCCGGGTACAACCCATGGGTTAAGAGGCGCAGACGTGGGAACCACGAGCCGCAGTTTGATTGGAATTTGCTGTAGTTGGCTCAATTGGTCAGATTTTGCCAGTTCGCGAGCTTTTACCAAAGCCGAAACGGCGTCCGTCGACAAGACAGGCCTAAAAGATACCAGTTCAGCGACTCCAGCTAGGTGTGGTCCCTGCTGAATACCGCGATAAACCTGGAGTTGAACACCAAGCGCATTCAACTTTGCCAAGAATGGGGGATTGCCCTGGACATTTATTCGGTCGGGCTGAACCCGTCCCGGATCGTTGGATTTATTCCTGGCAATCCATTCGGCAATCATCTTCTTTTCGTCAAATCGCTCACCGTCAGACCAGGTGTACATCTCCTTGGAGACGATGTCGGTCTCCTCGCCCACGCCGCGGGCAAAGAGGGCCGTGTCTTCAAAGACAGGCGTGCGAATCTCGCCGAAGTTGTAGCGGGCAAAAACGTCTCGTGCGGTAGCCTCGATGCGGTTCCAAAGAGCGGTCTCCGGCGGCAAAAGATCCCGCGTCCCGCGTACGGCTTTCAATGTCTGGCTCATCAGTGATAACCTTTGTCTCAACTTCTTAGGATACAAGGTGAAAACCATGATCCTCCATGCTGCCTCAATCGCCGCGATTTTCGTGGACCAAGCACAACAGCCACAGTGTGTGTTTCAGTGCGCGCAATCTGCGTCAGAATCGTGGGTGAAGTGGCTGTTGCCAACCGGGCAAACCATTTTTCCAGTCGCGGGTGGTGTCTTGATCGCTTGGATTGCGTTTCGGTGGAACAAGAACAAGGAACACGAGCAGTGGGTTCGCGATCAGAAAAAGGCCGAGTGGAGGGAATTGTTGTGTAGTATTGCATCCATGAGGGTAATCCTTCATCCCACTGAAATCTCACACAATCACGACGCTGAATGCATAAAGCTCAGACCAATGGCGCAACAAACTCTTGCTTCGATTTTATCGGCAATATTTGTTAGAGCGTGTTTCAAAAACATTTTCGCAGGGTGATCCAAAAGCAAGCGAGGTAGAAGAAGGCGCGGTAGGTGAGGAGCAGATGTTCGTGACGGACCAGCAAGCGGCGGAACTGCCCCAACCATG
>JBEKGY010000040.1:0-28042 GCA_050012555.1 Occallatibacter sp.
CTCTGCCCTCTGTTTCCCATACTCCCATCGTCTGCGACGACGGGATGCTTGGATATTTCTTTGATTTCAAAGGAATAAAGTTAATAACAGGCTCTAGTCCCTTAGTCCCTTAGTCCCCGTCTTTCTCAATCCATCGACATGCTCAACTGGTGCCGCACGTCCGCGCCCCGAATCCAGAAAATCACATCGGTCGCGATATTCGACGCGTGGTCCGCAATCCGCTCCAGATTGCGCGACACCAGGATGCCGATTAACGATTGCTGGGTATACTCCGGCTTTTCCTGGATGAGCTGGAGCAGGTCGGCGTGAGCGCGCCGGTTCATGCGATCGATCTCGTCGTCCATCTCGCGCACTGAGTCGGCCAGGCGCGCGTCGCCCTCCAGCAGCGCCTGTACCGCCGAGCGGATCATGCGCCCGGCAAACTCGCCCATGGCCGCAAAATCCACCGGCAGATCGACCTCCTCGGCTTTCAGCACGTCCTTGGTCCGGCGCACGATGCCCATCGCCTGGTCGCCGATCCGCTCCAGGTCGCCGTTGATCTTGATCACCGCCAGGATGAAGCGCAGATCGATGGCCATGGGCTGTTCCTTGGCCAGCAGTTCATACGCCATCTCGTCCAGTTCCCGCTGCGCGGCATTGATGGCCGTCTCATTCCGCTTGACGTACTGGCAAAGCCCCTTGTCGCGCTGCAGATAGGCGTCTACCGCGGACTCCACCGACTGCTGCGCCAGGGCAGCCATGGCCAGCAGCTGGTCCTTCAGTTCGGCGAGTTGCTGTTGAAAATGAATTCGCGGCACCGCGGTTTCTCCTCATCCTCGATTGTGCATCATGCAATGTGAATGGATGACTAAAATCGGCGTGCGCACCAGAACTGTCACACCCTTAGGGCAATAAATCCATTTAAACCCAGTGTACGTTGGACGCGCCACAAGACGGAAAGATGCTCCAGGCTGCTCACAAACGCTCTATATCCGCGTTTCCTTCCGCACCTTCCAGAGCCACAGCCAGCTATGCAGGTCGTGCAACTGCAGCAGGCCGTCACGGACAATCAGAGCCTCACGGATCGCGGCAAATATGGCCCGCATCCGGGGCGGCTGCGGATAGGCAAGGGGATCGTGCCGGTTGCGCAGAGCATCGAGCGCCTGCACCAGATTCAGGCTGATGGTCGTCGCCCTGGGGTAGACACGCAGCACTGGCAGCGGCTCCGGCGGCTGGAGGTTGAAGGCTTCCAGCAGCAGTCCGGGCTCGTCGTAGCCCAATTGCATCACCTTTGCCGTCGTTCCGCCCAGCCGGCAATTGATCTCCAGAAAGTACAGGCGGCCGTCGATATTGGCGCTCAGCAACTCGAAGTGGAACGGCCCGGTGAGTCCTTCCGTTTCCACAAACTTGCGCGCAGCCTTTTCAAGGCCGGCAGGCAGGGGTAGTGGCGCCATTGAGGTGGTGAAGCCGCGATACTTGCGATAGGCCTTGAAGAGCCGCAGCGCCAGCATCTCGCCGGATTGCGCCCGCACGCCGTGAAGCACGTAGTTCGGCCCCAGGTGGAATGGCTGCGCGATCGGATCGCTGGTCCATCGGGTTGAGGTGTAGAGACGGCTCAGTTCCTCGCGGCTGCGCATGACCAGCGCCTTGAAGGTTGGACGCGCGGAGTCGTTCAGGCTGGGGCGGATGACCACCGGGAAGGCCGCATCGGGGATGCTGGCGATCGCCTCGGGGGAGGTGAGCTTCCAGGTGGGCAGCAGATCGAAGCCGCACTCGCGCGCCAGATCGATCTGATGAGATTTGTCCAGAAGCGGCTCCAGAACGGCTGGTTGCGGAATCATCAACCTGCAAACAGGCTCGAATGAAGCGCGATTCTTCCCCAGCCAGGTCAACGAGAAATCGTCGGTGGTCAGCAGCGCATCGGCGTGTACTTTATGGACAAAGCGCTGGATCGTCGCCAGGCCCGCCGGGGTACCCACCGCGGACCAATCCAGCGTGATGCCGTCCTCCTCGACCGCATTCGAGCGCCGCACAAAGCCTCGCGGCTGGAGAACCAGATCGATGACGTGAACACGAATGCCGGCGCTGCTGGCGCGGCGCGCAAAGGCCAGCAGGTATGCTGAGAAGCCCAGTAATACCAGCGAATGCACGGTGCGCGCAGCCTCATGCAAGGATGAGGGCGCAGGGCACGGAACTTCGCGTTCCATCCAATCGAGCGTGATGGTCATTACTTCCTGTACTGGCCGCGCCTGGATGGCAGTACTTGCACGTCGTCGGGCTCATCCTGGCGATCGCGGCGCTTTCTGAAGCGGCTCGGCTTTGACTTCTCCGGCTCCTCGACGATCGGCTTAGGGGGAAGGAATTCGGGGACCGCGGTGACCAGTCTTGGCGAAGCGCCGGCCGCGCCGTTCCCGGCTGGGGTCGCCAGAGCCGGAGTCAGCGTAATCGCCCGGGCAAAGACTGTGCCATCGATCGCTGGATCGGATTGCCGCGCGGCTTCGGCGTCCTTCACTGCCGGTTCTTTTGCCTGTTGCCGGTTCTTTACGCCCAGCTCCGAGAGCAGGCTCCTAAGCCCGCTGAGTCGCGTTGCCAGGCTGGGCGAGGTTTCCTCCGGCTCAGGTTCCCGAACCACTTCCGGGCCGGCCCCGGGCTCCGGCCCCGCGAACGAAAAACTGTCCGTGGCGACCACGGGCTCCGGCCCCGCGAACAAATCCGCCGCGGCGGACGTGGCAACCTTGGGCAGGCCTTCCCACGACTGCGCCGGCGGCGGCTCCGGATGGGGCTTTGGCGCTACGGCCACTGGCCGGAGTTCAGTGGCAACCGGTTGAGGCCCGAGAACCGTCGCCGGTTCCGGGAGCGCAGAGGGCTTAGTTTCATCCGCCTGCGGAACCAGGTCCGCAAGCCACCAGGGCAAGTTGGAATCTTGGTTTGTCATGGGCTGAATCTTTCCCTTCACGTAGGGCGTCATTGGTTCGCGCAGCGGGAGTTGCGCCGGTTTTGCCGTTAATTTCGACAGATCAGGAATGGCTGGCGATGGGCGGGGGGCGGCAGCCTTGGGGACGGCCGGTGGCGACAGACGGACTGCGGCCACGGCAGCAAGCTCCGGAACTACAGGTTCATACGGCGCCAAAGCGGCTGGCTCCTTGGCATGGGGCCCGCTTTCAGGCGTGGATTCGGCCGCCAGGGGGCGGCTTCTTACCGTTCGCCTGGTCATGGAACTGCTCTGGGAATCGAGATGCTCCTCAATGGCGCTGACAGAAAGGCGAAAGGCCCGGTCGGCCGTCTCCAGTCTCACGCGGTTCAACACAAATCCCACTGCCGCCACATCCAGCCGCTGCAGAGTGGCGGCTGCCTCGCGAAGCTGCGCGCGCGTGGTCACGCCGGACTGGACCACGACGATGGCGCAATCCACATAGCGCGCCAGGTACTCGGTCTCTGCTGAAACCGCCAGCGGCGCGGTATCGGTGAGGACCAGGCTCTCTCCCTGCGTCTTGGTCTCATCGGCCATCTGTTGCAGCAGCGCAGTCGGGCGGCTGCCGCGTTGCGGGGCCACCAGGGCTTGCGTACCGGGTTGGCCGCTCCCGGTGGTGCCGGCCAGTGCAGCGGCGGGCGGCGTTCCCGTGGCATCCACCAGCACCGTCGACCTGCCCATGCTCTCCAACAGATCTCGCACCCGGGTCGCCACGGTTGTAACCCCCGTCCCAGGACCGGTTCCGGTAAAGATGCAGCTCTTCAGGTTGCCCTCTTTGCGGGCATATTCGATCGCCGCCGCCAGCCGCAGAAGGTGCTCCTCGGCCACTCCGGCCGGGACCTCGTAGAAGTCCGGCAGTTGCGCCATGGGTGTAAAGCCCAGAACCCGCTCCACATCGGCGGCAATGTAAACCCTGGGGTCCATCTTGTGAGCAACCACCGCGGCCAGTATCCCGAAAAACAGCCCCGCGAACACGATCAGCGCCGCATTGCGCATCTTGCCGGAGAGAACCGGGTGCAGCGGCGTCGTCGCGGCGGCGCTCAGGAACGCCGAGCCCGGCGCGCCCTCCTCAAGCGTCAGATTGCGCCACTCCTCGTCCACGGTGGTGAAACGGTTCTGCAGGCGATTGATGTCGATGGCCAGATCGTTGGATCGCTGCAGTTTTGATGTCGCGCCGCCCGCGGCCCTGGTCAGTTGCGCCAGCTGCCCATTCAACCGCGCCTCCACCACTGCGGTCCGCTCCAGGTCCGAGCGCAGCCGCAACTGCAGGCGTTCGGCCGCCTTGGCGCGCAGATCCGTCATCATGGCATTGAGAGTGCTGTTGATCTGCGCCAGCTCCGCCGCGTCCTGCTTGTACTGCGGGTGATTCGGCGTCAGGTTGGCCATCTGCGAAATCAGAATGGCGCGCCGCTGGTTCAGTGAGGTCTTCATGCTCATCAGGCCCGGATCGATGGCGGCTACTCCGTCGGCCTCGGCGTCCAGCGCCGAGGAGGAAGACCCCTGGCTGGCGTCCATTGAAGTAAGCCGGGCCGCGGCCTCGTCGTGCGCGGTGCGCGCCGTCACCAGCTCCCCGTGAATCCGGCCGATATCTTCGTCATACACATCCGGGGCCGCGTTTCCGATGGACGCCACGCCCAGTTGCTTGTTCAGGGCCTCCTGCTCGCTGCGGTCGGCGGTCAGCGCTTGCTGCACCCGGGCCCGCTCCTCGCCCAAAACGGCCAGCCGCTGGGTATCCCCGGCCTTTTGCTCGTGCGAAGCGCTTTCGATGAAGCTGGCCGCCACCGCGTTGGCCGCATCGGCGGCAGCCTGAGCATTGGAGGCGTGGGCGCCGATCGAAAACTGATAGCTGGTTCCCTGCCGCGTTACTTTAATTGACGACCGCAACCGCTCCGCCGCGGCCTGTTCGTTCTCGCCGCTTTGCGTCTTGGAGCCGGACTCCAGCTTGTGCACCGCGCCCGCCAGCACGTCCGCGCGCGTTACGTTCTGCATCTGTTGCGTGATATACGACTCATAGGTGTTGGAGTCATAGGGCCAGCGCTGCGCGTAGGGCCAGCTGGGGCCCTGCGCCATCACCCTGGGCGGCGCCGGCTGGATGTAGACGATGCTCTGCGCCATGTAGACCGGTCCCACCCTGAACCAATAAGCCACCGCCAGCACCACCCCGGCCAGGGCGATTCCCAGCGCCAGCCCGCGATGCAGTTGCAGGCTGCGCAGCAGGTCCAGCCGGAAAAGCGCCTGTGTGCCGTTGCCGGCCTCCGTGGGGCGAGCCGCCGCGGCTGGGGACGCAAGTGCGCCATCGCCGGGAAGCTGCCGGTCCATGGGCTCGGGTTCGAGGTGCATCTGGTTCATTAGTAAGCCACCAGCATTGCCATCGTTGCCATCGTGGTAACCGGGCTAAGCCGCTCAAGATAATAAGTGGCGCGATAGAAACCGCTCTGCGGCACAAAGATGATCTCGCCCGGCTTCAGCGTAATCTCCAAGGACTTGGCCGGGTTGAGCACGTCGTTGAATGAGATCACGCGCGAGGTGCCCTTGGCCGGGTCCACGATCTGGATGTGCGGCTTGTTCCCAGCCTTGCCCGTGAAGCCGCCCGCCTCGGCCAGAACGCTGGCCAGGGTGGAGTAATTTGTCAGCGGAACGGCGCCCGGATGCTGCACCTCGCCGAGAACGGAGATAAAGCGCTCGGCCATGTTGGGCACATAGATCACGTCGTCGCGGCGCAGGCGCAGGTCGGCCAGGGCATTGCCGGACTCGATCAGGGACTTCAGTTCCACCCACACCACCTGGTCGCGGCCGCGATAGATGGCGCAGCGCTCGGGAATCTGTGAAACCTTGCCGGGCACGGTGGTGGTCCCGCTGTTTGTCCCGGTCTCCAGGCCGCTGCGGCTAAGCGCTTCCAGCAGCGTGGGCGTGCCGTCGAACGTGATCATGCCGGGATGCGCCACCGCGCCCAGCACCAGAACCCGGTTGGCCGTGTATTTGGTGACCGAAACCTGGGCCGCCAGGTTGGAATAGTAACTTGAAAGCGCGGATTCGATGGCCCTGGCTGCCTCGGTGCGCGTCTGCCCGGCCAGCATCACGTCGCCGGCCAGCGGCAGGGTGATGCGCCCGTCCGGACCGATCACCAGTTTGGCCGACAGTTCAGGCCGCCCCACAAAGTCCACTGCGATCTCATCGCCTTTGCCAAGCCGGTACTCTTCATCGGCGGGCGGTTCAAAGTTGCGCAGTGTCTCCAGCGGATTCGGCTTCAACTCCGGGTCGGGCGGTTCCGTGCTGGTTGGCTGCCCCGGCGCCTGGAGGTCCTGCGCCTTGAGGACTCCCGGAACGCAGCTTCCCGCCAGCAGCAGCACGACACACGTGGTGCCGATTCGATGCTTCATGCCGTTGCCTCCCGGCGGCGGAAAAATCCCAGAACCTGGCCTGCCAGTTTAATTCCCTTGTGTTTTTCCTCGTCCGTCAAAACCCAACTATGCAACATGAAGATGACGCCTGCCGCGTAGATCAGGCTCACCGCCAGCACAACTCCAGCCCCCTGCCAGCGGCTCATCGCCGCCACCAGCCGGGCAGCGGGCCAGGCCAACAAACCCGCGGCCAGATAGGGCGCCAATCCCGGCAAAATCACCACGCGCAGGAAGCGCGTCAGCCGCAGGTCCAGTACGAAAAGCACCCTGCCCATCAGCGCGCATGCTGATCCGGCGGTTGCCAGCGCTACTGCCACGCCAATCCCGAGCGGCGTCCAACTCCCAAGTATCCAACGAGATGCGGGTAATGTGATGCCTAGCAGCAGCAGATTTGGAACCGAATAATTGAATTCCTCATACACCCGGCCCATCCCCCTGAAGACAGACGTGCCCGGTCCTGTCAGCATATGGAATTGCATAGCCAAACTGAATATCACAAACAGGGGGATCAGCGAATCCCTCATTGGTAACCTCGGACCTAACCAAACGTGTAGAATTGGTGTCGCCCAGAAGGCCATGGCCGCCACAAACGACGCCGTGCACAGGTTGGAGTAGCGCGCTGCGCTCAGATAAAGCCTTTGCAGGTTGCCCAGCCACTCCGAGCGGGCTGAAGCCGCGTCCACGTGCGAGGCGGCCGGCAGCAGCGTGGCAAAAAAGGCCGTCGGTATCGAGGACAGCGCTGTCGGCCACTTCTTGGCCACGTCCATCAGCCCGGCGGCCGAAACGCCGATCCATTCAATGGCAGCCACCCGCTCCACCGAATTCAGAAAGATCGAGAGCATGCTCTGCAGCTGCACCAGTCCGCCGAAATGCACCACATATTTCAGCGACTCGCGCCGCACCAGCCGCGGCGACAGGTCGAGCCACTTCAATTTCCGGTAGGCCCACCACATGGTCAGTCCGTCATTGATCACCGTCCGCGCCAGATAAGCCTCGGCCAGCCCGCGCACCCCGCGCCCGGCGCACACCAGCCACACGATCAGCGCGCACTCGGCCAATATGCCCACCGTTTCAAATATCTGCGTCGAGGCGATCTGGTGGGTTCCGTAGAGCACGCAGCCGAAGGCGCTGAATGCGATGCTCGACAGAAAGATGCCCAGCACGATCAGCACCGCTTCCTTGCCGTCGACGGCGTGCGCCGGGGGCAGCCGCAGCCAGGGCGCAATCCAACTCCATCCCAGCCAAATGCACACAAAAACCGTGGCGCACAACGGGATGGTCACCGCCAGCCCGGTGGAGAGCAGGGAATTGGCCTTGGCGTACTCCCGCCGCGCGTGGAACTCCGCCACATATTTGATGTACACGTTGGAGATGCCCAGCGTAGTCAGGCTCACATACGTCACCAGGATGAAGATCGTGGTCCAGATGCCGTAGGCCTCCAGTCCGATGCGCGCCAGAAGGAACGGAACCAGGCAAACCCCCCTGGCCATGTTCACCACGCGCGCGGCGATGGTTGCCAGCACGTTGCGTCCAAACTGGCGATTCACCTCGTGCAGGGGCTCTTCTGCGGCGTCTGGCTTCTCCAGCCTGGCCTCGTAGTCCAGAGTCCAATCGACCTCCCGTTCCGGCGAGTCGGGGATCATGGGGGGAATCGTCACGGCTGGGAAGCCTCCCGCTTGGTCCGCGCCCACTCGGCGCGGCTTCGCGACTGGATCAGTACGATCGGCGTGATGGCCACCTTCCAAACCAGGTAAAGCGGCGCGGCTGCCAGCGAGGCAAGGTCCCGCATCGGTTCGGCGCCCAGCAACGCAGCCTCCAGCACATAGAGCAGCGCAATCCCGGCGCATACCTCGGCGAACACGTGCAGCCAATGAAACGGAAGCGCGGCCATCAGCAACAGGATAAGAATGCCGCGCGACAGGGGAAGGCTCCACACGTCGGCCAGCGTCTCCAGGGCGCGGCCTCTTCCCCGCGCAGCCGCCACCAGCAACCGGCCCGTTGCGCGGCTGCCCACCTTGAACCGGCCGCCCTCCCAGCGGCCTTCCTGGATAGCCCGCGCCCGGCCGGTCAAGGCAGGATGGGCGTGGACGAAGGCTTCTCCGATCCAGTAAACCCGCACTCCTTTGCTGGCCAGCATGGTATGGTATTCCACGTCCTCGGCGATGCTGTTGGCGTTAAATGGCACCCGCTCCAGCGTGGCCGCCGTCAAGGCAAAGCCGTTTCCAAACAGGCCGGTGGAGAAGCCCAGCCCCGCGCGTCCCCGCGCCCGCAGCACGTTCATGCCGCGAAACGCAAGCGTCCGCAAACGGGCCAGCGGGCGCCCCCATCCCGGGGCCGGCAACTCCAGCTCATAACGGCACTGGGTGACCTCGGCGCCCTCCTCCAATTTGGCCCGCGTGGCCGCGATCAGGTTCGAGCTCACCACCGAATCGGCATCGATCACCAGAAATGCGTTGGCGCCAGCCTCGAGCGCCGCCGCAAATCCGTGCCGCAGCGCCGCTCCCTTGCCGCGCAGCCTGGGATTCTTCAGTTCCACAACCAGGGCTCCGGCCTTTCCCGCCACCGCGGCCGTCGCATCCGAGCAGTTGTGCGCCACGACAAAAATCTGCGCCGCAGGGTCGGCCGCCATGAGCGATCTAACCGTCCGCGCAATCATCATCTCCTCGTCGTGGGCCGGCACCACCACGGCCAGCCGGATCGCCCGCCTCACCGCCGCATGCGGCCCGCGCGCCCGGCGCAGATTGCCCACGACGCACACCGAGAGATCGAGAAACAGCGGCGTGGCGAAAACCGCCATCACCACCGCCAGCGCCAAAATTGCACCCTGCTCCATCAATGCTCTCTGCTTCCTCAAACATTCGCCGGCCGTGGCCGCCTGGTTACCGATACGTCCCAAAAGGATTGAACCGCAACAAAGTTGTCATCCTGAGCGAAGGTCGCCGCAGCGACCGAAGTCGAAGGACCTGCGGTTGTATTTGTTTATCTTCGCATCAACTCAATCGCGCTGCCTGGTTCAGTCCGTATGGTTCAACGCATGGTCAAAAAATAACTTCAACCATGGGGAAAAGCCCCACCCTCAGGTCAAAACCCGATGGAACCGGAAAGGCGCAACCGTATCCCCGTTTCCCGCGCCCGCCAAAACCGGATTCATCCCCTGCACCCAGCCGGCAATGAGAAAAAACAAAATCAGCGCCTGCTCGCCCAGAAAGGCGGTGGTGATCGTGGTCAGCAGTCCCGTCAGGATTGCCAGTTGGGCAAACACAAGCCCCCGGTCTTCGGGCCGCATCGGCCGTCCGGTCAGCCAAAAAAGCCGGAACACGGTTCCCGCCACAACGGCCAAAAACAACCCCAGCCCCGTAAATCCCTGCGTCACCGCCAGCATCAAAAAATGGTTGTCGATGGACTTTTGTCCGTTCACCGCCGGGTAGTCGCTGATGCCCCAGCCAAAGGCCTTGTGTTCCATCATGATAGGCATATAGTTTTTCAGCAGATCACGGCGGTAGATCGCGTCCCTCTGTTCTTCGTCGCTGGCCTGGGACAGCTCTTTCTCCGTGTACTTGCTTCCGTAATTGTAGGCAACCACTGAGATCACCGCCACCAGCACCGCAAAAACCACCACCGCCTTGCCCCACGAGAGTACCCGCACCAGCAGTGCGAATAAAAGCGCCAGTCCAACGCCCACCCACGGCCCCCGCGACTGGGTCATCAGCAGGCCGGCCACGATCGCCGTCAGCGCCAGCCCCCGCCCGGTCAGCGGCAAGCCCTCGATCCATCTCCGGCTGCCCCAACCCGGCGCAAACCTGCGCAGCCACAGGCAGTAAATCAATCCCATCAGGAAGATCATGCCCGCCAGAATGGCATGGGCATAGGGGCCGGCAATGCGTCCGAATCCCCAGCGCACCTGCATCGGCCATTGCGTCGCCACCTCCGCCAACTGGTCCGCGGGGAAGAATGGCCTCCACACAATCTGCCAACTGTTCCAGCCGGTCACGAAGTCGTAAACGCTGATGCAGGCCACAATCGCCAGCAGCACCACCATGCGCCGCACCAGCATCATTCTTCCCGGCTGACCTTCAACCCCCTCCTGCTCGATCAGCAGCTTGCCCGCCATATAGGGCAGCACGATGGTCGTAATCTCCGCAAAAAACTGCAGGCCCCCATTGGCCACAACTGTGTTCAGTCCCTCTGAAAGCGCGGCGCTCACTGCGAACAGCAGCACCCACAGGTCCATCCAGCCCCACCGCCAGCGCCGCATCTCCGTCAGCAGCATGGCCACGCCCAGCGGCAGAATCGCCGCGTCGGCAAACGTCAACGGAGGAAGATGGGGAAAGCGCAGGCTGAAGTAGTGGGGAAGCAGAAGAACCGCGGGCAGGTAGACGTTGATCAGGGCCTTTTGCGCCGAACCCCTGGCCAATACCACCCAGCAGGCCAAAGCCGGGATCAGGATGATCAGATTCATTCCATCCCCACGATTGCGAGTGCCTGCTTAATCTTACCCGCGAACACGTGTCTGTGCCGCCAGCGCGTCCCGTTCTCCGCTCAGATCGATGCGGGCGGCTGTTCCGTTCTCCGTCTCCGGGGCCAGGGATCGGCCATGCTCGATGGCCGGCTCCCATTCGTCGAACAGCGGCTGTGCGCACCAGGCATGGAGCAGCAGCCGCAGCTTGAAATTCAGGCCGGCCAACGAGAGCGAAAGCCCGCTTTCCAGCAGTTGCCGCCGCACATCCATCAGTATCCCCAGTCCGGCCGCCGTCACTTGCCTGGTCGTCTGCAGGTGCGCCACCATCACCAGGCCGTTGGCGATGCTGGCATTGGTGGCCGCTTGCAGTTCTGATCCGATTCCGGCGCACAGCTTGCCGTGCACATACACATGCATCACCTGCGGGGTGCTGGCCGTAGTCACCCGGGTTTGACCCAGGTAGGGCCGCTGCAGCCAGGCTGATAACAGCGTCATCGGCAGCCGCCGTCCCAATCCCATAAAGTCGCGCACGTACCGCGGGCCCAGCCGCGACGGCTCCTGCACCAGGCGCATCAGCCACTCCAGGCCGCAATGCTGAATCCATTTAGGCGCACGCCGCACATCGCCCACCAGGATTTCAAAGCTCCCGCCAACGCCCATCGCCACCGGTACGCCCAGCCGTTTGCGGTGTATCCAAATCCACTTTTCCTGCTTGGGATTTCCCAGCGCAACCAATAATATCTCCGGTTTGGCGGCGTGAATCCGGTGCAGAATATCGCTGTGGTCCAGGCGCGCGATGTGCTCCTCGGTGGGTGAATAGGTGCCCACGATGCGAACCCCGGGATAGTTCCTCTCCAGCAGCTTCGCCGCACGCTCGGCTACATTCCCTTTGCCGCCCAGAAGAAAGATTCCATACCCCTTGCGCGCTGAGAGATCGGCCAGCCTGGGCACCAGATCCACCCCGGTCACGCGCTCGGCCAGCGGGCAGCCCAACAGGCCTGAGGCCCACACCAGAGGCATCCCGTCCGGCAGCACCAGGCTGCACCCCGCGATGATCCGGTGCAGATGCTGGTCGGCCAGTGAGTTGAGCCAGAAGTCGAGGTTAGCCGTCGCCACCTGATGCGTTCCGCCAGACAGGATCAGCCCTTCGATGGCGTCAACAGCCTCGCCTGCCGTCAGGCTATCCAGAGGCAGCCCCAAAACGGCGATCGGGTGCTTTATTTTCCGCATCATCTCAAGCTTCCATTCCCTGCTCGTTCGAGCATCCCTGCGGGGCTGCCCTATGCCGTGCCTGGGTTCGCAACCCCTGCGCCGTCCGTTTCCGTCGCGCATGCCGCCTGGGTTACTTCGAGCGTACTGACTACAATCGCACATCATCGGTCCACTGGCATCGATCCACTGGACGGATGGATTAGAAGCTAGTCGTACGATTGTCGCAGAGCAATGGCGAAATGGTGGAATTCAAACACTGAAACACTGCGCCATTAGGTTCAAAAAAGCATCCATCAAGGTAACCATAAATAAGTTACCTGATGATGGATCATTGGTTACCATCCCCGCGTCGTGCCGGCGACCTCAAATTGCGGGAGGCCTGTTTTTCGAGTGCGTATTCGTGCCCGCGCGATCTCTATTCCTGCCACTGCAGCACCGCTATCGAGCAGGGAGGCAATTCCAGATCCGTGCCCCCGAACCGCTCTTCCTTGATCGTCACCTGCGTCGCAGCCTCGTTGTTCGCTCCCGGTCCCGGACTGGCCAATCTCCATAACTTCACGTTGGACTTCAGACCTGGAGCCTCCAGACTGAGCTGCCTGGTCTGGTGCAGTCCATAGTTGAAGACGATGAGCCCGTGAACTCTGCCCTCCTCAAAGGCGTAGGCGTCGAGCTCGTGAAACCCCTTCAGCCGCACCCCGTCGTTGCCCTCCGTCAGGTCGCTCGTGGGGTCTTCGCCGCTCATCTCCACGCGCACCATATTGCCGCCGATCACGCGGTTGGCCAGGCTCTCAGCCAGCAGTTGCGGTCGCTCGCGGCCTCCCATCTCCACCACGCTCCCCCATAGCCTCACTAAACTTCCGTCCGTGCGCTTGAACCGGAACTGGCTCAGGCTGAAAAGCATCTCGTCGCGGATTCCGTGCTCCCGCATCATGCGCAGCATGTGCCCGGTCACCGCCAGCCCGGCCGCCGCCGATGGAGTAAATCGATCCAGCACCGCCTGCGGAGCCGTCCCTTCTGTGGTATGCAGATTCACCTCATAGACCGCCAGTTGCCGTCCGCCTGCCGAAGCCTGCGCGGCCTGCACAACGCCCTCGCGCGACATTTGCTCCGGCTGCGCCATCAACGGTTCATATAACTCGTCGTCATTCGCCCACTGGGTAACGCTATGCATCAGATAAGGCGCGATGGCCAGCGTGTTGGCCTGTGCAGCCGCCGCCAGCAGCGCATTGTTCCGCTCCGGTATCGCAATAAACGATCCCACCGCCAGGTCGAACCGCTCGGCATCGGTCCCAGCCGCGGCGCGAAATGCCGCGAAGACCTGATTGGCCCGCCGCCCATAAGCCGTCGCGTCCTCCATCGTTTCGCCCTGAAAGATTCCATTCCAGGTTTCGTTGCCCAGCTCGATGTGGATCGTCCGGAATGCCCGGGTCCACGGCTCCCTCCGCCCGCCGGCAACCCGCAGCGCCCCGCCCGCCGTCTCCGCCCCGCCGCCCAGGTACTCAGCCAGCTTTCGCGCCTCGTCCGTGCTCATCGCCGTCGGCGCAACGATCCACGGTTCCGCGCCCACCTCCTGGCATAGTTCGAGAAACTCCGGAATCCCCACCGGAATATCCTCCATCGTCGTCGACCAGGTCGAATAGCCGGTCCGCTGCCGCTCGAGCGGGGCGGCAAGCAGATTGTCCACCGTGCTGCCCAGTTCCGCATGGCTCGACATAAGCCGCAGAACCCCCGGCCGCAGCTCCTTCAACGTCTTCACCACCTCATCGCGGAAGGCCGTCCGATTGCTGGCGTCCCCATCCACCTGCTCCAGCTCCACGTCGTCCAGCAACAGCGACCCGCCCGTCACCGTAAAGCCGGCTTCCACCGCTCCCGCCGTCCCCGCATCCTCGTTGGCCGCAAAATCCGCGTGGTAGTCCGCCCATTGCGAGCTCAGCCGCGCGTCCTCTTCGAGATAGTCGTGCATCCCGGCCGCGTTCCGCCTCACATGCAGATGCACCGTCCGATTCCCAGCCAGCCCCTTGGCCCTGAAGCTCAGCAGATACCGCCCCCGCAGGCGCACAAACGTGAACCCCTCCGTCGAATCGAAGTAAGACTTGAGCTCCGCCGACTGCCCCTCATTCGCAGCCTCAATCCGCAGCGCCTGCCGCCCCTGCGTCTCCGGCGACAGGTCCGTGCGTTCAGCTTCCAGCCGCGCGCCGCCCTTGAGCGCAGGCCACCATCCCGCCGCCGCATCTCCCGCGAACTCCTTTTCGACCGCCAGCCAGTCTCCGCTGCCAATCGCCGCGCCCGCGCCGTCCAGCGTGAGTCCATATCCGCCGCCGTTTGCCCCGCTTGCCCTCACGCTCCCTCGCCGGCCCGCCGCCGCTCCATCCAGAACCTCGAACCGCGCCCCATCCCAGAACCCCGCCGGCCACTCGAACCCCTGCCGTGCATCCACGCAACTCGCCACTCCGCCCATCGCGCAGTGCAAAATGCTGCGGTAAGCCATCCCCTCGAATCCAGGGTTGCGGTAGAGCAGGTTCTTCATCATCTGCCCGGAGTCGTAAAAGTTCTGCTCGCCCAGGTTGATCCCCAGCCGAGTCACTCCAGGCAGAATCACCTCGCTGGTCACCCGCAGATGGGTCACGCCGCTCCCCGCTCCCGCCACCCGCTGCGCATGCCAAAACGGCGCTGTGACTGCGGCGGCAAGCAAGGCAATCGCCGCAAAAGCAAATTCCGGCGGAGCAACGCGCCAATTCCATCCGTTGATTCGCATCCCCGTGACCATCCTTAATAGGCAGCTTCATTCCGGCCGCGTCAGCCGCTGCGCGCACACCTCAAGCATAGTCCGCTCAACGGCCATCGGATTTCTACCAGCACCGCAGCAGTAATCCAGGCCGCGGAAAACTCGTTCAAGAGGTGCGCCGCGACTGGCAGGCTATGGCATTTTGACCCTGACCTTATTCCTGTCGCCCCGTGCCCCATCCTTTCCGTTTTTTATTGCGGAAAGGGTGGGAAACCAAACACTTTGGAGGGGCCGGATCACTATACTTGAGGCACTTTGAAAAATCCTCCCCCATCCAGCCGTGCCGAAAGCCCTCGCCAGCCCCTGCGGGAGGCAGCGCGGCCATGAACCTCCGCTCCTCCTACCCCTACGCGGTTTCCATCATCGTCGTCTCCTTCAACACCCGCGACCTGCTGCGCGAGTGCCTGCAATCCATCCTTGCCGAATGCGCCCGCCTGCCCCAGGGCATGGCCGCCGAGGTGCTGGTAGTCGATAACGCCTCCAGCGACGGCTCCCCCGAGATGGTTGCCCGCGAGTTTTCCGGCTCCCGCGTTCCCGTCCGCCTCATCCGCGGTCATGTGAATCTCGGCTTTGGCGCAGCCAGCAATCTTGCCCTGAACAAGGCCCAGGGCCAGTATCCGCTCCTGCTCAACCCCGACGCCTCTCTCCATCCCGGCGCCCTGCGCCTGGCCATCGAGCACATGAACGCCAGCTCCGCCGCCGGCGTCGGCGGCGCGCGCCAGGTCGGCCCCGATGGTTCCTGGCAGCCCTCGGCCCGCTCCTTCCACTCCATATGGGGCGCGGCCCTGGTGCTCACCGGTCTCTCCGCGCGCTTTCCCCGCTCCCGCATCTTCGGCGCTCCCGACCGCACCTGGGCCGACCCCCTCAAGCCGGCGGAGAGCGATTGGGTCCCCGGCTCCTTTCTCATCCTGCGCCGCGAGGCGCTCATCAAAGCCGGCCTCTTCGACCCCGCCTTCTTTCTTTATTTTGAAGAGGTCGACCTCTGCCGCCGCATCCGGGCCGCCGGTTTCCGCGTCTTCTATTGGCCGGATATCGTCGTCACCCACATCGGCGGCGAATCCACCCGCCGGTTGCCCTCGCTCAAGTTTTCCGAGTCCGACCTGCAGGTCGTCCTCTGGCGCATGCGCTCCACCCTGCTCTACTACCGCAAGCACCATGGCTCAAAGGCGCGGCTGGCCCTTTGGCTGGAACTATCGCTCTATAAACTGCGCTGGCTGCGCAATGCCCGCAGCTCCAATCCCGCCCGCCGCCAACGTGCCGAAGAAGCCAAACACCTAACCCGCCTCATGCATCAGGCCTGGCAGGAAACCCAGGGCGGCCGCATCAGCCCGCCGCGACCCTGGTAACAATCTGCGACCAATAACATATTGCTTTCCTGTTCCGGCCCTGCCGCATGCGCCACAGAAGCTCCGTGCCCCACCCTTTCGCCTTTTATCTCCACCCCAGCGCGCAAAGCTCGCGTGCTGGGGACCCCGGCCTGGCGAAAGGGTGGGGGAAACCTCAACACTCAACCTGCTCCGTTCATCGGGAGCATCTTGACTCGCGTTGACGAGCTACGGATGCAATGAACGCAGCCCGTAAGATAGCGTTTGCACAAATCTGCCAACTTGCTAACCCGCTATCCCCGCGAAGCGGGGGCTAACTTGCCGTTTTTGTCAATAAATCCACCAACCGATCCCGCTTTGTTCATTGGAAGATCGCTGCTGTCCGCCGCGACTGAAGCCGAAGAACCTGCGGTTGCTTTGCATTCATCCGGTCTCACGAAACAGAGCTATCGTTAACAAGCAAAAAATCTTTTTGGAGCTATTCGCGCATGGCGCGCCAAATTTACGGTAATATAAGTTCGCCTCGCATCGGAGTTCCCCATGACTCCCCAGTCTAAGTCGCGCAACCGGAACCTGATCGTAGCGTGCTTTGTCGCGTTTGCAATCCTGTTGCTGCTCCTGCGCCTCTTTGTTTTTGTTCACGGCCACGGGCGTCGCACCTTTCGAACCGCGGCGGACGGCGCGCACCTCTCCATGGCCGCCTTTCGCCCGGCGACAGATCGCCCCGCACCCGCCTGGACCGATAGCTTTGGCGATGGCACGCCCGATTTCCTCCGCCTCACCGATCCTGCCGACCAGGCCGCCTTCCGCCAATGGTTCACGCTCATCGCCAACTACCAGGCCATCCGCCCCAAATCTGAGATCCCGGCGGAGATCACCGATTGCGCCGGCCTGCTGCGCTTCTCCTACCGCGAGGCCCTCAAGCGCCACGACGATTCCTGGTTCCTCTCCACAAGCATCGAAGTCCCCGCGCTCCCCGGCGAAATTCACACCTGGCATTACCCCAGCTCCCCCCTCGGCGCATCCCTCTTCCGCGTGCGGCCCGGCAGCTTTGAACCCGCCGACGCAACCAACGGCGCCTTCGCCCAGTTTGCCGACGCCAAAACTCTGGTTCAGCGCAATGCCTACCTGGTCAGCCGCGATGTGCGCGAGGCCCAGCCCGGCGACCTGCTCTTCTATCGCCAGTTCGGCCAGTCCTCGCCCTGGCATTCGATGATCGTAATCCGCACCGGTTCTCAGGCAACTGTGGTTTACGATACCGGACCCGATCAATCACCCCACGGACGAAGACCTGTCCGCGGGGACCCCGACCATGGCAAAGCAGGCGAACTGCGCCGCGTGGCGCTCTCTGAGCTGCTCGACCATCCCCAACCGCAATGGAGGCCGCTGGCCGCCAACCCCAACTTTCTCGGCGTTTATCGCTGGAATATTCTGCGAGGGACTTTATGAAGCTGCATTTTGCGAAAAGGCTTTCTCAATGGGCTGAACAGGCAGCGGACCAACCAGCAGTTTTGAAAGGGCACGACTTCAGTCGTGCCGTAAATGGCTCCAAAATCAACGTGGGCTTTAGCCCCTGCGGGACGCATTTCAGCAGATTCAAGGCAACGATTGCAGCGCTTGCAATGACGTTGCTTTTTGTAGCCTCCGCCTCACAGCCGGCCGCCGCCAAGGACGCGCCGCGCTCCTTTTCGCTCTCCACCACGCAAACCTTCGCGCCCGGCGAGAGCGTGAAAATCCAGCTCTTCGCGCGCAACGTGCCGGCGCTGGAGTTTCGCGTCTATCAGGTGCGCGACGCGCAAAAGTTCTTCGTTGGCCTCAAGGACCTGCACAGCTTCGGCGTGCAGTACTATTCGCCCTCCGAGCAGATCGACCAACGCACCTGGATCGAGCGGCTGCACGACTTCAAGGCCCACCTCTGGTGGTGTGTGCGGCGATTCTTCCGCGGCCAGTTCACCGACAAGGCGCGCGACAGCTTCCGCGAGCAGCAGGGCAAACTGGGCAAACGCAGCCGTGTGGTGGGTGCAGCCGAGTTTGCGCGCATTCCGCTCTTGAACGAGAGCCAGCTCGTGGCGCGCTGGAAGCTGGAGACCCCGCCGGCCATCGTGAGCGAGACCGAGCAGTTGCCCATCGAAGGGCTCAGCTCGGGCGTTTACCTCATCGAGGCCACTGACGGCGCATTCAAGGCCTATACCGTGGCCATCGTCACCGGCATTGCGATGGTGGAGCGGGCAAGCAACGGGCACGCCGATCTGTACGTGGCCGACCGCAAGACGGGCGCGCCAATACAGGCGGATGTCGCGCTGTGGGCAGGCGGGCAACTGCAATCGTCGGCGAAAACCGGCTCGGACGGCATGGCCTCGCTCTCCATGACCGTGCGCGGCGGAGCCCAGGGCGCGGAGCCGGAGAACGTATGGATTCTGGCCCAACGCGGCGCCGATGCGGCCCTGGTTACGCCATGGAGCTATGCATTCACGGGCTACCAGCCCCCCGGTTTGAAGGCCTATGTCTATACCGACCGGCCCGTTTACCGGCCGGGACACACGGTCCACATCAAGGCCGTGCTTCGCAAGGAAAAGAACGACGCGCTGGATTTGCCCGACGATCAGACCCTGCAACTGAAAGTGACCGACTCCGACGGCAAGGCAGTGCTCAGCCAGATTGTGCAGGTCTCCGCGCATGGAACCGTGACCGCCGACCTGACTCTGGCAGCCGATGCCGGGCTGGGTTACTACAGCATCTCTCTGGGCAGGAATGGACAGAACGCGGGCGTGGAGGGCCAGGGCAGCTTCTTTGTCGAGGAGTACAAAAAGCCCGAATACCAGGTAACAGTGAAACCAACGGTGCAGCGCGTGCTCCAGGGCGCCTCCATTCAAGCCACCATCGAGGCGCGCTACTTCTTTGGCGAGCCGGTAGCCAACGCCAAGGTGAAGTACGTAGTGCATACTTCCACCCACTATTGGTGGCGCGAGGATGACGCGGAAGATAGCGGCGAGGCCGAAGACTCAGGCGAATCAAACTACACATACGGTGCGACCGAGCAGCAGGAGCACGACGGCATGCTGGATGCAAACGGCCGTCTGACGGTGACGCTTCCGACAGCAATAGACGGCAAACACAACGACCAGGACTACCGCATCGAAGCGCGTGTGACCGACGCGGCCAACCGCGAAGTAGCCGGGCACTCCTCGGTGCTGGCTACCTATGGTTCCTTCCGTGTAAGCGTGGAGCCCACGAGCTACGTGGTCCAAGGGGGCCAGCCGGTGAAAGTGAAGGTGACGGCCCAGGACTACGACAGCAAACCGGTCCAGACGCAGGTACACATTGCGGTAAGTTTGAAGCAGTGGGATTCCACTACGCACGTGGAGACAGAGACTCCGGTAACCGGTCGCGATATTGCAACGGGAGCGGACGGCACGGTGCTGGTGGATTTGCCTGTAAGCGACAGCGGGGCTTTTCAAGTGACCGCAAGCGCCCAGACCCCGGAGAACCGCACCGTGGAGGGCATGACCTGGGTCTGGATCTGGAACGGCACCGGCCATTGGTACCGCCGGAACACACAGGCCCAGATTGTGGCCGACAAAAAGACCTATCAGGTGGGCGATACAGCGCACCTTCTGCTGGTCACGGGCCTCGATGAATCCTGGACGGTGGTCACCGCCGAGGGCGATAGCGTCCAGTCACGGCAGTTAATCCACTCGACCGGCAAGAGCTTTGCCTTTGATATGCCCATCACCAAGCTGGCGCAGCCCAACCTGATGGTAAACGCCGTCATTGTCCACGAGAACCAGGTGATCACAGCGCAAAAAAGTTTGAAGGTCCCGCTCGTCGAGCGCACGCTGACCATCACCGCCACGCCCAACAAAACCCAGTACCTGCCCGGCGAAAAAGGCAGCTTCGACGTGCTGGCCGTCGATTACCAGGGCAAGCCGGTGGAAGCCGACCTGAGCTTTGGCGAGGTGGACGAAGCTCTCTACTCCGTGCGCCCCGACTCCAGCGGCGACATTGTGGCCACGTTCTATCCCAGGAGATTTGTCTACCTGAATCCGCAGTCGTCCTTCGAATTTTTCTTCTCCGGCGAGGCGGGAACCAAAAGCCCACTGCTGGCGTGCCTGGGCGATGGGCTCTACCATCCGCGGCTGGCGCAGGTAAAGCCGGGCTCAGATCTCGTGGTTCCCAAGGTGCGCAAGGCCTTCCCGGATACCGCCTACTGGAATCCCAATGTGCACACCGGCCCCGACGGCCACGCGCGCGTCGAATTCAACTTCCCGGATGCTCTGACCACGTGGCGCACCACCATCCGCGCCATGACCGACGACGGCAAGGCCGGCGGCGTTGTAACGCGCGTGTTGGTGCGCAAGAACCTGATCGTGCGCCTGGCCGCTCCGCGCTTCTTCCGCCAGGGCGATGAAGTAACACTCCGGGTTATAGCGCATAACTATCTTGCAACGGCCAAGGACGTAACCTTTGCCCTGGATGTTATGGGTCTGGAGGTCATCGGCGGACAGACTCAGAAGGTAAGCATTCCCGCCAAGGGCGAGAGCTATGTGGACTGGAGAGTACGCGCGCATACGACCGGCAATGTAGTGCTCACGGCCAAGGCGCTCACCGATGAAGAATCCGACGCGCTGGAGATGACCCTGCCCATTCTTCCTTTTGGCGTAAAGCAGCGTGCGGCGGGCTCCGGCGTAGTCTTCTCCGGTTCTGCTCAGAGCCAGTGGAGTTATAACTACCCAGCTAATTCGGATGCCGGCACGCGCGCGCTGACCATTACCGTGGCGCCGAGTGTGGCAGGCACAGTCTTCGACGCGCTCGATTACCTCACCGGTTATCCCTGGGGATGCACGGAGCAGACCATGTCCAGCTTCCTGCCCGACCTGATCGTGGCCCAGGCGGTGGACAAGCTGCACCTGAAGTCTCCCATCGACCGCGCCACGCTCAACGATATGGTGAAGGCGGACCTGGAGCGGCTTGCAACCTACCAGCACGACGACGGCGGCTGGGGCTGGTGGCCGGACGATCAGAGCATGGTCTTCATGACCGCCTATGTGGTCAGCGGGCTGGGCCAGGCCAAAGACGCCGGTTACAAGATCGACGACGGCCGGCTCAACAAGGGCCGTGCCTGGCTGCAATCCACGCTCGCCGCGCATCCCGACATGATTCCCGACCTGCGCGCCTACGTGGTCTACGCGCTGGCCACCACCGGCGGCGCGCCGAAGGATGCTCTCGACAAAGCCTGGGACAATCGAAACAAAGTGAGCGACGAAGGCTTGGCGCTGACCGGTCTGGCGCTCGATGCCGCTGGAGATAGCCGGGCAAAGGACGCGGCGCAGTTACTCGAGAAGAAGGCCAGGACCACCGACAGCGACGCTTACTGGTCGGGTAACTACGATGGCCTGCTCGATTACTGGGACGATACTTCTCCGGAGACCACGGCCTTTGCGCTGAAGTTACTCATCCGTCAGGATCGCGCCAGCGGCCTGCTGCCCAAGGCTGCCGTGTGGCTGGGCAAGCATCGCGACGGCGATTACTGGTACTCAACCAAACAAACGGCAATGGTCATCGAGGGACTTACCGACTATCTCGCGCTCAGCGGCGAGCTCGCTAACTCCTCCGACGTCGAAGTATTGGTCAACGGCGCGAGCGTTGCCAAGCGCCACTTTGGCCCCTCCGACGGCTTCGCTCTGCCCTGGCGCGTCACCATTCCCGCCGCGCAGGCAGCCGGCGGCGGCCAGGTCACCATCCGCAAGAGCGGCAACGGCATCACCTACTGGTCCGCGGAGAGCGCGTGGTACGCCGGGGACAAGAAGTTATACCAGCAGGAGAAGCTGGCGCTGAACCTTACGCGCGACTACTATGTACTCGAAAAGAATCAGCCCAAGCCTACCGACCCCATCACCTACGATCTGGCTCCGCTCAAGGGTCCGGTGCACGTGGGCGATATCGTGGCCGTGAAGCTTGCGGTGAACGGAACCAGTTGGAAATATCTACTGGCCGAGGACACCATTCCGGCGGGCACTGAATTCCTGCCCAACACCGGCCTCTATACGCTGAACAACAAGCCCGACTGGTGGGCCGACTGGTTCACGCGCAAGGAGTTCCACGACGACCGCGCAGCCTTCTTCAATACCAATTTCAGCGGGCGGCGCGAGTATGTCTACCTGCTCAAGGTGGTCAACCCAGGCAAGTTTGCCATCAGCCCGGCGCAGGCGGGTCCCATGTATCAGTTCAACATTCAAACCACCACTGATCCCGCGACCCTGGAAGTTCAACCTTAAGAAGCGAGGCAACTCGATGCGGCGAGTTAGGAAAGCAATGAATCCGGTCCAGATAGGCCCACAAACGCTCCGTGCCCCATCCTTGCGACTTGTTTCTGTCGCAAGGGTGGGAAACCCCAACCCTCGACCGGCGTCAATTTATCTGGAGGTGCAGCCGTGAAGACTCCCTATCTCAAAGACTTTTTTGGCCGGCTGCGGCTGGCATGGCGCTGGGTCGCGGCCCAGTTTGTTGGCACGCTGCTGTTGATTCTGCTGGGGCTGGCCTGGACCCGCCTGCCCGACAAGCACGGCTGGCAGGTGGCGCTGACGCTGCTGATCCCAATCTTGCTGGCCATCTCGGCGCTGGAGTTGCAGGCCGGCACCGTGCGCCGGCTGGCCGACGACGACGGCAAGCGGGTCAAGCTGGTGTGGGGCGCTGCGTCGCTGCTGGTCTGGATCGCGCTGGCCTGCGCCTTCTGGGCGCTGCTGGACTGGTGCGACGATCAGATTCCGCAGTGGGCGGGTTACCTGAACTCCGAGTCCTCGGCTCATGCGCGCGCAACCCTCTTCACCTACGACCACATTCAGCGCTGGCTCACAATTCTCGAATGGATCCTGCGCTGGATCGTTTTGCCGGCCAAGGTGATTCCGTATGCGGCAGCAACGGCCCAGTGGGGCTGGCGCCTGCCCTGGCGGCGCGTTCTGCACATCTTGTGGAACTGGCGCTGGTGGCCGGCGGTAGTGCTGGCATCGCTGCTTGCTGTCTGGCTGCCAAGCCGGTTCTTTGCCGGGATGCCGAGTGGAACGGTCTCCACGCAGGTTTGGCTCGTGGCGCTGAAACTCGCCGCAACCTATCTGCTGGCCGTGTGCAGTTGGGTGCTGCTGCTGGCGTGGGTGGCTACTTTGTTTGCAAGGCAGCAGCCGCCGGTGGAATCAAGGTCCTCCGCAGCGGAGATTCCGCCGCCGGATGAGACTCCGAACGGGTAGAACAGACTGTAGTGCCGGGTGCCCCATCCTTGCGATTTCCTTCTATCGCAAGGGTGGGAGAGCACGAACCTCGACCGAAGCAATGAACGGCACTCTCATAACTGGACCTACTCTATGCCCTGCCCGATCCACCACGCTTTGATGAACTTCCAGTGGATATAGACCGAGTGGTTCAGGTGCAGCAGCAGCCCCTCGCGCCCATCCAGAAAGCCCAGCCGGAAAAAGTAGTTATAGACAAAAGTCGCCGCCGGATTCAGAATCGCGTTCCAGATCAAAGCCGGCAGGGACTTACTGGTGCGGCCTTTGTTGTAGAGTAACTGTGCTATCTCGGAGCTATAGCGGTTCATGTGTTCCAGATAGACGTTCAAATCCGGATAAGCGTAGTGCAGCATATCGTGCCTGAGCTTGCCGCGTGGTCCCTCGAACTGCGGCGTCGAGTGCGGGCCCACACCCTCGCTGAGCCGCGCCGCCCCGCGCCGGAAGAGCCTTAGCTTGCGGTCGGGATAGAAGCCGCCGTGGCGCATCCAGCGGCCGAAGATATAGTTCAGCCGCGGAATCCAGTAAGCGCCGTATTTAGGTTCGTCTCCATCCTCGCAGGCCAGTAACTTACGAATCTCATCCTGCAACCCCGGCGTGAGCACCTCGTCGGCGTCCAGCAGCAGAATCCAATCCGAGGTGCAAAGGTCGAGTGCCACGTTTTTCTGCTCTCCGTGGCCGCCGAAGGCGTGATAGCTGGTCTTGGCCCCGAAGGATTGGGCGATCTCTAGAGTGCGGTCCTTCGATCCCGAATCAACAACGATGATCTCGTCGGCCCAGCGCACACTTTCGAGCGTGCGAGGCAGATTCGCCTCCTCGTTCATCGCAATCATGGCTACAGACAGAGTCTTACGCATCGGGCAAAGAATAAATCATTTGGGTGTAAACCGGCTCGCAGAGTTCACGTCCGCCTTGATTCACGTCTGCCGATGTCCAGCCGGGCACTTCCTTTACATTTCAGACCGGGAAGATAGTTTACACATTGGTCCGGTTTTTGGGGTTGTTTATGATTCATCCGCCCGCCGTAGTCGTGCCTGTGGGAAGGTGGGAATCCCGGCTTTTGGGGATTTCCTCCTTTCCATAGGCTTCAGCCTCACTGGTCCGATCCTCCTGCCAGAGCTTTTCCACCTGCATGGTCTTGCTATCCAGCCGCGCGATCGGATACCAGGCCAGGTAAATGCGCTGGTAACGGTCGTCGATTGGAAGCAGGCCAATGCGCTCGCCATAGAGCACCTTGCGCAGAAATACATCGTGCCGGTTGAAGAGAAACTGGCCGTGCTTGAACACCTGCCGCACCTTCATGGTCGTGTCGTACTCGGGCTCGGGCACGCGGCCCGGAAAAGGCCGCGGCGAGCTGCGATAGACCGACTCCGGCGTCTCCATGGCCAGCGCCTGGTGCGGGCGCACTTGGTTGTACTCGCGCCGGAACTGGTCGAAGGCCCGCTGCTGCATGCGCCGATTGGCCTTGGGCGGAGAGGCCGCGGCTTCCTTCAGAGTGCGGTGCATGCGTTCGTGCCGCCAGTTCTGCTCCGGATGGCCGGCCTCGATGCGCTGGGGCAGAATGCCCAGCTTGATCCACCACACCGACAGCCGCGACAGGCCCGCCACGGCCGAGGAGGTCCGCCGCGGCGGAGCGGTCCGTTGTCCGAGCGCACCGCGCGCGGCAGCCCGAACTCCCGAAACGCCGCCTCGAAGACCGCCTGCACCCGCGCGGTGTCGGTCTTGTCTACCGCCTGGCAGCGCAGCAGATAACGGCTCAAGCTATCCGAGATGGTCAACGGATCGATGCGCTCGCCATCGCCGGTTCGCATCCAGCCCTTGAAGTCGCAGGCCCATTCGTCGTTGGGCGCCTCGACCGTCGCAAACGGCTGCTGATAAGGTTCCACGCGGCGCCGCTTGCGCCGATGACGCGTCAGGCCTTCGCGCTCCACGATGGTCCCGATGGTGCTGGCCGCCGGTATCGCAAGTTGCGGATTACGGTCTTCCAGGATCTTCTTCAACGGCCGCGGCCCCCACAAGGGATGCGCCCGCCGCAGACTCAGAACCAACGGTTCGATCTGAGCAGGCGTCTGGTTGGGATGCCGCTGGGGCGCATGGCTGCGCTCGGCCAAACCTTGGTCGCCCAAGTCGGCGTAGCGACCGAGCACCGCATAGCCGGTTGGCCGCGATATACCGTGCATGCGGCAAAGCTCACTCATCGTCCAGTCTCCGGAAACAAAGTCCGCAACAAAGTCCTTCCGTTTCTCCACCACTCCGCTCACAGTCCAAGGCATGCTTCCCTTCTACACGCCTTCGCAAACGGACCAACACCTGTAAACCATCTCCCCGGTCTGTTCTGTAAAGTATCTGCCCGGTTCGTACCCGCTTCAAGGGCACGGCTAAAGCCGTGCCCTTTCAAAACAAATACCTGCGAATCTGTTGGACGCACACCATTACGAGAGTACTCTACCCAAAAATCCCTTGAGTCCCCATTGGCCCAGCGCGGCGGTGAAGAAGACCAGCGCCAAGAGAATCGCCCACCAGGGCATGTGCGCAACGGAAGGGGTGACGGCGGCGCGCAGGCCTTCACTCATATAAACGATGGGGTTGAAGAGGACGCCTATCTGCAGCCAGCGGATTTTTTCGAGATAGGCCCAGGGATAGTAGACGCATCCTAAAAACGTAATGGGCACCACGATGATGGAGAAGACCAGGCCGATTTGTTTTGGATTGACTGTGGAACCGATTACCAGGCCGAGAGAGCCGGCTAGCAGGCTGGCGAGCACCAGTACCAGCGCGAAAAGAAACCAATTGGCCACGTTGGCCCGGACCGGGACGGCGGGAACGTAATAGGCCATGGGAATGACCAGCAGGGCGGCGATGATGCTCTGCATGGCGCTGAAGCAGACTTTCTCAAGAGCCACGGCCCACAGGGGCAGCGGGCACATGACGCGGTCATCGATTTCGCGGGTGATGCCGAACTCCGACGAGAGAGGCAAGGCCACGGCGGCAATGCCGGAGAACATAATGGCCACGGCCATCAGGCCGGGCAGGAGGATGGTGCCAAAGTCCACTCCGCCGGCGGCCGCCATGGGGTTTCCGCTGGCCATGCGGGGCAGGATGAAGGTGAAGACGAAGAGGAAGAGCAGCGGCTGCATGCCTACGCGCAGCACAAAGGGCAGGAACTCGCGCGTGAGCACGCGCAGATCGCGCAAATACAAGCCCAGGAAGGACTTGAAGAAGATTCCTGCGCCGAGGTGAATCTTGTGAACTGGGTGGGCAGGGTTTTCCGATAAGGGCAGCGAGTTAGCTTCCGCTTCGCGGAAATCGCGAGTTGGCGAGTTGGCGGTTTCAGGTCCCTGGCCGCTATTCCCTATTCCCTGTTCCCTGCTGGGCGGGTGCCCATTGGGCGCGGCGAGCGGTCTTTGCTCGCTGGGGTGGCTGCCGGGGTCCCCGGTGAGCGGTCTTTGCTCGCTGGGGTGGCTATTCCCTGCTTCTAAGCTATTCACGCAAGTCCCTCCCTGTGAGTTGGATGAAGACCGTTTCCAGGCTGGGCTCGGTAATGGCCAGGTCGCGCAGGCCGAAGCGGGCGGCCAATTGCACAATATCGGGCAGCAGGCCGTCGGAGCTGGCGGCGATGACCCGCAGGCCGTCCGCGGTGGCTTCGGCGCTGGTCACGTCCGGACGCGCCTTGAGCGACGCGACGACCGGCTCTAAGTCCTTCGTAGACTTCAGTTTGAGGTCGAAGATGGTATGCGCGCCCAAGGTGGACTTCAGCTTTTCCGGCGACCCGAGGGCCAGCACTCGGCCATAGTCGATGATGGCCACACGGTCGGAGAGCGAGTCGGCCTCCTCCATATAGTGGGTGGTAAGGAGTACCGTAATGCCCTCTTTGCGCAGGCCCTCGACCGCCGTCCACATGGCCATACGGCTCTGCGGGTCGAGGCCGGCAGAAGGCTCGTCAAGAAACAGCACTGTGGGTCTATGTGCAATAGAACGAGCAATTTGCACTCGCTGAGCGAGGCCGCCGGAGAGTTGCGCGGGGTAGACGCTTTTGCGCTCGGTGAGCAGGAACTGGTCAAGAAGCTCAAGGGAGCGGGATTTGGCGTGGGAGTGCGAGAAGCCGAAGTAGCGGCAGTGGAAGTAGAGGTTCTCGTAGACGGTGAGGGAGCGGTCGAGGGTATTGAACTGCGGCACCACGCCGATCAGCCGCCGCGCATGGGCCGGGTGCCTGACCACATCGATGCCGGCGATGCGGACGGCGCCGCTGGTGGGCAGGGTGCGGGTGGTGGCGATGGAGATGGTGGTGGTCTTGCCGGCGCCGTTGGGGCCCAGGAGGCCGAAGATTTCGCCCTGCTTCAGCTCCAGGTCGATGCCGTCCAGGGCCACCACGCGAAGCCTGGACTCATAGATTTTGGTCAGCGCTTCGATTTCGACAATCAAGGGATTCACCCGGCGCGGGGAGGGAAATGTTTGCGGAGTCCAGAATATCGCACCGGGTGGCGCACGGGGTTGGGATGCGTGGCTTCCCAGGTCTCATCCGCCGCGGCGGACGAGACCTTGATGGGATAAGGACGAAGGCTTCTCGGGGATGAGGTAGTTTTTTGGTTGAGGACCAAAACACCTTGGGTCCAGGAGAAGCCTTCTATGAAGA
>JBEKGY010000041.1:0-27980 GCA_050012555.1 Occallatibacter sp.
AGCATTTCTCCCGGTATAGCAGTGGGAATGCTCATTAAAAAGGTTGTGCCTGAATACCCACTCCTCGCAAAGGACAATGGAGTGACTGGAACCGTGGTCCTTCAGGCGATCATTGGCAAGAACGGAAGCATCACCAATTTGCATGTCGTCAGCGGACCGCCCATGCTCCAACAAGCCGCCTTGGACGCTGTAAAGAAATGGCTCTACAGGCCCTATCTACTGAATGGCGAACCCGTCGAGGTGGTAACTACCATTAATGTCATCTTCACTCTTGGGAATCGTCCGGGACAAATTTACTGATCCGTGAAATAGAAGTGGGGTGAGCGAGGATTTGTCGCTCACCCCTAAGTTTTCCGACGGAACGGAAGGTACGCCTGGACGGCAAGTCCTACTTCTTGTCGTCCACGTCCACGTACTCGGCGTCGATCACGCCTTCGTCCTTTTTCTGCTCCGCCGCGGGTTCTCCACCAGGCGCCGCACCAGCCGTAGCCGAAGCCGCATTCGCCTTGTAGAGAACCTCGGCCAGTTTGTGGCTGGCGTGGGTCAGCTTTTCGTGGGCGTCCTTCAAGTCCTTCGCGGACGGCGAACCTTCCAGAGTCTTCTTCGCTTCAGCAAGCACCGACTCGACCTCGCCCTTCTCCGAACCCTGGATCTTGTCGCCGGACTCCTTCAGCATCTTCTCGATGTTGTAGACCAGCCCGTCCAGCTGATTGCGCGCCTCGATCTCCTCGCGCTTCTCCTTGTCCTCGGCCGAGTGCGCCTCGGCGTCCTTGGCCATCCGTTCGACCTCTTCTTTGCTCAGACCGGAGCTCGAGGTAATGGTGATGCGCGTGTCCTTGCCGGTCGCGTTGTCCTTCGCCGTCACGTTCAAAATCCCGTTGGCGTCGATGTCGAAGGTCACCTCGATCTGCGGAATCCCGCGCGGCGCCGGAGGAATCCCGCCCAGCTTGAACTTGCCCAGCGTGCGGTTCTGCGCCGCCAGAGGCCGCTCCCCTTGCAGCACGTGGATCTCGACCTCGGTCTGCGAGTCGGCAGCGGTCGAAAACGTCTCCGTCTTCTTGGTCGGAATGGTCGTGTTGCGCGGAATCATCGGCGTCGCCACCCCGCCCAGCGTCTCGATGGCCAGGGTCAGCGGCGTCACGTCCAGCAGCAGCAGGTCCTTCACCTCGCCCGCCAGCACGCCCGCCTGCACCGCCGCGCCAATCGCTACCACCTCGTCGGGGTTGACGCTGCGATTGGGTTCCTTGCCGAACAGTTTCTTCACCATCTCCTGAATCCTGGGCATGCGCGTCTGCCCGCCCACCAGAACCACCTCGTGAATCTGGCTGGCGGTCACGCCGGCGTCCGCCAGAGCCTTCTTGCACGGCTCCAGCGACCGGTCAAGCAAGTCCTCCACCAACTGCTCCAGCTTGGCCCGCGTCAGCTTGCGCACCAGGTGCTTCGGCCCGGTCGCGTCCGCGGTCACAAACGGCAGATTGATCTCCGTCTCCACCGTCGTCGACAGCTCGATCTTCGCCTTCTCCGCGGCATCCCTCAACCGCTGCAGGGCCATTTCGTTGCCCTTTGAGGACAGATCCAGCCCCTGCTCCTGCTTGAACTCCGCAATCAGCCACTCCACAATCCGTTGATCCAGGTTGTCGCCGCCCAGGTGCGTATCCCCGTTGGTCGACTTGACCTCGATCACACCTTCGCCCACCTCAAGTATGGAAATATCGAAGGTGCCGCCGCCGAAGTCGTAGACGGCAATGGTCTCGTCCTTCTTCTTGTCCAGCCCGTAGGCCAGCGCGGCCGCCGTCGGCTCGTTCACGATCCGCTTCACGTCCAGGCCGGCAATCTTGCCCGCGTCCTTGGTGGCCTGCCGCTGCGCGTCGTTGAAGTAGGCTGGTACCGTAATCACAGCCTCGGTGACCGTCTCGCCCAGGTAGGCTTCGGCGCTCTTCTTCAGCTTTTGCAGAATCATGGCCGAAATCTCCGGCGGGGTGTACTCCTTGCCCTGCGCCACAACCCCCACGTGGTCGCCCTGCTGCACCACCTTGAAGGGCACCATCTTCATCTCGTCGCTCACTTCGTTGTAGCGCCGGCCCATAAACCGCTTGATAGAGAAGATGGTGTTCTCCGGGTTGGTGATGGCCTGCCGCTTGGCCACCTGACCCACCAGCCGCTCACCGCTCTTTGAGAACGCGACCACTGAGGGCGTGGTGCGCGAACCCTCTTCATTTGCAATCACTTTGGGCTCTCCGCCCTCCAGAACCGCGACACACGAGTTGGTGGTGCCGAGGTCGATGCCAATAATCTTTGCCATGGTTGGTTCCCTGCCTGTTCCTTGAAAATACTGACTCTCATAAGATGCATCATTGAGTGAGATAGTGTCAAATTTATTTGATGGCATCTCCATAAACTATCTGCTTACCCAACCAAAAAAGCCCCGTGCCCCATCCTTTCCGCTTTTTCCTGCGGAAAGGGTGGGAAACCACCCCACCAACAGCTCCCGCTCTTCCGTCACTGGCGGCCAACCTCCCAATCGTTTACCCTCAAAAAGTTCCGCCCGCCATGACCACCGCCTCCGCCCAAGCACGCTACCCCCTCACCCAGGGTGTGAACCCGTGGCTGGTCACCGCCTCCGTCATGCTCCCCACCTTCATGGAGGTGCTGGACACCGCCATCGCCTCGGTCGCCCTGCCCTACATCGCCGGCTCGCTCTCCGCCTCGAACTCCGAGGCTACCTGGGTGCTCACCAGCTACCTGGTCGCCAACGCCGTTATCCTGCCCGCCTCCAACTGGTTCGCCCGCCGCTTCGGCCGCAAGCGCTTCCTGCTCATCTGCGTCACCATCTTCACCATCGCCTCGTTTTTCTGCGGCGCCGCCCCCTCCCTGGGCGTCATCCTGCTGGCCAGGGTGGTGCAGGGAGCAGGCGGCGGAGCCCTGCAGCCCCTCTCGCAATCCATCCTCCTCGAAAGCTTTCCCGTAGCCAAGCGTTCCATGTCCATGGCCGCCTACGGACTCGGCATCGTGGTGGCCCCGGTGATCGGGCCCACCCTGGGCGGCTGGCTTACCGATACCTTCAGTTGGCGCTACGCCTTTTACATCAATATCCCCGTCGGCATTCTCGCGGTCATCATGATCACCCGCTTCGTCCACGACCCGCCCTACATCAAAAACGCCAAGGTCGGCCCCTTCGACAACATCGGCTTCGGCCTCCTGTGCGTCTGGACAGGCTGCCTCCAGATCGTCCTCGACAAGGGCCAGGAAGACGACTGGTTCGGCGCCGCCTGGGTCCGCTGGGCCGTCGCCGCGCTCGTCGTCGCTCTCGTCGGCTGGATCTGGCGCTCCTGGTCCAATCCAAAGGGACTGGTCGACCTGCACGTCCTCAAAGACCGCAACTTCCGCACCGGCTGCTTTCTGGTCGCCATGCTGGGCATGTGCATCTACATCACCATCGCCATCCTGCCCCTTTACTACCAGGAGATCCTCGGCTATACCGCCTTCACCGCCGGCCTGGTCGTGGGCCCGCGCGGCATCGGCTCCTTCGTTGGCTCGCCCATTATCGGCTTCCTGGGCTCCCGCATTGACAACCGCAAGCTGCTCTCGGCCGGCTTCCTCGGCTTCGCCACCTGCGCCTTCATCTTCGGCACAGTCAACCTCGACATCGGCCCCTACACGCTGCTGATCCCCATCACCCTCACCGGCTTTGCCCTCAGCTTTGTCTTTGTCCCCATGTCCACCATGATGATGGCCACCATTCCCAACAAGGAGATGGGCAACGCCACCGGCCTGGCCAACATGCTGCGCAACATCGGCGGCTCCATCGGCATCTCCATGGCCACCACCGCCCTGATTCGCCGTGCCGCCCTCCACCAGACCTACCTCGGCGCCAACCTCACCCCTTCCACCGCGGTGATCCAGCAAAAGTCCGCTGCCATCGCCGGCTACCTCGCCCATCGCCTCGGCCCCGCTCAGGCCCGTCCCGGCTCCATCGGACTCCTCTACGGCCTCATGGAGCAGCAATCCGCCCTCATGGCTTACGTCGATGTCTTCCGCTGGACCGCAGTGCTGGCCCTCTTCTGCGCAGCCGCCGCCTGGCTCTTCAAAAAACCCGCCAAGCCCGCTGCCCTGCCGCCGGGAGTACATTGAGGAGAGATGGCATCAAAATGAGCAAACCCATCCGCTTGAAGACATTTCAAATCGGCACGCCGGCCAAGTCCGGCGAAGGGCTGAGAATCGCTGTTACAAGAAGGCCGCCTCGCGGTGTTCCCAAGGCAGACTGGAAGAAAGTTGGTTGCTTCGACGTCTGGTTTCCTGTGCTGGCGCCTTCCACCGCGCTGCTTGCAAGGCGAAGGAATCTGAACTTTGAAGAGGCTTCCGTTCGCAAGGCATTCTTTGACAGCTATGAGAAAGCGTTGCTGGCAAACGCGGATAGCAGGCAGGCAGCCGCATTGATCGCAGAGATTGCAGCCCGGATTCCGGTTTCCATAGGTTGCTTCTGCGCCGATGAGTCGCGGTGCCATCGTTCGCGACTGTACAAGGTGATATTGAAGCTGGCGGAATAGTAGTGCAAACAGCCTCGTGCTCTGGCGCCGGTTTCTATGCCGGATCGCCAAAAACTCGCCCTCCAGCCTTGCGCACGGCGTCAGCCAACTGACGGTCGAAGGTGGCCAACGCTCTGCCGGTACGCAGGACGAGTTCCAGATAGGTGGCGTCATAGCTGGTGAGCTTGTATGCGCGGGCCAGTGTCAATACTGTAGTTTGAGCCGCCGACGGTTGCATTGCATCCTCCACAATCGGCAGCGCACTGACCATGCTGAGGAACGACGCCGACGTGGAGCTTCCGATTCCGCCTCTGCGTTCGGCCACCAGTACGCCATTGGCCACCTCAGGGAACCACAGAGCCGGCACAACTGCATCCCGAGGCAGAATGTAGCGCAGAACTTCATCGGCCAATTGATCTTCGATTGGATCGACGCGCCTGACCAGCCAAGCCAGCGTTGCGGAGGCATCCAGAACCAAATCCATGCTCTGCTCTTACTTTCTTCCCTCACGAATCCATTCCAGAACCGTGTCGCCAGGAATCCCTTCGATCCGGGGAAAATTGAGCAGTGCTTCCACGGCAGCGGCTGCCCTTGCCCGGGAAGGATCCGGCTCAACAGGCACCAGATTGGCCACCGCCCGGCCACGCAGGGTGATCGTAAACCGCTCTCCCTGCTCAACTTTGCGCAGAATCTCGGAGAGCTTGGTCTTGGCGTCAAACGCGCCAATTTCGGTATAAGTGCATTCTTTAACCGCCATAAACCCTCCAACCCGTTCTCTGGGCAAACCAACTGGTTTACAAACTAGTTTACTCCCGTTTCCGCCTCATTCCTCCACTTTTTTTGTCGGCGATTTCCCGCAACTCACCCCACCAGCGGCAAGAACCGCCGTATCGGCTCGTCGTCCGCCCCGATCCCTTTCTGATACCTTAGTCGGTGTCGGTTTCAGGCGGGGCAACCCAAGCGAAGGAGATTTGTGTCGATGAAGCAGCTTGCGAAAGTCTTGGGTTGCACGGTTCTTTCGGTCTTGTCGCTTGCCGCCGCCGCGCCGGCCCAAACGGTCGAAACGCTCGACCCGGCTCTCCAAAATCGAATCGACCGCATCGCCGCTCAGGTTCTCGACCAGACCGGTGTCCCCTCCGCCTCGGTCGCCGTGGTTAAGGCCGGCAAGCTCGTCTACACCCACGCCTACGGCCAGGCCCGTCTCGCCACCCCAACCACCCCCGCTGTCCCCGCCACGCCCCAGATGCGCTACTCCATCGGCTCCATCTCCAAGCAATTCACCGCCGCCGCCATCCTGATGCTCCAGGAAGAAGGCAAGCTCTCCCTCGACGACCCCGTCGGCAAGTACGTCCCCGGCCTGACCCGCGGCGATGAAGTGACCATCCGTCAGATCCTCTCCCACACCTCCGGCTACCAGGACTACTGGCCCGAGGACTACGTCATGACCCCCATGCTGCACGCCGAGAGCTCTCAACAGATCCTCGACACCTGGGCCAAAAAGCCTCTCGACTTCGAGCCCGGAACCCAATGGCAGTACTCCAACACTAATTACGTCATCGCCGGCCGCATCGTGGAAACCATCACCGGCGCGCCCCTCATGGACTTTCTCACCCGGCGCATCTTCCGCCCCCTGGGCATGAACTCCGTCTGGAACTCCGACGAGGCCAAGCTCACCCAGGCCGACGCCACAGCCTACTATCGCCACGCCCTCGGACCCCTGCGCGTAGCCCCCAAGGAGGGCCGCGGCTGGATGTTCGCCGCCGGCGAGCTGGCCATGACCGCCCACGACCTCGCCCTGTGGGACGAGAGCCTCATCGCCCAGTCCATCCTCAAGCCCGAGAGCTACAAGCAGATGTTCACCGAGGTCAAGCTCAAGGACGGCAAGGGAACCCACTACGGCCTGGGCGTCGAGGTCATGGACCGCGACGGCCACCGCTCCATCGAGCACTCCGGCGAAGTCTCCGGCTTCGTTTCCGACAATGAGGTTCTCGTCGACGATGGCGTCGCCGTAGCCGTGCTCACCAACCAGGACGCCGTCGGCGCCGCCTCCACCATTGCCCGCCTCGCCGCTCCCGCCGTCCTCAACGCTCCCTTGACCGCTCCCGAACAGCAAGCCATCGACCTCTACCACAACCTGCAAGCCGGCCGCATCGACCGCACCCTGCTCGCCCCTAACCTCAGCGACTACTTCACCCCTGAAGCCCTGTCCGACTTCCAAACCAGCCTGTCGCCGTTAGGCGACCCGCTCACCTTTCACCAGACCCGCGAGGAACTCCGCGGCGGCATGACCTTCCGCGTCTTTGAGATCCGCTACCCCGGCCGCCGCCTCACTCTAACCACCTACACCTACCCCGACGGCAAACTCGAGCAATACCTTATAGCCCCCGCAGAGTAAAGCATTCTTGCTTGCAGGCGGTCGCTTGACTTCCGAGTTTGATCAGGGCATCCTACCGTCACATCAAAAAAGAAACGGGAGGCGAAATGGGATTTATCGTTTGTCCGAAATGCGCGCAAAGCGTATCCGATACTACCGATGCGTGCCCTTATTGCGGATCGCCGCTCAAGAAAAATATCGTCCCGGCCTCTCCGCTGCAAGCTCCGCTTCCTTTGGACAGCAGCCAACCCGCGCAGCCTCCATTCTTTGCCGTCTCGCTGCTCAAGCTGGCTGTGCTTTCTACCTTCACCTTTGGGATATACGAGATCTACTGGTTCTATCGCAACTGGAAACGGATTTGGCAACAGGGCGAACGGAATATCATGCCGTTTTGGAGAGCGTTTTTCCTGGTTATCTTTTGCTACCCGTGCTTCATAAGAATAAAGAAAGCCGGCATGAGCCGTGGTATTGCTCCCGCCCCGCCAATCGGCGTCCTGGCGGTTTGCTATATCCTCGCGACAATCTCCTGGAGGCTGCCGGGGGCGTTTTGGCTGATTACATTTCTCAGCGTAGTTTTCCTCCTTCCCGTCCAGTCCTACGTGAACCGCATCAACGCTGCGGAGTCGCCCGGGCATGATCCCAACTCTCGCTTCGGCGTCTGGAACTGGATCGCAACTATCGCCGGGAGCATCATGTTTATTTTGGCGATCATCGGCAGCTTCCTGCCAAATCAATAGCCGCTCATCCAGAGCAATCTGTAAGCGGCTGTCTTCCTCAGCGGATTCGAAAGCCGGGTGCCCCAGGTCTCGATCCTGAGACCTGGGAAGGCACGAACCATATCTTCCCGTCCCTGCCCTCGCGATACACTTGAATTGACCTATGTTTGAAAACCTCACCGACAAACTTCAGCGCGTCTTCAAGACCCTCCGCGGCCAGGGCACGCTCACTGAAGAGAACATCGCCGAGGCCCTCGGCGAAATCCGCGTGGCCCTGCTCGAAGCCGACGTCAACCTCAACGTCGTGCGCGACCTCATCGAGCACATTCGCGTCAAGGCCGTAGGCGCCGAGGTCCTCACCGCGCTTTCCCCCTCCGAGCAGGTGGTCAAAATCGTTCGCGACGAGCTCATCGCCCTCCTCGGCAAGGACACGGCCCGCTTCAAATTCGCCTCCCAGCCGCCCTCCGTGATTCTCATGGCCGGCCTGCAAGGCTCCGGCAAAACCACCACCGCCGGCAAGCTCGCCGCCTGGCTCAAGAAGGGTGGTCACCGTCCCATGCTGGTCTCGGTGGACGTCTACCGCCCCGCCGCCCGCGAGCAACTCAAAATCGTCGCCAAATCCGTTGAAACCAAACTCTACGAGGGCGACCAGAAAAGCGAACCCGCCAACTCCGCTCTCGTCGAGCGCCTGGCCAAAGAGGCCCGCCGCGAAGCCGTCATCATGGGCTGCGACACCCTCATCGTCGACACAGCCGGCCGCCTGCACATTGACGAAGTGTTAATGGATGAAATGGCCCGCCTGAAAAAACTCCTCAACCCGTCAGAAATCCTCTTCATCGCCGACGCCATGACCGGCCAGGACGCCGTCAACTCAGCCCGCGACTTCCACACCCGCCTCGGCCTCACCGGCGTCGTGCTCACCAAAATGGACGGCGACGCCCGCGGCGGCGCGGCGCTCTCCATCCGTCAAGTCACCGGCCAGCCCATCAAGTTCATCGGCACCGGCGAAAAGCCCGACGCCTTCGAGCCATTTCATCCAGATCGCATCGTAGGCCGCATCCTGGGCATGGGCGATATGATGTCGCTCATCGAGAAAGCCGAATCCACCCTCGACCGCAAAAAGCAGGAGGACTTCGCCAAGAAAGCTCTCCTCGGCGACGGCTTCACGCTGGAAGACTTCCGCGACCAGCTCCTTCAAATCAAAAAAATGGGCTCCATGGAATCGATTCTCAAGATGATGCCCTCAGTCGGCCCCTTCGCCGGCCTTCAGCAGGCCTCAAAAAACGTGGACGAAAAACAATTCACGCGTCTCGAAGCCATCATCAACTCCATGACCCCCAAAGAGCGCCTCAACCACGAAATCATCTCCGGCACGCGACGCAAGCGCATCGCCGCCGGCTCGGGCACGCAGGTGCAAGACGTAAACCAGCTCCTCCGCCAATACGCCCAGATGGCCAAAATGTTCAAGCAGATGGGCTCCGGCGGCCTGGCCCGCAACATGATGCGCGGCGGACTTGGAGCCATGGGCATGGGCGGCAAACAACGCTTCGGGCGGTAGAATTGCGGTTTGGGAGATGCAAGTATGAGAGATAAGCAATTCATACTCAACGAAATCCGAAGAATCGCGATCCATAATGATGGCAAGCCTGTCGGAGCGGATAGATTCCGGACTGAAACGGGTATTGGCTTACATGAGTGGCGGGGTGTTCATTGGGCTCGATGGAGTGATGCCTTGTCAGAGGCAGGATTTGAACCATTGGAGTGGACTGTTGGTTCAACTGTAGAAGAAATCCTTGAAATACTGGCAAAGCTCGTCCGTCAATACGGTAGATATCCAACCGTAAATGAAATTCTGATCGAGAAAAGAACTAACCAAGCGGTTCCAGGGCCAGCAGCACTGCACGGAAAACTGGGAGCCAAAGCTGAAGCTATTAAGAAGCTCCGCGACTATTGCTCTTCAAGAGAGGAATATGCGGACGTGCCAGCAATCTTAGCTCAAGAGAAGATTGATATAAATTCCGAAGACGGAGAAACTGGAAGTAAGATTGGCGCGGAAAAGTCGAAACCCTCAGGACACGTCTACCTTGTCAAATCTGGAAAGCTTTACAAGATTGGTCAAACGGCGAACAGATGGCAGCGTATAAATCAGCTTGATAGGCAAACATCTGAGGGGCTTGACGAAGTTGTACATACCATAGCGGCATTCGATGATGCTCCTGGGATTGAACAATATTGGCACAAGCGATTTGAAGATAAATGTGTAAAGGGCGAATGGTTTGAACTTTCGGCCGAGGATATCAGAGCATTCAAGAAGAGAAAGTGGATGTAGAGCATGACCACCCTGCAAGACCAACTCGACGAGATCACCGCCAACACCCGCAACCTGGTGCAGGCCGAGCGCCTCGCCGTCGGTGAGCGCGCCGTCGCTGAGCTCTTCGCCTCCGGCATTGAAGACCGCATCCTTCCCGTCGGCGCAATCGCTCCCGAGTTCGCTCTCAAAGATGCAACCGGCCGCATGGTTCGCTCGGCAGACCTGCTCGCCCTCGGCCCGCTGGTCATCAAATTCTTTCGCGGACGCTGGTGCCCCTACTGCGTCACCGAGCTCGAAGCCTGGCGCGATCTCTACGGCACCCTCCGCGAGCGCGAAGCTCTCATGGTAGCCATCGGCCCGCAAATCGAGCGCCAAAGCGACTTCATGGCCGGCCAGCACGGCCTGCCGTTCCCCGTTCTCTCCGACCCAGGTAATGCGGTGGCCGAACAATTCGGCCTCGTCTACACCGTCCCCGAGTATCACCGCGACTACTACCTATCCATCCTGGTCAACATTCCCTTCGTCAACGGCGAGCCAAGCTGGCGCCTCCCCATCCCCGCCACATACGTTCTCGACCGCGACCGGCGCATCCTCTTCGCCGAAGCCCACGCCGATTTTCGCGTCCGCCCCGAACCCAAAGAAGCACTTACCGCCGCCTTCGCGTCTCACAGCCGCTAATTCACAAATATGCTGTCATCCTGAGCAACCAGTAATAGGCTGCCATCCTGAGCGAGCGCAGCGAGTCGAAGGACCTGTATTTATATAGCTTTTTATACATATTTGTCATCCTGAGCGAAGGTCGCCGCGGCGACCGAAGTCGAAGGACCTGCGGTTGTTTTTTGTTTTATCTATCAAGGCCACTTCAATATTTATATCTATTGTATCCACTCACCAAGCAAAGCCTTTACCTTTTCCACAGTAACTCCCCGCAGCAGAAACACCTTACTCCGCGATAACTCCCCACTAATCGACTCAACACTACTTTTCGGCAAACCAAACTTCTCCGCCAGAAACGCCACCAACGCCGAGTTAGCCCGCCCCTCCACCGGCGGCGCCTGCACCGCAATCTTCAGTTGCGCCGCCGCGCCCTCGCCGTAAACGCCGGTAATAGCGGTCTTCTTCGCTCCCGGCTGAGCGCGCACCGCCAGCGTCACCCCATCCGCCGCAGCCCGCAGCATCACTCCGGCCCCGTATAAGGCATGCGCTTCCCAAACAGCGCCGTACCAATCCGAATGCGCGTTGCGCCCTCTTCAATCGCCAGCGCAAAATCCCCGCTCATCCCCATCGACAGCACATCGAACCCCAAACTCGGGTGCGACGCAGCCCACTGCTCCCGCCACTCGCGCAAACTGCGAAAACAAGCCCGCGTCCCATCCTCCGGCCCGCCCCAGGGCGCAATCGTCATCAGTCCCTGCGTCTCTAAATGCTCCAAATCCGGCAGCCGCGCGAGCAGTTCTGCCGCCTCAGCCGACTCCGGCTCCAACCCAGTCTTCGTCTCCTCCGGGCTCAGCTTCACCTCAATCAGCACCGGCAGTTTTTTCCCCAACCTTCCTGCCGCTTCGTTCAACCGCTCCGCCAGCCGCAGCGAGTCCACCGAGTCTACAGCATCAAACAGCTCCGCTGCCCGCGCCGCTTTGTTCGATTGCAGATGGCCGATCAGATGCACGCGAATCGACCGTGCGGAACCCCTCCGCAGCCCATCCAGATCAGGCGCCTTGGCGATAAACTCCTGCACGCGGTTTTCGCCAAACAGCCTCAATCCCAGCGCAGCCGTCTCAGCCACCGTAGCCGCCGGATAAGTCTTGGCAACGGCCATCAGCTCAACCTCGCCGCGCTGCCGTCCAGCCTTCCTGCATGCCGCCGCAATCGCCTCTTCCAGCCGTTCCAGATTTTTACTGAGCGCCGTCATTGCACTCCCACCCACACCCGGCCGCTCAATGTCCAAGCGCCTCGAGAAACTTCTCCGCCTCCAGCGCCGCCATGCATCCTGAGCCGGCAGCGGTGATCGCCTGGCGGTAGCGCCGGTCCTGCACGTCCCCGCAGGCGAACACTCCCCGCACCACCACGCCGTTCAGCGAGGTCAGCACGTTGCCCGTGGTTTTGATATAGCCTTCCTCGTCCAGATCCAGCTGCCCGGCAAACATCTTGGCATTCGGCTCGTGGCCTATCCCGAGAAACAGCCCGCTGATCTTGAGTTCGTTCACGCAGCCGGTCGTCACGTCCTTCAGCCGCAGCCCCTTCACTTCTTTCTCTTCCACGCCCAGCACTTCTTCGACCACTGTATTGGTGCGCAGTTCAATATTCGGATGAGCGATGGCCCGCTCCAGCATGATCTTCGAGGCGCGGAAGCTCTCCCGCCGGTGCAGCAGCGTAACTTTACTCGCAAAGCGGGTCAGAAACAGAGCTTCTTCCATCGCCGAGTCGCCGCCACCCACCACCGCAATCTCCTTGCCGCGGAAGAAGAACCCGTCGCACGTTGCGCAACTCGAAACCCCGTGCCCGATCAGCGCCTGTTCGCTGGGCAGCCCCAGCCAGCGCGCGCGCGCGCCCGAAGCCACAATCAGTGTGCGCGTCGCAAACTCTCCCGCCGAGGTCTGCAGCCGGATCGGATAGATCCCCAGCTCAACGGAATTCAAGTGAGCCAACTGGAAGCCGGCGCCAAACCGCTCCGCCTGCTTCTTCATGTTTTCAATCAGCTCCGGCCCCTGGATCCCATCCGGCCAGCCGGGAAAGTTTTCCACCAGCGTGGTGATGGAGAGCTGCCCGCCGGGCTCGTGGCCCTCCAGAACCAGCGGCTTCAGCCCGGCGCGGGCGGTGTAGATGGCCGCCGTCAGTCCTGCGCAGCCCGAGCCCAAAATTACGGTATCGCGAATCTCTGTCATAAAGCTTCCTGTGTCGATTTTAGATGCGTCCGGCAGGCAGGGGTCCTGTTCGGGCTCAGCCTACTTAATTAAGATGAGGTTCATGGCCAATCTGACTCTTATCTACGGAATGCGTCTGCTCCCCGAAGGCGAAGTCACTGAAATCCACGACGCAACCCTCAAGCTGGCCACCGGTCATGAAGCCCACGTCACCATGCACATGATCGAGGGCTCGCGCGAGGAGATCGAAACCCAGCTCAAGCGCAGCCTGGACGCCTTCTTCGACTTCTATCCCGAGATCTGAGCCCGGCCCGGCAAATCAATCCTGCCGCCTCAGAGTCAGACCGCAAACGCGGGCCGGACCGGCAACCGGCGAAAGCGTAAAATGTACCCCTCCGCCGCTGGTCCGCACCTCGATCTCTGAAGCCGATGTGACCACCTGGCGATTGCCCCCTGATTCAAATGCAATACGGGCAGCATCAGGCATCTCCAGCCGCAGCCGATATGCTCCCTCCGGCAAGCTCGTTCCCGCCAAACCGCTCACCGTGAGCGCGACGGGAGAGTTGACCTCAATTCCACTCGGGCATTCCGCGCCGGCCTCGAACTCGTGTACCTCCACGCCCAGTTCCGCAGTTCCAAGAACCTCGATCACCCGCTTCGATCGGTCGAAGTCGAAGGTATATGCGCCGGGTTGCTGCGCCAAAGCATCCTGAAAAGTAGGCGCGAACTCGATCTGCAGGGCTTCAAGTCCAACCGCCTGCCGTTGCGCCTCAAAGTAAGGCAGCCAGCGCAGGTTCATGGAGATGAGAATTCCCATTTCTCCCCGGCCTGTGGTCCCGTGGCGAATCGTCTTCGAGTATTGTTCGATCGCGCTCTCCGGAGAGGCCGCTGCAATCTCCCGCCGAGCCAGCGCCACGTCGCCGGCCTTCAGTGCAGCTTCAGACTTTTGCAGAGCGGACTGGGCCTCGAAAACGCCTTGAGCGTAGTGCTCCCAATCTTCAAAATATCCAATCCAATCTTGAGCCGCGGCGTCCCGCGCCAGGGGCTCCATCCGCTTGAGCAGTTCCAACCGTGCCTTCGCGCCGATCGCTTCGTTTTCCGCGTCCAGTGTCAGCAGGATGAAATGATCCGTTGTTTCCCGGCCAAATGCCGGGCCGTTATAGATCCAGTCAAGCAAATAGCGCTTGCCCAGCTCCTGCGCCCCGCTTCCGAATGTGCGTTTCGCCATCTCCGCGGCGGTAGCGTCGAGCGCCTCGTCTTCGCTGCCCGCCCAAACCTGGTCCGCGACGTTCTTGAAGAAGAGATCCAGCGGACGGGTCGTCCAGTGAATCACCCCGTACCCCGCGCTGTTGCTCCACTGCAACATTGACCCCAACCCGGCAAACGGAACGTAAGATCTGCCCGCGTACTCGCGATCGTCGTGCTGCGCCCACACAATCGGCGCCACCTGCCGATGCCTGCCCACCGCGCGCATGCTCTCCTGCACCGGGTCGCTGGAGAATTGGTAATCTGCGTCGAGAGGCATGAGGATCGCATCGGCCGGCATGAAGGCGTCGGCCGAGGGCAGGTAGCCAAATCCCCAACTGCCCGCGGCCAGAGTTACTTGTGCGTGGCCGGTTTCATCCAGCGCCTTGCGAAACGCTTTGGCCACTTTGCCCAGGGCAAACATTCCCGGCGCGCGCGGATCGTCCTTCAATGCAGGATTTGCTGCGATAGCCGCGCGGTATTCCTCGCGCCAGGCAACGGGAAACTCCTCCGGCCGCAGTTCAGTCCACGGGCTGGCCGGGGCGCCCCGAAACCAGACGGCAACTTGCGTGATTTGCGGATAGAGCTTCATCAACTGCTCGACTTCGCTCTTGTAATAGGCATAACCTTCTTTGCTGTCCGGATCGGCCAACTCGAGGCCATGGGTTTCAAATCGAGCCGAGGCCGGAAGAGTTGCGATCACATTCTGCGGATTGGCCGAAGCCGAATCGATATCCAGCGCAAATGCGATCCCCATGCCCCGCTCGGCGGCAAATCGAAAGACGCTCTGCATCAAAGCTGTAGCCGCTTTTTCTTTGTCCTTATCCGCCGCCATGCTCGCATCCGCGCCAAAGACGGGCCCGTTGAAAAGCCCCTCGCCGCCCACCATCTTCCTCACGTCCAGCACGTCTTCCGTTCCCCAATCACGGCCCGACCTGGTGTTGGAAAGAGAACCGGTCGGCTTGGTCACCCCATTCAGCGCAAGCGAAAACATCGGATTATTGCCGTAGGCATGAACCATGATGGTGTTGAAGCGCATCCGCGAAGCCTGTGTTATCCATCGCTGCCAGTCCTCCAGATTCCAGGCCGAACACCCGCTGAGAAAGTTATGCCAGTTGAAGATAAGCCGTTCGCCGGCGATGGGCGCGTCGTTAGTCTCCCAGCCCGCAAACGAAAATGGAGCATGGCTTGGAGGCGGAGCCGTGTTGTACGAAAGATAAAATCCGAAGCCCAGCTTTTCCAGCAGCGCGTCCACCGCGTACAAAGTCGCGCGTGGACTCGCGCCAGCGATCACCGCAACGCGACTGTCGATGGCCCTGATCGCAAAGCTCTCAGGTTGATCAAGCTTGCTTTTGACTTGAGCAGCATAACTCTCCGGCAGCTCCTGTGCGGTTCCAAGATAGATAACCGGAACTCCCTCTTGCGGATCCCCTGTCTCGAACGCCGTCGACGGATAAAGCGCGTGCAGGTGGGTTGTAAGTTCGTCCGCGGCGATTCTTTCCACCGTGCCTGCGTCCCTGGGCAGAGTTACAACGACTCTTGTCTGGGCCGCCGCACACATCCCCGCCGAAAGACTAAGCATCAGCGCAAGTTTGATGAAGACCGATTGCCGCACAAACATTGAAACCCGGCCACGCAGGAACGTCATTGGCGTTGATTTCCTCTCCATCCATCATCATCCCCAGCCTCATAAAAGAGAAGACCGGCGTAATGAAACATTAAATTTCTGTCATCCTGAGCGGAGCGCAGCGAAGTCGAAGGACCTGCGGTTGCTTTGCAATTTTTGCGGCTCATTGGATAGGGCCGTATCAATAACCCGAATGGCCCTCAAGCCGAATCTATCATTCTTGGAGATTTCTAAGGCGAGCCAGGATTCTTTGGTTCTTCACATGCGGGAAATCCTTGTCTGGAGGGCATCCCGTGCTCGTCTCTCCCTACGCTCGCCTGCGCGCCGCAACCGTTCCCTGCCTCGCTGTTCCTCCCCGCATCCTCCGCTTTCCCACGCGCCCCTTGTTCTCTCTGGCCCTCCTGCTGCTGGCTCCCGCCGCCTTCGCCGGCGGACCCAGATACGTTGCCGGCGTCACCTACTTTAATCCTGGAGTCCTCGGTCAGCCCATCCGCTGGGCCGGAGGGCAGCTCAACTACTACGTCGATCAGGGTCCGCTCAGCAGCACCGTCACCAACCAGCAGGCCACGGCCATGGTCGATGCGGCGGCGGCTCTGTGGAGCGCGGTCCCCACCGCCGGCGTCACGCTTACCGATATGGGCCCGCTGAATGAGGACGTGAGCGGCGCGAACATCGTGGTCAGCGGCACAAACTTCACGGTGACCAACGAGCAGATCGACCAGCTGGGCCAGATCAGTCAGCCCGCCGACGTCACTCCCTCCGCCACGCAATATCCGGTGGGGGTCATCTTCGACGCCGACGGCTCGGTCATCAACGCCCTCTTCGGCTCCGGCGCAAGCGACCCCACCAGTTGCCAGTACAACGGCGTCTGGTTCTGGCTGGACAACATCAACCCCGACGCCACCATCGCCCACGCTATCCTCCTGCTCAACGGCCTCTGCGCCACAAACTCAAACATGCTGGAGATGATGAGCTTTGAGCTGGAGCGCGCCTTCGGCCACATCCTCAACCTGGACTACGCGCAGGTCAATCCCGGCGCGCTCCAGAACGGCGAGCCGGGCGGAACCCAGGGCTGGCCGGTGATGCAGCCCATCAGCGGAGTCTGCGGCTCGACCGGCGGCCTCTGCATTCCCTTGCCCTCCGTGCTCCACTCCGACGATATCGCCGCCCTCAACCGCATCTACCCCATCACCGCCGCAAATCTCTCCAGCTTCCCCGGCAAACAACTCACCGCGGCCTCGACCGTCTCCATTCAAGGCGCCGTTACCTTTGCGACCGGCGTGGGCATGCAGGGCGTCAACGTCGTCGCGCGGCCGCTCGACTCGAACGGCAACCCCCTCTACGAGTACACGGTCACCTACGCCTCCGGCGCGTCCTTCAACGGCAACCACGGCAACCCCATCACCGGGTGGACCGACTCCAACGGCAACCTTCTCACCATGTGGGGCTCCAACGATTCCACCCAGCAGGGCTTCTTCGATCTGAGCGGAATCCCGCTGCCCCCCGGCGTGACCACGACCAACTACCAGGTCACATTTGAAGCCATTCATCCTCTCTACATCCTCACCAATTCGGTCGGCCCCTATCTTGACGGTCAGGTCACCCCCTCGGGAACCCTGGCGTCCATCTCCGTGCCGGATATGTCGGCCGGCAGCGCGCAAATCCTCCCCGTCAACGTCGCCAACTCGGCCGTCGGCGGTACCCAGGACGCCATCGGAACCCAGGCCGCGCCGCGCATCCTGCCCGTCAGCGGCTTCTGGTGCGGCCGCCTCAGCCAGGTGGGCCAATCCGACTGGTTCAGCTTCCCGGTCCGCGGCAACCGCACCTTCACCATCGTCACCCAGGCGCAGGACGAGACCGGCGCTCCCACTGAAACCAAGGCCATGCCCGCCCTCGGCGTCTGGGACGCCTTCGATCCCGTGGGCGCCACGGCCGTCGGAGCAGCCCCCGGTTTGAACGGCCTGGCCACCGGCGAAACCTGGCTGCAGGTCAGCGCCTCGGGCGACGACGTGGTCCGCATCGGCATCGCCGACCAGCGCGGCGACGGCCGTCCCGACTACCCCTATAACGGCTGGGTTCTCTACGCCGATACCGTTCAGCCGCCGCGCCTGCCCGTCTCCGGCGGCTCCATCGTCATTCAGGGCATGGGATTTCGCCTTGCGGATACGGTGCTGGTTGGTGGCCAGCCCGCCGTGGTCACCAGCATCTCTCCCAACGAGATCACCGCCATCGCGCCCGCTGCCGCCAGCGGCGTCACCGGCTCGGTGGACGTCGAGGTAGACGATCAACCCTCCTTCTACGCCGCGGCCGTCGTCTCCGGCGGCATCAGTTACGACTCCGGCACAGGCGACGCGCTCACCCTGCTCACCGCCCCCATGAACACCGTCCCCATCGGCGTGCCCATCCCCTTCACCGTCACCGCGCTGGGCCCAACTCTGATCCCCGCCGGCGGAGTTACCGTGATCTATACCGTCACCAGCGGCACGGCCACTCTGGCCTGCGGACTGCCCACCTGCTCGGTCACCGCCACCGGCGACGGCCGCGCCACCATGAACGTCACCGCCGTCGACGGAACCTGGTCCATCGTTACAGCTTCGCTCACCAACGGCTCCAGCCTGCAGGCACAGTTTGCCGGTGGAACGCCGCCCTCTCTGGCCTCTCTCACGCCCCAGCTTTCCCTCGCCGCCGGAGCCACCATCACCTGGACGGTCCAGGCCCTGGTCCTCACCAACGGCCTTCCCATCGCCGGCCAGACGGTGGCCTGGCAGTCCACCGGCAGCGGCATCACCGTCCAGGGCAGCGGCTCCGTCCTCACCAACTCGAGCGGCATCGCCACCCAGGCGCTCACCGCCGGACCGCTCACCGAGGGCCAGACCGCCACCATCAACGCCTGCCTCAACGGCACCAGCCAGTGCGCCGCCTACAACGCCTTCGGCTCGCGCCCGGAGTATGCCTACCTTGAAGCCGTCTCCGGCGTCACCCAAAGCCTCTCCGTCCAGGGAACCTCCGCCCAGATTGTCCTCCGCCTCCTCGATATGGACGGCAATCCCATGGCAGGCGGATCGGTAGCCCTCTACCAGGCGCTCTACGCCTGGTCTCCGCCCTGTTCCCCGCACGAGGTCTGCACCCAGGGCAATCTCCTCGCCTCCCAGGCCGCCACAGCCACCTCCGCCCTCGACGGAACCGTCGCCTTCACCCCCGCAACCCTCCCCGGCGTAGCCACCGATCTCCTCGCCCTGGCCGCCTCCGGCAACACCTCCACCATCAACATCACCATCGAGCAGCATCCATAAACAGCAGACAGCGAACAGTTGACAGTAAACAGCGGGTGCCCCACCTTCACCGCAGTTTCATCGCGGTTAAGGTGGGATAGATCCACCTATCTACAGCCTTTTATCGCCTTTTATGAGGCCGGGTGCCCCAGGCCTCGATTTTGAGACCTGGGATAGCACGCCTGTTCCTGCTCCAATCTGCTATTTTCATAGGTTGCGTCTATTAACTCCAAAATCTCCGCCGCCGCGCTCCGAGGATAATCGCCCTCATGCCTGATTCGCTTCGTCGTTCACCCGCCTCCGATATTGAAACTCCTGAATCAATGGGATTCTTTCATCCATCGAAGCGCCCTTACCGCTTCACCATCCTGATGTTCATCAGCTTGCTAGTACTGGGGAGCTATTTCGCCTATGACAGCATTGGCGCCCTCGCGCCCACACTCATCGATGCGTTGCATCTGGACCGCAGCACGATCGGGAATCTCTACACGGCATATTCGGTGGCCGCCATCATCATCGTGTTCTTCGGCGGCATGCTTTACGACAAGCTGGGCCCCCGCCGGGCCAGCCTGCTGTTCTGCAGCCTCGTCCTGCTGGGCGCCACTATAGTGGCCTTCGCCCACTCCAAGTTGGAGCTCTTCGCCGGTCGGTTGATCTTCGGCGCGGGTTCCGAATCGCTGATTGTGGTGCAGAGCGCCATCATCAGCCGCTGGTTCAAGGGAAAGGAGATGGCCCTGGCCTTCGGCATCGCCCTCACCATCAGCCGGATCGGGACCCTCTTCAGCTTCAATACCGAGGAACTTATCGCCCGTTACTTCGGCAGCTACCGCGTGGCGCTGTGGGCCGCGGCGGGCTTCTGCCTCTTCTCCGTGCTGTGCAACCTGGTCTACCTTGCCATGGATCGCCATGGAGAGAAGGTGCTCGGGCTTCCAAAACCGGAAGGTGGCGACAAGATTGTCTTCTCCGATATCGGGAAGTTCAACTCCTCCTTCTGGTTCGTAACCCTGCTCTGCGTGACCTTCTACAGCGCCATTTTCCCCTTCACGGCTCTGGCGACCGACATGTTCCATGACAAATGGGGCATCCCGCTGGTCAGCTCGGGCACCGGCGGGTTCCTGGCCCAGGTCTTCGACAACTTCATTCACATGTTCTCGACGGCGCCGGGGATCACCAGCATCGTGATCTTCGGTTCGATGGTCTTCGCACCCTTTGCCGGCGACCTGGTGGACCGCATCGGCAAGCGGGCCACGCTGATGGTGGCGGGCTCCCTCATGCTGATTCCCGCCCACCTGATCATGGGCATTACCCACTGGAATCCCATTCCCAGCATGGTAGTGCTCGGTGCCGCCTTTGTACTGGTGCCCGCTGCGATGTGGCCTTCGGTTCCCCTCGTGGTGGAGGAGAAACGCGTGGGCACGGCCTTCGGTCTGATGACGGCCATCCAGAATTTGGGCCTCGGGCTGTTCCCCTTCCTGAATGGCAAGCTCCGCGACGTCACCGGAACCTATACCGCAACCCAGGTCATGTTCGCGGGTCTCGGTGTGGCGGGGCTCATCTTCGCGTTGCTATTGCTGCGGTCGGATCGGCGGCATGGCAACACTCTGGAGCAAGGAAAAAAACAGGAGAAGAACCTGCCCCGAATCGAAGAGGGCTTGGAACAACGCTAGGTTGAGAACACGCCGGGTGCCCCCGTGCCCCATCCTTTCGCTTTCCTTCTGGCGAAAGGGTGGGAAACCGAGAATCTCGAATCAATCCCCCATCAACCCCGTCGTTTAAACTGAAAGAGTCATGCTCGACCTGGGATTTGTCCGCGCCAACCTGGAACTGGTGGAAGAAAAACTCCGCGCCCGCGGCCTCGACCCCGCCGCGCTCCTGGGCGATTTCCGCGCCCTCGATCGCAGCCGCCGTGAGGCCATCACTACTGCCGAGCAGTCCAAGGCCCGCCTCAACAAGCTCAGCCAGCAGTTCCTCGCGCTCAAGAAAGCCGGTCAGGACCCAGCCGAAGTGAAGAAGTTCACGGGCATGTCTGGGGCGAACAAGATTGCCAGTTCGGTACGACAGTCGCGGGAAGCTCTCTCGTCCCCAGAAGGGGCGGCCCTGTTAGAAGAGACCCGCGCCCTCAAAGAAATGCTCGACCAACTCGACCGCACCGCCTCCGCCCTCGACGAGCAGCTTCGCCTGGCCCTGTCCCGTATTCCCAACCTGACCCGCGACGAAGTCCCCATCGGCAACTCCGAAGCCGACAACCTCACCGTAAAAACCTGGGGCGAAATTCCCACCTTCACCTTCGCCCCCAAGCCGCATTGGGAACTCGGCGAAGCCCTCGGCATCCTCGACCTGGAACGCGCCGCCAAGCTCTCCGGCGCCCGCTTCGCCGTCTACATCGGCGCCGGCGCCCGCCTCGAACGCGCCCTCATCTCCTTCATGCTCGACCTCCACACAGCCAAGCACGGCTACACGGAAGTCCTCCCGCCCTTCATGGTCAACTCCAAGTCCCTCTACGGCACCGGCCAGTTGCCCAAGTTCGCCGATGACCTCTTCCGCTGTTCCGACGCCGACGCCGAAGCCGTCGCCCGCGGCGAGTTCAAGGACGCCGACCACTGGCTCATCCCCACCGCCGAAGTTCCCGTCACCAACCTCTACCGAGACGAAATCCTCGACGAATCCCGCCTGCCCATCTCGCTCACCGCCTATACCCCCTGCTTCCGCGCCGAGGCCGGCGCCGCCGGCAAGGATACCCGCGGCATCATCCGCCAGCATCAGTTCCAGAAAGTCGAACTGGTCAAGTTCACCCGCCCCGAGGACTCCGAAGCTGAGCACGAGCGCCTCACCCGCGACGCCGAAGAGATCCTTGAAGTCCTCGGCCTGCCCTACCGCCGCGTTCTCCTCTGCACCGGCGACACCGGCTTCTCCTCCGCCAAAACCTACGACCTCGAAGTCTGGCTCCCCGGCCAGCAGCTTTACCGCGAAATCTCCTCCTGCTCCAACTTCGAAGCCTTCCAGGCCCGGCGCGCCAACATCCGCTACCGGCCAAGCGGCCAAGCCAGTCAGGGCGCCAAGGCTAGGCCCGAGTTCGTCCACACCATCAATGGCAGCGGCCTGGCCGTCGGCCGCACCTGGCTGGCCATCCTTGAGAACAACCAGCAATCCGACGGCTCGATCGTCATTCCCAAGCCCCTCCGCCCCTACATGAGCGGTCTGGAACAAATCGTCTCTGAGAAAAAGGACTCTTAATGGAACCCCTGACCACCGCCAAAACCGTTTCGCCGCAGCCCCGCCGTACGGTCCGGCAGATTCTCTTGAGCTACTTCTACTGGACCTACCCGCGCGGCAGCTTCCACTACGACATCATGGTCACGCTGATCCTCCTCTTCATCTTTCTCACGCCGCAGATCCCCGGATGGAGTTACGGCGACACACCGTCCCCGATCGGCGGACCTATGCATCCCATCCAGGTCATCGGCAACGACGGCCAGGGAGTGATTATCACGGTCCCGGCCACGGATGTGAACCTGGACCTGCGCACTACCGCCCCGGACAAGGTGGTGAAGAAGGCCCTGCGCAAGGCCATTGAGCCGGTCACCGGCGACGACGTCTTCATCGTGCATTGGGAAACCGGCGCCGACGCCCAGGGAAATCCCGCCTGGAAGGTCTGGGCACATCGTTAACTCATTTTTTGCCGATAACTCATCTTCATTGCTTCATCCGGCGCAATTTTGCGTCCAATCAAGATAAGGAAACTCATGCGTTCTGGAATCAAACTTGTTTTTGCCGCGTCCATCGCGCTTCTCCTCCTACCCGGCCAAGCTGCCCCTGCAGCTCCCGCCGCCCAGAAGGATCTCAAGGAGGTCCTGAACCAACTCGACGCCGCGGCAGCCAACTTCCGCTCCACCTCCGCCAATTTCGAGTTTGACACCGTGCAGACCGATCCGGTCTATGACAAAGACGTGCAGCAGGGCACTGTCTACTACAAGCGCAACGGCAAAGCCTTCCAGATGGCGGCTCACATCCGCGAGGAGAACGGCAAGCCTGTTCCCAAGGACCTGACTTACTCCGGCGGCAAAGTCATGCTCTATGACAAGCTCACCAACCAGGTGCACGTGAAAGACGCCGCCAAGTACGAGAGCTATCTGCTGCTCGGCTTCGGCGCCAGCGGCAGGGAGCTGGCCGATAAGTGGGAGATCAAATACCTGGGCTCCGAGGCCCTCGCCGACGGCAATACCAGCGTCGATACCGAGAAGCTGGAACTGGTGGCCAAAGACCCGGATGTGCTCAAGCTGTTTCCCAAAGTCATCATCTGGGTAGACCCCACGCGCGCCGTGAGCCTGAAGCAGTTCTTCGACGAGGGCCAGGGCCAAAACCGGACTTGCTTCTACTTCAATATCAAAGTCAATCAGCGCCTGCGCGACAGCGACTTCACCTTCAAAACCGACAACCAGACCCAATACTCCAAATAGCAGCGGCCCTCGCACCGCGTGCCGGATGCGTGCCGGATACCGGGTGCCCCACCGGGGTGCCTTCTGGGCTCGGCACCTTTGTTTTTGCCGCTAAGGTGGGATTGATCCACCTATCTACAGCCTTTTATTGTTTTCCCTTTGGTGGATAGATCCACCTACCCAGGCATATATACAACTACAGTTCTTTATTCACTATTCCCGTCTTCCACATACCCGCGCAAAACATCATAATTTTCCTCAAACCCCACCCAACCGCAATCCCCCCCAGCGCAAACAGCATGGGAAAGCACTCCAGCGTATAGCGCGTCTCCGGAGCCTCCACGGTCAGCAATAACCCGCTCCGCAGCACCAGGTAAACCAGCATCGCCTTCCAGAATCGCGGCCGCAGCATGAGTCCAACCGCTCCCAGCACCAGGTAGAGCGCATTCAGCCCCGCGTACCCCCAACTGAACAAAGTTTCGTCGTTGTGGTGCGCATAAACCCACCAGTCCAGATCTATAGGCAGGTTATCCACTCGCGGCCGCAGCCACATATCGGCTACCCGTCCCAGCGGCAGCCAAAGATAAAACCGCAGCGGGTGGGCCTCAACCCGCTCCTCGGCCAGCCGCGCAAACCGTGCATCCATCTCCGGCGTATAGTCCCGCTCATTGTTGTTGTATTCGGCAAACAGCGCGGCGGTCTCCGCATGCTGAGCGGGCGAGTCGAACGCCCGCCCCGGCAGTTTGCTCAAGTCCAGCGGCTCGTCCGGCTCATTCCAGTAAATGTCGTAGGTAGAGACGAAATCCAGGCACCAGCTCTTTACCCAGCGTTGCCAGCCGGGATCGGTTCCCTGGCCAGGGTCATTGGCGTAGCGCGGCGCCAGCGGCTCAAAGACGTGGAAGACCTGCCAGTTCCTCGCCGTCCAGGCCGCAAACGGAACCAGCGCCAGCAAAACGCAAACCACCGCCATCCGCGCCAGCTTTGTCCGCGCAACCACCCCGCTCCGCAGCCCCACCACCAGCGCCGGAGCCAGCGCCACCCCCACCAGAACCCCATCCGGCCTGAGCAGCGCCGCAAAAGTCACCGCAAACGTAAACCAGAGCGCGCTTCCCCATCCAGGCTGCGCATGGAATCGCTCCACCGCCCAAAGCGCCAGCGCAATGGCAAACAGCGTCAGTGTCTCCGTCAGTGGAGCCACCGCATAGGACGCCGTAAACGGGCACAGCGCCGAGAGCCAAAGCGTCGCCAGCGCCGCCCCGCGAGAAGCAATCCGCCGCACGAACCCCGCCAGCAACAGGCAGCCCAGCAATTCCAGCGCAATCTGCACATAGGCCGCCGCGCCGTAGTTATCCACGCCAAACAGCCGGAAACAAGCGGCGAGAAACAGCGGATACCCAGGCAGCCGGATCAGCGTCTCGTGCAGCACGCCGCTTCCGTCGGTGATCGCATACCGCCCATGCAGCAGAAGGTTCTTCGCCAACCCCCCATAGAGCAGCGAATCCCCCTCAACCTGCGGAAACTCCTCGAGCATCCACAGGCGCAACAGCGCCCCGGCGGCCAGCGCCGGCGCAACCGGCAGCGCTGCGCGCAATACTACGCGCGTTTTGGCAATCATCCGGCGCAAGACCGGCAATTGACTCTCGGGGGCGGCTTCCATACGATTCGTACTGTATAGCGTAGACCGTTTTTGCGGCTTTCGCGCAAGTAGAATGAATCAGATCGTCCATGCCGGATAAACAGATCTTTTTCGATCCCCACCGCAAGCGCTGGAAGCGCCTGCGCCGCATTCTTGATGCCGCAGCCGTCCTTTTCACGCTGGTCATGGCCGCTTTCATCTTCAACGTCCTGCGCAATCAGCACCTGCCCGAGCTGCTCCTGCCCGTCCCCCGTCACAACTACAAGGCCCTCAACGACCGCACCCCGTTGTTGCGTGGCGCCAAGGGCCGGCCCGCCCGCCGCAAAACCAGCCGCAAACCCTCCGATATTCCCTTCAACTCCGGTGAAGGTCTGCGCGCCGCCTATTACGTGCAGGACGACGCGGCCAGCTACTCTTCGTTCAAACAGCACGTCCACCAGCTCGATCTGCTCTTCCCCCAGTGGCTCCACGTCGACGCTCCTCAGCCCACCCTGCTGGCCATCAACAACGACAGCCATCGCGAGTATCCCGTGGTCGACGGCGCCTCGGTGCACGACCCGGACCAAAACGACAGGGTCAAGCGCGTCATCCAGGCGGCCAAGGAAGATACCGAGATATTTCCCCACCTGAACAACTTCAACCCCAATACCCAGTCCTGGGACCCCGCCCTCGGCGCCGTACTCGCCGACCCCAACAAACGCGCCGCCCTGCGCCAGCAATTGATTCGCTTTTTCACCGCATTCCCGGTCTATCGCGGCCTCTCGCTGGACTTTGAAGGCCTTCCCGGCGACGCCATCCCGGCCTACCTGAGCTTCATCCAGGAACTCTACGCCGAGATGCACCCGCGCAACCTCCGTCTTTACGTCAACACCACCGTCTCCACTCCCGACGCCGATCTCAGCCGGATAGCCGCCAACTCCGACGGCATCATCCTCATGAACTACGATCAGCACCAAGCCACCAGCGATCCCGGACCCATCGCCAGCCAGGATTGGTTCGTCGGCAACCTGCGCCGCGTCCTCAACGTTGTCCCCAAGGAAAAGCTCATCTGCGCCATCGGCAGCTACGGCTACGACTGGACCCTCTCCATTCCCAATCCCAAGGCCCGCAGGCATCTCAAACCCAAGGTTCTGAACACGGAAGACCTGCACGTCTCCGAAGCATGGCAGCGCGCCTCCGACTCCGACGCCGATCTCGACCTCGATTATGACTCCCTCAATCCCCACTTCGAGTACATCGATGAGGACCTGAACCAGCGCCACGTCGTCTGGTTTCTCGATGGCGTCACCGTCCTCAACGAGCTGCGCGCCGCCCGCCAGCTGGGCCTGCAAACCTTTGCCCTCTGGCGCCTGGGCGAGGAAGACGGCTCCCTCTGGAACATCTGGGACAAGCCCAGCAACCCTGACTCGCTGCAGGCGCTCAACTCCGTCCAACCCGGCCATGATGTGGACACCGAGGGCGAAGGGGACATTCTCCGCATCACCGGACTGCCCCAGCCCGGCAAGCGCACCGTCTCGCTCGACACCGAGGAGACCGACCCCCGCAAAAAGCTCATCGTCGATGAGCACATGGATGCCTATCCCCGCACCTACACCATCGAACAGTACGGCTACCACTCCAATCAGGTTGCCATCTCTTTCGACGACGGACCAGACCCCAAGTGGACGCCGAAGGTCCTCGACGTCCTTCGCGACAAGGGGGTCAAAGCTACCTTCATGCTGATCGGCGCCGAGGCCCAGGAAAATGTCGGCGTCATGAAGCGCGTCGTCCGCGAAGGCCACGAGATCGGCAACCACACCTACACCCATCCCGACATCAGCGAAATCTCCAACCAGCAACTGGACCTGGAGCTCAAGGTCACCGAACGGCTCTTCGTCAGCAAGCTCGGCATTCAGCCCCTCTACTTCCGCCCCCCCTACGACATCGACGAGGAACCCGACACCGACGACCAGGCCGCCCCCGTGGAGCGCATCCAGCAGGCCGGATACACCATCATCGGCAGCAAGATGGACACCAACGACTGGAACGAGAATCCCCGCAAGACTCCCGCCGAGATCACGCAGACCATCCTCACCCAGTTGGAGACCATGAAAATCAAGCCGCAGTTCCGCGGCTCCATCATCCTCATGCACGACGGCGGCGGAGAACGCTCGGCCACCATCGCCGCCCTGCCCGTCCTCATTGACGCCCTCCGCGCCCACGGCTACACCATCGTCCCGGTCTGTGAACTCATGGGCAAGACCACCGCTGAAGTCATGCCCAGGGTCACCTTCTTCCAATATCTGCGCGCCTTGCCTGACTCCATCGCCTTCTCCAGCCTGGCCTTCGTCGCCAAGTTCATCGTGATGGTCTTTTTCGTGGGTGACATCCTCATGAGCGCGCGCCTGCTCATCGTCGGCCTCTTTGCCGTCATTGACCGCCTGCGCAAACCCCACCGCCAGGCCTCGCCCGGCTACAATCCCCGCGTCGCCGTCCTCATCCCCGCCTACAACGAAGAAACCGTCATCGTCCGCACCATCCGCTCGGTGCTCAACTCCGACTACAAAAACCTCCACGTCATCGTCGTCGACGACGGCTCCCTCGACCGCACCTTCGACGTAGCCCGCGACGCCTATGCCGCCGAAATCGCCGCCGGCCGCGTCCAGGTCCTCTCCCACCCCAACGGCGGCAAGGCCTCAGCCCTCAACTTCGCCCTCGAGCGCATCACTGAGAAGATCTACGTCGGCATCGACGCCGACACCGTCATCGCCGCCGACGCCATCTCCAAGCTCATCCCCCACTTCGAGGACCCCCGCATCGGCGCCATGGCCGGAAACGCCAAGGTCGGCAACCGCGTCAACCTCTGGACCCGCTGGCAGGCCCTCGAATACATCACCAGCCAGAACTTCGAGCGCCGCGCCCTCGACCTCTTCCACGTCGTCACCGTCGTCCCCGGAGCCATCGGGGCCTGGCGCACCGCACCCGTCAAAGCCGCCG
>JBEKGY010000042.1:0-27572 GCA_050012555.1 Occallatibacter sp.
CCTCGTCGCTCACATCGCTCGGATACCCGCTCTGCCCTCTGTTTCCCATACTCCCATCGTCTGCGACGACGGGATGCTTGGATATTTCTTTGATTTCAAAGGAATAAAGTTAATAACAGGCTCTAGAACTTGACATTGAAAAACCGGGGATCCTTGAATACGGATGGGAACCCGACGGTTCCCGCCAAACGTGGAAGCTGGAAAGCACAACTGAGTTATCCTATGTCGATGTGAGTAGCATCGACATAGGCACAAGACTTTTTGAAGGGCAACCCCTTCTTTATTTCTTCGCACTAATTGCGGATGTTATTCCCGGCCCGCTTTTATGGGGGACAATCGTATTTGTCGCATTCATCGCGTGGCGCTGGATTGAGTTCTTACTTATTCGGAAGTGAACCATCACTCGCCGGGTCCCCCGGGTCCAGAAAGCTGGACCTGGGGCACCCAGTGATTAAAAAGGAGAAATTGGTATGAATCCGTGGGTTAATGTTGTGTCGGAAGCAATATTTGCATGTGCAACTACAATCGTGGCAATTTATGTTGCGATCATTAGCAGGCGACAGTGGAAGACAAATCATGAGAAATTTAGGTTGGATTTATACAGCCGAAGGTTTGAAATTTACTTGCGGGTTCTTGAGTATTTTCAGGAACTAGTTCAATGGGACGGAAGTCCAAAACAAATTTCACTTCAACGGCCTTTCATAAAAGCCTATGCTGAATCGAAATTCATGTTTCCTCCAGAATCCGGCATTTATGCTTTCCTCAAGGAGTTCGGGGAACATGCTTTTCACATTATCAAGTTCGAAGAAAATAAATCTATGTTGTCGGGTATGCCAGAAGAACAAATGAACCTATCAATTAAACGAACTGATCATGTGAACTGGATTTTTGGTTCTATGACCATTTTTGAAGAAAAGATTGCGCCATACCTGAATTTTCATGATGCTTAAGACGAAAGCGCGTCGTGAATAATCGTCTTCAAGTAAACTTGGTGGCGCAGACCACGCTTGGCAGCTTGTGTGCGTACTTTGGCAACGTCTCTGGAACCGAGACGAATTTTCGTTGCAGTCGAGTCGCCTGTCACAACTACGGTGCAAGGTCCGGCGTAGCCTTCGTTCAAGGCCTTCTCGAATGAGTCCGCGACTGCCATTTCGTTAGCTTCCCACCACGCGGCCTCTTCAACTCGATTGGCAAATCTAGTTCTCTTCGATTTCCTCGGCATTGGCGTCTCCTCAATACCATATCGGCAACTACTGTCTCAATTCCACTAGCGTTGCCCCCTGACCGCCTTCGTTCTGCGGGGCCTCAGTGAGAGTAGCCACGTGGGGGTGGCTCTTGAGGAATTCGCGGACTCCGCGGCGAAGGATGCCGGCGCCGTGGCCGTGAATGACGCGAATGCGGGGCAGGCCGGCGAGGAAGGCGCGGTCAAGATATTTTTCCAGATCCGCGGTAGCTTCATCTACTGTGCGGCCGATGAGGTTGATCTCCATGCGCATATCGTCGCTGCTGGCGCTGGTGACGGTGACGTGTACATTCTTCTGCTTACGGGCGGAGGTCAGCGGACTTTCCACCCCACTGGTCCGAGAGTCCCCCGTCCGGAGGACGATTTCGGCGATGTCGTCGCGCTTGACGCGCATCTTGATGGGGCCGAGGGCGACTTCAAAGAGGTCTTTCTCCACCTCGCGCTGCACCACCGCAACCTTGTTCATCGACTTGAGGCGGACCTGGTCGCCGGCGGAGACGTGCTTCACGATGTGCGGCTGGGCATCGGCATCGCCCTGGTCGGCTCCGGTGCGGTGAGCGACCACGGTCTGGTTGAAGCTCTCCTGAAACTCGCGGCGCAGGCGCTGGATGCGGCGCTCGGCTTCTTTGGATAACTTCTGTTGCCCGGCGCGATCTTCGATGGCTCGCACCGTCTCGCGCATCTGAAACTCGAAGTCCTTGAGCAGCGAGGCCAGCTTGGTTTCCAGCTCACGGGTGCGGTTGCGCAGCTCGACGTCGCCCTCGCGCGCCAGGCGGGCTCGTTCCTGGTTGAGCGCGTACTGCTGCTCACGGGCTGCCTTGCGGTCTGCTTCAAGTTGCTTCAGCTCACTGTGCAGGCGATCGAGGAAGCGGGCGATATCCACCTGCTGCGAGCCGAGACGCTGGCGGGCGGCGGCAATGATGCTGGCATTCAGGCCCAGCCTTTCGGCGGTCTGTATGCCGGCCGACGCGCCGGGCACGCCCAGGCGTAGCTGATAGTTGGGCACGAGCGTCACTTCGTCCACGCCGGCAGCGGCGTTGAGCACGCCGGGGGTGTTGGCCGCATAGACCTTGAGCGAGGTGTGGTGCGTGGAGATGAGCGACCATGCGCCCGCCGTCAAAAAGTGGCTGGCGATGGCCACAGCCAGTGCAGAGCCTTCCTCGGGATCGGTGGAGGAGCCGAGCTCGTCGAGGAGCACCAGGGAGCGCGCTCCGGCGAGGCGCGAGAGACGGTCGAGGTTGGTGATGTGCGCAGAAAACGTGGAGAGTTCCGCTTCGATCGACTGCGCGTCGCCGATGTCGGCCAAAAACGCAGTGAAAACCGGAAAGCTGGCTGCCACGGCCGGCACCGGCAGGCCGGCCTGCGCCATCATGGCCAAGAGAGCGGTGGTCTTGAGGGTGACGGTTTTGCCGCCGGTGTTGGGACCGCTGATGATGAGCTGGCGTTCGGCGGTGTTGAGTTCGAGAGTGAGCGGGACGATGCGGCCGCCGGTCGCGCGGAGATGCCTTTCGAGCAGCGGATGGCGGGCTGCGTCCAGGCGCAGCAGATCGGGCGCGATGGCCGGGGCCACGCAGTCGTAGTCGCGGGCAAAGCGGGCGCGGGCCTGGAGGCTGTCGACCAGCGCCAGCACGCGCGCGCCTTCCACCAGCCCGTTGGCATAGCCGCCCACCTGGCGGGTGAGAGCGACAAAGATGCGATGAATCTCGGCTTGCTCTTCCTCGATGAGGCGGACCAGTTCGTTGTTCTGCTCGATAGTCTCCAGCGGCTCGATGTAAACCGTCTGCCCGGAAGAACTGACTCCGTGAACCACGCCGCTCACGCGCTTCTTGAGTTCGCTGCGGACAGGAATGACGAAGCGGTCGCCGCGGATGGTGATGAGGTCTTCCTGGGTCGCGCCGTCCTGGGAGAGCTTGCGCAAAGCGGCGCGGAGGCTTTCTTCGATGATCCGCTGCTGTCGCTCCTGTTCGCGGCGAATGCGGCCCAGTTCGGGTGAGGCGCTGTCGGCCAGCGAACCGTCGGGTTGAATGGTGCGCTCGATGGATTCTGCTAACGGACGCAGACTGGTGGTAAGCACCGCGGAAAGCAATGAAAGACCGGGCAGCTTGCCCACCAGGCGCGCTGGCGGCGATTGCAGCAGCGCTTGCCAGGAGGCAACGTCGTTGGCCAGGCGGGCGACGGCCTGCAGTTCGCCGGCTTCAAGCGCCGCGCCGGAGATCTGCGCCTTGGCGGCCAGTTGCGTGGGGTCGAAGAGTCCGCCGAGGGGGATGGAAACCTGCTCCTCAAGCAACAGGCGGATCTCGCCGGTGAGCTGGTGCTGGCGGCCGATCCACTCCTCGTCTGTGGAGGGTCTTAAATCGAGGATCGCGTTGCGGCCAACGGGCGAGGCTGCAAAACCGGCCACCAGCGCCAGCAGCGGCTCCCACTCGAGAGCGGCAAAGTCGGCGTGCTCCACCGGCGACGGAATGGGATCGAGCAGCGGCATCTTCAGCAACTATCTTAGCGGTTTCGAGGTGTAGCCTGTGGAGTGGATTGCGAACTCAGGTCCCATAATCGAGACTGGGGGCGCCAGGTCAAAACTGACCAAATAATCCTTCTTTCCTAGAATAACTTTCTTGCATGGACTGTATTCAATGTTGCAGGTGGCTTACGTTCCGCATCTACGCAGACGCAGGATGTAGGATCGCTGCAACCTCTTACTTGACAGTCCACTACTCAGTTTATAGAGCAGGCGTATAATAGACGTATAGTTCCGTTCAGGTTTAAGCTCACAGTCGCGCGGCTTCCTGCCCTCAGGCTGCAACGTTTCCAACCGCAAGCTCGAAAGTGTGTTCCATGCATTCCGAATTCTTTTGTCTCTCCCGCACTTCGATCTCCAGGTACTTTCGGTTGCTGCTGGCTATTACCGTTGGGCTAGCCACGGCCTTCACAACGGGCTGCGGCGGCAGCTCGTCTCAAACAACTTTGACCGGGAACACATCGGTGACCGTTCTGGCGTCCAGCACCGCGAATGACCAGCTGTCGTCGTTTATGGTCACGATCAACAGCCTGACATTAACGAGCAAATCAGGTGCAACGGTCAATGTGGTTGCGACGCCGGTGAGCGAGGAGTTCATTCACCTGAACGGCCATGTGGAACCGATAGCGACGGTGAGCATCCCGCAGGGCGACTATGTTTCGGCCAGCGCGACTTTTGATTTTTCCGATCCTGTCTGCCATGGGCAGGCCCCCGGGATGGATATGACCGATAGCCTAGGTGGCGGGCCGAGCGAAACCATTAACCTGCCGCAACCCATCATGGTGACGGGCGAAGCCATGGGGTTGGTTCTCAACCTCCAGGTGAACGAGTATCCCGAAACATGTCCGACCCCGACCGAATTCGTGTTCGCTCCGCCGGTTACGGCTACATTCAATCTGGCTCCTTTGACCATTGCCGCACAGCCAACCAATAGCGCCAACGGCCTGGCAGTTGGCCTTGAGGGAACGATTGCCTCGCTGGGCTCGGGCGGTAGCGGGATCAATGTGGACGCCCTGGTAGATAATCAGGGGCCGGTGTGGCAGGTTAGCTTCAACGGTAGCACTCTCTTTCAAGGTGTCAGCGGCGCTTCGCAGCTGACTGTTGGTCTTCCTGTGAATATGGATCTAGCTATTCAACCCGACGGATCGTTCCTGGCTACGAGGGTGGAGGCGATCAGCACCGACGTTACGACCCTGACGCTAGCGACCGGGCCGCTCATGAATGTGGTGAACTCGCCCCCGGTTGGATTTTTTACTGACGCGTCCCAGGAGGGTTATCTTCCATGGGGCGGGACCGGATCTGGATTTGGCCCCGTGAATTTTGCTAACGCGCAGTTCCAGATTTCGGGCCAGTTCGAGAATCTGGCGTCCCTGCCCTTCGCCGCCAGCTTCAATGCCGCGAACATGGTTGCTGGGCAGAATTTGACGATCACGACACAAGCTACTGTCGTCGAAGGAGGCCCGGTTTATGTCCCAGCTACCACGATGACGCTCGTGCCTCAGACGATTAACGGAACGGTCAGTGCGATCTCCACAACGGGTAATTTCACCACTTACACTGTGACGCTGGCTCCGTACGATCTTTTTCCTCAATTCGCGGTCCAGCCGGGGCAGACGACATTGCTGACGAGCCCGAACACAGTTGTGGTTTACGCTGACAGCAACACGCAAATGCTCAATTCGACTCCGATCAGCGTGGGGGGCGTATTCCGATTTTACGGCCTGGTGTTCAACGACAACGGGACGTTGCGGATGGATTGTGCCCAGGTGAACGACGGAGCGGCGGCGTAGCGCGGTTCTCAGGTTTTGGGATGCACCCAACCCTTTGTTGGAAATGCCAGCGCAGGGTGCCACAGGTCTCAAAAGCGAGACCGGGGTACCCATTTTCGCTTTCCTTAGACAGAAATAGCTCCGGGTTTCAGCTCGCCTTCCCAGCGGGCGACGACCGCGGCGGCCATGCAGTTGCCGATCACATTCATCGCGGTGCGGCCCATATCCATCAGGGTATCCACGCCGAGAATCATCAGGACGGCGGTGGCGGGGATGTGGAGCGAGCTGGCAGTGGCGAGCAGAACGACGAGAACCGCGCGGGGCACGCCGGCTACTCCTTTGCTGGTGAGCAGCAGCGTGGCCAGCATGACCAACTGCTCGCCGAGCGTTAAATGCATGCCTGCCGCTTGCGCGGCGAAGATGGCCGCCATGGAGAGATAGAGGCTGGAGCCGGTCATGTTGAAGCTGTAGCCGGTGGGAATGACGAAGGAGACGATCCAGCGCGGCACGCCGAACTCTTCCATGCGCTCCATGGCCAGCGGCAGCGCGGCTTCTGAGGTGGTGGTGGCGAAGCCGATGGCGGCGGGTTCGGCGATGGCAGCGATGAAGCGGCCGAGAGGGATGCGGGCGATGAGCAGGATGGGCGTGAGCACCAGCAGTACGAATGCGGCCAGCGCGGCGTAGTAAGTGGCCACCAGTTTGACCAGCGGCAGCAGGGTGAGCAGGCCCATGCTGCCCACGGTATAGGCAAGCGCCGCGCCCGCCGCAACGGGCGCCGCAACCATGACGATGCGAGTCATGCTAAACATGGTTTCCGTCAGCGACTGCAGCACGCTGACCAGCGGGGCGCGCTTCGGCTCGGGCATGGTGGCCAGGGCCGTGCCGAAGAGCAGCGCGAAGATGGCGACCTGCAGAATCTGGTTTTGCGCCACGGCCAGCGCGATATTTTCAGGAAAGATATTGAGCAGCACATCCTGCCATCCCGAAGGATGCGTGGCAGGCGCAACGGCCTGAAGGCCGGCCGGCAGCGAAACGCCCACGCCTGCCTGCGAGAGGTTGATGGCGATGGCGCCGAGGATGAGGCCGGCTGTTGTGACGAGTTCGAAGAAGACGATGGACTTGAGGGCGACGCGGCCTACGCCGCCGAGACGGTTGTGCCCCGCGATGCCGGTGACGATGCCGCCAAAGATGAGCGGCGCAACAATCATGCGAATGAGGCGGAGAAAGATATCGCCGAGGAAGTGGGTCTGCGCGGCGAATTGGGGCGCGTCCACGCCCAGCTCCGCGCCGGCCAGCATGGCGAAGAAGGTCCACACGAGCAGGGAGCGGCGACGCACGGCGATGGGGACGAACAGGCCAAAGCCTGCCCAGCGAAGGGCTACGCCGATCTCAGCGGGGGCGTGGAGCAGCCCGGCAAGCAGTCCGGCCACGAACAGCACTGCGGCTACCGCGGAGAGAGCGGTGAAGGCAGCGCGCCGGGTTTGCGGAGAGTGGGGGGCTGGTCGGCGAGGGGTGGGCGGGTCTTGAGGCATCGAGGCTTTCATTCTCCTATGACCATGCCCAGGGTTGCTTTTCTTGAAGGTTCACGCTGCCATTATTGTTTGAACTTAGGGCGTTGAGTCGGGTGTCCCCGAGGCCGGCGCCGTGCTGGGCGCGGGTGCGGGCGTGGCAGCGGGGGCGCTGGCCGTGCTCTCGCCTGCGGTTGAAGGCGTTTTGGCCTCCGCCGCTGCGGCTCCCTTACCGGATTCCGACCCGGCTTCAGCGGCCGGCGCATTGCTCTTGGACGCGTAGTCGTTCACATACCAGCCGGCCCCTTTGAAGTGCAGCCGCGGAGCGGTCAGCGGGCGCTCCAGCGCGCCGCCGCATTCAGGGCACACAAGCTCCGGATCGGCCGAGAAGTTCTGGATCTTTTCAAAGCGGTGGCCACACTGGGTACAGCGATAGGCATACAACGGCAAAGTTCTTTCCCCTCCCGGGAAGAAATGACCCACTTTGCTAATTGTATCGGCAGGGCGGAAATTCTCCGCAAAACTGCGCCGCCCTGCCTTGACCGGCTCCGCGCGCGCCTGGCCTTATTGCACCTTGATGTGTACGGTGGCGCACTTGTTTTCCCAGGCCAGGGTGAGCGTGCCCTTGTTGTCGCCCAAATCCTTGATCGTGTATTTCAGGTTCTCCACCAGTTCAGGCAGGGTGGTGGTGTGGAATTCTACCCGGCCCAGGTCCTGTGCCTTGTCGTAGTTCGTTCCCCACTGGCCGGTCTGCTTGTTCACGATCAGCATCCAGTGGTCGGGATCGGAGATGTCCACGTACAGGCTGTAGTCGCCCTTGGGAACAGCCAGACCGTCAAGGCTCAGGTCCGCCTCGGTGTGCAGCTTGGTGGCCGCATTGGCCCCCGCGCGCCACACCGGATAGGTGGGATCCTTGCTGATGAGCCCGTCCTTGGTGAAGATTTTCCCGGCGCGGCCCTTTACTCCGGGCGAGTTGTAGCTGATAGTGATGGTTTTGCCGCCGATGGTCGCCGACTCGGTGGCGGGCGGGCTTTTCGGCGGGGCTTTCGGCGGGGTTTGCTGGGCGGACAGGGTAGCGGCGACGACGAGAAGGGTGGTACAGACCAAAAGACGCTTCATGCGATGTTTTTCCTCCGGGCAGAGCACTGTTGCTTATAGACGGCTCCGACGCGATGATTGTCGCACCGCGGGTCACGGTTAGGGAAGCGGGGCAGCACAGGGCCCAAAAAACTTAGGAAAACTCTGCACAAGCCCGCCTTGTAACAGGGCACGACTTTATAGAGAAACTCTGCACAAGCCCGCCTTGTGTCAGGGCACGACTTCAGTCGTGCCGAAAATGGCCTGAAAAACAAGGGGTTTTAACCCCTGAGGGAATGCCGGCGAATGCAGAAGGACTTAATCAGAGCTTACTTAGGATGATGATGCTGCTATGATTGCTCGGGAACGGATGGCGCCCGCGGGATCGTGGCAGCCTGCGAGATCCGCTACAAGGAGTTTGAACTCCATGAAAAATTCTCTCGCGCTCTTCGCCCTGCTGGGTATCGCGATCTCTATGAGCGCTATTGCCCCGGCACAACAGAAAAAGTTCTATCCCGACCGCTGGGTTTATGCCAGCGGAAGCTTCAATTCCGATAAGGACGTCGAGGTAATGGGCGATCTCATCCGTACCGCTGCGGAGCACGGCCTCAACGGCATCGTCCTGTCTGGAATGGACAGCATCAGCCTGGGCTCGCCGGAGTATCTGGCACGCCTGAGCAAAGTGAAAGAGATTGCCGATGCCAACCACCTGGAAATCATTCCCTCGGGATTCGGCACCGGTTACGGCGGAGCCATCCTGGACCATGACAAGAATCTTGCCGAAGGCCTGCTGGTCAAGGATGCACTGTTCGTCGCGCAGGGAGGAACTGCGCAGTTTGTCGCCGACTCGCCGGCGAAACTAGCGAACGGTGGCTTCGAAGAGTACCAGGGCGACCGGTTCAGCGGCTTCACCCTGCAGGATGAGCCGGGAAAGAAGACTTTTGTCGACACCAGCGTCTCTCACTCCGGCAACGCTTCGCTGCGCATCGAAAACTTTGGCGAAACGCAAAAAGAGAAGCCGGCAGACACCAGTGTCAACGCCCCGGAGGTCGCAGGATTGAAAAACCCGGCGCCGGTGGGTGTGGCGCGAGTAGCCCAGGAGATCCGCGTCACGCCGAACCGTTGCTACCGCGTCAGCGCGTGGGTGAAGACCGAAGATGTAGAGCCGGCATCGCTGTTCAGCATCAAGTCGTTCACGCCCGACGGGCGCGACCTCAGCCCTTTCGAGCCGCCCGCGCCGTCCCCCACCTCCGGCTGGAGACAGGTGACCACTTCGTTTAACAGTTGGTATGCCGACCGCATCGAGTTAACCTTCGGCGTCTTCGAAGGCGTGAAGGGCAAAGTCTGGGTGGACGACGTGGAAGTGGAAGAGGTGGGCCTGATGAACGTGGTTCGCCGCAACGGCGCACCGCTGACCGTTCGCGACGAGGCCACCGGGACGGTGTACAAGGAAGGCCGGGATTTCGCGCCGGTCAGCGACCCCAATCTCGATTTCCATTGGACCCACCCCATACCGTCGATTCAGCTGCTGCCCGGCGGGCGCATCCATGAGGGTGCGCGGCTGCGCGTGAGCTACTATCACGGCGTTACGATCTATAACGACCAGACTCCCATCTGCCCATCGGACCCAAAGGTTCACGAGATCTGGAAGCAGCAGTTTCCGCTGATCGAGAAGTATCTGGCTCCGAAACGCTATTTCATCGCCACTGACGAGGTCCGCGCGTTGAACCGCGATAAATCGTGCCTGCGCCGCAAGAAGGCTGCGGCAACGATACTTGGTGAGAACACGCAGTGGCTTTACGATCAGGTGCATGCCGTCAACCCCAAGGCCCAGGTGCTGGTGTGGTCGGATATGTTCGACCCCAATCACAACTCGGTCAAGCAGTACTACTTCGTCGACGGCTCCATGGAGAACACGTGGAAGTACCTGCCCAAGGACATGGGGATCATGTGCTGGTATTTCGACAAGCGGCGGCAGTCCCTCGACTTCTTTTCCGGCCACGGGTTCAAGACCTTTGCGGCTGCGTACTATGACGCCGACGATCTGAAGGACCCCGAGGGATGGCTGGCAGCCATGGACACGACTCCCGGCGCAACGGGGATCATGTACACCACCTGGAGTAGCAAGTACAAACTGCTGGCGCCGTTTGGCGATCTGGTCTCCAAGCGCCCTTAAGCCATCTGTTCCGAAAGGAGATTGGATGCAATGAACAAATCGCTGGCTTTATTCGCCTTGCTTGGCGTCGTGATCGCAACGGGCGCTGTCGCCCCGGATCAACAGAAAACGATCTATCCCGACCGCTGGCTTTACCTCGACAACAGCTCAGTTGAAGTCGCCCTCCAGTCCGACAAGGATCTTGAGGTGAGGCTCGGTTTGATCCGTACCGCGGCGGAGCACGGCCTCACAGCCATCGTGCTGCCTGGGATGGACCGCCTCAGCCTGGCTTCTCCGGAGTACCTGGCGCGCCTTAGCAAAGTGAAAGAGGTTGCCGATGCCAACCACATGGAGATCATTCCCGAGGGATTCGGCATCAAGTACGGCAAACCCGCCCTGGAAATTGACAAGAATCTAGCCGAAGGCCTGCTGGTCAAGGATGCCCTGTTCGTAGCCAAGGGCGATACAGCGCGGTTCGTCGCGGACTCACCTACGAAACTGGTGAACGGTGGATTCGAAGAGTACAAAGGAGACCGGTTCAGCGGTTTCGCCACGCAGGACGAGCCGGGAAAGATGACCTTTGTCGATACTAGCGTCTTTCACTCCGGCAAGGCTTCGCTGCGTATCGAGAACTTTGGCGATAGGAAAGCGGTGAGGCCGGTAATCACCGTCACCCCCTTGGATGCTGCAGGATTGAGAGACCCGGCGATGGAGGGTGTGGCGCAAGTAGCCCAGGAGATTCGCGTCAAGCCGTACCGTTGCTACCGCGTGAGCGCGTGGGTGAAGACCGAAGATGTTAAGCCGGCCAAGCTGTTCAGCATCAAGGCGTATACGCCTGACGGGCGCGATCTCAGCCTTTTCGAGACGCTCGCGCCGTCACCCACCTCCGGCTGGAGACAGGTGACCACGGCGTTTAACAGTTGGTTTGCCGATCGTATCGATTTATCCTTCGGCGTGTTCAGGGGCGTGAAGGGCAAGGTATGGGTGGACGACGTGGAAGTGGAAGAGGTGGGCCTCATGAACGTGATTCGCAGGGATGGCGCGCCGCTGACCGTTCGTGATGAGATGACTGGAACGGTGTACAAGGAAGGCCGGGACTTTGCAGCAGTGAGCGACCCCAATCTCGATTTCCGTTGGACACACCCCATGCCGTCGATTCGCCTGCTGCCGGGCGGGCGCATCCATGACGGCGCGCGGCTGCGAGTTAGCTACTATCACGGCACAACGATTTACGCCGACGACGACCCGGAGGTTCCCATCTGTCCGTCGGCAGCCAAGGTTCGCGAGATATGGAAGCAGCAATTTCCGCTGATCGAGAAGTATCTGGCTCCGAAACGCTATTTCCTCGACATCGGGGACGAGCAGCGCGCGTTTAACCGCGATCAATCTTGCCTGCGCCGGAAGAAGGATGCTTCGGCGATTGCCGGAGATACGACACAGTGGCTCTACGATCAGGTGCATGCTGTCAACCCCAAGGCCCAGGTGCTGGTCTGGTCGGATATGTTCGACCCCAATCACAACGCGGTGAAGAAGTACTTCCTGGTGGACGGCTCCCTGGAGAACACGTGGAAGTACCTGCCCAAGGACATGGGGATCGTGTGCTGGTATTTCGACAAGCGGAGGCAGTCCCTCGACTTCTTTTCCGGCCACGGGTTCAAGACCTTTGCGGCAGCGGGCCCCGACTCCGACGCTCTGGAGAATCCCAAGGGATGGATGGAAGACATGGACACCACACCCGGCGCAACGGGGATCATGTACACCACATGGTCTAACGATTTCAAGCTGCTGGCGCCTTTTGGCGATCTGGTCTCCAAGCGCCCTTAACGCATTTTCCGAATTGATATAGTGTGAGGCCAATGCGACAGGGCGGATTTTCCCTTATGAACAATCCACCCTGTACACACTTGGCGGCTCGAAGGTAATTCGGAAAATGCCGTAAGCGATCTGCCGCAAATCGCGTCTCGGCGCCGGGAAGCGCTGGCTTGCGCTCTTACGCCATCGCTTCCCGCCCCATCGGCTCAAACTTCAGCTGGTTCGACTTGCGGTCCACGCCGATGCGCACGTGCGATCCGTGCAGCACCTCGCCGTTCAGAATCCTGATGGCCAGCGGGTCCTGCACCATGCGCTGCAAGGCTCTCTTCAGCGGACGCGCTCCATACGCCGCGTCCGAACCCGAAGCCAGAATCAGTTGCCGCGCCGGCTCCGTCAATTCCAGCGAAATCTGACGCTCTTCCAACAGCTTGCGCACTTCGTTCAAGCGCAGCTCCAGAATCTGGTTCATCTGCGCCGGCCCCAGCGGACGGAAGATCACTATATCGTCCACGCGATTCAAAAACTCCGGGCGGAAGTGCTCGCGCAGCACTCGCATCACCGATTCGCGCGCCATATCGAAGTCGTGCTCCGTTTTGAGCGCGTCGCCCGCCAGCATCGCCGCGCCCAGGTTCGAGGTCATGATAAGCACCGTGTTCTTGAAGTCCACTGTGCGGCCCTTGGCGTCGGTCAGCCGCCCGTCGTCCATCACCTGCAGCAGAATGTTGAACACATCAGGATGCGCCTTCTCGATCTCGTCGAAGAGAATCACCGCGTAGGGCCTGCGATGCACGGCCTCGGTCAACTGCCCGCCCTCGTCATAACCTACGTAGCCGGGCGGCGCGCCGATCAACCGCGCCACCGCGTGCTTCTCCATGTACTCGCTCATGTCGATGCGCACCATCGCCTGCTCATCGTCGAAGAGAAACTCGGCCAGCGCCCGCGCCGTCTCCGTCTTGCCCACTCCCGTCGGCCCAAGAAAGATGAACGAACCGATCGGCCGCCGCGGATCGCTCAAACCCGCGCGCGAGCGGCGAATCGCATTGGCCACAATGGTCAGCGCCGCATCCTGGCCGATGACCCGTTCCCGGAGCCGCGTCTCCATCTCCACCAGCTTTTTCACTTCGCCCTCGAGCATCCGCGAAACGGGAATCCCCGTCCACTTGCTCACAATTCCGGCAATGTCTTCCTCGTCCACTTCGTTCTTCAACATGCGCGCCGCGCCGGTGCTTCCTTCCTGCGCCGCATCCAAACGCTTCAGTTCCGCTTCCAGCTTGGGCAACTCGCCATACTGGATCTGCGCAGCCCGCTCCAACTGCCCCTTGCGCGTCTGCGCTTCGGCCTCGAAGCGCAGCGCCTCGATCTTTCCCTTGATCTCGCTGATGTGGCTGTCGGCTTCGCGTTCCTTTGTCCAACGCGCCCGCTTGGCCGTGATCTGCTCCGTCAGTTCCGCCACCTCGCGTTCGACCTCATCGCGGCGCTCGATGCTGTTGGCATCGGTCTCGCGCTTCAGGGCCTCACGTTCAATTTCGAGCGAGGTTTTCTGGCGCTCCAATTGGTCGATCTCCGTCGGCACCGAGCCTCTCTGGATCGCCAGCGAAGCCGCGGCCTCATCCACCAGGTCGATGGCCTTGTCCGGCAAAAATCTGTCGCTGATATACCGATGCGAAAGCGTCGCCGCCGCCACGATTGCCGCGTCCTTGATGCTCACCTTGTGGTGCGCCTCGTAGCGATCCTTGAGGCCGCGCAGTATCGCAATCGTGTCCTCCACGTTCGGCTCGCCCACGTAGACGATCTGGAAACGCCGCTCCAGCGCCGCGTCCTTCTCGATGTATTTGCGGTACTCGTTCAGCGTGGTTGCGCCGATGGCCCGCAGTTCTCCGCGCGCCAGAGCCGGCTTCAGCATGTTGCTGGCGTCGATGGCTCCCTCGGCCGCGCCCGCGCCCACAAGCGTGTGCAGCTCGTCGATGAACAGCACGATCTGCCCGTTCGACTCTTCGATTTCCTTGAGCACCGCCTTGAGCCGGTCCTCGAACTCGCCGCGATACTTGGCGCCGGCCAGCATTGATCCCAGATCCAGCGCAATCACCCGCTTGTCGCGCAAACTCTCCGGCACGTCGCCGGAGACGATGCGCCTGGCGAGACCCTCGACGATCGCCGTCTTGCCTACTCCCGGCTCGCCGATCAAGACTGGGTTATTCTTCGTCCGCCGGCTCAGTACCTGGATCACGCGGCGAATCTCCTCGTCGCGCCCGATGACCGGGTCCAGCTTGCCGCGCCGCGCAAGCTCCGTGAGATCCTTGGCGTACTTTTCCAGAGCCTGAAATTTGCCCTCGGGATTCTGGTCCGTCACACGCTGCGACCCGCGCACCGCGGTCAGCGCCTTCAGAATCGCCTCATGCGTGGCGCCCACGCCGGCGAGAGCATCGCGCGCCGCATCGCCCTTCAAATGCGCCGCGCCCAGCAAAAGGTGTTCTGTCGAAACGTACTCGTCCTTAAAGTTCGCGGCCTCGCGAAAGGCCTGCTCCAGCGCCTTGTTCAGCGCCTGGCTCAGTCCCGGCTGCGTGGCCGCGCCGGCCACCCGGGGCATTTTCTCCTCGATGTTGTGCAGCTCGTGCTCCAGCCGTTGGGTGGGAACGCCAATCTTTTCGAGAACCGCCGGGATCACGCCCTCGCGGTCCTCCACCAGCGCCAGCAACAGGTGCACCGGCTGCACCTCGGGGTTGCCGAGTTCCGTGGCCCGCGCCTGCGCCTGCTGCATCGCCTGCTGCGACTTGACGGTAAGTTTTTCCCAACGAATCGCCATGGTTTGCCTCAGTTGCCATTCAATAAATCTGATGAAACTATAGCATGCTCGATTCATAAAATATGCGCGGATCGCGCTCATATTAATAACGGGATAACTTGTATTATTTTCAATGATTTATGGGAGACAAAGACACGTGTTCAACGTCTTTCTTCCCAAACTCCGCCGTTACCGCCGCTTTCCGCTCCATTGCAGGTAGCTCGTGAAATCCGCCTGACCTGGCATTTTCAGCTCAAACTGGCCGCTCATCACTCCGTCCAGGAAGGTGTAGCTCAAGCGATACTGCGGCCCAGGCTGTGCGGCATCGGAGAGGAAAACCACCGTTCCGGCCTTGGGCGTGGAAACGCCATAGTGGATGACGTGGCCCTCGTTGTCGAAGTAGATGGCTTCGAGTGTTTGACCGTTGCCGGCGGGATAGATGTAGAGGAGATCGTTGTGCTGGCAATCGAAGTCCTCCGGGCCTGTGCAGGCGCCGCTTCTCGAGTGCCGCGCCAACACATGGTCGCGAAGTTCCAGCCGGAAGGTGTAAGCGGCCGCGGCCTGTGCCTGGGCCACTCCGCCGGTGGTCTTTGCCTCCCACGACCCGAGCAGAAAGCGAACCCCGGCCCACGGATCGGCGGGCTTGGCTGGGGTTTGGGCGGGGGTTTGCGCGGACAATCCGCAGGCAGTCAGCAGGGCCATTGCGGCCAGCAGCACAGAGCGTATCTTCATGGGCATCCTCAATTTATAAAAGTTTACCCGAACAACCTGACCGCATCTGGTCGTCACTCACCGCAATATGTGTGCGCTTGTGCGCGGCGCCGATTTGCCCGTCTCAAAACGCTCCATTGCTTCGGTTGCCGGGCAGGGTTCCCGGCAACCACTCGGAATTCCAAACTAAACTACGCTTGCTAACTTCTCTACTACGCTTGCTAACTTCTCTTCACTGTACGGACACGCCGTGGATTGGACCTGCTAATCCGGTGTTCGAGCCGCTGATGGTAGCGGCGGGAGCTACGTTTGTGGCGCCGGCCGGAACGGCGGCGAAGACCGCAACGGCAGTTTGGTTGCCGACGTAGATATTCCCTGCGTAGTCGAGAGCGATGCCGTTGGGGTTACTGAGCCCGGTGTTCGAGCCGCTGACAGTGGCGACGGGCGCGATATTGCCTGTTGTGCCGGCGGAGTAGATGGTTATGCTGTTGCCGCTGCCGTTGGCGACGTAGATGTTGCCCCAGGAGTCCAAAGTCAGTGCGTGGGGGCCATCGAGCCCGGTGTTCGCGCCGCTGATGGTGGCGAAGGGCGCGATATTGCCTGTGGCGTTGCCATTGAATATCTCTATGCTATTACCCGATTCGTTGACGACGTAGATAGTTCTGTAAGCGACCGCGAGGCCGTTGGGGAAATCGAGCCCGGTGTTTGCGCCGCTGATGGTCGCGGTAGGCGTTGCGTTTCCTGTAGCTCCGGCGGCGTAGACGGTTATCGAATTGCCAATGGAGTTGGCGACATAGATATTGCTCATGAAATCGAGCGCGATGCCGCTAGGCCCATTGAGTCCGGTGTTCGCGCCGCTAATGGTGGCGACAGGTGCGGCATTGCCTGTAGATCCGGGGGCGTAGACCGTTACGCTATTGTCATCGAAGTTGGTGATGTAGGTGTTGTTGCTGTAGTCAAACGCCAGGCGATGGGGATCATCGAGATCCGTGGCTGCGCCGGTGAGGCTGACGGTGGGAGCGGCATTGACATTGCCGGTGGTGGTGGGAATAGCGAAGACGCTGACACTATCGCCATTGGTGACGTAGACCCGCTGGAAAGGCGGATGAAAGGTATAGTTTGATCCGCAACCGTTCAAGAAAATCATAGTACCCAGGAGCAATACGCCCAACCAAAGCTCAAGGTACGTAGAACTACGTAATTTTGTGCTCATCGTGATAGTACCTCCTTCCGGAATGATATTTGTTTCCTGGCGCGTTGTCAGCGGAGTTCATCATCAACTGTGCGGATTTGCGCGCCGGACTACTGCTCTGTAAACACCGTTCCGGCAATAAAGTTTCGACGATTTCCGGAATTATCGGTTTACCTGAATGCAGCCAGTCGCAGGCATCTGATTGATATCTTTGCGCCTACTTCTCGATCTCGATCTCCGGGAACTTCCGCTTCACCGCCGCGACGACGGCGGCGTGTTCAGGCTTTCCGCTGGAGCGAGCCAGCGCATCGCGGGCGTGAGCCGCATCTTCGATCGGATAGCGCCGGGTTTTCGGATATACAAAATCGCCTTTCGGCAGGTCTTCCCTTTTTGCGTATGTGAGCTTCGTCATGCGGATACCTCCGGCCTTTCCAATCCCTTGCTCTCCGGTAGGATGATCCAGACCGGACCAAAGTTGCACCCCTTAGTAAAGACGCCTTGCGGGCGGATATTTACTTGCCGCCGCGCTGAATCGTCGTTTTTCTATTCCCACGTCCCTGACCCCTGATCCCTGATCTCTGTTTCGCCTTTTACAATGGAAGCCAGATGACGCAACTCTTTGGCCTTCCCTCCTATATGGATTGGCACTGGCTTTGGCTCACCGTGGCCGCATTTCTGGCCGGGGGGCTCAACGCCGTGGCCGGAGGCGGCTCTTTTCTGCTTTTCCCCGCCATGCTGAGCATGAAGATCCTGCCCGTCCAGGCCAACGCCACCAACGCGGTAGCCCTGTGGCCCGGCCAGCTTACCTCCGTCGCCGCCTACCGCGACGATATTCGCAAGAACCTGCATCTTGCCCTGCCCATGGGCCTGGCCGGTCTGATGGGCGGCGCCGCCGGCGCCGTGGTCCTGCTCAATACGCCGCAGATGACCTTTCTGCACCTGGTTCCCTGGCTGCTGCTGCTGGCCGCCTCCATCTTTGCCGTCAGCGGCCCGGTCTCCCGCTGGCTGGCACGGCGCAGGGGCGCCATCGCCGGCGCAACTCATCCTCCGCACCGCCTGCTCGTCTTCCTCTTTACCATCGTGGTCTGCTTTTACATCGGCTACTTTGGCGCCGGCGCCGGTTTTCTCCTCATCACCCTGCTCTCGATCTTCGGCTACCGGGACCTCAACGAGATCAACGCCCTCAAAGTGGTCTCCACCACACTGGCCAACGGCATCGCCTTTCTTATCTTTGTGGCCGACAGCCAGGTCGTCTGGCGCTGTTGCCTGCTGGCCATGGTCACATGCGCCATCGGCGGCTACGTCTCGGCCCGCTTCGCCCGCAAGGTCCCCCCATCGTTTCTCCGCGGCCTGGTTATCTTCATCGGCTTTTCCATGTCCGCATGGTTCTTCTGGAGCAATCAATAAGAAGGAACTTCAGTCACAGAGCATCTTACTTTTATTGGGTTTCGCATCGAATGACCGCTTCGCTCCGGGGGATGAATAGAATGGGCGCAGGGTGGCGATCGATCGTCCCGCCAGCGAGGGCCAAAATGGATTGCGAGCCGGCAGACAAATCGGACCTTGGCGGCACTCGAAGTGCCCATGCCGATCAACGCAGGCGGCGCGATCGGATCGAGCTTTCTGTTACCTATGGGCTCATTCTGCTGGCGGTGTGGACGCCTCTGCCCTGGCAAAGACTTATCTCCCTGGCCGCGCTGGCATGGGTATTGCTGGCTACCTGGCTCTCTTTCGACGGCTGGAGCGCGATGGGCCTGCGCGGAGCGGGTTTTCTCCGTTCGCTCTGGGTGGCCGGCGCGGCGCTGTTGCTGGCAGCGGCCGCTGTCCTCGTGGCAGCCAGACTGCAAACCTTGCACGCGCCGGCTAATTTCGCCTTATTCGTCCAGCGCTACTGGGCCTATGCGATCTGGGCGTTTCTGCAGGAGTTTCTTCTGCTGGATTTCTTCCTGCTGCGCCTGTTGCGGTTGCTTCCCGGCAGAAAGGCCGCGGTGATTGCGGCCACGGGCCTGTTCGTGGTTGCGCACCTGCCCAACCCCATTCTCACTGTTTTAACGCTGCTCTGGGGATGGGCTTCCTGCCGCCTGTTCCTTCACTATCGCAACCTCTACACACTGGCCATGGCGCACGCCATCCTGGGAATTTCGATTGCCATCACCATTCCCGGCCCTGTGGACCACAACATGCGCGTCGGCCTCGGTTATCTCACCTACCGGGCTAATAAGTTTTCTCACCGCAGCCAGAAGGACCAGACCGTATCCACACAGGCATGGGTAATGGCCGAGGCGCCCACCCGGCGCTCCTGGCGCCAGGCCCGGCCATAGAAGATTCCCGCCAAAGCCGCCAAAATCACGTAGCGCCAATTGAACAAAACCGCGCGCTTATTGAAATGCGCCAACCCAAAGAGAAGCGCGGTCAGAAGCAGCGCCGCGGTGCGTCCCATGCGCCGTTCCAGCAGGTTCTGCAGCCATCCGCGAAAGAAGAGTTCTTCCGGAACGGCGATGAAGAAGAAGGTGAAAAGAAATGCGCCGCCTAGCTGCGGCAGATGCGGCCAGGAGGCGTGCAGATGCAGAAAGCCGATGCTCAGGCCGAGGACAAGCGCAATGGGGGCATAGAAAACAAACTCGCGCAGGCCGATGCCGGCATCCCGCAGGCGAAGGCGCAGATCGAATCCAACTTCATTGAGCTGGCGAATCATGAGTAGGCCATAGATGCCCGTATCCAGCAATAGGATCTTGTTGAAGACAGCTAGGTGCGCCGGCCACGCAGCCTCAAACCAGCGAAGATCGACAGCCAGTCCCAAAGCGGCGAGTACCAGATAGTCGCGCCAATTGCCGCGTTGATCGGGATCGATGCGCCTGGCCTGGCGCATCAACGCCGAAACGGCGACGGGAAGCAGTGCATACACCGCCAGCCAACCCCAGTGAAAGCTTCCGGTGGAGCACGCAACCAGCAGATAGGGCACACACAGAACGGCCGAACCCAGCACTCGCACTGGCGCCGCAAGCCGTTCCACTGCGCCGGTCAGCCGATGCGCAAAGAACGCCGCTGCCAGAAATGGCGCCAGCGTGAGCAGCGCCGCGATCGCAATTGCAGGATTGACCATCAGGACCATCCAGTCTACAGCCGTTCTCCGGTTGCCGTAGAGCGAAGCCACTCATGCTGAGTTGCATTTCCTGACCGGAGTTCCGGGCGAAATCCGGGTAAATCAGCCGTATCGCCCCGCCCAATTATCTCCGCCGGATTCGCCAGCACTTTGCTTCTTGCCTCACCCCAGGGAAGGTGGTGTGGCGCCCTCATTCCATTCGTCCTCGGCGTGCGGCGCTTCGCCCCCTTCGCGGCTGAGGATGCGCCGGAAGATCTCACGGACCGCGCGGTTGCGGTGGGTCAGAAAGTACTCCTCGGTCTGCATGACGGCAATCTTCTCCGCGGCTGCGACCACCAAAAATTGATTCATGCTGGTCCCATCGCGCTCGCTGATCTGCTCCAATGCCGCTTTGAGCGAAACCGGCAAACGCAGTGGAAACGTGGCAACCCTGGTTGTCATCGTTGAATCCTCATGACTGAATCCTCCTGAGGGCTTCGCCCGGCCGGATCACGGCGATGCCAAAGCCTTGCTCTGCCTTCCCCAGGCCTTTTTCGTTAAATGTGATCAGGTGGGTAGCTCGTCCGCTGACGGCCGCTTCCAGAACCAACTCATTTCCCGGGTCGTGCAGTTGCGGACGCCAACGGTAATGCGTCTGCACAGGCTCCGCCATTGCGACCAGCCAGTCGACAAAGGCGCCGGTCTCGCCTTCGGAGAGTCCCGCCGCCAGGCGATGCTTGGCGAGCATGCACGTCGATTCATATTCAAGCTCCAAAGCCACACTCAACAGCAGTGTGGCGCCGCCCTCGTCAATGCGCCGCAACAGTTCCGCGGATGCTCCCCGCGGACTCCGCATCGCAGCCACCACAACATCGGTATCGAGAAGAAGTCTCACCGAGGAAATGATATCATATCGCGGGCAATATTATCAACGGCATTCCTTTCTAATACGGATGAAGACCTTTGCGTGGGAGCCCCGGCTCTGGGGCACTCGGCAGTTGACGCTTATGCGGCAATGCCGCATAATCCTAAGGTGAGCATTCCCATGCTGACGGTCGTTGAAACCAGCGCCTTTGCCCGCAGGGCCGAGAAGTTGCTTTCTACCGAAGAGCATGAGGAGTTGATTTTCTTCCTCGCGCTCCATCCGCAGTCGGGAGATGAGATTCCTGGCACCGGCGGGGTTCGTAAGGTGCGGTTCGCTGCGCGGGGCAAGGGAAAATCTGGCGGCGTTCGCGCTATTTACTATTTTTTCGATGAGGAGAATCCGCTCTACGCGATTTTTCTCTATGGCAAGAACGAACAGGCAAACCTAACGCCGAAGCAAAAGCGAGAGGTTGCGGCATTTGCCGCGACACTGAAGGCGGCAGCAAAGGTACGGAGGATCAAACCATGAAGCGGAAGAATGTTGCAGACGAACTTGTCGAAGCCATGCGGGAAGTGGCCGCAATCGCCCAGGGCAAAGCGGAGCCTGCGGCCGTATATCAGTTTCCTCTGCCACTTGAAGTTGATGTGCGCGCCGTGCGGGCAGGTACCGGTCTCAGCCGGACAGAGTTTGCTCGGAGGTTTGCGCTTGACCCGCGTGCCTTGCAGGACTGGGAGCAGGGACGGCGACATCCGGATCGCGCCGCTCGGGCCTACCTGACAGTGATTGCACGTCATCCTGAGGCGGTGGTTGAGGCTTTGGCTAGCTAACTGCCGATGGCTGGGAACGCACAAGCAGTACGACGCAATCGACGTGAGGACGGTTCAATATGCAACTGAAGCCCATCAAGACTGATGCCGACCACGAGGCCGCGCTCAAGGAAATCGAGCTGCTGTGGGGCGCCGCGGAAGGCACCGCCGACGGAGACCGTCTGGAGATTCTGACCACGCTGGCGGAGGCCTACGAAGAGGCTCATTTCCCTATGGATATGCCGGACCCGATTGAAGCCATCAAGTTCCGCCTGGAGCAACAAGGCGTGGACAAGAAGGCCCTGATCGGAATCATCGGCAATCGAACCCGGGTTTATGAGGTTTTGCGCCGGGACCGCGCCTTGTCGCTGACCATGATCCAGAAACTGAATCAGCCGTTAAAAATTCCAGCCGAAATCCTGATTCGCCCCATTCGCGTAAGGAAAAAGAAGCTGGCGGCTTGAAATTCGCGTGGTCTCACACCCGGCACCCGGCACCCGGCAAAGGGTGGGGCAGCCGGCTGACGGCTTGAACTTCCGGTTGGCGCTTGTATCTCAATTCGTATACAATGGTTGTGAGGGTGGCATTATGCAGAGCGCAACTGCGATGATTCATGTTCGCATCGATCAGAAGCTGAAGTCGAAGGCGGCTAAGACCTTTGGCGCGATGGGGTTGAGTCTTTCCGAGGCGGTGCGCGTGTTTCTGACGCGAGCGGCGACGGACCAGGCATTTCCCTTTGAGCTTCGCGTTCCCAACGCCGAAACCATTGCGGCGATGGAAGCAGGGGATCGAGGCGAGGTTGTGAAATTCGGGAGTGTCGAAGAGTTGATGGCTGATCTTCATGCGGACGATTAGCCGCACCGCCAAATTCAAGAAGGACCCCGCGAGGCCAAAGGTCAGCATCGCGCAACCCTTGATGCCGGGCAATTGGTTCGCGGGCGTTTTGTTCCGTAGGACGATTCGGCATACAATTGTTTCAGTCGGCCATCTCTAAAGTTGGCCTGTGCGGAAGGATGGATTGCAAGATGATTTTGAGTGCTGAGGCGTTATCGCCGGCGCAAAAATCGGTGATCGAACAAATCCTGGGGCGGCAGATACTGAAGGCCGAAGCCATCAGTCTCCGTGCGTTTGCGCCGCCGGCCGCCTTGCCGGAGCGGCAGGCTGCGGCAGAGAAGCTGCGCAGGTTTCTGGAGAGTGATCGTTCAATCGCCAGCATCTCCGATGAGGAATGCGAGGCCGCGCTCCTTGAAGCCCTTCGCAGTGAGCGCCCGGCTTACACGCAGATGCCGTGAGAATCGTCCTCGATAGCAATATACTGGTGCGGTCCTTCGTAAACGAATGCGGATAGTGATGGATACATCGGTGCTCGTTGCGGGGCTGCGCTCCAGGTTGGGCGCGAGCGCGGCGCTGCTCAAGGAAATTGCCGCGAAGCGGGTTGAACTTGTGGCGAGTCCGGCGCTGTTTCTGGAGTATGAGGCGGTGCTCAAGCGGGAAGAGCATAGTCTGCCCGCGGAATATGTGGACGGGTTTCTTGCGGAACTGGCGCTGTGCATTCATCCAGCGGAGATCCGGTTCGTATGGCGGCCGCAGTTGTCCGATGCGGACGACGAAATGGTCCTCGAAGCGGCAATTAATGGGCAGGCTGAGGCGATTGTGACGCATAATAGAAGAGACTTCGAGCGGGCAGCCCAGCGCTTCGGGATTGAGGTCTTGTCGCCAGCGGAATTGCTAGAGCAGATCAGGCGGAAAGGGGTGGAACCATGACGCGAGTTTTCGATCTACCGGATTCGCTCGTTAAACGGGCCGAGGAATTGGCGCGGGAAGACGGCGTCTCCCTGGATATTTGGGTGACCTCCGCGCTGGCGCAGAAGATCGGCGCGGTGGAGACTGCCGCGGCATTCTTCCAGCGCAGGTCCGCGGGCGCTGGCAAGGGGTTGAACTCCTACCTCGACCTCATTCCCGATAACCCTCCGATGCGGGGGGATGAGCTGACGCGAGCTTGATCTTCCGGACCTTAACTCCAGGCTTGTTGGGAAAAGGGCGGCGGACGGTTGGGGTTCGTGGTCTCCCATCCTTTATGGGCGGGTCAAGGGTGGGCCACCGGCCGAAGCTCTATTCAAAGAGTGACGGATGTTCCCCTCTGACAGCCGTGATCGCGGCATGAAGTTCAGAAACCCGAGCGTCGATCTCAGCTCGAAGTGAGAGGCCGAATACTTTATCTACTATCGAACATAGTCGGAGCAGCAAGGTTATGGACTGTTCGGCTGCGTGGCATACCATTTTCATGTCTGGCCCAGTAGTCAACATCGATTCGCCGGTTGTAGTGCTCACGGTTAGGCCAACAGCAGACATTGGCAACGTGTGCTTATGTGCGCAGAATATCCAGTACAGCTCTTGGTATGCTAGCCCGGCGCCAACAGCTTTGGCGCGTTCTACGAGTGATTTTTGTGCCCATCCTTTGCCTGCCTTTGGAAAGTACTTAAGGAACGGCGCGACTTGAGGATGCAGGTTACGCTCGTAGCGCTTGTATACTTTGCGACGACCGCCAGGAAGGCGCTTGTATCCTAGGATCTTTCGCGCCTGAAAATACTTGTCAACATTCTCGAATTGGCAGTACCTTTGCGAGCGTCGCACCGGAGCCATGCCGATATACAAAAGGTCGACCACGTTCTCAAACAGCACAGCGCACAACGAGAGTCCGTCGCTGCCGCACCCGCATCGACATAGCACCTGAACCGCATGTGCGGTCTTGAGCGCCTTTGTAAAGATAAAATGCGCTACAAATTTATGCGCAGAATCAAGACCTACAGTTTGCGTGGCGGCCAATATTGACTGGGCAGTTTGCAGCGCTTTGGTTCCGGCATCCAGCAGATCGGCAGCATTTCGTAATTCGGCCGCAAAGTCCTCGGGGATTACGAATGGGGCAGATACATAGCGGGCTTCTGTCATTTCTATCCCTTATTTGGTCCTTCGGTCATTGCGAAATGCGCCGATGACGGGTGACCGACATCCCAATACTGGTAAATGGATCAGAATTGGATATCCCAGGTCCGAAAATCCGGACCTGGGGCACCCAGTCGATTATAGCTGCGGAGCAAGTTGGCCGCACCGCAGGTGCTACTCTTCCTCTTCCTCCACGGGCCGTTTGGCGTTGGCCAGGATTTTGTCGGCTACCAGTTGCGGGACGATGTCGTAGTGGTCCACTTCCATGCGGTAGCTGCCTTTGCCCTGGGTCATGGAGGTGAGCAGGGTGCCATAGGAGAGCATCTCGGCCATGGGAACCTCGGCGTTGATCACCGTGGTGCGTCCCTTGGATTCCATGCCCTGCACGCGGCCGCGGCGCGAGTTCAGGTCGCCCATCAGGGTTCCGGCAAACTCGTCCGGGGCCTCGATTTCTACCTTCATGACGGGTTCGAGCAGGCAGGGCTTGGCCGACTCCATGCACTTGCGGAAGGCTATGCGCCCGGCCATCTTGAAGGACAGTTCGTTGGAGTCCACGTCGTGGTAGCTGCCGTCGTAGACCGTTACCTTGAAATCCACCACGGGAAATCCGGCCAGGTAGCCGCGCGCCGCCGACTCGACGATGCCCTTTTCGACCGCCGGCACGTAGTTACGCGGAATGGCGCCGCCGAAGATATCGTTGACAAATTCGAAGCCGCTGCCGCGAGGCATGGGCTCCATGCGAATCTTGCAGTCGCCGAACTGGCCGTGCCCGCCGGTCTGCTTCTTGTGGCGGCCTTGCGCCTCGGCCTTGGCGCGGATGGTTTCGCGGTAGGGCACCTTGGGGGCTTTGAGCGTGACTTCAGCGTGGTAACGCTTCTTGAGGCGGCTGACGATGGCCTCGATGTGCGGCTGGCCGGCGCCGGCGATGAGGAACTCGTTGGTCTGCGGGTCGCGGAAGAAGCGGATGAGCAGGTCCTCTTCCATGAGCTTGTGGATGGCCGGGGCCAGCTTGTCTTCGTCGGCGCGGCTCTTGGGCTCGATGGCGTAGGTCATGGCCGGCTCGGGGGGCGTGGCCATATCCACCTGGATCTCCGCGCCCTTCTGGCCCAGCGTGTCGCCGGTGAAGGTTTCGCGCAGCTTGGCCACGGCGCCCAGATCGCCGGCGTGCAGTTCAGGCACTTCGACGGCCTTGCGGCCCTGCATAACCGAAAGATGAGACAGGCGCTCCTGGCCGCGGCGGGTGTAGTTCTCGACCGTGGCGTCGTTCTTGATGATGCCGCTGACCACCTTGAAGAAGGTGATGCGCCCGGAGAAGGGGTCGCTCATGGTCTTGAAAACCACCAGGGCCGCCGGCTCTTTGTCGTCCACCTTGCGCGTGAATTTGGCGGCATCGGCCTCGTCCGCGCCATCCGGCGCCGCTTCAGTCCCCGGATTTCTGACGGCAATGGGCGCGCGCTCAACGGGCGAGGGTGCGTAGACCTTGATGAAGTCGAGCAGGTGGTCGGTGGCCATATTGGCCAGGCCGCTCGAAAACAGTACGGGAAAGATGCGGTCATCGCGGATGGCTTCATGCAGCGCGGCGATCAGGTGCTCCTCGGCGATGGTGCCCTTCTCGAAGTACTCCTCCATCAACTCGTCCTTGCCCTCGGCTACCAGCTCAACCAGCGCCTCATGCCTGGTTTTCGCGTCGGCGGCCAGGCCGGCCGGCATCTCCACAACCTTGCCGCGGCCGTCGCCGCCGGGAGTGTAGTGGAAGGCTTCCATAGTTACCAGATCGACGACACCGTGGAATCCCTGGGCGTCGGAGATGGGCAACTGGACGGGAACACAGTTGCGGCCCCAGCGGTCGACCAGATCGTCAATGAGGGCGCTCAATCCGCCTTCGCCGCCGGCTTTGGGGTGGTCCATCTGGTTGACCAGGACGATGCGGGGGACGTTGGCTTCCGCGGCAAATCTCCACACCCGCTCGGTAACGGCTTCGATGCCATTCTGGGCGTTCACCAGGACCAGGGCGGCTTCAACGGGGAGCAGGGCGGCGCGGGCTTCGTGGGAAAACATATGGAAGCCGGGAGTGTCGACAAGATTGATTTTGACGCCCTGCCACTCGGCAAAGGCTACGGCATTCTGCATGGTTACGCCGCGGGCTACTTCTTCTTCGTCATAGGCGGTTGCGGCCGAGCCGTCTTCCACGCGGCCCTGGGTTGGGGTCATCTTGGCGGCATGCAGCAGCGCGGCAATCAAGGTGGTCTTGCCGCTGTGCGCATGCCCCACTACAGCCACGTTGCGAATCTCACTTCCCTGGTAGGTTTTCATGGACTTCTCCTTTGTCGCTAAGAAGCGGATGCTATCACAGGGGATGTGTGAACGTCCTGTGACTGGGGGCACGAGATCAGGGAATAGGGAGCAGGGAGTAGGGACTAGGGGAAAGTGATCCATTTACTGATTGGTAAACTTTGGCGTTGAATGGGGCTTCAATATGAGGAACCAGGGTTAGGTAGGGTTTACGCTCTGCCTGAGATTTTGTCCCGAATCTGGTCGTAGATGCCACGGCCATGTTCGTCCAACTTGACGGCCATCAGGAAGAGAGCCTTTCCCTGGCTATTGTCCTGGTACTTCTCGCCGAGGCTTCGATCTCCTAATGCGCTGGGGCTGTCGGAGTCTCGTTCTCCCTTGTATTCCACCACCAAGGTGCGACCATCCTTTAGCATGGCAACAAAATCCGGGTAGAAGCGGTCTTTGTATGTTTGTAGCCAAAAGGATGCATCTTTTTGGAGTGCCAGATTCCGCACCCAATATAATACTTCAGGCTGCGCGTCCAGAGCTTTTGCACACTCGAACTCTTCACCATCGCTTTTCAGTTCTCCGGGCACAGGATAGTAGTGCGCCCTCCAATGGTATCTGCCCGTGTAATACCAGTTGGCAGGATAGTTCTTGGCTTCGTATTCGAAGGAATAGTTAAAGGTGGTTTCAAGGGCGGCGGATGGTCCAAAGAGCAATTCCTGATAGGCGTTCCGGTAGGCGGCGTCTCGGGACTTTGTTATTGCACCGAGGAGTTCGCGGCAGAGCAGATACTTTGCCCGGACCAGCGTGGAGAGATCGAAGCGTCCGGAAG
>JBEKGY010000043.1:0-26153 GCA_050012555.1 Occallatibacter sp.
CCATTATGGCTTACGGCGTGCTGTTCGCGGTCCTGATGGGAGCAGTGGGCGGGCTATTTCCCTCGTGGTCCGCGGCGCGCAAGGAGATCCTGACGGCACTGCGCGAAGGGTGAAGTGGGGATCTGGCGCATCTGGCCGGACTCCGAGTTCACCTCGAAGACGTCGACCTCACCGTATTGGCTGGCTCCCGCAGCCTTGGAACTGGTCACGAAGACAAAATCCACGGTAAGGGTGCCACAGGCGGTCACAAGCGAAGCCACCAGGAGGCTGGCCGCGGAGACCAGCAGCAGCTGGCTCGATTTGTTGAACTTCATGCGCATCTTTCGTCAGCGGGGTGAGAACCTCAGGCCCCTAAAAATCGGGTTTGGAATCGAACCCCAGGGCGTGGAAGGAAAAAGCCGCGCCCGGCATTCGGCTACGTTCATGAAGAATCCGGTTTTCAAAAACCCGGTGCGGAGTCCAGCCGGCCGGCTGACGCCCGCACCATTTACAACAGCATTCGGCGATTCTCTAGTTCGTGCGCCCGTCCATCAGGCACCAGGTGGCCGGACCAGCCAGCGTGTAGTTTGAGGGCACATTGTGGTTCTGGGCGAGCGGCACAAGGGCGCCGTCGTTCTGGTCAAGCGAATTGCCGCTTACGGTTGAATCGATGAAGTTGGCCGTGTAAAAGAACTGGTTGGATGGATCCTCAACCAGGCACTGCGGGCCGGCACCGGTGGTGAACGGCAAGTTGGGCATTTCGGTGAGTTGGTGCGTAGTGGGGTCGATGGTGTAGCCGGTAATGCCGCTCAGCGGAAGGGTCGGGGTGCTGGGGTTGCCCAGGTTGGCCACGTAGATCCACTTTCCCCTGGTTTCCATCACAAGGAAGATGGGGTTGGATTGTGCCGGATCGTCGGGCACGGCTCCGCCGGTCTGCGACTGGAGAGCGCCGTTGGTACCGACGGTGAAGGGCAGAATCTGGCTCTGCGAAGTCGCGGTTGTGCTTCCGTTCAAATAAATCGGTTCGTTGTCGAGCACGTAGAGGTACGAGCCTCCAATGGAGAAGGCCGTACCCGAGGGCACGCCGGGCCCGCTGGGCAGGCTGCTGTCGGTAATCGGCTGGGAGCTGTTCTGGTTGATGGTCAACTGCCCGGTGCCGCCGAAGGTGTATGGGAAGACTATGGAGCCGCCGGTGTAGGGGTAGCTTTGTGTAGTCGCTGGCGTCGCACTGAGCGTGAGGAAGAATCCGGTAGATTGAATGAAGTCGACGGGATTGACCGGAACCGGGAAGTAGGTCAGGGGCGCGCCGCCGGCCGCTGTAACCTGGGCATTCTCGATCAGTGACAGGCGGCCCGTGCTCTGGTTGATGGAGAAGGCTGTAATGTCGCCGCAGGTTTGGACGCCGCCCAAGGCCAGCGCGCAGCCATCCGTGCTGGACGGGTTATTGTTGTCCGGGGAGTCGTGGTCCAGCACGAAAATATAATTTTGCGAGCTGTCGGCGAGGATGCGGAACGGGTTGATGCCCTGGGTGAAGAACTGCTCCTGCTGGGTGAGGATGCCGTCGCCGCCGACCGCAAACAGGGTGATATTGGAGTTCTGGCAGGGGTCCGCGGTGGTGCAGTCGGATTCGCCCGAGGCGGTTACGCCGCGGTTGAGGACATAAAGGAAACGGCTGCTGGAGACCAGGACGGCGCGAACCGGGTTGGCGCCACCGGAGGAGACGGGCAGTTTGCGGAGGGGCGTCAACTTGCCCGTATTGTGATCGATACTAAAGCCGGAAATGATGCCGTTGCCGGAGGTCTGTGCCGTATCAGTGCCCGTCACATACAAATAGCCGACCGTATAACTCTCGACGCAAGACGTAACGCAGAGGAGCAGCGCAGCAGAGAGGGCGCTCATCAGAAGTGCCTTGCCGAATTTCGTAAACTTCATGCGATTCCTTCATCCTGGTCAGGCGTGTGCCGCCAAGTTGGCTAGATCCACAGCAGAGCTGGGTAGGGACAGGTCCCTGTTGCATTGTAAAAGGCGAGGGCAGGTTATGCCTAGTATTGGACTGAGACTGGGCAAAACCGCCCATTTTTTCCAAGACCGGGCCTCTCCGGCGCGTCCAAACCGGCGTCCGGCTGACTTGCGATGCAATTTCGGGCGCGATTGAGGTTTGGACGCCGGAATGGCGGGAAAGGTCAACGCGCATGCGCCGGGAAAGTGCGAACCGGGCAGGGCGGCCGTTTTCCACCCCATCGATGCCCACTTCGCCGATGGAGTGGAATCCGGGCGGTTTACCAGACGCGGCAGGAGTTGGCCGGGAACATGGGTTGGCCCCTGGTGCATGCAAAGGCCTTGCCGAATGCGTCGAAGTTCCTCACCGAGCCGTTTGTGCGCCAGCGGCCGGGCGAGTGGGGGTCAGTGAGCGCGGACTGGCGGACCGACTGCTCGGTATGGTTCTCGCACCACACCTGGCCGAAGCTGAGGAAGTAGCGCTGCGCCTCGGTGTAGCCGTCGATTTTGTCGTCGATGGATTTGCCCTGGCCGGCGAGCGTGTCCAGCAAGGCCATGTAGGCGATGCGCAAGCCGCCGTTGTCGGCCGTGTTCTCGCCCAGGGTGAGCTTGCCGTTCAGCTTCTGCGCGGGAACGTCGTCATGCGCCGGAGCCGCCTCAAATCCGCTGTACTCGTCGGCCACGCAATCGGTGCGCCCGGTGAAGGCCTTGCGGTCCTCGGCGGTCTGCCACTCGCGCAGGTTGCCCTTGCCGTCGTACTTCGAGCCCTGGTCGTCGAATCCGTGGGTCATTTCGTGGCCGATGACCACGCCGATGCCGCCAAAGTTGACGGCCGGGTCGATGGTGAAGTCAAAAAACGGCGGCTGCAGGATGCCGGCGGGGAAGTTGATGTCGTTGAACGATTGGTCATAATAGGCGTTGACCGTGGGCGGCGTCATGCCCCACTCCTTCTCGTCCACCGGCTTGCCCAGGTGATTCAGGTTCCAGTCGCGTTCGAAGACCGCGTTGCGGTGCAGATTGCCGATCAGGTCGTCGCGCTTCACATTCAGTTTCTTGTAGCTGCGCCACTTCTCCGGGTAGCCGATCTTGTTGCGGATCATTCCCAGTTTCTCTTCCGCCGCCTTCTTGGTGGCATCGCTCATCCAGGGCAGGGTCTTGATGTCGTCGCCCAGGGACTTTTCCAGAGCGGCGACGAGCTGGTCCATGCTGGCCTTGGCCGCGGGCGGAAAGTTCTTCTTGACCCAGTCCTGGCCCACGGCCTCGCCCAGGGCGCCGTCGGTCATGGCGGAGCACTGCTTCCAGCGCGGCGTGTGTTCCTTTTGCCCGGAGAGAGTCTTGCCGAAGAAGGCGAAGTTTTCGTCGTAGAAGGCCTTGGGCAGGTTAATGGCCGAGGCATGGATCAGATGCCAGCGGAAGTAGGACTTCCAGGCGTCGATGGGCTCTTTGGCGATCAGCTCGTTCAGGGCCTTGAAGAAATTCGGCGTGGTCACGTTGAGGGTATCGAATTGGCCCACCTTTACGGCCTTGAAGTAGACGGTAAAGTCGAAGTCCGGAGCCAGCTTCTGGAAATCGGCCACGGCGTAGATGTGATAGGTCTTCTCCGGGTCGCGCAGATCCACGCGGGCTGTGGAGGCTGTGGCCAGCGCGGTCTCGATCTCCAGCACCGACGCGGCTTCTTTGGCTGCACGGTCAGGAGAATCGCCGGCCAGGGTGAACATTTTGGTCAGATGATCGACGTATTGCCTGCGAATTTCCTGGAAGTGCTTGCTGTCCACGATGTAGTAGTCGCGGTCGGGCAGCGAGAGGCCGGCTTGCCCAATGCCGGCGATCTGCTTGGAAGAGTCCTTATCATCCTGCTCGACGCCGAAGTGGAAGAGCGGGGCCGGGCTGCCTTTTTCCGCCAGGTCGCCGATGAGGGTGGCCAGCTTGTGAGCGTCCTTGAGGCCGGCGATGCGCTTGAGGCCGGGTTGCAGCGGCTTTAGGCCCTTCTGCTCCACCAGATCGGTATTCGTGCAGGCGGCAAAGTAGTCGCCATATTGCTTTTCCAGCGGGCTTTTGGGGTTCTCGGCGGCGGCGTTCAGTTCCTGCCACAGCAGATAGATGTTGCGCTCGCGCAGCAGAGAGAACGATCGCACCCAGCGCACCTGGTCGGCCGGAAGGGGGTTGTTCTTGATCCAGTTGCCGCAGGCGTATTGGTAGAAATCCGTGCAGGGATCGGCGGTGGTGTCAATGGCCGAGAGGTCGAAGCTCTTGCTGATCGGCGGGGGCGTAGGCTGGGACGGGGACGCGTTGGCTTGCGGGGCCGCGGGCGGAGCCTGCGCCAGGGCGGGTCCGGATACCAACAACAGGGCCGCCAGCAACAGGATGGATGCGAGACGGATACGGTTCATCGAAATGTCCTCTTGGAAACATGGTCAACCGGCCAAGTCTGCCTGCGCCTGAAGCGCTGTGGTGGAGGCCGGGATTCTGTCTGAAGCAGCCAATTTGGTGCGGGCTGCGCTGCATAGGAGGCTATCACGACGGGAGGGGGCGCGGCTGGCGAGGTTCGATCACATTCACCAAGCCGCAAGTTCAAGGATTTTGTTGAAGATTGCCGATTACTGGGTGTGATATATTCACTTCCGTGCCGCTCGCGGCTCAAACGCGATTCCCCGGCATTGGAGGTTGGTCATGCGCGTGCTTATGCTGGTTCAATTGCCCATTGAACCGTTCAACACAGCTGCAAAGAACGGCACTGTGGGGGCGAAGATGCGTCAGATTCTGGACGCCACGAAGCCGGAGGCTGCCTATTTCACTGAACGGGATGGCCGCCGCGGCGGCATCCTGGTGGTGAACGTCGATAAACCCTCCGATATCCCCAGGCTGGCCGAGCCCTGGTTTCTCAGCTTCAACGCCGAAGTCGAGTTGCGCATTGCCATGACGCCGGAAGATTTGGCTCACGCGGACCTGGATGCGCTGGGAAAGAAGTGGGCTTAGATACATAGCTCGTCGAAAACCGGCGCATTCCGCGGACAATTTTTGCTACACTCCTTTTGCGGTTTCCTTGGAGGCAAATTAATGTTCACGCGGAAGAACCTTGCCATCGCGGCGCTGCTGGCAATCTGGGCGGTGGCGCTGCCTGCGCAACCGGCTGCGCCGCAGCCCTCGACCGGGCGCACCCTGGTGCGCGCCGGTCAACTGCTGGATGTGAAAACCGGCAAACTGCTCGACGGCCAGACCCTGGTGGTGGTGGGCGAGACCATCCAATCCATTGCGCCCACCGCTCAAGTTCCCGCTCAGGCCAGCGATACGGTAGTGGATTTGAGCGGGCTTACGGTGCTGCCCGGCCTCATCGACGTGCACACGCACCTGACCTACGATCCGAACTTCGATCCTTACCACGAGCTGACCAGAACCGATGCGAAAGAAGCCATCAATGGGGTGGTGAACGCCCGCGCCACGCTGCTGGCCGGAATTACCTCAGTGCGCAACGTAGGCGCCAATGGCTACACCGACGTGGACCTGCGCGACGCCATCAATGCGGGGCAGATTCCGGGGCCGCACATGCTGGTGAGCGGACCTGCGCTGGGCATTACCGGCGGGCACTGCGACGATAACCTGCTGCCGCTGAGATTTCACGCGGTGGGCGACGGCGTGGCCGACGGCATCGCCGAGGTGCAGCACAAGGTGCGCCAGAACATCAAATACGGGGCCGACCTGATCAAGATCTGCGCCACCGGCGGCGTGCTGTCAAAGGGAGACGATCCGCAGGCCTCGCAGTACACGCTGGAGGAGATGCAGGCCATAGTGGCCGATGCCCACCGGCTGGGCCGCAAGGTGGCCGCGCACGCGCATGGAGCGCAGGGAATTCTGTGGGCTACCGAGGCCGGCGTGGACTCGATCGAGCACGGCAGCTACATCAACGATGAAGGCATCGCGGCGATGAAGAAGCACGGCACTTATCTTGTGCCCACGCTGTACCTGGAAGACTGGATGCTCGAGAATGGCCACCTTCCGCCCTATTCTCACCAGAAGATGATCGATGTGAGCGCCGTGGCCAAGGGCAACATCAGGCGCGCCATGCAGGCCGGCGTGAAGATTGCGATGGGCACGGATGCGGCGGTTTATCCGCACGGATTGAACGCGCACGAACTGGACGTGTATGTGAACCAGCTGGGCATGGAGCCGCTGGCGGCGCTGCAAACGGCCACCGTGAACGCCGCCGACCTAATGGGCTGGAGCGCGAAGACCGGCAGCCTGGAAGCGGGCAAGTGGGCGGACATGATTGCTGTCGAGAAGAATCCGCTGGAAGACGTGCGCGTGCTCCAGAACGTGAAGTTCGTGATGAAGGCCGGGGCGGTCTACAAGAACGAGAGCAAGTAAACCCGGACCTGCCGTGAACCGGGCCCTGCGCCGGCCGCGCTAGCGGAGTTGGGCCAGCGTAAATCGCGCGGCCGGGAGACCGGGTTTCGCCTGCACGGCCAGGTTCAGTTCCTGCATTGCCTTCTGCTTATCGTCGAGTCCGAGATCACTCAAACCCGCGACGTAATGGGCGATTGCGAAGCGCGAACGCTCGAGCAGCAGATTCGAAACCGGAGCAGCGGGATCGAATTGCGCCGGCTGCTGCTGAAGGATGCGATTGGCGCGGTCAAGAAGAGCCTGGAAGCTGGCGTTCGCCTGATCTTTCTGGCCCAATGCTCGCAGCGAGAAGGCCTGGTAACAGGCTTGAATTGCCTGCGGGCCGATGCGCCCGGAGTCTTCGTGTCCGCGCGGCGCCGGGATCGCGACCGCGGCCGATTTCTGCCAGTATTGTTTCGCTTGTTGCTGGTCGCCCAGGGCCTGGTACGCCTTGCCGATCCAGTAGTCGGCTTCCGGCTCGCGATTGATCCTCTCCTCGGAGGGAAGGTTGGACGGCGTCTCCAATGCCGCCTTGAAATCGGCGATGGCATCCTGAGCCTGCCCGGCCTGCAAGCGCTGCCGGCCGCGCAGCAGATGAGCATCGGCCCAGTCGTCGGCCACGCTCAGGGTTCCGCCCTCCCAGACGGAAAATTCCTTGCTGCCGAGCAGGCCGATGGCCTGGTCGAATTTACCCAGAGCCACCAGCAAATTGATCTCGCGGGCCAGAGAGTCGTCGCGCTGGGCCACTACGTCGCGGTTATCTTCGAGAAGCGCCAGACGCTTTTCCGGAGCGGCGCCGGCGGCCTCATACATTTCGTCGAGCTCGGTAAAGTGCAAGGGGTACTTGCGCGGGAGCGATACGGCCAGCTCCATTTGCGCGATGGCCTTGTCCAGCGAGTTGCCGGAGTTGCGCTGGGACCAGGCGATGCCCAGGTTGCGGTGCACGATGGCGTTCGAGGGGTCCAGAGCCGCCGAAGCCTGCCACAGCGCGACGGCCTCGTCGGGCTGCGAGTCGAAGAGCAAGTTGCCAAGATAGTACGGAGCGCGCGCATCCTGCGGATTCGCTTTCATCGCGCCGCGCAGAACCTCGACCGCTTCATATTGGAAGGGAAACACATAATCCGGGGGCATCTTGGCGGCCAGGGCGTAGTCTTCCGAGGCCTTTTGCGGCTGATTCATCTTTTCAGCAAAATATCCCCGGTAGTAATAGAGCATGGGCTGAATTGCGGATTTATCCGGAGCCGCGGCTATCGATCGGGAGAGAATCTCCGCGCCGTCGCTCCACAGGCCGGCGTTGAAGTATTCGGCGGCGGTCTCCTCGGCGGTGGGCGGGAACTGGTTCATGGCTGCCGTGAGTTCGTTGCGGGTCTCGGGACGGTCCGAGGCCAGCCAGCGTTCCGCCATGGTGCGAACATCCAGCGGGTCGATGCGATGGGTCGCGGCCAGGACCTGGATCGCCTCCTGCTTGCGGCCCATATGGCGCAGCAGCGCGGCTTTCAGGTTCACGGCGCGAATGTTCAGTTCGTTGCTGTCGAGAGAGCGATTGACGAAGTCGAGAGCTTGCGCCAGATCGCCGCGCCTGGTTGCAATTTCAGCCAGGCCGTAGTAACCGGCTGAGCGCCAGGGCAGATTCCATGTGGCCAGATAGAAATTTTTGTATGCCTCGTCGAAGCGGCCTTCGGCTTTCAAGGTGAGTCCCAGGTAATAAAGCGGCTCGGCGTCCCTGGGGGTCGTGAACTGGTATGTAGGCCGCTCCAGGGCCTTGCGGAGAAACGTTTCGGCTTCAGGGAAGCGAGCCTGGCGGAAGCGGGTGATGCCGAGCGCGGTGTTGACCCTGACGTCGCCGGGATCGCGGCGCAGGGCTTCGTTCCAGTAGTCCTCGGGATCAGGGGACGAAGCGTGAAACTGCTGCAGGCGCATGCCGGCTAGATAAAGTTCCTCGTTGGTCTTGATCTCCTGGGGCGGCAGAGGGCGCGTCACCGGCTTGGGCATCGTCTCGGGCGTGAGGCGCACCGGCGAATAGGCCACCAGCTCCCGGCCCTCCATGGAGAGCGAAGCACGCAGATCGTGCTCGTCAATGCCCGCAGGAACGGCAACCTGTTTTACCCACGGCTTGCCGGGATCGATGGCAATTTTTTCCCGCAGCAGAACCTGGGGACCGGCTTCAAGCAAGACCGTGGCCGAGGGGTGCGCCGAGGTGGTATAGAAGCCGAGTTTTGCGGTCCCGTCCTTCCCGACGTCCAGGTTCACCGCCGCATCCAGATTTGCATTCTTCACGCCATCGATGTCGCGGAAGGGATACCAGTACATGGAAAACGTCTTTGCGTCGAAGGGCTGGAGCCAGGTGTAGTCGGGCTGGTTGTCGGAGTAAGCGCCGCGCATCAGTTCTTCATAAGGGCCGTCTGTATCGGTCAGGATTTTGTCCCACATGCGCCCCCGCGGGCCGTTGCCCCAGGTCCATACCTTCTTGCCGGGGGCGACGTTGCCATCGGCGATGCTCAGGACGCCGGCCTGCTTTCCGTGGTCGTATCCGGCGAAGAAGTCGTCGGTGTAGTTCCAGGCGAAGACGGAACTGGGATCGTAGTGGTTCTTGTACCAGCTGATATCCACGCCCCTGGTGAAATCCTCGTTGTTATAGACGGAGTCGGCGATGGGCCACTTCACGAACTGATTCTTGAAGTGAAAGGTGCCGAGTTGCGTGCTGGGCGGGAAGATGGTCTGATACTGGTCGTTCACCGATACCGCGACGTTGGCGAAGCAGAGCATGGTTTCGACCACAGGCGTGCGGTTCACGATGCGCACCTGGGCTTCCAGGTAGGATGTGCCCGGCCTGAGCGTATAGCCGACCGCCCAGCGCATGCGGTGACGGATCTCCAACTCGCCCACCCAGACCGTCTGGCTGCCATCCGGGTTGTGCTCGATGCGATATTGCACGGGGAGAACGGTGGTGGCGCGATGATGGTGGGGAATGTTCCACTCGATGCCGCCGGAGATCCAGGCCCCGATGAGGCCGATCAGCGCCGGCTTGATGACGTGCTGGCGGTAAATGAAGTTGTAGTTGTTGGTCTTATCGATCCCCTCGAAGAGACGGCCGCCGAGTTCCGGAAGAACGCCGATCTTTATGTATTGATTTTCGAGATAGACGATCTTATACGTTTTATCCGATTTCTTATGCGTCAGAGAATCATATAAGGGATAGGGATAGACGATGCCCTGGGCTCCCTGCGAGTTGCGGCCGAGATTGAAGATCGGGTTGGGCTCCGGGGCGCCGATAGCATATGTGGGAATCACTATCTTCTCTTCCCAGACTTTGACGGGGGTTTGCTGGGCGCGGAGCGAAGGCAGTGTTGCGCAGGCGAGAACAGCCGCGAACAGCAGCGCTGCCGGATTGCCGTAGATACGTTTCATGCAGTTTTTCCTCTGATTTTGAAGGGCAATAGCAGGGTACGACCGGCGTTGGCGCAGCGTCAAACGGCGCTCCCGATCCCTCCATCGGCGGCAGCGATTGCCGACTTCCTTGACAAAACGTACAGGAAAGCTGTACGTTTGAAGATTGGAGGGCTGCCGGGATGGCTGTGGAAACCACTTATACCGCTCTGCGCGAAAAGCTGGCTGGGTTTCTCGATCGGGTGACGGACGACCGCGAAGTGGTGATTGTACGGCGGCGCGGGGCGCGGGACGTGGCTTTGGTTCCCGCCGATGAACTTGCCGGGTTGATGGAGACGGCGCACCTGCTGCGCTCGCCGAAAAATGCCCAGAGATTGCTTGAGTCCCTGCGTGAGCTGGAGCGAGGCGGCGGAGAAGTGATGACCTTGGACGAGCTTCGTCATTCTGTCGGTTTGGACAAGGCGAGCTGATCGAATCCATGAGCAAGCCAACTGACCGCATCGCGGTAATCTCAAGCAAGTTTCGAGAAGATTTGCGGTACTGGATTGAGACGGACCGCAAAACCGCGCTCCGCGTCATTGATCTGATGGCAGCAATCCTCGCTGAGCCATTCTCGGGCATCGGCAAGCCGGAGCCGCTGAGGTTCGAACTGGCCGGTTGCTGGAGCCGCCGCATCACTCAAGAGCATCGGCTCGTCTACCGCGTCATCGCCGACCGCATCGAGTTCCACCAGGCGCGGTATCACTATGAATAAGACAGGGAATAGGGAACAGGATTCTGCCCAGTACTTATGCAGACACGAGATGCCTTCGCAAGTGATTAAAGTTGAGAGCCTCAAGTCCTGACTCATTCATCTTCTTCACAAGTCGCGCATCATCGGTAACGATCAGGTATTGGCGGGAAACGAGCGCCAGGGCGCTGTCGGTCAGGCCCAGAAAAGGAAACTCCGGTCTTTGCGCCGCCTCCATGCTGGCGATCCGCAGTTCGTCGATCGTTACGAAGGTTGCATGGAATTGTTGGAGGATTTCCTTCTTGGTCCGCTCGGGAAGATCGTTGGTCAGATTGCTGACCTCTGTCAAGACGTGCGACGTAGTGACGGCTTTGTTGAAGACTTTCTTGAGGCGAAGCAAAATCCGGTAATCGTCCGTACTGTAATCCGATAGTTTATTGAACTTGCCGTCGCCCACCAGGCGCAGATCGCAGTTGCCAACCAGATAAAGAAGCGCTAGGTTTGCATCGATAAGTATACCCTTCGATATATATTTGCCGATCAGTGTTTCTGCGTATGTGCTCATCTCCCCCAAGCACCTATTGAGCTTATTTCGCCGCTATCGCGTTCAACAAAAATTTGTCGAAAAAGACGGGGATCTCCACCCATGACATCGGATAAGGTTCCAGGTTTTCCGGACTTGAAGGAAATAACCACTCTCCACATCGGATTCTGTACGTACTTCGGGCTGCCAGGAGTGCCCCCATTCGGGCTGGCAGCGTGGCGTCCTTTCCTAAACTCGACCTCTTCCAGCAGAATGTCCTTTGCCTCCGGAAAGAAACCTTCGACGCAGGCTATCGCAGCCTTTACCGCTCCCTTCATATCAATGGCGGCACGTTGGGGAATGGAATTGGGTTTGGCAGTGATAGCGGCAGTTTTCTTCGAAATTGGCGGCGTGGGCGTAGCCGCAACTCCCTTCCGACTTGTTTTCACTTCAGCCATGCCTGTTCTCCTCGGAATCAACTCAATCATAGCGCATTTGCGAGGTCATTAATGATTGTCTTTACATTCCGGCCTTGGTCCTGCCACAATAAAAAGTGGACACCCAGACAATCGTCATTCTCGATTTTGGCTCGCAGTATACGCAGCTGATTGCGCGGCGGATACGCGAGCAGAACGTCTTCTCCGTAGTGCTGCCCTGCACGGCGCCTCTCAGCGAGATTCAGGCGCTCAAACCGCTGGGGATCGTTCTCTCCGGCGGGCCGTCGTCGGTGTACGATGCGGACGCGCCGACGGTCGACCCCAAATTTCTCGAACTTGGCGTGCCCGTGCTCGGCATCTGCTATGGGCTGCATTTCATCGTTCACCATTTGGGCGGCAAGGTGAAGTCGGCGCCGCTGCGGGAGTACGGGCACGCCGAAGTGACCGTCGAGGACGGTGCGACGGCGCTGTTTAAGGGGCTGCCGGCTACGCTCCAGGTGTGGATGAGCCACGGAGACGAGGCGTTGGAGCTGCCGGCGGGCTTCCGGCGCACGGCAGTGTCCGCCAATGCGCTGGCAGGAATTGCCAACGAGGAGCGGCGCATCTGGGCGGTGCAGTTCCATCCCGAGGTGCACCACACGCCGCTGGGTCCGCAGATCATTAAAAACTTCGTATTTTCCATATGCGGGGCGCGCGGCGACTGGACCCCTGCACACTTTATCGAAACCACGGTGGCCGTAATTCGTGAAAAGGTGGGCAAGGACCACGTGATTTGCGGGCTCTCCGGCGGGGTGGACTCGTCGGTGGCGGCGATGCTGGTGCACAAGGCCATCGGCAGCCAGTTGACCTGCGTCTTCGTGAACAATGGGGTGCTGCGCAAGAACGAGTTCGTGAATGTGCAGAAAAACCTGCGCGACAAGCTGGGGCTGAACATAGTGGCCGTGGACGCGAGCGAGCGGTTTCTCAAGCAGTTGGCCGGGGTGATCGATCCGGAGACCAAGAGAAAGAGGATCGGCGCGGAATTTATTGCGGTCTTCGACGATGAGGCGACGCGGATTGCGAAGCAGACCGGCGGAGTGGATTGGCTGGTGCAGGGCACGCTTTATCCGGACGTGATCGAGTCGTCCAGCGTGAAGGGGCCGAGCCAGACCATCAAGAGCCACCACAACGTGGGCGGCCTGCCCGTACGGATGAAGCTAAAGCTGATCGAGCCGCTGCGGGACCTGTTCAAAGATGAGGTCAGGCGCATTGGGCGCGACCTGGGGATGCCGGAAGAGATTCTGGGGCGGCAGCCGTTTCCCGGGCCGGGACTGGCGGTGCGCATCCTGGGCGAGGTGACGCGGGAGCGCGTGGCGCTGCTGCAGGAGGCCGATGAGATCGTGGTGGGCGAGATCAGGGCCGCCGGGCTCTACTCGACCATCTGGCAGAGCTTTGCCGTGCTGCTGCCGGTGATGAGCGTGGGCGTGATGGGCGACCAGCGCACCTATGCCTACACTGCGGCGGTGCGGGCGGTGCATTCGGAAGACGGCATGACCGCCGACTGGACGCCGCTGCCCTACAAGGTGCTGAAGCGCATCTCCAGCCGCATTGTGAACGAGGTGCGGGGGATCAACCGCGTGGTCTACGACATTACCTCGAAGCCGCCGGGCACGATCGAGTGGGAATAATTTGTCATTCAGGCGGGCGCGCCTGAAGCAGTAATTTACCAGCCGGACTGGAGATGGCTTGAAAAGAATTCGAGCGACCTTTCGAGGCCTTCCCTGAGGGTGATGCGCGGCTCCCAGTCCAGCAGTGCGCGAGCCTTGGTGATGTCGGGGCAGCGGCGCGTGGGGTCGTCCTGGGGCAGGGATTCAAAGCGCAACTCGCTCTTCGAGCCTGTCACTTCCAGAACGGCCTGGGCGCACTCGAGGATGGTGAACTCCTGGGGGTTGCCGAGGTTCACCGGCAGGTGTTCGGCAGAGCGCGAGAGGCGCAGAATGCCGACGATCAGATCGTCCACATAGCAGAAGCTGCGGGTCTGGCTGCCGTCTCCGTAGATGGTGAGCGGCTGGCCGCGCAGGGCCTGCATCATGAAGTTGGAGATCACCCGGCCGTCGCTGGGGCGCAGGCGCGGGCCGTAGGTATTGAAGATACGGGCTAAATGAGTATTAACGCCGCGCGAGCGGTGATAGGCCATCACCAGCGCCTCGGCGTAGCGTTTGGACTCGTCGTAGACCGAGCGCGGGCCGACCGGGTTCACATGGCCCCAGTAGTCCTCAGACTGCGGATGCTCTAGCGGGTCGCCGTAGCACTCCGAGGTGGAGGCGTGCAGGAAACCGGCGCCGTATCTGGCTGCTAACTCGAGAGTGTTTTCTGTTCCGATGGAGCCCACCCGCAGGGTCTCCAGCCCCAGGCGAAGATACTCGGGCGGGCTGGCCGGGGAAGCAAAATTGAAGACGTAATCCACCGGTCCCGGATCGAAGTCCGGTCCGAAGGGCTGGCAGATATCCCGCTGCTCGAAGGTGAAACGCGGCTCCTGGGCCAGGTGGGCGAGGTTTTCCGGGTCGCCGGTGGAGAGGTTGTCGACGCCGACTACGGTGTGACCCTCGCCCAGCAGGCGGTCGGTGAGGTGAGAGCCAAGGAATCCGGCGGCGCCGGTCACAAGTACGCGCATGATCAAAAGTCTATGCTCCGAAACTCAAAAAAAGTGGCGCGGAGTTGGTGAAAGGCGGGCAGCCGGAGGAGCCGTTTGGAGCACCGATTCCTACACGACCGGCCCGCGCGGCTTGCCCTGCTGCTCGTGATACCTTGCCGGCCGGCCCACGCTAACGTATGTGAATCCATGATCCTGCATCACTTGCGGCTTATACAGGTTGCGGCCGTCAATGACGATGGGGAAGCGGACCGCCTGGTTGAGCCGGGCCAGGTCAATCGAGGCAAACTCCTTCCAGTCAGTCAGGATCAGCACCGCATCGGCGCCGGTGGCCGCTTCATAGAGGTCGCCGGCATAGTGAAGCTTCTCAGAGGGCGGTAGCTCGGCCCTGGCGCGCTCCATGGCCGCCGGGTCGTAGGCCGATACGATGGCGCCGGCTGCGAGAAGTTTTTTGATCACATCGATGGCGGGAGACTCGCGAATATCGTCGGTATCGCCCTTGTAGGACAGGCCCAGGGCCGCCAGGCGCTTGCCGCGCAGGGTCCACAGCGCGGAGAGCACCTTGTTGAAAAAAACATCCTTCTGGGTTTCGTTGATGTTGCGGATCTCCTCAAGAAGTTGAAAGTCGACGCCCTGCTGCTCGGCCACCCAGTGAAAGGCAGCCACATCCTTTGGAAAACAAGAGCCGCCATAGCCCAGGCCGGCGCACAGAAACCCGGGGCCGATGCGGCTGTCCATGCCCATACCGGCGGCGATGTCTTCGATGTCCGCATCCACGGCCTCAGCCAGGTTGGCTACCGCGTTGATGAAGGAGATTTTCAGCGCCAGGAAGGCGTTGGAGGCGTGCTTGACGATCTCCGCGCTCTGCGCCGAGGTGACCAACAGACGAGCAGGATGGGCGGCGCTCAATGGCCCAGGCAGAGCGCCGGGTTGGGCGTAGTAGCCGCCCCCGGTGAGCGGTTCGTAGATGCGCTTGAGCACCTCGGCGGAGCGCTCGGAGCCTGCGCCCACCACGATGCGGTCGGGATGCAGGAAGTCGCCGACGGCGGTGCCCTCACGCAGGAACTCGGGATTGGAAACCACGTCGAAGTTTTTGGGGTCCACGCCGTGGCGATGCAGCACGCGGCGTATCCAATCGTTGGTGTAGACCGGCACGGTGCTCTTTTCCACGATCACCGTGTAACCGCTGATGGCGCGGGCAATCTCAGCCACCACGGCCTCGACGTAGGAGAGGTCGGCGGCGCCGGTGTCGCCCTGGGGAGTGCCCACGGCGATGAAGATGGCCTCGCTGCGCTCAACGGCTCCGGCCAGATCGCAGGTGAACTCGACGCCGCGGTTCAGGTGTTTGGCCAGCAACTCGGGCAGGTGCCGCTCATAGATGGGCACGCCGCCTTCGCGGAGAGTTTTTACCCTGGCTTCGTCATTGTCCACGCAAACCACGCGATGGCCCATCTCGGCAAAGCAAACTGCGGCAACAAGTCCAACGTATCCTGACCCGACCACGCAGATGGAAACCGGCTTTGACATGCGCTGTGCGTTCTCTCTTTCGCTGCATCCCATGGGAGTTTGCGGCAGGAGGAATTCCGGTCCGATGAGTCTTTCCCTAGGCTATCCGGTTCAGGCGTTGGCGGGCAAACATTGCCGGCTGGCCAGTAGTGGCTCAGTTTGAATTGAAAGAGAAAGAATGGACTCAGAATGCCTGGTCTGTGACGGCAGGACGAGTCTATGCATTCGCACTCACATGGATCGCAGCCGCTACAAGCCGCCAGCTCACCGCGCCACTGTGACCTCTCCACTCAACTGAGTGAGCAGAGCATGCCCTTTCGGGCGGCAAGGGGTGGTTTTTCGTAGACACGCACTCGAATCCGCATGATTGGCATTTGTATATCCCAGAGAATGGGGCTAGCTGTCCAGGCCAATGAATTGTGTCGAAATTCGTGTCATTTGGGAGTTGGTTGAATACGGCAGGATTCTTGTAATTAGGCATTCTTTCCCCCCTCTGTGACAGGTTTTTGCGCAAGATTTGGCTCATTCAGAACTCCGGAGCAGAATTCCTCTTGAGTGAGACGCGATTCACGGATCATCATCTTCATCAGGTAGGCGTCAAACTGATCCTTCCCAAGATCGACTTCTACGATCGCCCGTCGACGTACTCCATCAGCGGCTCTCTCGTATATCTTATGAGAGCCCTTCGTTCTCGCGTGTTTGAAGCCAAGCGATTTAAGATTTGCTTCAACTTCTCGCCGCTTCAGGAGCGGAAGTTTCTTGCCCATCTATAGACGCCCCAGCTTAAGACCTCACTCGGGCAGCTACTGCAAATGGCGGCCCGAGTGCATCTTGGCGGCGCAGTTGCCGCATTCGATAATGTTCGTCTATATCATGCGCGAATGCAACCACCAACCCCATAATAGTGGTTCAAATTGGGAAGCCACAAGATATTGTGTGTGTACGCCAGACTTTTCTCTCTTATACTCAACAGATTGTGTGTTTACTGATTATGATTCATCACCGTATATCCACAGGAGGCCCCGGAATATAACAGGCTGTTACGAAACGCAGATTTTGAGAGTTTGAACCACAATATATCGGACTTCCGAAAAAGTTTATGCCCAATATATGCTCTCAATTTCGAGTTTCGTAACAGCCTGATATAACAGGCCGCTTCACAGAGGAGTGCGTGTGCCAAGCAATTTGTACCGTATATTTATGCCTCTTGAGATCAGATGCCGCAGTGAGAACCGACGGGCCAAGAGGGGACCTCGTAGAACTTCTTTGCCGTGCGTCCGTGCGTCCGAAAGATCAGCTCGATCAACCTGTACTTCAGGTACTCGACTTGGTAACGAATGCGATGACTGAGCGGGGATGGACGCAACACAGACGCCGCCTCATCCGTAGCCAGACCATCAAGAAACACTAGCAAATAACCCTCCATGGCGTCCTGCAAGCCGGCAATCGCAGCTTCCACAGTCTCTGCTTCGACAGAAATATCAAGATCAATGCACTCTGCGACATAGCAACCCGAGCTGAACCGGCGCACAAAACAGCGGAGCGGGAGCAGCGAGCCGTCCTCTGCATCTTGCAGCGTCGGTGCCGCGATCATGGGTTTCCCGCACTTTTCGCAATAGCGGACAGTGCTACCCTCTGAGACGGGAGCGCTTTCAACTGCCTGGTTGGTGGCAACTTCTTCGGTCGCAATCATGATTCTACCTCGCTAATGAGCAATGGACTAATTCCATCGCGCGGCGCTTATTTTCTTGGCGATTTCGACTCGGCGCTTCGCACTGATGGACCTAGCACGTGAAGGGCCACCAAGCTAGCCGACTTTACGAGCCGATTCTTTCCGCTTGTCAGGCGGGGCAGGTTCCGAAAGTGCCGCTTGAACAACCCAGAAAGCCCGCACATTAAGATCCATGCCGCCTCCATGCCCAATAGACGCGCGGCGCGCGGAGAATTCGGGCATGCACTGCACAATACACCAGTTCGTCAAGGGCGCGCCAGAGAAAACGTAGGATTACGCAGGACTTAGGTCATGTGAAGAGACTAACAAGCCCGTACAACTGATTGCAAGAAGAAAATACCACCCTCAGAGTGACCCCTGCGACGGAGGCAGGAATCGCAGGTCACGCTTGGGACATGGCTGAACTTGTGGCCCTAGTTTCAAACTGAGCCACCACCACGTGGTCCGGGGTGCCTTTCTGAAGATATGGGTCGCAGTTGCAAAGGGATTGGCTCCATCCGGACCGGTTTGTCCGGGCTGAATTGCCTGTCTGGTAGAGTGGGGTTACGGCCGGAGATTCGGCTCTGAGCCGGTTGGGTTGCAGCCAGCCGAAGGGCGGGCAAGCGGCTTGTTGTTGGAGGATAGAGGCAACGCGCATGGCATTATCCGGGCAATCCCCGCCTCAAGAACTCGCGCCCTTTCGCATTGATCCCATTTACGATCCCCGGGTGTGGGGCTACCGGGATCTTCGCCCCTGGTATGACCACGTTGTAGAAAGCGGAGATCCCATCGGGGAGGTCTGGCTGACCGGGGATGAGTGTTTGATCGCTACCGGGCCGCACGCCGGACAAAAGCTGGGCGGCTTCTTTGGCCAGATGCCGGAGGCGCTGCTGGGCGCGGGAGTCCCGCCGACGGCCTCGCCGCTGCTGGTCAAGGTGCTGTTTGCCAAGGAGAAGCTGAGCGTGCAGGTGCATCCGGACGACGCGATGGCGCACAAGTACGGCGAGCCGCGCGGCAAAACGGAATGCTGGTACGCGCTGGCGGCCGAGCCGGGGGCGCTGGTGGCCCTGGGGCTCAAGCCGGGCGTCACGCTGGAGCAGGTGAGGGAAGAGATTCACGCGGGCACGCTGGAGGCCAGCCTGCATATGGTGCCGGTGGCGGCGGGAGACCTGATTTTTGTGGATGCCGGGACGGTTCACTCCATCTGGCCGGGGTCGATTCTGCTGGAGACGCAGCAGAACTGCGACCTGACTTACCGGATGTACGACTACGGACGGGGGCGCGAGCTGCATGTTGAGAAGTCCCTGGAGGCCACGAAACTCAAGACCCGCGCGGGGAAGATTCCGGCCAGGGTGCTCAAGGAGCGCACCATTCTGATCGATGTGGAGTACTTTCGCGTGGAGCGGATTCCGGTTGCGGGGAGCCGGCCGAGCGCCAGTCTGCGGGGCGAAGACGAGCCGGCGCGGGGGCTCCAGTATCTTTTTGCGGCGGCCGGGAAGGGCAGAATCGCGGGGCAAGGCTTCGAGCCGGTCGATCTGCCGGTGCGGGGGATGGTGGCTGTGCCGGCGGCTTCGCCTGCATTCACGGTCGAGGATGCGGGCGGCCTGGACCTGATCCGCATTACGCCCAATTGGCCGGAAAAGACCCCATGAGGGCCGGCTGTGCTGGGGTGGAACCGCTTAAGATGACTGATCCCTGCTCGAACGAACCTAAATGGGCCGGATTTGGGAACTCAAACCAGGGGTACAGGTATGGGCTCAAAAATCGTTTCTTTGCAAAATCTTTGCCTTGAAATCCGGAGTTGCCGATGTACACTTTCCCATACGGGGCGATATACCTTGCCCCAAACGGGTTATTGAACATATGACCCAAAGCGGTTATTGTCTCGAGGGGACAGCGGTTTTCCAGTCGATTTTGAGAAAAACCATTGACGCTGAGTGACTTTTTCCTGAAGAAAAAGTCAACTGAAACGATGTAAGAAACATCACATAAAACCGGAGAACAGCATTAAAGTCTGCTAATTCAAAGGAGATGAGACATGGTTTTCGGGCTCAGGGTCAGACAAATGGCCAGGCTGTCACTGGCAGCGCTCATTGTCTCCGCAGCATATCCCCTGTTTTCCCAAGTAGTCCCCGCAGCCACGCAGCAATTCTGGCCGCTTGAAATCGGCGGCGGTCTCTCCTATTTCAGCACGCATGCAGCCAACAAAAATCCTAACATCGACTACACCGCATTTGATGGCAGTCTGCTTGGTCCCGCGGCGTGGGCCGACTGGACCTTCCGCCGAATTCCGCACAGGTTGTACGGACTGGGCTTTGAAGTGGAGGGCCGCCACCTCGCCTATGGCAATACGGGCACTGACGCGCGGCTGCGCGAGGACACCGGCGAAGGCGGCTTCATCTACAAATGGCGCCACTACCGTAATTTCCGTCCCTATGGCAAAGCGATGGCGGGATTCGGCAGCATCGATTTCAACAACGGCTATCCCTACCTTCAGAACGGAGATCATGACACCAGGACTTTTTATTGCCCGGGGGGCGGCGCCGAGTTTCATTTGATGGGCGATCTCTGGGTACGCGGCGACTACGAATTCGAGCTCTGGACACATTTCGGCCGCGCAATTCTCGAACCGAAGGGATTTACCGTCGGCGTCTCCTACGACATGAGAAACTTTCATTTTGGCCGTCAGAAAGAATACTGAGAATATTCATATTGCCGGCAGCCTAAGCGGGTTTCACGCCTGCGCATATTGCCCGGCTTCCCAATCCCTGCTGGTGTGAAATCGTGTTTCCAATGGGCGCGGGAAGGAAGCGTTTCTTATCCCTATCGATGGACGCCTTCGGCATCTTTGCGCGAAGCGTTTGTTTGTTGCTTCATGCATCGAAAGTGCATATTTTTCATCGCGCCGCCATCTGTTTCCGAGGGGTGCGCCTTTCCGTAACCGCCTCTTTCAGGCACAATCTAAAATGATATGAGCTTTCGATTCGTACTCCCCAACGAACTTCGCGGCGCTGTGGATTTGGCTGCCGCCGACTGGCGCGCCAACAACAAGATTGACCGCTTTTGGCAGAAGGACCCCGGCCTGTGGACCCGCGACGGCGAGGAAAAATGGCTGGGCTGGATCGACATCGTCGAACGGCAGCAAAAGGATTTGGCGGCCTTTGCCGCGCTGGCCGCGGACGTGAATACCGCGGGCTTCAAGACTGTCCTGCTGCTGGGGATGGGCGGCTCCAGCCTGTGCCCCGAGGTGCTGGCTGAGACCTTCGGCCGGCAGGCGGGCTTTCCCGCGCTGCACATCGTCGACTCCACCGATCCGGCGCAGGTAAAGGCGGCTCGCGACAAGGTGAACCTGAAGGAAACGCTGGTGATCGTGGCCAGCAAATCCGGCTCCACGCTGGAACCGAACATTCTGAAACAGTATTTTTTTGAGGAGATGAGGAAGGCCGTGGGCGCCGGGAAGGCCGGCAGCCATTTCGTGGCCATTACCGACCCCGGCTCGAAGATGGAGGAGGTGGCCAGGGCCGACGGCTTCCGGCACATCTTCTATGGCGATGCGCAGATCGGCGGGCGCTACTCGGCGCTCTCGAACTTTGGCGTGGTGGCTGCCACTGTGGCTGGATTGGATGCGGGCAAGCTGCTGGCCGAGGCGGCCAAGGCCGTGGCTTCGGCCAGACAGGCGCCGGGAGAGAATCCCGCTGTCGAACTGGGGCTGATTCTGGGCACGGCAGCCAACGCCGGACGGGACAAGCTCACTATCTTTACCTCGCCTGAGATCTACGACCTGGGCGCGTGGCTGGAGCAGTTGATCGCCGAATCCACCGGCAAGCTGGGCAAGGGGATCACGCCGGTGGACCGCGAGGGCATTGCCGCGCCGGAGGTCTACGGCAAGGACCGCATCTTCGCTTCTATCCGCCTGGCGGGCACGGCCGACAAGAGTCAGGACGCCAGGGTTGCGGCTCTCGAGGCTGCCGGCCATCCGGTGGTGCATATTGAGATTCGAGACCTTTACGAGATCTTCGGGCAGTTTTTCTCGTGGGAGGTGGCCACGGCGGTAGCCGGCTCGGTGATGGGGATCAATCCTTTCAACCAGCCGGATGTGGAGTCGGCCAAGCTCGAGACGCGGGCCCTGACCACGGCCTACGAGCAGACGGGCAAACTGCCCGAGCGCGCGCCGGTGCTGGTGGATGGAGGCATTGGGATTTATGCGACAGAGGCCTATGCCGCCACGCTGAAGGCGGCAGCGCCGGCGGCGACGCTGGCCGGGTATCTGCGCGCGCACCTGAGCCAGATTCACGCCGGCGACTACTTTGCCACGCTGGCTTTTCTGCCCATGTTCCCCCAGCATGAGCAGGCGATTCAGGGCTTCCGGCACAAGGTGCGCGACGCCAAACGGGTGGCCACCTGCGTGGGCTTCGGGCCGCGCTTCCTGCACTCCACCGGGCAGGATTACAAGGGCGGTCCCAACACCGGGGTCTTTCTGCAGATCACCGCGGATCACGCCATCGACGTGGAGATTCCGGGGCAGAAATACAGCTTTGGCGTGGTGATTACGGCCCAGGCTGCCGGGGACCTGGCGGTACTGGAGTCGCGCGGGCGCCGGGCGGTGCGGGTCCACCTGGGGGCCGATGTGGCGGCCGGGCTGAAGATGCTGGCCGCGGCTATCGATGAGGCGCTGGGGTAGGAATAGGGAATAGGGAATAGGGAATAAGGCTCCGCCATCCCTGGGTAAAAACTTGCCTTCAAGGCGCGGAACTTTTTTCCGCCGGCCGGGTTCAAACCTATGACGGCTTCCGCGATTTTCCGTCTAGAGTATTTTCACAGTTGGTGTAAGGCAGTAAGAAAGTGAAATTGTGGTTTCCCATCCTTTCGCCAGAAAAAAGGCGAAAGGATGGGGCACGGCGCCTTATAGGAACAGTGGAAACGCCTTAACGGTTTGAGTACGGAAGCAGTACCTTTGAGCGTCTTTTCAATCTGTATCACATCAAAATAGCGATTGGAAGAACGCTTCAGGCAGAGGAGAAGCATGATGATGAATCGGACCTTGCTCAAGAGAATTTTCCCGCATATTCTGGCCTTTGCCGGGTTGGTGATTCTGTGCGGCGCGACCGCGCTTGCCCAGGATCAGGCTCCAGCAACGGCCGAGGCGGCAGCACCCGCTCAGGCGGCCGACCAGCGCCCGGACGGTCAGATCGAGATGGACGTGGTGCACGCCCTGGACGCTACCCAGGAGCTGAAGAACGATCTCATTACTGCCGCTACCATCCAGGGCGAGGTCACGCTCTCGGGAACGGTGTCGAGCCCAGCCTCCAGCCAGCTGGCGGAGTCGATAGCCGGCCATGTGGGGGGCGTGACCAAGGTGAACAACAACCTGAAGGTCGGCAATCCCCAGGACGCGAATGCCGGCGATACCGGCGCGCAGCCGCCGATGGCTGGCAGCCAGCCGGACAACACTCAGGGGTACCCGGGACCAGGGCCTCAGGGGTACCCGCAGCAGGCCCCTCCGCAAGATCAGGGCCAGGCGCCTTATGCGCCCCCGGGGTATGCGCCCCAGCAGCCTCAATATGCGCAGCAGCCTCCAGCGCAGACGTATGCGGCTCCCAACGGTCCGGTAACCATTCCTCCGGGAACCCTGCTCCAGTTGCGGACCAGCGAGCCGGTGAACAGCAAGAGGGCCAAGGAGGGCGAGCCGGTTCAGTTCACGGTGCTTGCCGACGTGGCCCTGGGTAACGTCCTGGCGATTCCGCGCGGCGCGACCGTGCATGGAGTGGTGACCGAGGCCAGGAAGGCCGGCGACCTGGGCGGCAGCCCGGAGCTGGCGCTCAAACTCACCTCGCTGGACCTGGGCGGGCAAAGCTACCCTCTGGATACCGACCAATTCAGGGTGAAGGGACCGAATAAGGCCGGTCATACGGTGGGCAGCGCCGTTGGCGGCGGAATACTGGGCACCATTATCGGCTGCGCCGTGGGCCGCGGCTTTGGCTGCGCGGTCGGGGCCGGGGCAGGAGTAGCCGCGGGCACGGCAGCTTCAGCGGCTACGCCCGGACCGGGGATCTGGATTCCCGCCGAGGCGCGGGTGGACTTCCACCTGAAAAGTCCGCTGACGGTCACACCGGTGAGCGCGCAGGAAGCAGCCCGGCTGGCACAGGGGCTTTACCAGGGCGGCCCGAACCTCTACCGGCGCGGCTATTACCCGTATGGCTATCCGTATTATGGCTATCCGCGGGTATACTACCGTCCGTACGTCTTTACGGGCGGGTATTACTACTGGCGGTAAGAGCAGGGAATAGGGAATAGGGAATAGGGAATAGGGAATAGGGAATAGGGAAGAACAATAGCAGCGGGCATTCCGGAAGCCGGGATGCCCGCTTTGCTTTTGGGCCGCGTTCTTGCAGGAGAACCGGATCCGGGCAGTCCGTCCGGCTGGACCGGTTCTCACCGTCTATAATGGCTATGAATCGCGTCGAGCGAGAATTGCGCATCGGTGGGAGATGCCCGCCGCTGCAGCCGATCCCGAGCCGGCCCAAGACTTGCAAGGGCTGGCTATGGACAGGCACACCACGCCCGCGCGTAGAGAGTAGAAGGTTCAAGTCCATCCATGATTCGTTTCCTGCAGACAGACAATCGCCTGACCAAGGCAATCTTCGTTGTCATTATTGGCGTAGTTTCGGTGGGCATGGTGGTGTACCTGATTCCCGGCCTCACCGGCCAGGGCGCCAGCTCCGCCGATACCTATGCCGTGATCTACCCCCACTGGTACAGCCGCTTCTTCTCCTCGGGCGAAACGGTGAGCCAGGAACAGGTGGACAAGATAGCCCGCCAGCAGTTGCAGCAGCAGAGCCCGCAATATGCCGACAACCCGATGATGCTGGGTATGTATGAGCAGCGCATGGGCCAGCAACTGGTGCAGAAGCAGATTCTGATGGCGGAGGCGGAGAAGCTGGGCGTACGCGCCACCAACGACGATGTGATCCAGTTCCTGCACACCGGGCAGCCCGGCCAGGTTCTCTTCCCCAACGGGCAGTTCATCGGCGAGGATCAGTACGCCGCCCTGATCGCCAGCCGGTTCAACCAGTCGGTGACGGAGTTTGAGGAAGACGTGAGGCAGAATATCGTCATACGCCGGCTGCAGGCTCTGATCACGGGCGGGGTGACGGTGGGCGACCAGGAGGTGCGCGACAGTTACCGCAAGCAAAACATCAAGATCAAGTTCGATTACGCGGTAATCTCAGCCGACGACCTGCGCAAGACGATCAACCCCTCGGACGGCGAGCTGCAGGCATACTTCCAGAAGAACGCCGCGCACTATGCCAAGGCGGTGCCTGAAGAGCGCAGGATCACCTACTTTGCCTTTACTCCCAATGAACTGCCCGGCGGAGTTCCGCATCCGACCGAGCAGGAGATTCAGCAGTACTTTACCGCGCACCAGTCAGAGTATTCGACGCCGGAGCAGGCACGGTCGCGCCACATCCTCATCAAGGTTGCGCCGGACGCGGACGCAAAGACCGATGCCGCGGCCAGGGCCAAGGCCGAGGGGCTGCTCAAGCAGATACAGGGCGGCGCGAACTTTGCCGATCTGGCCAAAAAGAACTCCGACGACCCGGGCAGCAAGGACACGGGCGGCGAGTTGGGCTTTTCCCAGCGGGGACGCATGGTGCCGGAGTTCGACAACGCCATCTTCACCCAGAAGATCGGCGACACTCAGATCGTGAAGAGCCAGTTCGGCTACCACATCGTGCAGGTGGAAGAGCGGCAGGCGGCGCACGCGCAGACGCTCAACGAGGTGCTGCCCACCATTCAGTTAACGCTGATTCGCCAGAAGCTGGCGCAGGCCGAGGACAACTATGCGCAGGCTCTGACCTCCGAGGCCATCAAGAACGGCCTGGAGAAGACCGCGGCTGCCCACCACCTGGAAGTGGTGAACTCGCCGCTGTTTAACAGCAAAGGGGTCATCGCGGCGCTGCCCGACGGATCTCAACTTATCGCCAAGGCCTTTGAGTCCAAGCAGGGCGATCCTCCGCAGTCCGCAGAGACCGGCGAGGGTTATGCGATCTTCCAGGTTACGGGCATTGCCGAGGCCCACGCGCCGGTGTTTGCGGATTGGAAGAGCAAAGTTCTGGAGGAATATCGCAACCAGCAAATTCGCGTCCTGCTCGCCCAGAAGACCAAGGAACTGGCCGACAAAGCCAAGAGCCTGAACGATTTAACCAAGGCAGCCAAGGGAGTGGGAGCGGCTCTCAAGTCCAGCGACCTGGTGGATGAGACCGGCCAGGTGCCCGATTTCGGTCAGGTGGGCCAACTGGCCCCGCAGCTCTTCGATCTGAAGGTGGGCGACATCAGCGGGCCTATCAGCGCAGGGAGAACCGGCGTGGTGGCCAAACTGTTGGAAAAGCAGGAACCCAGCGCGGAGGAGATCGCCAAGAACTTCGACCAGACGCGCGACCAGATCCGGGAGGAGCGCCAATCGGAGGCCTTCAGCGTCTTCATGGGCGAGATCATGAACAACTACACGAAGAACAAACGCATCCAGATGAACGCCAAGGCGAAGGGGCCTGGGGTTCCGGGAGCGTAAGCCGGCCGGCAGAGGGAAGGAAGCAGCAGAAAGGCCCGCATCCTCTCGAGGACGCGGGCTTTTTTCGTTTCGAGATTTGAGAATATCTCGCGGATTTGAAAGGGCACGACTTTAGTCGTGCCATAGAAAGACCTAAAACTGATCGCGGCTTTAGCCGCCGAGGGAATGCAGGTTGTTTACAATACACTCCCTCCGGGGCTAAATGTCGTGTCTCAAGAGGTTGTTTACATCGAAATCGAGCCCTGATCGGCTGATGGGCGGCATCTGATTCAGGCTAGCATGCGGCCTGTGCCAGTTGTACTGA
>JBEKGY010000044.1:0-24518 GCA_050012555.1 Occallatibacter sp.
TCGTTGGTCGGGAATTTTGTTTGTCGTCGGTCGGCTTTCCTATTGTCGCCCGTCAGTTGGAATCAAATCGCGTAGCATTTCTCAATGCTCAGTTGTATCAAAAGGGCATCTCTGGTCGATATCCTTCAAGAGCCCTTTAGGAACAGTCATTTGGCAATCAACTGTACCACCCTTTCGCCTACCAAAGCGATCTGGTGACTTTGGATTGACATGGCATCGACGTCAGGGTTCTGGGTGTGTTGTCGGCCATCCGGAAACTGGCCCACCACTAGATTCTAGGCAGGTCCGAACAAGTTCAGATGGATTTGGTTGCGGCGGCATTCGGCCGCACTGTGACCTTCCAATCAAGCAACCTGGTTTCCCCTCCAACGGTGAGCGCCAGCTTTTCGATCGGCAACTCGCCTTCAATCATTTCGACCCACACCGACCGGCCATCGAGACCGATGGTGCCAAACCCAAACGCCGTGGAGAAAAAGCTCTTGAATGGACGGATGTTTAACTGCGGGCCGAACCAGAGCGTGCGCTCAACGGCGGAGTAGCGGAATCCGGCCAGTGCGCCGAGCAGCGAATAACTGGCCATGGCGCGGGCATACCAATTGCCGCACTCATATTCATTCCAGGGATTGCGCGTCCTTCCGTCATAGCGGCTGCGCGCGGCTTTAATGATGGTCAGGCCTTCCTCGACAAGGCCCTCCTGGATAAGATGCGAGGCTACCTGGTATTCGATACCGGTCCAGACCTCATCGGAATAGACAAAGGGCAAGGTAGGTTTGTTGCCCTTTGGCCAACTGCACAAGAGCAACCCCGGCTCCCGGCCCAGGGCATACCCCGGCCGCTGCGCATTGGCGTGCTGGCTGAGATCGGTCTTGAAGTTGTGCTTGAAGATGGCCTGCAGGTTCGATCGCACGTTCTTGCGCGTCAGCGGCGTCTCGATTCCGTAGGTCCGCGCCATCCACGCCCCGATCACGCCGTCGGAGAGGCACCCGCTCCCATACTGGTACCGCGGGCCTTCGCGCTTGAGCAGTTGCTGCATCTCGCTGCTCTTCTCGTCCACGTTAGCCACGGAGTTGGCAAAAGAAGTGTCTCGCAGGCCCAGATACTGCACCTTCTGCTGGTAGTACTCGCCGTTGAATAGCTGCTCGTCCATGAGATGCGCACAGCGCTGCGCCAGGTCCGCATAGTATCCCGCGTCGGAGGCCTGGCCCACTGCCTGCGCCATCCGGGCCATGGCCGAAAGCGCGCCCAGGTAGATGCTGGTGCACATGCCGTCCGGACCCCAGAACCAGATATCGTAGGTATTGTGGTGGGGCTCGAACAGGCCTCCGCGATGATCAGGATCCCAGGCGCCGATGCAGTAATCCAGGCTGCGCTTGGCCAGCGGATACATTTTTTTGAGCCAGTCGGTATCGCCCGAGATCTGCCAGTCGCGATAGACCTTCATGATCCCGCCCAACTGCCCGTCGGCAGCGGCGGGTCCATCATGATCCACCGGGCCGTCGGGAATCGCTCCGCGAAAGGTTACGTGACCGCGCTCATCCATTGAGCGAGCCAGCTCCAGGTCTCGCAAGGTCCGCTCCAGTTGCGGGAAAAGGTGAGGAAAGGCCTGTGCATAGTTCCACACGTGGGTACAGGAACCATGGCAGCAGCCCTCATCCGGAGAACAGCCTTCCCATCCCCACAGATTGCCGTTTTCCTCGCGCAATACCGTGGAAGATTTCAAAATGCCCAGGTTTGCCGAGACGGCGTCCAGCACATAGGGCGGCAAGGTGGATGAAAAAAGCGCCTCTTTGAACTTCACCGTGCGCGCGCGCAGCGAGACGTATTCCTGCTCCACATAAAGCGCAACTTCGCGCGCATCCTTCCAGACGCCGGCATAGTAGGGGCGCCACAGAGGCGGCAGCCCTTCCGCCCTGGAGTGGCATCCGGCCTTGCCTTGCACGTCCGTCGCCGGCTTGCCGCCGGCCTGCAGGTAACAGTTGGGAAAGTGCCACGTGATCAGAATGGGATAGGTCTTGAATTCACCCGGCGCCAGCCTTCCTTCGAGCAGTATGGACGCTCCATTCCGGCCGGTGGTATCCACGCTGTTGGAGCCCTCATTGGCAGTAAATTTACCCGTGGAAACCTCGCGCCACAGCGCCGTCAAAGCATCAAAGCCCCACTGGCTGCGCACCCACATTCCCTTGATGCGCGGCTTATCCCCAATCACGGTGAGGCTGGCGCTGCCGTAGGCCTGTGCATGGGGTTCTTCGTCATTGCTCAGGAAGACGCCCTTGCCGGGGATCACGGTATTCGTTGACCCCGATTCATCCTTTTTGCAGCCCGGAGCCAGGTGCGAGAGATGGTACGAAAACTCATACTCTACCGGCTGGTGGGAGGTATTGCGGAGCGTATATTCCAGGATGACGCACGGTATTCCGGAGTTCTTATCGTCCAGCGGAATAAACGGATTCCAGCCCGTCAGCTTGACCTCCAGCGGAACTGCCGGATCGCTGATCTGTGCTTCTCCAAACGGATACTCCCCTTTGAAAGTGCATTTTTGAAAGCGCGGCAATCCCTCGTATCCTGCGCGGTACATTCCCCCGCCTTGAAGACCCTGGTCGAAGATTTTGAAGATTGGAAACGGCCCCTCAACCAGCTTGGCGACGCTGGAATCTCCCTTGATGCGCAGAACCGCGAATGCCGCTTCGGGCGAGTTGGCATTAAAGCCCTCAGGCAGGGCCGTCGTTTCCGGCCGCTCGCGAATGGAATAGTCCTGCAACCCGCCATTGCCATTCAAACAGATCGCGCCGGTCCCGATTCCCCCCAGAGGCATCGCTACCTGGGTAGTCTTGTCGCCGCTGAAGGTACGTTGCGCCGCGTTCTCGAAGAGATCTTTTGCAGCGTAAGGAGTCGCTTCAGAAGCGGGAACTGCAGGAGCGCCGGAGTCGAGCGAATCCGTCTGCGCGCTCACTGCCGACGTTGCAGCGGCCAAAGCCGCGGAGGATCCCGCGACCAGAAACTCTCTGCGAGTGGACTTTTTGAAGAAAGGCATGGAATCTCCCCAACACGATGATGGAACCAGAGCGAGAAAGCTGTGGTTTCGAATCACCGCAATTCTATTCCATTCGATGCTGCCGCCGAATGGCCCCAGGCGACTCACCCTGCGCTGACGCAGTAAAATGCTCCTTCGAGTAGATTCAAGGAGCCCCGATGAACCTGTCCTTCCTGAAGTCGCCCCGCTGTCTTTCCGTGCTGGCGCTGCTTGCCCTCACCCCAACCCTCCACGCCCAGCCCGCCGCGGCGGGCGCTGCCGCCCAGGCCCCCGGGCAACGCTGGACCGAGGCCCAGGCCAATGCCTGGTACGCCCAGCAGCCCTGGCCGGTGGGCGCCGATTTCCTGCCCTCCACCGCCATCAACGAGCTGGAGATGTGGCAGGCCGATACCTTCGACCCCGCCACCATCGACCGCGAGCTGGGATGGGCCGAAGCCATCGGCATGAACACCATGCGCGTCTTCCTCCACAACCTGCTCTGGGAGCAGGATCCCAAAGGCTTCCAGCAGCGCATTGACGCCTTCCTGGCCATCGCCGCCCGCCATCACATCCGCCCCGTCTTTGTTCTCTTCGACTCCTGCTGGGAGCCGTTCCCCAAGCTTGGGGTCCAGCATCCGCCCATCCCCGGCGTGCACAACTCCGGCTGGGTGCAGGCCCCCGGCGCCGCGGTTCTCTCCGATCCCACCCAATACCCGCGCCTGGAGAGCTACGTCAAGGGAGTGGTGGGCGCCTTCGCCAACGATCCCCGCATCCTGGCCTGGGACCTCTGGAACGAGCCCGACAACGGCAACGCGGACTCCTACGCCAAAGGCGAACCGAAGAACAAGAACGAGATCATCCTTGGCCTCCTGCCGCAGGTCTTTGTCTGGGCCCGCGCCGCGCAGCCCACGCAGCCGCTCACCAGCGGCCTGTTTTACGGCGACTGGACTTCGCTTGCCGCCATGCCTCCGCTGGCCCGCATCCAGGTCGAGGAGTCCGACATCATCAGCTTCCACGACTACGGCTGGCCCGAGGCCTTCGAGCAGCACGTCAAAATGCTGGAGCAGTTCCACCGCCCCATCATCTGCACCGAATACATGGCCCGCAACCTGGGCAGCACCTTTGACACCGTGCTCCCCATCGCCCGCCAATACCGCGTCGGCGCCATCAACTGGGGCCTGGTCGCCGGCAAGAGCCAGACTTACCTGCCCTGGGACTCCTGGCAACGCCCGTATGTCGACCACCAGCCCAGCCTTTGGCAGCACGACGTCTTCCACCCCGACGGCACCCCCTACCGCCAGCGTGAGGTGGAGATCATCCGCAACCTGACCGGCGGCAAGTAGGCGCTATATACGGCAGGCGGCAGATCGTTTTGCCGTGATCATGAAACCTGGAATAAAGAGAGGACTCGCGATGAATGCTCCAAAGCTCTGTTTAGTAATTGTGGCCGCAGTGTTGGCAACCGGCTCGCAGCAATCGTTTCTCGGCCACGCTCAGCAATCACCGATGCAAGGCTTTGCCGATATCCAACCCATTGACGCTCATGTTCATGTCTATATAGAGACTCCGGCGCTCAATGCGTTCCTGCTTCGATATAACCTGCATTTCCTTGATATTGTTGTCCTCGACGATCGGGACCCGTTCTACAAAAGTTTCCAGGCTCAATTTAACGGAGCGCAAAGTGTGATTCAGGGCACTCCGGGCCACGCCGCCTTATGCACAACCTTCAGCCCCTATGAATTTGAAGATCCCGGCTTTGCCGATCGTGCAATCCGGCAGTTGAATGAGAACTTTGAGCAGGGCGCCGTGGCCGTAAAAATCTATAAAACCATCGGCATGGAAATCAGAAAGAAAGATGGCACGTACCTGATGCCGGATGATGCGGTATTCCAGCCCATCTATCAGGATATTGCGGCGCATAACCGAACCGTCATCGCTCATCTTGCTGAGCCAACTTCGTGCTGGCAGCCGCCCAACCCTTCCAGCCCGGACTTTGATTACTACAGGGACCACCCGGGAGAATATGCGTATGCTCATCCCGGCTGGCCTTCGAAGGAGGCTATTCTCGCCGCGCGCGATCATATGCTGGAAGAAAATCCAAACCTGCGCGTCGTCGGCGCTCATCTGGGGAGTATGGAGGTAGATGTAGATGAAGTCGCAAAACGCTTCGATCGCTATCCCAATTTTGCTGTGGATACCGCGGCGCGTGTTCCGTATCTCATGTTGCAGCCGTCAAAAAAAGTCCGGAAGTTTCTGATCAAGTATCAGGATCGGGTACTCTACGGGACCGACTTTGAAATGCTGCCGGATGCCAACGTGGAGAAGGAGCTTTCCGATTTGCAGGAGACATACGCGCTGGATTGGAAGTACTTCTCAACCAAAGAGACCATAGAGTACAAGGGACACAAGGTGACCGGTCTCGGTCTGCCGAAATCAGTCCTGCGCAAGCTATACCATGAGAATGCGGTTCGATGGTTTCCCGGGATTCTAGCGGAACCAGCCAAGGTCAGTTCTCAATGATAGGGAACCTTCAACCGGACACTCTGATGCAATCTCTGAATAAGTTGAAGTTTTGAAAGGGCACGGCTTCACATGCTGCGGAAAACTCGATCTGGAGGGAGGCGGGGGTTTTAACCCCCGCATAAAGCCACCAAAATGAACGCGGGCTTTAGCCCCTGAGGGAAGGCCGGCGTAAGTAGACAGACTTAATCAAGGTTCCTTCAAGACCGCTCTACTTTCCGATGCAGAAAGTAGAAAAGATTAAGTTCAGAATGTCGTCGGAGGTGGTCTGGCCGGTGAGCGAATCAAGCTCCCACAGGGCGCGGTAAAGGTCCAACAGGATCATCTCGTGGGGGATGGCATTCAAATTAGCCTGCGCGGCGTCGGCCAGCGCCGCCAGTGCTGACGCAATGGCCTGGTGGTGCCGCAGGCTGGTCAACATACCCGGCTCCGCGGCCGCTCCGCCCGTGGCCAGGGCCAGAATCCGCTCCCGCAGTACCGGAATCCCTTCGCCAGTAAGCGCTGAAGTGCGCAGTGCGGCCACTCCGCCAACTTCATCAACCGCTGCGTCCATTTTCACCAGGTCGCACTTGTTCACGGCCACCAGCGCAGGCCTGCCCTGCACGGCCTCCAGCAGGCGATGCTCCTCGCCGTTGAGCGGCTGGGTAGCGTCCAGCACCACCAGCACCAGGGCGGCGTCTGCCAGCGCCTCGCGGCTGCGGGCGATGCCTAGTTGCTCGATTTCCTCTCGGCCCTCGCGCAGACCGGCCGTGTCCACCAGCTCCAGCGGAATGCCGTCCAGGGAGATGCGCTCGGTGACCGTGTCGCGGGTGGTGCCGGGGGTTGCGGTCACGATGGCGCGGTCGCGTTCCACAAGACGATTAAAGAGAGAGCTCTTTCCCACGTTGGGCCGTCCCACAATCGCCAGCGTCAGCCCGTCATGCACGATGCGCCCGCGAGCAAAGGAGGCTTCGAGTGCGCTGAGCGGCGGCGTCAACTCGCCAATGCGGCGTGCGATCTCGGCTTGCGTCGTCAGCTCCACGTCGTCCTCGGCAAAATCGATGCCCGCCTCGAGCTGTGCGATCAACTCCACAAGCGCAGCCTTCACCGGCCCCACGCGCCGGCTCAGCGCTCCGCCCATCTGGCTGGCCGCCTGGCGCGCCTGGGTCAGCGTCTGCGCCTCGATCAGGTCGCGCACCGCCTCAGCCTGGGTCAGGTCCAGCCGGCCGGCAAGAAAGGCGCGCTGGGTAAACTCGCCCGGCTCGGCCAGCCGCGCACCCAGCTCCAGTGCCCGGCGCAACAGCAGATCCAGCACCACCGGCGATCCGTGCGCCGCAATCTCCACCACGTCCTCGGCCGTATAGGAGTTGGGCGCGGCAAACCACGTCACCAGCGCCTCGTCAATCTGTGCGGCATCGCTGCCGGCCCCATCCAGCATATCGGCCAGCCGCGCCCGCCCGTGTTCCAGCGGCTGCCGCAGCCTCACCAGTTGCGCGGCAATCGATGCCGCCTGCAGCCCGCTCAGCCGCACGATCCCAATGCCGCCCCGGCCCGGCGGCGTTGAAATCGCGGCAATGGTCTCCGCATTCGTGTCGGTTTTTGTTTCTGGGTCAGCCATACACTGGAATTAGTGTAGAGGTTTCACGTAGGCTGCGGCCTCGGCGAAGTCCGGATCTGTGCTTGAGCGGCCAGGCATATATCAGGTATGAACTGTCTGAACGCAGAACGAACCCTGTGAAAATTCAAACTGACCCATTACCGGGCGCCGGGATCTCACAGCCAACCCGCCAGGTTTCTGCTAAACTTTCCGCGTTTTCCCATTGGAGGAGTTCTATGGCTTCGTTAAAAGTGACAAGTTTGCGGAAGCGCTCGTTGATGTTGGGCATTCTGGTGGTATTGGTCTGCCTCCTGGCAGGCACGCGGGCCAACGCGCAAGGGGGCGATCTCATCACTGCGGCTTACAAGGGCGATTTGCCCCGTGTGAAGGCGCTGCTCGCGGCCGGAGCTGATGTGAACGCCATAGGGGACCACGGCTGGACCCCGCTGTATGCGGCCTGCGTTGGCGACCACTTCGATGTGGTGCAGGTGCTGCTTGCCAATAAGGTCGAGGTCGATGGCCACGCGAAAAATGGATTTACCCCGCTGATGATGGCCTCAGAAGAAGGCGAACTTGATATCGTGCAGGCGCTGCTTGCCAAGGGAGCCCAGGTCAATGCCAGGACGACCGAAGACGATGGCACAACCGCGCTGATATCGGCCTCAGAAGAAGGCCACGCTGAGGTGGTGCAGGCGCTGCTTGCCAGGGGGGCGCTTGTCAATGCGAAGAAGAACGATGGCGGGACCGCGCTGATGATAGCCGCCTACAAAGGCCGCCTTGATGTGGTGCAGGCATTGCTCGCCAAGGGAGCCGAGGTCAATGCCCAGGATAAAAGAGGCTGGACCGCTCTGATGTATGCCACAGATAACCAAAACCTCGGTGAGGTGCAGGCCCTGCTCGCCAGGGGAGCCGATGTCAATGCCAGAATGAAGGATGGCGGGACCGCGCTGATGGATGCCGCGAATAACGGCCCCCTTGATGTGCTTCAGGCGCTGCTCGCCAAAGGGGCCGACGTGAATGCCAGGACGAAAGATGGCTGGACCGCGCTAATCTATGCCGCCTACAAGGGCAACCTTGAGGGGGTGCGGGCGCTGCTCGCCAAGGGGGCCAATGTCCGCGCCATGGATAAGGACGGCAAGACCGCTCTCGATGTGGCAACGTCAGAAAAATATGCCGATGTCAAAGCCTTGTTGGAGCAGGCTGGAGCCAAGCCATGACTCCGCCTACATGGTTCCTCTTTTCGTCGTGCCCGGCCTCATCGTTACTGCCCGGTATAAACCGCTGTGATGCCATTATAAACGACGGTAATTGTGGCACCGTCGTCACTGATTCGGGCAGTAGAAGTAATTCTGGTTGGGTCGACTGCCGTCCTCACACCTTTCGTCACAGTAATCACTGCGAAGCTGATAGGTACATACAAGACCACAAACGCCAGCACAGCCACGAAGGTTTATAGAATTACCGTCGTCGCTGACTTTGGCTCTATACATGTATCCCACTCTCATCGCGCCCGGCGCATAAATGCAATTGCCGGAAAGACTGGCCTCTGAACCATTCAAGGTCATTTCGAGTTCTGTGCGCCAGCTACCATCGTCATATGCTTTCTTGAAAAGAAGTTTACCTCCCTGTACATCTACCGCCGCATAGTGACCACAAAGAAAATGTTTGCCGTCCAGGCTCCTGAGCAAGTCTTCCTGCTTTTTCTGCTCCCGCGCGGCTATGGCCTGAGGGGAGTTTTCTTCCTCCCACTTCCTTCTCTCCTCTGCAGCCTTTTGATCTGCCGCAGTCTTCTTGTCCGCTTTGAGTTTGTAGATTTCGTCCTGGGCGTCGCGTGCGTCGGCAGGTTGAAAGAGCAGGTAGAGGTTCAGGCTGGCGATGGCGTCGTCATACTGGTCTGCCGCCTTCTGGGCGAGGGCCAGTTTCTCGTAGGCATCGGCCCACCAGGGAGCAGTCAGCAAGGCCGCCTTGTACTCCTGAATGGCGTTCGCGAATTCAGCGGCTGCCTGCTTTAAGCCGCTGTCGTCCTTCGCTTTCTCCGTGTCGCTCTTCGCATTCGCCGCGAAGGTCGTCGCCATCATGTAGTGCTCGCGGGCCTCCTCGGGAATCGCCGGCGGAGTCTTCATGGCCTGCGCCAGCTTGATGATCTGTTGCCGGGCGGCGTCGCTGGGGTTGGCGCGAAACTGCTGCAAAGCCTGCTGAAACTGTTGCAACGCCTGTTGCTGCTGCTGCGCGGCCTTTTGCTGTTCCATATCGCTCTGCAGGTCTTCGGCTTTTTGGGTGTCAACCCCAGGGCGCACGGCGGCCATGTAAAGCGCCAGGTTGCGTTTGGCGCTGTCGTAGTCTGCGGCTTTGGCGTATGCGGACGCGGCATTCAAGTAGGCATCGGCATACCAGGGAGCCTGCGCGGCAACCTGTTCAAAGAGCTGAGCCGCAGCTTTGAAATCGTCCGCGGACGAAGCGGCTTTCATCTGCGCCGCGGCCTTGGCAAAATCACTCCGTGCAGGCAGAGGAACCACCGGAGCCGGCTTCAAGGTTTTGGCCAACTCAATGATCTGGTCGCGCAGGGTGGCGTCATCAGGATTGTTTTTGAAATCTGCCAGGTAAGCTGCAAGTTGTTTGCGGGCAGCCGCGTCGGCAGTCTGCTGGTGTGAAGGGGCAGCGGGTTTGGCCGTCTGCGACCGCGCCGGAAGGCCGATTGCGCAAATCAGCGGAAGAAGCATGAGCCCCGAAAAAATCGTTCTTGTCTTCATGGTTTCTCTCTCCTTGGTACGGCATATTCTGTTGGGCGCGAGGTGGGCGCGGTTGTCCCGGCTATTTTGGCCCGGTGGTAGTTGGAGCAAAGTCCGGATACTTGGAAGACAGATAGCGGGCGCGCGCCAGCATGGCAGCGACATAGGCGTCGTTCCGGTCCAGTTGTTTGGCTTTCTCCATGAACTTGATCTCGGCTCGATAGTGTCCCCATCCTTCCGCAAGATAGGCATTTCCGACCAGCTTCTCCACGGTCTTGAGATCACGGGCGGGGACGGAGACGTGCTTGAAATTGGCCGACATGACGCCAATCGACAGGGCCAAATCACTGATGTCTTCATTCGCGGGAGCGATCTCTCCGGCATGTTTTACATGTTGATTTGCCGCGTCCAGATCGCCGTTCATCAGGGCCACCAGGCTGTGTAGCACTGCCAGCTCAGACTGCTCATCGGCTTGCTGCTGGCGTTGCGTTCGCTCTGCCAGAATGTCCTGCGCCAGCAGCAGGGCGTTGCGCACCAGCGGATCGTTGGGATGACTGAGCAACGCCTGCTTGAAGTACCGGACGGCATCGGCAGAGGAGGCAAGATCGAAATGCATCTCCGCCTCCATGGCTTTCTTGTAGTTGACATCCTCAAAGATGGCCGGATTGATTTGCGCGGGAAAGACGCGCTCGTGGCCGCGCGCGATGTGCGGATCGATGACGATGGGCTTGTCGAGGTCCAGGCCCAGGCAGCGCAGATCGACGGCGGAAGTGTCCTGGTCGCCCCATTTGCATTCCGGCTGCCTCGCCGGTGTTGTGTCGGGCGTGACGTATGGGGCATCTTTGAGGCCGCTATTGGTGTCTCCGAGGTCTTTGAGGCCGACTTCCGCTCCATCGTCTTTCAGTCCGAATTCGCCCTCGGCGATCCCTTTCATATCGCGGACGACTTCCTGCTTCTTGCGCTCGAACTCCGCCTGCCGCTGCTTGGCCGCTGCCTCATCGCGCAGCCGTTGCTCTTCGGCCTCGCGGTGGCGCTGGCGGTCGGCCTCAAGCTGCCGCTGGCGCTCGGCTTCGGCCGCAGCCGCCGCTGCTGCGGCGGCGTTGGGGTCATAGTAGGGCTGGCTGGGCTGATTGACCCTCGGATTTCCGCCGCCGCCCGGACAACCCCCGTGGGCAACGAATACGTATTTGCCGTTGATATAGCACTGCATTCCGCCCGTAGCCGTTCCGCTGCCTTGCGCCAAAGCGGCGGAACTCAACGAGAAAACGAATGCCGAAAGGATGATTGTGCTTAGGACGTTCTTCATCGCTGTCTCTCCACCCGCACCGGGGGAAGACAGTGCGATTCGATTTCAGTTCGGAGCGAACCGGTCTGCTAACAGGTGACCTCGCTCACGACATTGGGCCGAAATCCGCCGGAGACGCGAATGCTTCGTAGGGGTTTGCTTCGAAGCTGGCAACTGCATGGAATTCTACACCCATGGTGCAGCAGCGAGAGTTAATTGTAGCGGCCAGGTGGATTGACTGGCAGAAAGGCAAAATGCAGGTCCTTTCACGCCTGTTTGCCGCGCCTCACGGTTCTTGGTATAAAGGGTGCGGCAAACCCGGCCGCTTTCATAGCACCGGATTGTGAGGGAATCGTATGACCATCCATCGAACCGCAAAGATCGCGCACATGCTGCTGGCCGGCATGATGCTTGCCCTTGGCATCACCGCATCCCCGGCGCAGCAACCGGCCCGCCACACGCTTGACCTCACTCCCGTCAAACCCGAGTCCGTGGGCTTCTCGTCCGAGCGCCTGGAGCGCCTGCACGCACTGATGCAACAGGAGGTGGACCAGAAGCAGATGGCCGGCATCGTCACCATCCTGGCGCGCCACGGCAAGGTGGTGGACTACCAAGCCTACGGCGTGCGCGACATGGCCAGCGGCGCGCCCATGACCAAAGACACCATCTTCCGCGACTTCTCCATGACCAAGCCGGTGACCGGTGTGGCCATGATGATTCTCTACGAGCAGGGCAAGTGGCTGCCCTCGGACCCCATCGCCAAATTCATCCCCGAGTTTGCAAACCTCAAGGTCTTCAAGGGCGTCGATGCCAACGGCAAAATGATCCTCGTCGATCCCGACCATCCGCCCACCATGCGCGAGCTGATGACCCACACCGCCGGCTTCAGTTACGGCAACAGCGGCACCGTGGTGGACGCCATGTACAAAGACCAGCACGTACTCAGTTCGAAAAACCTGCAGGAGATGATCGACAAGCTGGCCACGATACCGCTGCTCTATCAGCCCGGCACGAAATGGATCTATAGCATATCGATGGATATCGAGGGCTACATTATCGAAAAGCTCTCCGGCCAAACGCTGCCCGACTTCATGCGCGAGCAGATCTTTACGCCCCTGGGCATGAAAGACGCGGCCTTCTACGTGCCGGAAGACAAGCGCGACCGTTTTGCCACGCTCTACAAAGCGGACGCCGACGGCAAGCTGGTCGTTGACCCGGCCGCCTGCTGCGGCATGCGCGAGTACAAAGTCGAGCCCACCATGGCTTCCGGCGGCGGCGGCATGGTCTCCACAACCGAGGACTATTATCGCTTTGCTCAGATGTTCCTCGACCACGGCGAATTGAACGGCGCGCGCATCCTCGCGCCCTCCAGCATTCAACTGATGGACACAAACCACGTGCCGGAGAGCATGCTCACCGGCGAGTATCACATCGGCACGCAATTTTTGCGCCCGGGCTTCGGATACGGCTACAACGGCGCCGTCGAATTCGATCCGCAGCTAGCCGACCTGCCGGAAGGCAAAGGCACGTACGTATGGGGCGGAGCCGCCGGAACCTGGTTCTGGGTCGACCCCACCAACGACGTCGTCTTTGTAGGAATGATTCAGCGCATGATGACCGATGCCAGCCCCAACCTCGAATACATGAGCCGCACCCTCGTCTATCAGGCCCTGGTCGATCCGGCGAAGTAAACAGCCTACTTCAGCAGGTCCAGCGCCATCGCGGTCATCGCGGTCACGCCGGTCGTGATGGCCGGCGCATAGACCGGCGCAAACAGCGCTGAGTGCAGTCCGGGTAGCGGCACGCCCGTTTTGAGGCTCTCTTCCAGTTTGCCAGGGTCAGACGCGCCCAGCCGGTACATCACCGCTGGAATCTTTCCGTCGAGCGAGAACAGCCCCACGTCCTCGCTTCCCATCACGGAGCGAGCCTCAAGAACGCGATCCTTGCCCAGCGCCGCCGCCGCAACCGCGCGCACCCGCTCGGCCAGCGCCGTATCGTTGATGGTGGCGGGCGTGCTCTCGCCCAGCGTCACCGTCGGCATGCGGTCCGCGGGAATGCCGTAAGCCTCCGCCAGCCCCTGCGCCGTGCGCCGCACATCGGCAATGATCTGGTCGCGCACGGCAGGCGAGTAAGTGCGCAGCGTGAGCCCCATGGTCACCTCGTCGGGAATGATATTGTTCTTCGTTCCGCCGTGAATCGTCCCCACCGTAAGCACGGCCGGCTGCTGCGGATCGATCTGCCGGCTCACAATGGTCTGCGCCACCAGCACAAACTCAGCAGCGAGCACGACAGGGTCTTTGCCCGCCTCGGGCCTCGACCCGTGTCCGCCGATGCCGCGCATCGTTAAATTGATTGTGGTAGAGCCGGCCATCAGCGGCCCGCCCTTCACGGCGATCGATCCGGCAGGCACATCGGGCGAGTCGTGTTCCGCGATCACAAAATCCGGCTTGCCGAAGCGCTCGTAGAGATGATCGGCCAGCATAGCCGCCGCGCCCTGGATGATCTCTTCGGCGGGCTGGCCAATCAGCATCAGCGTTCCGTGCCATTGCCCCTTGCGCGCGGCCAGTTCCCGCGCCGCGCCCAGCAGCACCGTCATGTGCAGGTCGTGACCGCAGGCGTGCATCACGCCCACCTGCTGGCCCTGCGCGTTCACACTCTTCACCGTGCTCGCGTAGTCCAGGCCGGTCTTCTCCTCCACCGGCAGCGCGTCCATATCCGTCCGGATCAGCAGCCGCGGGCCGGGGCCGTTTTCGAGCACGGCCACTACGCCGAAGGCCTGCCCGCCGTCCTCGTACTTGCCCACGTGCTCGGTCACCGTGTAGCCCAGCTTGCGCAACTCCCCGGCCAGAAAGGCCGAAGTCTGCTCCTCGTGGCGCGAGAGCTCGGGGTTGCGGTGCAGATGCTTATAAGTCTCCGTGAGGGCCGGCAACTGCCGCTCAGCTGAAGCGGCCAGGTCGGAGGGCGCGGCAGGGCTTTGCGCAGCCAGCGGAAATGCGGCAACCGCCACGGCGGCAACAACAAGAACTCGTAACAGCATGGAGAAACTCCTCGCAGGCAAGCGGTAAGCCGCCTTCATGCGCCAGCCTATCACAAAGCTTCAGTTGATCCTGAGCAACTTGACTCGCGTCAGCGTGTTACGGCTGCAATGCACCGGTACCGGTTCCTGCACAAATGCTCCGTGCCCCATCCTTTCGCCTTTTTTCTGGCGAAAGGATGGGAAACCACAAACCTCAACCAGCCCCGTTCATCCTGATTGCGCGCCTCAGTGCGCGCCCCTCGCGCGCAGCAGCGCCGCCACCTCGGTCTTGCCGTTGCCGTCCGCCAGTTTCAGCGCCGTGGCGCCGTCGTCGCTCCTGGCGTCGATATTGGCGCCCCGGTCCAGCAGCAGCTTCACAATGTCCATCAACCCGCCGCCGGAGGCCGCCATCAGCGCCGTAAATCCATGCGTATCCCTGCTCTCGGTTTTGGCGCCATTGTCCAGCAGCAGCTTTACCAGCTCCACTGAGCCGGATACCACCCCCAGCATCAGCGGCGACAGACCGCTCTCCTCCTGAATGTTGACGTTGGCGCCTTTCTCGAGCAGCAGCTTCAATTCCTCGATGTTGTTCACCATAACCGCATAGTTCAGCGCTGTGTCGCCGCGGCTGTCCTTGAGATCAGTGCTGGCGCCTTTGTTCAGAAGCTGCTTCACTACGTCTGTCTTGCCCATGGCAGACGCGGCAATCAGCGCCGTGACGCCGTCTTTGCCCTGGGCATCGATATGGGCGCCTTTCTCCAGCAGTTGCAAGACCGTCGCGAAATCCCCTTTCTCGACGGCCTGGAACATCTGGTCATCCAGGCTGACGGCGGCTGCCTGGCCGGCAGTGTTCGCTCCGGCCTGACCCGCGGCCAACTGATTCCACGACAAAGCCGTAACCGAAACAGCGATGGCCAACAAGAGTTTCTTCATACGTGCCTCCCGGCGCAAACAGCAAATCACCGCGATTGTATCTTGTTCCCCTGGCTATTCGGAACCGAATCCATTGATAGCAGAGAATTCTACTCCTACCGCGCAGGAGCGCGAGGTACACGAATCCATGCAGGCGATGCAAACCGAGTCGAACGAACCAACGCCGTCCCGATTGCCTGCTCCCCGCCCACCGCGCGGATGGTACACTCCGGCAACAGGGAGACGTGGATGGGAGCGACAAGAATCGAGTTCCGGCTGCGCATGGCGATCATGACGGTTATCATCACGCTGGGCTTCTGTGCTCCATGGATCGAAACCTGGAGCCTTGGCCGGCGCATTCCGCTGCTGGAATGGCTACCGTTGGAGTTGAGCCGGCTCGGCCTGCTGCGCTTCTCCTTCGCCACGCCGGTCGTGATTGTGCTGGCCTCGCTCATCGCCGCCGCAGGCACAGTTCTGCGGGTATGGGGCACGGCTTACCTGGGATACGGCACAGTGCATCATACGCAGATGCAGGCCGGCGCGGTGATGGCAGACGGGCCGTATCGGTACCTCCGCAATCCGCTCTACGTGGGGGGATGGTTCATGGTGGCTGCCATGGCCTTCATCATGCCGCCCTCAGGCGCGCTGTTTGCCGTGCCGCTGATAACGGTCTTCTTCCTGCGGCTGATTCTGGGCGAGGAGGCGTTTCTGGCCGGCCAGTTTGGCGAGCCTTACCGGGAGTATCTGCGCGTCGTGCCGCGGCTGTTTCCGCGCCTCCGCGCCGGCCTGCCGCCTGCCGGGCACAAGCCGCACTGGTTTGTCTCTGTCATCTCTGAGCTCAACCCCATCGGCGTCTTTCTAACCCTGGCAGTCCTCTCGTGGAGTTATCACTACTGGCTCATGATCCAGGGGATTTTGGTCAGCTTTGGCGCCTCGCTGGTGGTGCGGGCGATCCTTATGGGCAAATCGGCCGCCGGGCGGGAAGCGGCATAGAGGAAATCGCACGGTGCGAAAACTCCCGTGCCAGGATCGAGCCAGAAATGCGCGGAAACGGAAAAGGGAGAGCGCACGGCTCTCCCTTGGTTCCGATCGGCTGCGAGCCGATGAGCCCGAAGTTACTTTTTGGGTGGGGCGATCACGTCCTTGGCGGCCTTGGCCACGCGGAACTTGACCACCGTCTTGGCCTTGATCTTGATGGCCGCGCCGGTCTGCGGGTTGCGGCCCATGCGGGCCTTGCGCTCTGCCTTTACCAGGCGCCCGATGCCGGGGATCACGAAGACGCCGTTCTTCTTGGTTTCCTTGATGGCGGTCTCCGCCAGCAGGTCCAGGAAGCACGCGACTTGCTTGTTGGTCAATTCCATCTTCTCGGCCAGATGCCGCGTCAGTGCGGTCTTGGTCAATCCAGTTGCCATGTGATGTTCTCCTTATGGGCGAGCCCTCGGGGCCGCCGGTCTTGCGCGGGTTTCCGCCGCGAAATGCGTACCGCATGAGGGAATGCGACCGGAACAACTTTCGCAGAAAACCCTTGTATTCATGCGGGTTCTGCAGAACCCATCGATGGTTACAATGCAACTTCCAAATAGGCAAAGTCAATCAAAAAAGCCTGTTTTCCACAAGTTTCTTTGGATTTTATGCTTATTTTGCCTATTTTTGCCCGAATTTACCCGGTTTTGACGGCTTCGACCCGCCGCATCAGGCCACAACGCCGTAAACGAGAAAGCTGCGGAAGCGTTCTATTTCAGCCCGAAGAGTACCGTTTTTCTGGGCGCAGGCGCCGCCGCAATGGGAGTATTCAGCGCATCCACCACCGGCGCGGCCAGCCGGAAATGACGAATCAGCGTTGCGGTAAAGTCCGGCTTGAGCGCCGCCGCGGCCGGCAGCGCCGTGCTCAGTCCCCATTGCTGGCATTGAATCAGATCCAGCGCCGGATGCTCGCAGGGAAACCCCTGCGGGGGGCGGACCAACCGGTTTCCTTCAAACTCGGTAAACGTCCTGCGCACGGCTGGCTTATTGAGCAGCTTGCGAAATTCCGTGTGGTGCTTCAGCAGCCAATGGCGAATTGCGGCCAGTTGATCCTTCTCCGGCATCCAGGCCCCGGCCGCGATCACCACCTCCTTGGCGTCGATGTGAAAGTAGTAGCCGGCCCCCGAAGTCTTTTCCATCCCCTGGTGCGACCACCACGCCGCCACGTGTGTCTTGTAGGGCCGCTTGTCCGCGCTGAAGCGCGTATCGCGATAGATGCGGAAGAGGCACTTCTCCGCGGGCCGCACAAAACCGGGCGCGAAATCCATCATTGCGTCCGTCACCTTGCGGATGATGGCCAGCATCGGCTCTTTCAGCTCCGCCTCGAAGATAGCCTTGCGCGGCGTGAACCAATCGCGGTCGTTGTTGCGGGCGATGCCGCGCAGAAATTTGAGGCCCTCGGGGCGAAGATAAGGTAACGCCACATTGGACGCAGCAGTCGGTGCAGTCTTCTTCGCGGTAGCCTTCTTCGTGGTCATGACAGATGCAAGTGTAACGCCGGAGACCGGCTGAAGAACTCTGGCAATTACCTCGCCGTGGGCAGCGTGGATAAATTGAGTTGTAGAATGGTGACGTGAAGGTCACTCTCTGCTTTCTGTTAGTACTCGCAAACCTAGCCGCCACTCACTCATGGTGCCAGCCTCGGAATCTTCAATTGCCGGGCGATAACGGACCGGCTCTCAAAGCCGAGATCTGTGACCCAACAGCTCTCACAGTGACTCAAGGTGTTTTGTACGTTGCCGAGGATTGCGCCCCGGCCATCCGTGCAATCGATCTCAAAACCAACCTGATCACAACGCTGATTCGACTCGAACCGCAGACGTTTATCTCGGATTTGAAGGTTGACAAAGACGGAAACCTGATTGCGGTGGACTCCGTAATTGATCGCATCCTTCGTATCAAAACAAAGAATGGATCGGTCGAGGTAATTGCAGGCACGGGCCATTGGGGTTTTTCAGGCGATGGAGGTCCTGCGACAAAGGCTGAATTGAACGGGCCCTACGGAGTTGCAATCGATCAACAAGGCAACATCTTTGTCTCCGATGGCCGCAATTCCCGGGTTAGGAAGATTGATGCTCAAACAGGCATCATCACCACAGTCGTGGGAAGTGAAAAGAGGGTAGAATCCGGCGACGGAGGCCCGGCACTTGCGACAGGTCTTGAGTGGCCCGGGAGCCTTGCCGTTGACCATGATGGCAACATCTATTTTGCCGAGGATACGAACGGCCCCGCCAAGAGTCGCATTCGCAAGGTGGACTCAAAGAACGGTCTGATTTCAACGTTTATTGCAGCTCCGAACGGGTACTTCGCTCTGTTGCTGGATAATGATGGCAGTCTCCTGGTCGGAGATGGGAAAACCATCAGGCGGTTTGATCTAAAGACCGGATCGGCTCATACTGTTGCGGGTTCTGAATCAGGCATGACTGTCGATGGAGGACCAGCACTCAACACTCGCCTGGAGGACACCAGTTCATTTGCATTCGATGAGGATGGGAACCTTTATATCTGCGACTTTGACAGCCACCGCATTCGCCGTGTGCGCGCCAAGGATGGAATTATCGAGACTTTCGCAGGAAATGGGAAGCCTCACCACGTGCACGTGATGATGTGACACGCGCGTGATGCGAGCCGACGCCCCTACCGGATCACCTTCAGCGCGCCCCGGAAAAGCCCGTCGAAATCGCCGGTCTCTTTCCGATCAGCCTATGCCCGGTCCAACTCCGCGAACAATTCGCTTAGCACCACGCGAATCCGCGTCTCCGGCACAGTAAGCTCATTGGTTCTTACCGGATGGAGTCCTCTGGCTGTGGCTGTATAAGCTGTGCGGCTTTCTGGATCAATGATCCAGATATTTTCAACGCCGAAGACGAGATAGTCCTCAATGCGCTCCTGAAAGCGGCTCAAGCGGTCTTCGGGCGAGAGGATTTCAATCACAATCAGCGGCGGGTGAGTAATAATCTGCTCCTTCGGCGCGTTGGCGCGCAGCACCGAAAGATCGGGAACACGGAAATGGCTGCTGCTCACCCGTGTTCTTACATCGGTGACGACCTGAACGCCCCAGTCTTTCCGATGAGTCATAAACAGATACCCTAGAATGGTTTGCAGCAGACCGTGATCGTACTCGCCCACATTGCGCTCCTCAATCCGCCCGTCCACATAATCGCAATCGGGGCGGAAGCTCGTAGCGAGATACTCACGCACGGAAACGAACTCCGTATGGGGAACTTCGCGGATGGGCAGCGTCGCCATGCACTGATTATCGCGCTAAACGGAGTCTTCCGCCAGCAAAATCAACGCCGAAGGCAGTTGGTCCCACCGCAGGTGGTCACCGGATCACCTTCAGCGCCGCGCGGAAGAGGCCGTCGAAGCTGGCGCCCAGGGCTTTGTCTTTGGCCACGGCCTGCTGAATCGCCTTTTCCGCCGCCGCCCGCTGGTAGCCCAGGTTCGTCAACGCCGAAAGCACATCGTCCACCGCCGGCCCCTGCGCGGAAGCCGGCGCCGGCGCAACGGCAAAGTCGTCCAGCTTGTCTTTCAGCTCCACCACCAGCCTCTCGGCCAGCTTCTTGCCTACCCCCGGAATGCGCACCAGTTGCGCGTGATCCTGGCCGCGAATGGCCTGCACCGTCCGCTCCACCGAGAGCCCGCTCAGCATCTTGATCGCCAGCTTGGGGCCGACGCCGCTGACGGTGATCAGCCGTTCAAACAGCCGCTTTTCTTCGCGGTCGAGAAAGCCGAAGAGCGCAATCTGATCCTCGCTGACCTGGGTGTGAATGTGCAGCGCCGCCTCAGCGCCCACGGAGGGCAGCGCCGTAAAGGTAGGAACCGAGATGGTGACGTCGTATCCCACCCCACCAGCCTCGACGATGGCCTGGCCGGGGTGCTTGTAGATGAGCTTTCCGCGCAAGTGAGCGATCATGGTGCCCTATTGTAGAATCCCCAGCCGCCTTGCCACACCCCATTTTCCCTGCTCACCCGTCCAAAGAGCAGAGCAGGAATGGCCCCAGTGGACCCTCGACGGATACAATAGGGTTCTACGCTATGGTTGCCGGGTGGTATACGATCTTTTCTTGAGATTTGGAGCAGGCGCACGTGAGAGGCATTGTCTGCCGCAGTCTGCGGCTTGAGTTGGTTGCAGGACTTGGTATCGCGCTGGCCATGCCCGCGCTGTCAGTGGCAGCGGTGAATACCCAGGGATTGGCCACGCAAACCACGTTAAGCGTGGAGACCCGCGACCAGGGCGGCCGCACGCAGGCCACCGTAGCCGTCACCGGCGAGGACGGGCTTCCGGCCACCGGCGCCGTCGTTCTCAGCGACCATGGCAGCCAACTGGCCGGCGCGGCGCTCAACGCCCAGGGCCAGGCCGGCATCGTGATTTCCCTTCCAGCCGGCGAGCACTCCCTGCACGCGGTTTATATGGGCGACGCCACTCACCTTAGCTCAGTCTCCCAGCCGGAGGAGGTGCACGCGCTCGACAGCACCACGCCCACATTCCAAATTTCCATCTCGCCGGTCACGCTCTCTTTACCCCCGGGCCAATCGAGAACGGTCATAGCCTCGGTTACGCCGGTGAACGCTGCCGCGCTGACGGCCCCCATGTTCGTCACGCTCTCCTGCTCAGGCCTTCCCGATTATTCTTCCTGCACCTTTACTCCGGAAAACATCGAGATCCTGCCCAACGCCACCGCCGCAGTAACCAGCTCCATGGTGGTCGTCACGCAGGCAGAATTCGCATCCTCGCCCGCCCATCCCCGCTCCAACTCCGTCGCCTGGGCGTTTCTGCTTCCCGGCGCGCTCGGCCTGGGCGGACTGGCCTGGGGAACCCGCCGCCGCCCCTGGCTCAACCGCCTCTCGCTGCTGGCCCTCGTCGCCCTGGTTACCATGCTGGGCGCTACAGCCTGCTCCCCCCGTTACGACTATTACAACCACGGACCGCCCATCCCCCCCGCAACTCCTGCCGGCACTTACACGGTGCTCGTCTCCGCCCAGTCCAGCAACGGCATCACCGCCATTACCCAATCCACCGATTTGGCGCTGACGGTGCAGTAATCTTGCCTGCATGAACCGCTGGCATTCCCCTCCCGCTGAACTCTACGCGCTGGTCGAACAGACGCCGGCGACGGTGCTGCTGGAGTGCGCAAAGCCCCCCGGCCCGGAATTTGCTCAGGAGATTGCTACGGAGCAGTCCCGCCCGGAGCGCCACTCTGATTCCTTGACCCGTCTCTTCACCGCTCCCCTGCGCGTCTGCATAGCCAACCATGCAGCGGAACTTCCAAACCTCTTCGCGGAAATTGAGAGCGCCGTTGCCGCCGGCCTCTTTGCCGCGGGCTACTTTACCTACGAGTGCGGCAACTTCTTTGAACCTACAGTCGCACTGCTGTCCAGCCCGCCCGGCCAGCCTCTGGCCCAACCTCTAGCCTGGTTCGGTATCTACGACAGCCCCTTCCTCTTCGACCATCGGACGGGGTCCTTCCTCGACGGCGATCCTCCAGCCCTGGCTTCATTCCGATCCAGTGTCAATGACCAGGAGCCGGCAACCGCGCCTCTGCCGGAAGCCGCCGTCAGCCTCACTGAACGGGAATACACCCAGCGCATTGAGGCCATCCACGAGTGGATTCGCGCCGGCGATATCTATCAGCTCAACTTCACTGTTCCCTTGCGCGTCCGTGCGCCGGGGAGTTCCGCCGCGCTCTATCAGCGCCTGCGCAGCCGCCAGCCGGTTCCGTACGGAGTCTTCCTGCATTCGCAGCCCAACCGCCGCATCCTCTCCTTCTCGCCCGAGCTGTTCTTCCACCTGGAAAGCCGCGGCGACCCGCGCCGCATCACCACCCGCCCCATGAAAGGAACCGCGCCCCGCGGCCGCACCACCCGCGAAGACCGCGAACGGGCGGAGTGGCTCCGTAACGACCCCAAAAACCGCAGTGAAAACGTGATGATCGTGGACCTGCTGCGCAACGACCTGGGCCGCATCTCTAACTTCGGCTCCGTCCGCGCCCAAAACCTCTTCGCCGTCGAGCGCTACCCGACCCTTTGGCAGATGACCTCCACCGTCACCGGCGACCTCCGCCCCGAAGTCGGCTTCCAACAGATTTTCCGCGCGCTCTTTCCCTGCGGCTCCATCACCGGCGCTCCCAAGGTGCGGGCCATGCAACTGCTGGCTCAGATTGAGCGGCAACCCAGAGGCGTTTATACCGGAGCCATCGGCTTCTTCTCTCGTGAGCAATCCGTCTTCAACGTCGCCATTCGCACGTTGCAAATGGACGGAGACCGCGGAACCATGGGCATCGGCAGCGGCATCGTCATTGACTCCGTTCCGGCTGATGAGTACCGCGAATGTTTATTGAAGGCGGAGTTTCTTACCAGGCCCGCGGAGCCTTTTTCCCTGCTTGAATCCTTGCTCTGGCAGGGCGAATACCCGCTTCTCGAGCTGCATCTCGACCGCCTTGAAGATTCGGCCCGTTACTTCGCATTCCCCTGCGACCGCGCCGAGGTCAAAGCCGCTCTGCTGGCCCACGCCGCGGCATTCGCACAAAATTCGGGTGCACAAAAGTTGGGTGCCCCATCCTTTCCGCAGTTTTCCGCGGAAAGGGTGGGAAAACCCCCGGCTTCGCCACCCCAATCGACAGGAATCTTCCGCAAAGTCCGTCTTCTCCTCGACCACCAGGGCAACCTGCACATTGAAGACGAACCCCTGCCTGAGAGCGCCGGCGGCGTCCACGCGAAGCCCGCCCGCGTCCGCATCGCCTCCCAGCGCACCGATCTCCAGGACCCCATGCTCTTCCACAAGACCACCCACAGGCCCGTCTACGCTGAAGCCCTGAAAGCCGCAACCCAGGCGGGCTTTGACGATGTGCTGTTCCTCAACCTTCGCGGCGAAGTCACCGAGGGCGCCATCAGCAACATTTTCATTCAAAAAGACGGCCGATGGTTCACGCCGCCCATCGAGTGCGGACTACTCGCCGGCGTTCAGCGCCGCCACATCCTGGAAACGCAGCCAAACATTGAAGAGCGCGTGCTCCGCCCCGAAGATCTCCGTCAGGCCGACGCCATCTATCTATCCAATGCCGTGCGCTGCCTGCGCCCTGTGGTCATCGATTGGGAAGACTCACTCCAAGCTTAGGGCTGAGGTCTGATGGCGATAAACTGGCCGGTCCAGGGGCCGTTATTCAGCGTTAGGCCGCCGATGACCTTTCCGTCATCGGAGACGGCCAGGCGATACTTGTCGATCACTATTACGTTATTCGTGTCATTCTTCTGGTAGCCGTTCAGCACCAGAAGTCCTTTGCCCTTCATCTGGCCTTTCACAAGCTCCGTGCCGGTCTTGCCCACCTTGCCGGCCATCCCCGGTGACGGCTTCGATCCTGCCCTCCTCAGACTCCACACAATCTTGCCCCGGATCGATCCGTCGCCCGTCGCCGCGCACGTCTTGCAACTCGCGCCGGTTTGCAAAGTGATTTCTCCGAAGAAGACAACCCCTCGGGATTCGTCTTGATTCCTTGCCACTCCCCATCCACGCCGCCGGTCTGAGCGGAGCAATACAAACCGCTCGACAAAACCAAAAGTAATGCAAGAATCCACTTCCTCATGCCTCTCCCTTCGAGTCGCACAGGCGCCCCTGCCTTAGGCCATTTCCGTTGCAAGCGACAGCAGCAAAAAATGCCAATGTGAGCTGAACGCGGAGGAACCGATGAAACCATTTTATCCGAGCGGAATCTTTCCGTTTTTGCATTTCAGGAAGGTCGCGGCTCGAAATGAAACCTGTAAATCCGCGTACCACGGTCGTTACTGCTCATTTCATTCCCATGGTGAGAACGCCCGTGTACACTGGACTCGCTATGAGCTGCCTGTTCTGCAAGATCGCCGAAGGAGCCATTCCATCCACCCCCGTTTACCAGGATGAGTTCAGTTACGCCTTCGCCGACATTCATCCCCAGGCGCCAGTCCACATCCTCATCGTCCCCCGCCGGCACATCGACTCCATGAGCGATACCGATGAAAACGATCGCTCTCTGCTCGGTCACCTGCTATGGGTGGCAGCGGAGATCGCACGGACAAAGCACCTTGACGGCGGTTACCGCATCGTTGTGAATACCGGCGCGGAAAGCGGCCAAACCGTGGACCATATCCACCTCCACCTGCTCGGCGGCCGCTTCCTCACCTGGCCGCCAGGATAGAAAAACAGGGACTAGGGACTGAGGGACTAGGGACTAAGGGACTAGAGCCTGTTATTAACTTCAAGCGAACAGCCTGAAGAGGTTAGCGATCATGAGGCAGGCGAAGGCGAGGAAGTGAAAAGCTCCGAGGGTTGAGGCGAGTCTTTCGTAGTCGCGAGCCAGGAGGCGGAAGCGGGCGGCCCAGGCGAAGCTTCTCTTCACCACCCATCTTCGCGGCAGCAGCACGAAGCCGCGTTTGGCCTGGGTATGCTTGACCACTTCCAGTTGGATACCGTG
>JBEKGY010000045.1:0-22902 GCA_050012555.1 Occallatibacter sp.
CGAAGCCCTCGTCGCAAAAGAAGAAGGAAAGCGGAAGACCATCCTGTTCGGCCTCAGCGGCCACGGCCACTTCGATATGCAGTCCTATATCGACTACCAGGCCGGCAAGCTGGAGAACTACGATTACCCGGCGGAAGAGATCGCAATGGCCCTGGCCGGCCTGCCGTCCTTCGCCTGATCGAGCAATGGTCTCCCAGGTCAAAAGCGAGACCTGGGGCGCCCGGCGCTCGGAAGGTAGAATTTCAAGAGAACCGGCGCCAGCGAGGCGGTTGGCTGAATGCTATCCCCGAATCGGAGAATCAAAATGGAAGCACCCGGCGCATCAGATGTCAACGCTTACCCTACCCTCACCATAAGGCTCCAAGATGGTCAGCTTCACTTAGTCGATCCGCTGGATGTCCTGAAAGAGTGTGTCATTTTCATTATTTTCCCAAATAGCAGATCTGCGAACCTACCGATTGCAATCAGCCTAGCTCAGTCGACAACTGTTTACGGCGAACAGAAGGTCGGCGGACGAACAATGCACTGGGCCGGAGTTACTTCCGCGCTGGAGGATTTAAAAAGAGGAGCTGAATTACTTCGCCTTGCGGGGAGCTGGAAAGGCACAATGACGCAGATCAATGGCGAATTCGTAAGCGACCCATTTAACGCATATCTGACGATTTCTTGTTACCTACAAGGACGACAATGCGCCAGCCAGGCGGCTCACTGCCATAGGGTTATAGACGATCCGTTTCACCAGAACTTTGACACGTTTACCCAGACTGTGAAGATCGACCCCACGTATCGGCCAAACTTGGGTGACGTTGTCGTAGTTGCTACGGATCAAGTCAAACAATATGCATTTCCTTGTAAACGTATGCTGGAACAATCACTGTTTCATTCGCAATTTAAATTCGAGCAAGCGCACCGCGCAGCTCCTCAAGATCATATCCAGGCGGCAGCGGTAAAGTATGGAATTAACATTTGCCCGTTCTTTGATTCCTCTAAATTCCGAAAGGTAGGCGCTCGGGAGGTGGAGGTTGTTTTGCCGATGAAAATGGCGGGTGGCCCAGGTCTCGAGATGAAAAATGGGCCACGTCGCCAGGGAAAGGGGAGCCTCAATGGGGCAAGGGACGGTTACGGTCGTTGTCGCTAGTCTTGGCATTATCGGAACTCTTTGCGGTATTGTTGTCGGGCATTTCCTGTCGCGATCATCGCAGAGGGAACAGTGGATGCGTGATCGCAGACACGAAGAATTTCGAGAGCTTTTAGGAGCCCTTACTGCGTCCATGTATGCAGAGGTCGAGGCGATGTATGAGACCGAATTGACCCCAAAGGAGCAAGAAGACAAAAGGCGCAAAACAGCAGATTTCTTCCAGGTCGTCCAAACACGAATCTTCACCTTCACCGATGTCAAACGTTTGGACCTCAAACGCGAATGGCTTGCGGCGGTGAATGCACATCTAACGAGTAGACCCCATGACATCGAAACTTTGGAGAAAGCGTACGAGGCGCTGATGCAAAGGCTAGTTGATGCGGCAATCGGCAGGTGGCCCACTCATCGATTCTGAAAACACGGCTCGGCTTTGAGAAGCTGTGCCCCGTTCATCGCGGCTTTATCGCGATGAGCGGGTATCGAGGTCAGATTGTGGCCGGATTATGATGGGACCATGCCATACGGCCTGAAGCGGTTTCAGAAGGCGGAAGCTCTTCACTTCATCACGTTCAGTTGCTTTCACCGGCTCCCGCTCCTTGAAGCATCGGGAGCCAAGGACACAGTCGAGGCCGTGCTGGAACAGACTCGGGCACGCCATCGGGCCAGGATTTACGCTTACGTCCTGATGCCCGAACACATCCATTTGCTCATCAACGAGCCGCCATCGATCCTCCTGGCGCAGTTTCTCAAAGCCGTCAAACAGATGACTTCCCGCAAGCTGAGAGGCGATCGAGAGCAGTTCTGGCAGGAACGCTATTACGACGGCAACATCCACGGTGAATCCGCCCGCTCCGAAGTGATTCGGTACATCCACCGCAACCCAGTGAAGCGTGGACTGGTCATATCGCCCGAGCAGTACCGATGGAGCAGCTTCAGCCACTACGCAACCGGCATTCGAGGAGTGGTTGAGATCGAGTCGGAGTGGACGGCCAGACTTCGCGGCCCACTCATCGCGATAAAGCTGCGATGAATGGGGCACAGCCGGGTGCTCAACATCTCGTCCGCCGCGGCGGATGAGATGCGGGATTGAACCGCCTCACGCCGCCTTCTTCACCTGCAAGGTCACGCGCAGACCAGCGGCGGAGAGCATATTGACCAGCATGTCCAGGCCGAAGAGTTCGATCTTGCCGCGCATCAGGTTGGAGATGCGCGGCTGGGTCACGCCGAAAACCTTGGCCGCCTCGGTCTGGTTCAATCCTTCGCGTTCAATGTGCCGCTTGAGTGCCAGCATCAGCGAAGACCGCAGCTTCAGGTTTTCAGCCTGCGCCGGAGTCTTCTCAATCGCATCCCAAACGCTGGCGTAACGCTTCTTGGTCATCGATTCAACGCGATTATACAAGATAATGCATATATATAAACATAAATATTTTCCAGGTGACGCACATCTCGATATTGCGATGTGGAAAGTATTAGAGCAGTTCTCTCAAAGGTGTAGAGGAGCTTCGCAAGCTATTGAAGGGAGGGAGCGTGGGGCTTTAGCCCCACGAAATTCGGGCGCAAAATCAGGGGGCCTTCAGGCCCGGGGCTAAAGCCCGCGTGATTTTCCCGCCCGGTTGAGGGGCCTGAAGGCCCCTGCTCCCTCCGCTCTAATTGCACCCTCTGCACAAATACGCGAACCACTTTATCCGGCGGCCATAATCGCATCCGCGATGAGAGCGGCTTCTACCGCAGGCCGAACGGCGTGAACGCGCACGATCGAGGCTCCGTGAAGAATGGCCGCGACAAGTGCAGCGAGGCTGGCCGTCTCGCGAGCTTCGACAGGCGCGGCGGGACCCCATTCGGGCCTGGGCTGCGCGCCCGCGTAGAGCGGGGCCAGCGTACGGCCCAGGAAGGATTTGCGGCTGAGGCCGGCGAGCAGCGGACGGCCCAGCGAGAGCAGCTCGGCCTGCCGCGCCAGCAGCGCATAGTTCTCTTCGAAGCGCTTGCCGAAGCCGTAGCCGGGATCGAGCACGACGGCCTCGGGCGCAATGCCCGCCTGCGCGGCAGCGGCCAAACTTGCCGCCAGACCCGCGCGCACCGTAAAAAGCAGTTCATCGGACGCGAGATGCCGCAGGGTGTGCCACTCCTCGGGCCGGCCGCGCGTGTGCATCAGCACCACTCCGCAGCCAGCCTCGGCGCAGACGGCTGTAATCTCGGGATCCCACATCAAGCCGCTCACGTCGTTCACAATCTCAGCGCCGGCATCGAGGGCCGCGCGCGCCGTCGCGGCTTTGTAGGTATCCACGGAGACGATGGCCCTGGGCCGTGTGGCGAGAATCCCTTTGAGCACCGGCAGCAGCCGCGCCTGCTCTTCTTCGGCGCTCACCGCGGGGGTGAACTCGGAACCGATCATGCCGGCTACGCGCGAACCGGGCCGGGTGCTCTCCGCGCCCAGGTCCAGAATGTCGGCACCTTCGTCCAGCAGGCTCAGGCCGTGGTTAATCGCGGCCACCGGATTGTTGGGATCGAAGTACCGCCCGCCGTCGCTGAACGAGTCCGGCGTGATGTTCACCACGCCCATCACCAGTGTGCGCCAGCCCACTTCGAGGGTGCGGGTGCGCAATCGCCACGAAGCAAGCGTCCGAACTGGATGGTTCGTCACTCTCTCACCGGCCACTCATCCGGGCAACTGACCGGCGGCTATCACGGGGGACCGCAACCGGAGACTTTCTGTTGCCGATCCGCGCACGTCGAAACGCCGCGGGGGTCGAACCGATCAGCAGGTCTACTGGTATATATAGACCGGCGTGCAGGCGGCGAATCATGGGCAGGGTCAGGGCGCGTTTTCCGGTAAGCACCTCAGAGACGCGGGCGCGGCTGCCGATCATCGGCTCAAGGTCTTTGCGCGTCAGCCCTTGCTGTTCCATTTGAAACTTGATGATAGTCACGGGATCGGGCGTAGCGATGGGAAAGTGCCTGGTCTCGTAAGCATCCACGAGAGTGGCGAGTATGTCGAGCTCGTCGCCCACTTCGGTACCCGGCTCCGCGCCCATCAACTGCGTAATGCGTGCCACCGCCGCATCATGCTCTGCTTCAGTCCGAACCGGTTGAATCAGCATAGCGCTCCTTGTCAAACTTCACCTGTTTCACATCAATCTGATCGTATTCCCGGTGCGTCCCCAGCCACAGTATTAGAACAACACCGTTCTTGTAATCCACGGCAACAACGAGACGAAACTCGTTTCCCTTGATATTGAAGACCACTCGTTCAGAAGAGACGATACTGGCGGTCTGTTTCTCCCGCTTGAGTTCCGCGGAATTCTTCCACGCCGCACGCGAGGCCATTGCATACCAGGCATTAAGCTGCTCACCTACGACCCGTTGCAGCCGGGGTTCCACCCTGTTTCGGACGAAACCGTTCAACGTGCTCCGCGAGATGATTCGCACAAGCCCAGAGTACACCGCTCCCGCCATGGGAGCAAGGGGCGAGCCGGCGCTCATTCAATCCAGACCAAGGCGTCAACCTGCCGCAGTGCGTCCCATCTTCACCTTCTCGCTGATCATCCCCACGGCCCTGCGCGCGCTCAACGCCGCCTGGCCCACTCACTTCCACTCGCGATCTTGAATGCCTGTCGCTTCAGGCTGTTAAACTCCGGGCATGAATCTCTTTCGGCGAGTTCCGGCGCTGGTGTTGGCTGCAGTTCTCTTTCCTTCCACCGGGCTGTTCACGCAAACACCGGCGCAAAGCAGCGCCAGTCCGGCCGTGCATCCCGCTCCGGCAAAAGGAGCGCTCAGTGATCGCATCCATGCCATTCTGGCCGAGCCGGCGCTGAGTCACGCGCAGTTTGGCATCAGCGTAACCACGCTGGATGGCAAGCCGCTCTACGGTTTGAACGAGGGTCGTCTCTTTACCCCAGCCTCGAACGCCAAGCTCACGACCACGGCCGCGGCCTTTGCCCTGCTTCCGGTCGAGACGCTGACCTGGACCACCAACGTAGTAGCCGGCGGCGCAATCGACAGCGAAGGCGTGCTGAATGGCGACCTGATTCTGCTCGGCGCGGGCGACCCCACGATGAGTGCGCGGCGTTATCCCTACCATGAGCCGGAGCCTGTACCTGCTGCCGCCGCTACTACCCCGGAAGAGACGGAGCGCCCACCGAAGGCCATGGACGTGCTGGATCTGCTGGCCGAAGAGGTGGAGCAGGCCGGGGTGCGCACGGTGGACGGCAGCGTGGTGGGCGACGACAGTTTCTTTCTAGATGAGCGCTACGGGTGGGGCTGGGGATGGGACGATCTGCAATGGACTTCCGGAGCCCCGGTCTCCGCGCTCACCTTCAACGACAACACAACGGAACTGACCATTGCGGCCGGTGCGGAGACGCCGGCTGAGGCCGCGCCAGAAACCGCCAATCCCGAAACGACCAAGCCAGAAACCGCCGCGCCTGAAACGGCCAATCCCGAAACGGCCAAGCCAGAAACCGCCGCGCCCGAAACGGCCAATCCCGAAACGGCCAAGCCAGAAACAGCCGCGCCTGAAACCGCCAATCCCGAAACGACCAAGCCAGAATCGGCCGCACCTGAATCGGCCAATCCCGAAACGATCAAGCCAGAAACAGCCGCGTCTGTCCCAGCCGAGACCGAGTGGACCCCGAATGTGGACTACTACACGCTGGACAGCACGATGACTCAAGCACCCAGGGGCGAAACTCCGCACCCCGGCCTCGATCGCCGTCCCGGTTCCATGCTGGTGCGCGCCTGGGGAACGGCGCCGGCCGAGGGCTACCATGGCGTGCTGGCCGTCGAGGACCCGGCGGAGTTCACGGCCGCGGCCTTCAAGAAGGCGCTCCTCAGCCGCGGCGTTACGGTCACCGGCGGGGCTGTCTCCCGGCACAGGTACTCGACTGGAACGGGCAAGTTTGCGGATGAACGCGCGGAGCCGCTCAAGCTGAGCCGCTCCGACCAGCCCACCATGGAGGCCCCGCTGGAGGGCCGCAAGGTGCTGGCTACGCACATCTCCGTGCCGGTGGCCGAGGACATCATGCTCACCAACAAGGTGAGCCAGAACCTCCACGCCGAGCTGCTCTTGCGGCTCCTGGGCAAGGTGCACGGGACAGACGGCAGCTTTGAGCAGGGCACGCGGGTGGTGCGGCAGTTTCTCATCGGCGCGGGCGTGGATGACGGCGACTTTTTCCTCTACGACGGCTCGGGCTTGAGTCCGGACGACCGCATCGCCCCGCGCGCCTATACGCAACTGCTGGCCTACGCCTCACGGCAGCCGTGGGGAGCGGCCTGGCGCGAGACTCTGCCCGTGGCCGGAGTGAACGGCACGCTGGCCTCCCGGTTCAAAAATTCACCGCTCAAGGGCCGTATGTCGGCCAAAACCGGTACGCTGAACGAGACCAACGCCCTCTCCGGCTACCTGACGGCGGCCAGCGGCAAGACACTGGCGTTTTCCATCCTCGTCAATAACCACCGGCCGGGGAGCGAAGCCGAACTCCAGGCCATCGACCGCATCGTGGAAGCGATAGCGGCGGCGGAGTAAGCTAGGGTCTGTTCACGCCACCGCCCTGGTAGCGTGAACAGACCCTAGTATCATCAGAGCCAGATGCTCACTCATTCTCTTGCTGTTTCCTGTCGAATTCCGGCCTTTGTCCTTGTCTTGGCCGGAACGCTGGCGGTTGCAGGCTGCCGCTCGCTGCCCCCTTCAAAGCCCGAGGCGTTGTGGACCCCGGAAGAGTCTCGCGGAGCGCAGGTCTATCAACAGAAGTGCGCCCGGTGCCACCACCCCACCACCACGCGTCCTCTGCATGGGCCGGGTTTGCAGGCGCTGACCAAGGTGAAGGCCATGCCCTCGGGCACGCCGCCCACCGACGAACGCCTGACCCAGGTGATCCTCCACGGGCGGCAGATGATGCCCGCCACACAACTGACCGACGACCAGCTTTCCGACCTGCTGGCCTACCTGCACACTCTATGACCGACGAGACTGGAACGAACGAGCCCGGGAAGAACGAAGCCGAAAAGGACCAGGCCCAACCGGCGCGGCGGGAGTTGCTGCCTCTGCCCGGTCTCGCGGCCATCAGCCTTTACCTGCTGCTGTTGGCCGTGATCATCGTTGTGGGCGTGGTGGGCGGGCGGCATTATCCGTCTCTGTTTCTCCTCTTTGCAGCCGGCTTCATCGCCGCCAGCGCCGGGCTTTTGCGCCTGTTGCGCTGGGCCTGGGCGCTGGCCTTGTCCGCGGTCTTCCTGCTGACGGTCTATAACCTTTGGATCTTCACCAGCCAGCGCCAGTTTCCAGCCCTGGTGCAGGGCCTTCTGAACCTGGTCTTCTTTCTCTACCTGGTGCGGCCCGAGGTGCGCGAGCGGCTCTGGTAGAGGCCGTTACCACAGCACCTTGCAGACGTTCGCGTTGCGGATTCGATCATCGTGGGTGATCAGCACGCAATTCTCCACCATAGCGGTGGCCGCAATGATTCGGTCTATGGGATCGCCGTGGAAGGGGGCGGGAATCTCCGCGGCGAGCACTATGATTCCGGCTGTCAATGGAATCATCTCCAGCTTGGTTTGTAGGGCAGCGATGAAGTCCCCGACCGGAGAGTTCAGGGGCAGCCGCTTTCGGTGGGCGGCATAAGCTATCTCATACAACGAAACCGGAGAATATGCGACTATTTCTCCTGCGATGCGAGCTTGCAGAATTGCGTCGCGTGCCCGTAGGGACAATCGCTCTCGGGCTGTCAGCAGCCAGATCACTACGTGCGTATCGAGTAGGATCATTCCGGCGGAAATGGTGACCAATCTTCCTTCAGATGGTCCCATTCCTCCAAGGGGATGATCGGTTCAACGAGATTCCCAAGGTCGTCCGTACTGGTGATAAAGCCACGCAAGCAGCCGAAGATCGACTCCGGGCTCTCCTTCGGCGCCTGCTCCTCTAACGGTAAGAGCCGCGCCATCGGTATGCCCCGCTTGGTGATAATCACGGTCTTGCCGGTGGCCTTCACCTCGTCGATCACCCCCAGGCACTTGGCCTTGAACTCGCCTGCAGCCATGGTCTGCATGGAACCCTCCTCGCAATTTAAGTATACTCCTGACCATGGTCATATGACCATGGTCAGGGAAATATATACTAAATAATAAGCATTTATATACGAAAATGATCCTTGATATCGCCGGTAACAAACCCGGCAGCTTGCCCATTCTTCAAGCGAAGTACCGCCGGGTTTGCTCTGCCATTACAATCAAAGACGTGATGGAACTGGTGCAGATCGAGCCCTTCCGTTCGCCGCGGCGAACTCCGGCTCCCAAGCCCGACTGGCTCAAGGCGCGCGCCCCGGTGGGCGAGAACTACCACGACCTCAAGCGCCTGGCCCGCTCGCTCAGCCTCAACACCGTCTGCGAAAGCGCCCACTGCCCCAACATCGGCGAGTGCTGGCAAGCCAAAACCGCGACCTTCATGATGCTGGGCAACCTCTGCACCCGCCGTTGCGGTTTCTGCGCTGTCCCCAAGGGCCGTCCCGAGCCCATCGACTTTGACGAGCCTCGCCGTGTGGCTCAGGCCGTGGCCGCGCTGGGCCTACAGCACGCCGTCATCACCAGCGTCAATCGCGACGACGACCTGCTCGGCGGCGCGCGCGCCTTCGCCCTGGTCATCGAAGAGATTCGCCGCCAGGCGCCCGGCTGCCGGGTTGAGGTGCTCATCCCCGACTTCCAGGGCAACCGCGAGGCGATTCGCACCGTGGTCGAAGCCCGCCCCGAGGTGCTCAACCACAACACTGAGTCCGTTCCCCGGCTTTATCGCGTAGTCCGCTCCGGCGCGCGCTATGAGCGTTCGCTTGAATTGCTCCGCTACACCAAAACTCTGCGGCCCGGAGGACTGACAAAATCCGGAGTGATGGTGGGCCTGGGCGAGGAGACGGCCGAGCTGCTCGAGGTCTTCCGCGACCTGGCCGCAGCGGGCTGCGACATTCTCACCATCGGCCAATATCTGCGCCCCTCGCGCGACCACCTGCCCATAGCCCGGCTCTATACCCCGCGCGAGTTTGCCGATCTCAAGAGCGAAGCGCTCAAACTTGGCTTCCGTCACGTGGAGTCGGGGCCGCTTGTGCGTTCAAGCTACCACGCGCATAAGCAGGCGTCTTCGACAGGATTGACCGCAGTGGCATAGGGTTCCGCCCCTTGCCTATTTCCCTTGCCGTATTGCGCTACACGAACACTTCACTGGCACAATAGATCGGTCCGGCTGTTTCGTCGCGCCTTGCAAATTCTTGTTGCGCAAGCCCCTCCCTTGCGTCCATCATGGACTTATTATCTAGGCCAATTTGTTTTCCGGGCCAAATCGCCTGTTCTGAACGGATAGGGAAGTCCTATGCGCACATGCATGGTTGCGGTTTCGTTTGTGGTGTTCTGTTCAATGCTTGCGGCGCAAGAGGCGCCCGCAGGCAGCGGTGCCGCCGCTCCCAACACGGTCAAGGTGCAGGTCTCAAATGGACCCGGCGCGGCCTTTCAGTTCACCAAAGTCGACGATGCTCTTCTCGCCGAGGCCAACGCAATCGACGAGCAGTACGAGAAAAAAGGTTTGGTGCTTCACGATCCCGGCCTGCAGGCCTTCATCGACTCGGTGGGCAAGCGCGTCCTCGGCGATCGGCCCGCACCCGAAAAAGTCACCTACCGCTTCCTGGTCCTGCGCGATCCCATGGTCAACGCATTCTCACTATCGAATGGCTCGGTCTATATCCCTACCGGCCTGCTCTCCCTGCTCGAAAATGAAGCGCAGCTTGCGAGTGTCCTGGGCCACGAAACGGCGCATGTCTACGAACGGCACCCGTATATCGAGAACCGCAGCATCCGCAAGAAGGTAGTCGCTTCGAAAATTATTGCGGCCGCCGCCATCTCGGTCCCCGGTGGTACTGTTTTGGCAGTAGCATCGGCGGTCGCTGCCTCTGAAGTCAGCAACCTGCTCCTGTGGGAAAGCATCTATGGCTATTCACGGGAAAAGGAGAGCCAGGCCGACAGCGATGGGCTCGCCGCCATGACTGTTGCCGGCTACGATCCTCATGCCATGGCCGTAACATTCGAATTGCTCGATAAGTACAACACTCTCGAGTACGAACCGCACTACCCCCTTTTCCAAGACCATCCCAAGCTGGCAGAAAGGCGGGAGCAAGCCCTTGCGTTCGCCAATGCGCACACCCCCATGGACGCACGAACCGGTACTACGCAGGACTATCTCGCTGCCGTTCTCACCGCCATTGCGCCAGCCATCGTGGACGACACTAATAACGACATTGAAAACCGCCGTCCACGCACCGCGGTGGCCCGCGCCACCCGGCTCGTGAGCGCATTCCCAGGCGACCCACAATATCAGGTGCTCCTTGGCGACTCTTATCGTGCGCTCGGAGCCGAAACGGCCCTCCCCACTAATAACGAGCTCACCTCCGGCGGCAAGGCTCAGCAGCGCAAGGAAGTTCTCGAAATGTCAGAGCAGGAGGAGCAAAAAGCCCTGCTGAAAACGCCCGAGGGCCAGGCGACGCTCAAAGAAAACCAGGCAAAGGCGGAAAAGGCCTTCCTTGCCGCGAACCAAATCGATCCGCAATATGCGCTTGCCTATCGCGAGCTAGGTTTCCTCTATGAGGATGAGTTGCGATATTCTGACGCGGCAGCAAACTATCAACGGTATCTCCAGTTGGTGCCTTCCACCAGTCTCGACCGCCTTCGCATCAAGCGGCGCATGGCCCAGTGCCAGAACCACCAAACCGGGCAAGCGCATCCATGATTGCCTGTGCGGGCTTCTGCCTGATCGGATCGGCGGCAGAACGCCCTCGCCAGCAGCTTTTTTCCTGAAAGGGGTAAATTGGATGAAACTCAGACGACAAATCTTCCTGGCCTTTGCTACCGCCCTATTTGTATGCGTTTCCGTTTCCACAGCCTTCGCCTCAGCACTTCAAAATAACACGTCCTACGTGCAGCGCAAGGTGAGTTCCGGCAAGTTCCCCATCCATTCCGCCTGCATGATGCCGCCCCAGGGCCATCTCATCAAGATCGGATTTAAAAGCATCGGATTCAAAAGCGTTGAAGAAATGCCGCAGGAATCCGAATCTTGGGCTGAGGCCCTTGAGGCTATCGTCGAAGCCCAACTCAAAGCTCGCGGCATCAGCGTTACCTCCGCCGCCAATCCCCTTTCGAGTGGCGCATCTGCAGATGCAATCAAAGAGGTGATCGCCCAGGTCCAGCAGAAGTTCAAAGCTGTTTCCGCCTTGATGTACAAGAAACCCAAAGCGATTGCCAAGTCGGCCTACACTCTCGGCGATCAGGTGGGAATGTTGCCATGCTCTGAGAACTCCGACATCGTGGTCTTCGTCCAGGGCCAAGGCCAGGTCGTCACCGCAGGCAGTGGACTCGAGGACGCTGCCGATCTCTTCATCACGTTGGCCGACGCCAAAACGGGAGAGATTCTTGGTCTCATTCAGCTCTATCCCGACTGCAATTTTCTTTTGGTCCCGGAAGCCTGTATCGGCCCTGACCTCGACATCGAGCTTACAGATATGAATTTAGGCTCCTTTCGCAAGAAAGCCAAGACGAACGGGCATTAGGCCAGCCGCTTCATAAGCGGACCTTCTTTCGTAACACCATCTCCCGCCGCAAACCATTTCTGTCGTTAGCAAAATGCCCGGGTTTAGTAGCGCATGAAATCTCCGGTTTATGTTTATCAGCCCGTGGCGTAGGAGTTCCGCCCTCGTTGATTTCTTCTGCGGCATCCAGTCTCTTCGCGGCGTGGATTCGCTAATATAGTGTTTTGTACCTTAGTGAGGGGAACCTTATGGCAGTCTCAGCAATGGCCGGAATTCCGGCGCTCAAAGATCTCTCTAGCGACCTCAGGCGGCGCATGGACCAGGCGGTGGCCACATTCCAGGCCAACCTGGCCTCCACGCGCACGGGCCGGGCCAACGTGCATATGCTCGACCAGGTCAAGGTCGACTACTATGGCACGCACACTCCCATCGGCCAACTGGCGCAAGTCTCCACGCCCGAGGCGCAAATGATCCTGATCGCGCCCTGGGACCCCACCGTGATCAAGGAGATCGAGAAGGCCCTGCAAACCGCCGATCTGGGCTTCAATCCGCAGTCCGACGGCAAGGTGCTGCGCGTGCCCGTCCCGCCCATGACCGAGGAGCGCCGCCGCGAGGTGGTCAAGCACCTCAACCGCGTCCTCGAGGAGCACCGCACCGCCGTCCGCAACGTCCGCCGCGACGGCAACGAAGCCCTGAAGAAGCTGGCCAAGGACAAGAAGATCAGCGAGGACGAGGAGAAGCGCGCTCTCGAAGAGGTCCAGAAGATGACCGACGAAGAGATCCGCCGCATGGAAGAGCTTTCGCGCAAGAAGGAAGCGGAAGTGATGCAGGTCTGAGCGGTGAGGATCACCAAATGGTCTGGATCGGGGAGCGGGCGTTGATGCCATCCGCGCAAAAACCCCCAGGTTATCGATCTTGGGGCCTTTGTGTGCCGGGCAGCTACGGCCGACTGAGATCGCAACCCAAAGAGAAACGCAAAGCGGCACAGATTTCGTTCATTCGAAGGGAACTTAACTGGGCCACGCGCTTTCCCAATCGGTCCTGGTGAATGGTGATCGCATTGTGCAGGTTCACCGCGCAGGACGCCTTCATGCCATCTTCCTCATTCAAGACGACCTCGGATGGCACGCCGCGGATCGTGGACGTGACGGGCGCGACGGTGACGGTCGACAGATAAGCGATGGCGCTGTCACGAGTAAGCACGACCACCGGCCTTTTCTTATCGGGCGGAGCAAAGTTGTAAAGGCGGATGTCTCCCCGGGTTACTCTGCCGGCCATGCCGCCACCGCTTCCCAGAAACGCGATTCATCGTGTGCCTGCGGCTGCCTCGAATAACCCTCGCGGTCGCGTTCTTCCCAGGCGCGCGCCTCCATTCTCCGCAGATGTTCCCGCAGCGCTTCGCGCACCAATGCGGAACGATTGAGTTTCGTTCGATGTGCGGCCCGATCGGCGGCCTGCAGCAGCTTTTTATCGAGAACAATCTGGACTGTTTCCATATGTCGACCTCATTCCACAGTATACTCCACATACTGATCTCCGGCCACGCAATGTTACTGAGCGGCTCACTCTGGCCGTGTTCGCTTCGACAGGCGAATCTCTCCTGCAAGCCACCGGAGAACGGCAGGCGATTCAGCAAGAACCTCCACAGTTCTTTGCGCTTGCCGGCTTTTGGGGCTGCCGGGCTGTGGGCCGGCGGGCTCGTCGGAGAGAAGCGCGCTCTCGAAGAAGTCCAGAAGATGACCGACGAAGAGATCCGCCGCATGGAAGAGCTTTCGCGCAAAAAAGAAGCGGAAGTGATGCAGGTGTGAGCAAGATATCCTCATGCCGCTGGCGCGGCGCAAACTACCAGATGGTCTGTACCGGGTATCGAAGGATTTGAGCATCGGAAGTGAGCAGAGGAATATTGTCCTCTTGCGCCTGCGCGATCAGCAATCGATCAAACGGGTCGCGATGAAGCCATGGCAACTTCTCTATGCGAACAAGGTCTTCGAGACGCACGGGTATAAGCGCAAACCGCTGCTGCTTCAGTTCTTCAGAAATGCGGGTGACGGTCAGGCCGTAGCTCGGCAGTTTGCCCAGGCTGATCTTGATGGCAACCTCCCAAAGCGACACGATGCTCACGGAGCGGTAATGGGCTGCGTCCTCCAGAATGCCACGCGCGCGAGCTGATAAGCGGCGGTCGCCGCCCATCCACCAGAGAAGAGTGTGCGTGTCAACCAGAACTCTCAGCGCCGCGCCCTCCCCTTGGTTGCTCTTGCCGCTTTGGCGCTCACCACCGGCCGAGGCCGCGGCGATATCAGTTCCTCATCGGGCACACCCGTCAATATCTGACCGTCGTAAAAAAGGCTCTCGATCTCTGGATCAGGATCGAGGAAGTTGTCAGGCACGGTGAACAGCCCCTTTAGAGCCCCAAACTTGAACCTTTTCGTGGCTTTCGCTTTAACCGGCACCAATTTGACCGCAGGCTTGCCGGCGCGGGCGATGATGACTTCTTCTCCTGCCTCGGCCTGAAGGATAAGGCGGGAAAGATTGGTCTTGGCGTGATGGATGTTCACTTCCATGAGATCAGTATAGCATAGGTTAGCTTAGCTAATGCATTTGCGGATCAGCATAAACCATGGTTTTTGGGATGTTGACCAGTTCCCGCTACGGATAAATCCGGTGCAGCGTCTGCCGCGACGGCAACGAGGCCCAGAAGAAGCTGGCCAGGGACAAGAAAATCAGCGAAAACGAGGAGAAGCGCTCTCTCGAACAGGTCCAGAAGATGACCGACGAGGAGATTCGCCGCATGGAAGAGCTCTCCCACAAAAAAGAAGCGGAAGTGATGCAGGTGTGAGCGACCGGCGCACGGCTGAGCGATTGGCTAGCGCGTCAAAGGAACAAAGATACGTCCAAGCCAATCGAGGAATTGAGCACAGGCCGTCTCAATGTTTTGGAAATGGCGCTTTTGAATTGCCAAGCCGAGATACTGTATATCCGGAGGCTCCTGCCAGGCCATATACGTGCGGATCACTGCCTTTGATAGGTGGCTGTCGTGAAAGGACGCGACCTTGTCTGTCTTCGCCTGCTTCACGACTTTCGACGTGTATTCCTTTTCATGGTCTCCGAGCGAGTCCATGAGCAAATCTTCAAACATGCCATAGGCTCTGTTATTTGGCATGAGCCACACACCGATGCGAGGCAGAGTCCCTGTGGCCCGTCGTCCGGGCATGGGATCGATAATGAGACCCGTCTCTGGAAAGGCAGCGGGCAAGTTGTAATCGGCGCCAAAGCGGTCCTTGAGTTGCGCCCAGCGTCGTTGAACTGCGTCTGCCTCTGTTGAACCCTCAATATCTGCGTCGAGAATCAGCCCCAGAACCTTCTGGCGCGGAATTGGCTGGGCCAACCTGGAACTCAGTTGGTCCAGGACGCCATCGTCGTTCTCGCAATCGAAGATGCCGAATGCCGGATCGGCTCCGTGCCTGAGACGCACAAGCTGAAAGACTGCATGGCAGTCATTCCGGCCCTCGACGAGAAGCAGGGACTCGTCGTCCGACTTGCAGGGTCTTACTGCCTGCGTGGCCATAATCAGCGGAATTCCCCATTCAAACGTAGGGCAGCTTCAACGTTGATGAGGTTGAGGTCCACCGCGTAGATTTCGTCCCCTTCACGCTCAAGCCGATAGAGTTTTGCATCCTCAATGCCCGACTCTTTGCTTGCCGAGACGAAACCGCCGACGCAGTCCCGGCTGTGGGTGGTGGCGAAAATTTGAACATCAAACTCTTTTGCTGCCTTAACTAATGCAGCCCAAAGTTCTCGTTGAACGTGCCAATGAAGACCATTTTCAAATTCGTCGATCAGGAGTATGCCTTTGGATGCCGTAGCCATTGCGAGGCCGATGTGGAACATCCGCCGAAGGCCGTCGCCCATTGAATTAAGTGGAATCCGGTTCTCTTCCTCCACTTTGAGCAAGGCAACACGCGTTCTTAGCCGCCCCGCTATGTAGTCTAAAGCCTCAATTCGGGGGTCCAGCATCCGCATCCAATTGAGAACCTGCTTCTGTCCGGGGCCTTGAATTAGAGAGTCCCACAATGATGCTGCCTTTTCGTCGCTGAGGCCATCCGCGGGGAGATGAACAACGACAACTGCGCCGTCATTGGGGATTCTTTCAGAATCTAGCAGCCGTGGGCGCAACGGAAGCTGCCGTCGTGTGATCAGCGTAACTTGACTCATTCCCCGTGAGACAGGTAGTGCGAATTCCAAATGATCAACGGTAGCGTGCCCAGGGAGCACCGGAACATAGCGACGCAGACCCTCTTCATCCGGAACGATGTCGTGTAATTGAAAGCTCACGTGCAGAGAATTTAGGTCCCCGACTCTCTCAATCAAAAATGGGGAGAATGTTGTGCCCGAAACGGAGCTTTCCCGATGGAACAAATCAAAGACGGGATGCCGAACAGCGGTTCCCTGTTCATTCCATCCGTCAACCTCCCAGGGTTGAAGAGGCTCCTTGGAACGCAACGAAGCCGCTTGAAGAATATCGGCAACCGGGTTTCTTCCCGCGTATATGCCAACCGCTTCCAGCAGGCAACTTTTCCCCGTGTTATTTTCCCCGACAAACAGGTTTAGCCGCCCGAGCTTAGGCAGCGTAAGGTCGCGGAAAAGCTTGAAACCGGCAATGTGTAAGGACTCAATCATCGGCAAATGCAGTTTACCGCGTTCGGTTAACGATTCCAACAGGCTCATTTCCTAACCCGCCCAAAGAAAGGTACCTGACAAACAATTGCCCTCATTCAGTAAACATGGCGGAAAAATGAATTGTTGGAGTGTCTTCATCCCGCTACGGATAAATCCGGTGCAACGTCCGCGCAAACGGAATCGTCTCCCGCACATGATCCAGCCCGCAAATCCACGCCACCGCCCGCTCGATGCCCATGCCGAAACCCGAGTGCGGCACGCTGCCGTAGCGGCGCAGGTCTAGGTACCACTCGAAGGCTTCCTGGGGAAGTTTGTGGTGCTCGATGCGGCTCTTCAAAAGCTCATAACTTGAAACGCGCTGCGAGCCGCCGATGATTTCGCCGTAGCCCTCGGGGGCCAGAACGTCCACGCAGAGCGCCAGCCGCGCGTCGAGCGGGTCGGGCTCCATATAAAAGGCCTTCACGTTGGCCGGATAGCGGTGCACCATCAGCGGGCGGTCAAACTGCGAGCTGAGCCAGGTTTCGTCCGGAGAGCCGAAGTCGTTTCCATACTCGAAAGCCGCCTCAAGCTGGCCGTCCTTGTGCGCCTGGTTTAACATCTCGGCCGCTTTGTCGTAAGTCAGGCGCGGAAACGGCGGCACGATCGCCTCGAGCTTCGCCCGGTCGCGCCCGATCACCGTCAGTTCAGCCGCCCGGTTCTTGAGCACGCTCTGCACGATGTGCGAGAGAAAGTTTTCCGCCAACTCCAGCATCCCGTCCAGGTCGCAGAAGGCCACCTCCGGCTCGATCATCCAGAACTCGGTCAGGTGCCGCCGCGTCTTCGACTTCTCCGCCCGAAAAGTCGGCCCGAAGCTGTAAACCTTGCCCAGAGCCAGCGCGGTGGCCTCGACGTAGAGCTGGCCGGATTGGGTGAGAAACGCCGGGTCGCCGAAGTAGTCCACCGGAAACAGCGTTGAAGTGCCCTCGCAGGCAGCCGGCGTCAGAATCGGCGGGTCGGTGCGGATAAAGCCGTTCTGATCGAAATACTCCGCCGCCGCGCGCATGATCTCCGCCCGGATGCGCAAAATGGCAGCCTGGCGGGGCGAGCGCACCCACAGGTGACGGTGCTCCATCAGGAAGTCGACCCCGTGCTCCTTGAGGGTGATGGGGTAGGGGTCCGACTCGGGAACCCGCTGCACCACTTCAAGGCCCTCAACGTCCAGCTCGAAGCCGCCCGGCGCTCTCTGGTCAGCCCGCACGCGCCCGGTGACGATGACGCTGGACTCCTGGGTCAGCCCCTTCAGAGCCTCAAAGACCTCGGCGGGCACACTTTTTACGTGCGCCACGCCCTGCACGGTTCCTGTGCCGTCGCGAAAGATGGGAAACAGCAACTTGCCGCTCTCGCGCAGGTTATAGAGCCAGCCGCGCAGGGTGATCGTCTGGCCTTCGTGCTGGCCCAGCGTGGCGATGGTGGCCACCTGCGGTGGGGCAGACGCCGCTTGCGCGGGCGGGGCGCCCCCTGGGCCCGGTGCGGCAGACGCCTCTTGCGCGGCAGGTGTGGTTGGAGTAGGACGATCTTCGGGCATGTGCTTCCTAGCTGGCCGAATGGATGATTCCCCGGCCGGACACTCTAGCATAACGCTGGGAGGCCGAGAAGCAACCGCAGCTCCTTCAACTCTCCGCCGCTTCACTCAAGGCCGCTCAGGATGACAAAACTGTTGGCGCGGCCCGTGCAGCGCCTTCCCGGCGGGTGGCAAGAACAACCATTGCGGCCCCAATGCGACTTTGGTAACATGAGAATAGTTGTTGATGCACGCAACATTTCCCTGTGTGCGTCCCATTTTTTGTGCTCTCTGGAGGTGGTCGATGGCCGAGTTAGCCGTGGTCAAGAGCGAAAATACGCAAAAGTCGCAGGTGGACACGAATACCACCGAGCGCATCATTGCCGAGAAGCGTATCGGCGCGCGCATCAAGCGCCTGCGGCTCAAAAAATCCATGGGCCTGGTCGAACTGGGCAAGCTTACCGGGCTTTCAGCCAGCTTCCTCTCCCAGCTTGAGACCGGCCGTGTAGTGCCCACCTTGCGCAATCTCTCCCGCATTGCCATGGTCTTCTCAAAAGATTTGTCGTATTTCTTTGAGCCCGAGCCGCGCACCTTGTTCCAGATTCACCGCCGCAAGGAACGGGTGCGTCTGCCGCAGACCGGCGTGGATTCCCCGGCCTATTACTTTGAGAGCCTGGGTTACATGGTTCCGGACCGGCACATGGACCCTTTCTTTGCCGAGTTCGTGCCACTTACCGACGAGATGGAGCCCAGGGCGCACATGCACCCAGGGTTCGAGTTTCTGTATGTGCTGGAGGGGGAGCTGGACCTTCGCCACGGCGATCAGCAGTGCACGCTGAGGCTGGGCGACGCGGTGTACTTCGACGCCGGCACGCCGCACTCCTACCAATGCGCGGGCAAAAAACCGGCCGAGGCCATCATCGTCACCATGCACCAGCCGCCGCCTGCGCAGTCCGCGCTGCCGCAGCCGGCGAGCGCTCCGCGGACGGCGCCGGGCAAATCGGCCTCAACGCCAACGGGCCGCGTCAATGGGAATTAGCTTGCCGCGGCGAAGGGAGACTGGACCACAGGAGGGAAAAGCGCGTCATGAGCACTGTTTTACAGCCATACAGCGGCTGTACCGGTCCACGGTTATCTTCTGTAAGCTGTTTATTTCGATTAGGTTAGATGTATTTTTCCAGTTTTACATTGAAAATTCCGGGTTTTCTAATTTTCCTGAGGACGAGGCCGCAGGGTTTGGGGAGATGCCCACTCGCTTCTGCGCTCATCCTTCTAATTCCAATTGTGCGCCGGAGGAAGGTAATTATCTGCAAAGGGTGATACCGGGGTATGGTATATTTGTCTGGTTTGAAAGGGCGCGGTTTTAACCGCGCTACCCACCCCACCCCACTTGAAAAACAATCAACGCGGCGCAAGCCGCGCTACAATCCCGCGCCAATCCCCGCCCCAATGCCCTACAATTTTCCTGCAACCATGCCCAAGCTCGATTGGCTCACCCGACCCGAAGATGAACGCGCCGCCGCCAGCGTCCCCTACCGCCTGCTGGAGGCCGTGCCCGAGCTCTCCTACGGCGATGAGCAGACCGAGAACATGCTCATCCAGGGCGACAATCTGGAGGCCCTCAAGGCGCTGCTGCCCTTCTACGCCGGCCGCGTCAAGTGCATCTTCATCGACCCGCCCTACAACACCCGCAGCGCCTTCGAGCACTACGACGACAACCTGGAACACACCCATTGGCTGGGCATGATGTATCCCCGCCTCGAACTCCTCCGCGAAATGCTCACCGAAGACGGAAGCATCTGGGTCACCATCGACGATAACGAAGCCCACTACCTCAAGGTCATCATGGATGAGGTCTTCGGGCGAAAGAATTTTGTTGCAACTGTCATCTGGGAAAAACGAACCACCAGGGAAAACAGACGCGTTTTTTCGTTTAAGCATGATCACTTGCTTGTCTACTCATCAGATAAAAGTAGGTTTGAACTGACAAGAAATCTGCTGGCCATGAACGAGTCAGTAAAGGGGCGGTACAAGAATCCAGACGATGACCCACGGGGGCCGTGGCAATCTGTATCTGCAAATGCTATGGCGGGCCATGGAACACCTAGCCAGTTTTATACTCTCAAGACTCCATCAGGTAAGACAATGGACCCGCCTCCTGGTCGATGCTGGCTGTATACACAAGAAAGGATGAATGCAGAGATTGTAAAAGGAAATATCTGGTTCGGAAAGGGAGGACTTGGGGTTCCGAGAATCAAACGCTTTCTGCGTGACTTCGCTGATGCAGGTTTGACGCCGGAGACCATTTGGTATGCGATCGATGTTGGTACAAATGATGAGGCAAAGAAAGAGATTATTCTTCTGTTTGACTCGGACAATCTATTTGACACACCGAAACCAGAGCGCCTCATTAGTCGAGTCATACAAATCGCATCGAACAAAGAAGATATAGTCCTTGACTCTTTCCTCGGTTCCGGCACCACTGCCGCTGTAGCCCACAAGATGGGCCGCCGCTACATCGGCATTGAAATGGGCGAACACGCGGAGACGCATTGCGCCCCGCGTCTCCGCAAAGTTGTGGACGGCGAGCAGGGCGGCATCTCCGAGTCCGTCGGCTGGCAGGGCGGCGGCGGCTTCCGCTTATACCGCCTCGGCAGCCCCATCTTCGATGAGCAAGGCCACATTCACCCCGCAATTCGCTTTGACCATCTCGCCGCGCACATCTGGTTTTCTGAGACGCACAAGCCACTCGCCCACAAGCGCAAACGCTCCCCATTTCTCGGCAAGCACAACGAAACGGCCTATTACCTCCTCTACAACGGCATTCTCGGCGACATGCGCCCCGATGGAGGCAACGTCCTCACCCGCAAAATCCTCGAAGAGCTTCCCGCCCACGACGGGCCAAGAATCATCTACGGCGAAAGCTCTCGCTTGAGCGCGGCTACGCTCAAACAACTCGGCATCACATTCAAACAAACTCCCTACGACGTGAAGGCGCGATAACCATGGACTTCCAACTCAAAGACTTCCAAAAACGCACCCTCGACAAACTTGGAAAGTACCTGGGCGAAGTCCGCCTCTACGGCGACCCGCCGCAAGCTTTCGCGAAAATGGCCGAAGAGCAGAACGGCCTTGTACCCCTCTACCGTACCGTCCCCGGCCTTGAAACCGTCCCCTATGTCTGCCTTCGTCTGCCCACCGGCGGCGGCAAAACGATTCTCGGTGCCTACGCCATTCATGTCGCAGCCAGAAATTACATTGAAAAGGATTTTCCGCTCGTTTTATGGCTGGTTCCCTCCAACACCATTCGCACCCAGACCGCCAAGGCCCTGAAGGATGCGACCCACCCTTACCGGCAAGCTCTCGACAAAGAGTTTGAGGGCCGCGTGCGCGTCTTCGACATTGAAGAAATCGACAACATTCGCCCCCAGGACCTATCGGAGAAAGTCTGCATCGTCGTCGCCACCATCCAGACCCTACGCGTGAGCGACAGGACCGGCCGCGATGTCTACGCGGACAAAGAAGCCCTCGAAACCCACTTCACCCGCCTCCATGTCACCATGCCCGAACTCGACCGCATCGAGGACGGCCCCTACGCGGGCAGGGTCAGATACTCCTTCGCCAACCTCATGATGATTCACCGTCCCATGGTCATCATGGACGAAGCCCACAACGCCCGCACCCATCTCACCTTTGAAGTTCTCAATCGCATCGCGCCATCCTGCATCGTCGAACTGACGGCAACGCCGGACAATGATCCCCGCACCGGCAGCAATGTTTTGTGCCGCGTCTCCGCCGCAGAACTCAAGGCGGAGGCCATGATTAAGCTGCCCATCGTTCTCACCGAGCACGCATCCTCATGGGAATCGGCGCTGAGCGATGCGCTGCGCAACCGCAGGCGGCTGGCAGCCCTGGCCGTGGATGAATCCCAGTACATTCGCCCCATTCTCCTCATCCAGGCTGAGAATCAGGACCGAACCGCAAACGTCGAGGCGGTAAAGCAATACTTGCTGGAAAATGAGCGGATTCCTGAAGATAGAATCGCCATTGCAACCGGAAAACAGCGGGAGTTGGAAGGCATCGATCTTTTCGACCCCAAGTGCCCGATCGAAGTCATTATTACCGTGCAAGCTCTGAAAGAAGGCTGGGATTGCTCCTTTGCTTATGTATTCTGTTCCACGGCCAACATCCACAACGCAACCAGCGTGGAGCAATTGCTAGGCCGCGTCCTGCGCATGCCCTATGTCCAGCGCCGCAAGGCTCAAGACCTCAACAAGGCATACGCCCACGTCTCCAGCCCAAGATTTTCTGAGGCCGCAAAGCAGCTTGAAACCAGCATGGTCGCCTTGGGCTTCGATGCCGCCGAGGCCGAGCAAGCCATTGAACGGGGCCAGCCGTCTACTGGTGGATTGCCGCTCTTCGATGCGCCCGTAATAGTCGATCTCACCGCCCCGCCCGACCTGACCGCCCTGACCGAGCGTGAGCATGAGCAAGTCATTCTCCATCGCAGTCTCGACGGGAAGTCCACAATTGAGGTCGTCGGATTGCTCACCGAGCCTCTGCGCGAAAAGATCGTGGCGGGCGTTGCGCCCGCCGACAAGCCAGCCGTCGAGCAGAAACTGCGCGAGTACGCCGAAAGGCCCAAAAGGGCATTGGCTCCATCGGAGCGAAGGGAAGCCTTCGTTGTTCCGCGCCTATGCGCGCATTTCGACGGTCAACTGCGCCTCTTCGATGAAGACCTGATTCTCGACGCATACAGTTGGGACCTGCTCTCTTCCAAGCCGTCCCTATCCGGTTTTAATTACGATCCGGCGACACGGACCTTCGAGCTTGATGTCGATGGAGGCAGAATCCGTACGAGGTTCATTGGAACTGACCAGCTCGATCTGAGCCTGATGCCCGTTGAATGGACCGAGACCGATCTAGTGCATTGGTTGGACAGAGAACTCCGCCAGGACGACGTGAGCCAGGAAAAGATGGAGGAGTGGGTTCGACGGGCCGTT
>JBEKGY010000046.1:0-22683 GCA_050012555.1 Occallatibacter sp.
AGATCGTCCGAATACGCTCGACCCATAGGTCCGCTGTCGCGGTCACTTCACCAGAGAAAACAACTCTATCGCACTTTCAATCCGCCTGGGTATAGCTATGTTGATACTGCTCTAGGTATCGGTTACGCCGCCAAAAAGCGGATTATGGGGCGCGAGGGCGTCGCAGGGTCGGCGGACTTTTCCGCTAACGGACAGCGGGTGAACGTTGGCTCGGAGATGGCCAATGAGTCTGAGGGCGTTGGCTCGGGCTCGGGCAGCGGTTCTGCCGGAGGAGTTGCCGGGGGCGTTTACAGTCCCACCAACGCTATTCAGGAGGGCGACGTTTCGACCAACGCCTTCGACGACTTCTTCGAGTACGCGCTGACCCAGCCGGTGACGATTCACAAGAACGAGTCGGCGATGGTGCCCATCCTGCAGCAGGAGCTGCCCGCCGAACACGTGACGCTGTGGAGCGAGAAAGATAGCAATCCGTTGCGCGCTGTGTGGCTGGAAAACAAGTCCAAGCTGACGCTTGACTCGGGGAGTTTTTCGATCTTTGAGAGCGGCGAGTTTGCCGGCGAGGGGCTGCTGGACCCGATTCATCCGGGCGAGAAGCGGCTGCTCTCGTATGCCGCCGACCAGGCGGTGCGGATGAAGGTGACGGCACGCGACAACCAGCGCACCCTGCACCACGTGAAGATCCGCGAGGGATCGGTGGTGGAAACCTATATGAACGTGGCTTCAGTCACCTACTCGGCTACCAACTCTGGGGACGAGGACCGCGTGGTTCTGATCGAGCATCCGCGCGGCAATAATGGCTGGACGCTGGAGGGCGATCTGAAGGCCGCCGAGACTACGCCCGACCTCTATCGCTTCCGGCTGCCGGTGGCCGCGCACTCGACGGCAACCCTTGAGGTGAGGGAGCACGGCCCGGTGAGCACCACGGTCGCGCTGAACGCGGAGTACAACCAGACGGTCTATTTGCTCGATCTGGTCAAGCGCGCTCCCGATGCCCTGGACAAGCTGAAGCCGGTGATCGACGCCCAGGCGGCGCTGGCCGATCTGGACCGCCGCATGGCCGAAGCCAAGAAGAGCGAGGACGCCGCCACGGCCGACGAGGCGCGCGACCGCGAGAACCTGACCGCGCTCAAGGGCAACGACGCGGCAAAACGTTTTGTGGACGATTTGAATCGCGCCGAAGACAAGTTGCAGGTCACGCAAAAGCAGATGGCCGATCTGGAACAGCAGAAACAAGCCGCGGTCAAGAAGCTGAACGAGTTGATCGCGGGACTCAGCTTCGACTGGGATGTGAAGTGACAGGGAGTAGGGACTAGGGAATAGAAAGACCTCCGGTTGAGGGTTGTGCTATCCCAGGTCTCAAAATCGAGACCTGGGGCACCCGCGAAGGTGGGGCACCCGGCACCCGCGAAGGTGGGGCACCCGGCACCCGCGAAGGTGGGGCACCCGGCACCCGCGAAGGTGGGGCACCCGGCACCCGCGCAGGTGGGGCACCCGGCTATCCCAGGTCTCAAAATCGAGACCTGGGGCACCCGGCACCCGCGAAGGTGGGGCACCCGGCTATTCCCTATTCCCTATTCCCTATTCCCTACTCCCTATTCCCTACTCCCTATTCCCTACTCCCTATTCCCTACTCCCTATTCCCTACTCCCTATTCCCTACTCCCTATTCCCTGTTTGTTGCTGTCCGGTCATGGCATAGAGGATCGCGCGGGCGGTGGAGTCCTCATCTTCGCGGGAGGAGATCAACAGGTCGTAGAGGTGGAGATTGCACCAGCTCTTGCCGAAATACTGTTGCAGGTACCTGGCGCGTTCTTCATCGACGGTGCGGATGCGCTGCTCGATGTTGGCGCCCTTCTCCAGGCGGTTGTGCAGGCGCAGGATGCGCTCTTTCAACGGAGCGTAGACAAAGGCGTGATAGACATCGGGTTTGTGCTGGAGAATGCATTGAGCGCCTCGGCCGACGATGACGCAACTGCCCTCGGACCAGGCTTCTTCGACGATCTTCTGCGTGAGATTAACCGTCTCATCGGCATCGAAGACGGAGTCTTCGCGGAGTTCGAGGCCGGCGGCCAGGGCGGCCGAGCGCATGGCCTGCTGGTTGAAGCGGCGGAGCCATGAGTCCACGTGCTCATCGTAGTGGCGCACCACGTTCGGATCGACGTGGGCCGCGTAGGCGATGGCGTCGATGATTTCGCGGTCCAGCAGCTTCCAGCCCAGCCAACCGGCGATGGTTTCCGCGATTCGTCCTCCTCCACTGCCGAATTCCCTGTTGACTGTCAATACCCGGTATTTCATTCTTGCCCCCTTACAACTGATTCCTGTCGAACGGATTGGGGTGCATGGAGTTCTTGCAGAGCGTTTGCCCGACGGCCGGTACCAACTCTACGCTTGCGGTTGCCAATTATAGCGCACGTGCATTGCGAGGCCGATGATGCTGTTGCATGCCTCAAAACGAACAACCCGCGCGGATACAAACAAAAAACCCCGGCCATGACCGGGGTTTTAATCTGCAAGCGAAAGCGTAATTACATGGCAGCCACAAAATCGGGAACGACGAAGGCTGCATTCTCCTGCAGCAACTGGATCATGCGCGCGGCCATGCCGGTGTACATCTGAGCGGCACGGAAGGCATTCACGCGGACACCCTCGCTGGCCTTCGAGAAAGCGTACTGTGCCAGGGCCATGAGAACGCACAGGCGAATCTGCATGGCGTCGCTGCGCAGGGTTTCCAGCAGCAAGCGGTCCGCGTCCTTACAGTTCCTGGTGGCAAAGTCGGCCATTTCCAGCATCACCTTCGCATTCTGGAACATCACCCACAAGCCTTTGGGGCCTTCCATGCGCTGCCAGGCGTCATCGGGGGTCGCGCTCAGCCCTTCTTTCCACAGGAAATGATCGCTCAACTCGCGAGCGCTCCAATCGGGACGGAGGCGTGCCAGGAGCGAATCCCACGTTTGTGCGTTGCGACGCCTTACTCCATTGCGCCACTTAACAAAGTAGAGCGCAATGCCTGCGATCGCCGCGAATTGTAGCAGGTACAAAATCACTGGTAACCCTCGTACAGGCGTTCAGTCACCAACAAGCCGGATACATCAGCTTGAACGTAGTTTTGCCGTACGTACCAACAGTAACCGAAAATTATTGACTTGTGGAAGAAAATATGGGGGTTATACCACTTAAGTTGTAGAACAGAAGGCGTAAATTGGTCACGTACTTTAGTAAGCATTCGAGCCGTTTTTTGAAGCGGATGAGACAGTTGGCGGACATTTTGTGTGGTTTCAGGGCATCATTGACGGAAATACATGGGTATGGCTTGGTTATCTGTTCGTAACGGAGGGAGCAGGGGTCTTCAGACCCCTGAATGGGTGCGAATTTTTGAGAGGGCTTCAGCCCCGGAGGGGATATTTCGGGGCTTTCTGGCTTTTCGGCCGGACAAAGGAAAGGCCCGTGGCTAAAGCCGCTCTGATTGAAAGCGATTTTCAGCTCGCCGCGGCGAGTGAAGACCCGTGCTCCCTCCTGAACGGCAGGTCGATGCCACGGAAAGAGTAGGCCCGTGGCTGAAGCCCTCCTGATCGAGCCAAATTTTCAGGGGTCTGAAGACCCCTGCTCCCTCCGTCGTCGATGCTGCCCCGGCTTCCGGGTGTTGGAATCGACTGAAGTTCGACTACGGTGCATGGGCGGTACTTGCGATTCCTGGCTATGCGAGAAGCAATCAGGGCATTTCTGGAGAGCGATGATTGCGGCTTCGGATCGTTGGGAGCAAATGAATAAATCCAATAGAACAGCGCACATATGTAACTGGCGGACATAGCCTGGTCCAGGAAGTGGTACATGGGGCCAAGTGTTTGATGGGTGTGAAGGATGGAGACGGCCAAGGCGACAATGGTGTAAAAGCCGAAACCGGTGATGATGCGTAGTTCGCGGTCAGGCCAACGCAAGCCTAGCAAAGTGCTCCATAAGACAAGTGCCAGGACGAAGCCGGCACGCAAAACTGCCGCGGTTTGCATCAGGTGAACGAGAATTTTTCCCATGATCGTGCAGTTGGCAGGCGCCGTCCATGCCACCATTTGCCAAACCAGTGCAGCGGCCATCGGGACCAGGAGGGCGAGGATAATCCGCCTGGGCGAGCGTGCGCGATTGTGACGCCGGACAGATCTGGCCAATTCGGCCAGAATTCTGAACTGGTAGATAGCGTCAATTGGAAATTCAAGCAGAAAAAACCAGAGATATCTCTCGGGCCAGAGAGACATCACGATTCCTATTGCTAGATCGCTGCAGAGATTCCAACCGATAAAGCTGGTAAAGATTGGTAGAGTACGAAAGATGCGACTGCGAACAAGGAAGACAAGAAGGGCTGTCTCCATGAGGATACAGGCCAGCAAAAATACGTAATCCGTAATGTCCAGGGTCAACCCTCCCGTGATTTACTCGATCTGGCTGCAATGGAATCCGTCAGTCCCACGCGAGTGGATCTGGCAGCTCCGGCCACTGCCAAGAGGAGATTCTGCATTTGGGGAGTGAATTCCTGGCGCTCGGCTTCTTTCTGCGCGAAACTGTATACCCAATACATCAATGAGCAGACGTAGCTTGCCACCTCGACCTGGTTCAGGTGGGCATATTGCGACCACACTGTCAGGTGTGTATGGAGCATGGCCACGGCAATGCCGACCAGAGAATAGAAACCGAGCCCGGTTGCAACTTGCATCTCGCGGTCACGCCAGCCGATTGAGAGCAATTGACTGCATCCTGCCAATGCCAGGAAAAATAAAATCCTGAGAATATCGGTGGTCTGTTGCAGCCGCATCAGAAGATGCCACTCCGGCGGCAGATAGCTGAACCCAGGGATGCTTGCAAAGGGCCAGATCACGGCGCCAAGCGCAACGACCGATCCTCCAACCACCACCAAGGCACCACGCGACAGATAGGCCCGGAACGGACGAAACACAGACCAAGCCAACTCAATCAGAACCCCGAACACCAAGCCCGAATCCGCAACTATATCAGTCAAATAGGCCGTGAGATAACCGGCCGGGAAGAGACGGAGGATTGCATACATCCCGACAGTGTTGAAGAGACTCCAGGCACAGTACACGCAGAAAACCGGCAGGCTTCTCCAGACGTGTCGATAGAGGAGCAGCCCAACAACGGCTACCTCGGCCACGAAGGACGCAAGCCATAGTGTGTTGTCCAGATTCATCGCCGGCATCGTGAGTGAACTAAACTCCGCGATGAATTGAGTGTAACACCCAACTCGTCGTGGTCACGCGGCTACAAGCAGGTTAAGCTTATACGACCACGCTTGGCGGCGGCGGCATCGGGGGCAGCTGGACAGGACCCGAACTGGCTACGGTGCTAACTCCAGGCGGTGGCGGCATCGGGGGTAACTGGACAGGACCCGAGCTGGCTACGGTGCTAACTCCAGGCGGTGGCGGCATCGGGGGCAGCTGGACAGGACCCGAGCTAGCTACGGTGCTAACTCCTGGCGGTGGCGGCATCGGGGGCAACTGGACAGGACCCGAACTGGCTACGGTGTTAACTCCCGGCGGCGGCGGCATCGGGGGCAGCTGGACAGGACCCGAGCTGGCCAAGGCAAAGCTAGCGCAAGTAACAAAAATAGCGATAAGAGCAGCTAAACGTACAATGTGTTTCATGACAGCTTTCTCCCTGTTCAAAACTCGTACAAAGCAAGCGTAACCCAAAAGATGTAGGAGGTCTACAACAAAAGTGTTAGATTTTCGCCTTTTGTTCATTATTTCTTTAGAAATCGCAATTTTTGTTCCCTGGAACCTGCCTCGACAACGCATTACCCTTCCGGACAGGGTGAGACGCTATGCTTCAAAATCAACATAAGCTTATTAAAATGAGCAATATAAATGCAGGAATTGGTGAATTTTAACGATTTGAGCATGATTCCAGGCTCCATGTACGGTACGACCGTTCACTTTCTGAAAACTTTAGTGCCGGGGCCGGGGAGGGAAATTTGGTTGGAGGAAGCGGAATTTGGTTAGAGTGACTTAAGGATCCAATTTGGTATGGGGGTCCGCCCATGAACGCATTGAAGCCTGGAATATCGCCGCCGACTGCTCTGCACGAGCCAGTTGCCTCTAATGAGGTGCGTTGCGCGGTGCGTTTTCCGCTAGCGCTGCCTGTGATGCTGTGGAGCGGCAATGGGAAGGTTGCCGCGCTGACCCGGAATGTCTCCGCCAGCGGAGTGCTTTTTGAGTTGGATCGCCTGTTGCAGGTGGGACTTGCCATCCGATTTTCGCTGCGCATGCCGGGTGCGGTGCTTGGCACGCCCCACGATGTTCTGGTTCACTGTCTGGGACGTGTGATACGCTGCTCAAAGAGCCAATCGCAATACCTGGCCGCCGCTACTATCGACGAATATCAATTCGCAGAGCAGTGATGGCCCGGGTTAGCCTGGTAGTCCCTATGACGGATATTGTGGAAGAAGCGTCCGATGGCGAGATAGTTGACGTACCGGTCAAGCCGGGTACGGTACGCATCATCCTTGCGGATTCGCAGGCGATTTACCGCGTAGGCATACGCAAGGTATTTGCCTTGGAAGACGATCTGCGCGTGGTGGCGCAGGCGGATTCGCTGGAGAATCTGAAGTTGGCGATCGAGCGCTATCCGACCGACATCGTTCTTCTGGAGGGGAGTCTGCTGGCCGGCACGGCCAACGTGATCCCGGACATGTTGCGGGCAGCCCCGGATGTGAAGCTGATTGTGCAGGCGGTGGCGGCGGATGAAAACCACACCGTAGAGCTTTACCGCCGCGGGGTGCGCGGAATCATCTCCCGTTCCATTTCGCCGGACCTGCTGGTGCGGTGCGTGCGGCGGATCGCGGCGGGTGAAACCTGGATCGACAATCAATCGGTGAATTGGGTGATCGAGGCCTATCGCGCGCAGGCCGCCGCCCTGGTGAGCCCGCGCAGCCTGCCCCGGCTCTCGCCCAAGGAGATGGCCATCATCACCTGCATCACGCAGGGCAAGCGCAACAAGGAGATCGCCTTCCAGTTGGGAACCACCGAGCAGGTGATCAAGAATTATCTGCGCAAGATCTATGACAAGCTGGGAGTGAGCGACCGGCTTGAACTGGCTCTCTATTGCCTGCACAACAAGATTATTCAGACGGATGCGGATGAAGTACAGGTGGCTCATAAGGTAGTGGCGCAGGAGTAGCCGGAGATCTCTCCAGCACAATATCGAGTTTCAGGCGCCTTAGACAGTTCTCCCCATCCTAGGGTCGGTTGCGCCGTTTTCGGGATGAAGGCGGCCGAAGCCGCCCTCATTCCTATTGGCTCGGTTTACTGCTTGATAATTTCCAGCTCGATGGTCAGCTTGACGTCGTCGCCCACCATGGCCGGGGGGACGCTGGTACCGATGCCGAAGACCGTCCGGCTGATGGTGGTGGTGGCGGTAAAACCGGAGTGCGCCTTGTGGTCCTTCATGCCCTCCACCGGCGTGCTGGGGCCTACCACATCCAGGACCACCGGCTTGGTGACGCCATGCACGGTAAAGTTGCCGGAGACCGTCAGCTTATTGCCGTTCTTCGCCACATTGGTGCTGGTGAAGGTGGCGGTGGGGTATTTGGCGACTTCGAAAAATCTATCGCTGGCGAGGTCGGAGTCGCGGCCGGTCACGCCGGTGTTCACGGTGCCGACGTCGATGGTGGCCGTCACGGTGGACTTGGTGACGTCGGCCTCGTTGTACACCAGGGTGGCAGCCACATTGCCGAAGCGGCCATGGACGTTGGAGACTCCGCCGTGGATGATGCTGAAGTCGACCTCGCTGTGGGCCGGATCGGAGGCCCAGGTGGAGTATTGCGCCAGGGCCATGGGAGCCGCGAGCGCCAGAATGCCAGTTACTAAAGCCAAACGCTTCATGAGAATAATTCCTTTCGTTGCCGGGCCGTTGGGCCGCATTTGGGTTGGGGAGAGAGATGAACTCTGACCGGATGCGCGGGAACGGGGAAAAGCCGGGTTGCTCCGCGCTGAATCCTCCGTTGCAGATAAGATGCCGCGGGGCATTTGCCCGTTGCGGCAATTAATTTTCAATTCCGGTCTGCTATGCTGCCGCCTATGTCTGTGCTTGCTCCCTTCCGCCAACTGACCGGCCCGCAGCGGCATACGTTTGTGGCCGCGTTTCTGGGCTGGACGATGGATTCGCTGGATTTTTTTCTGCTGATCTTCTGCGTGAAGGCGATTGCAGGGGAGTTCCATACGGAGCCATCGGCGGTTTTGGGAGCGGTTTTCATGACCCAGGCCTTCCGGCCGGTAGGCGCGGTTCTTTTTGGCATGCTGGCCGATCGCTATGGGCGGCGGCCGGTGCTGATGGTGAATATTCTCAGCTTCTCAGTGATTGAGCTGGCCTGCGCCTTTGCGCCCTCGCTGACGGCGCTGCTGGCGCTGCGGGCGCTGTTCGGGATTGCCATGGGCGGGGAGTGGGGCGTGGGCGCGGCGCTGGCCTTTGAGACGCTGCCGAAGGAGGGCCGCGGGGCCTTCAGCGGCCTGCTGCAGGAAGGCTACGCGATGGGGTCGATTCTGGCCTCGGCGGCTTTTGCTCTCTTCTTTCATTGGATCGGCTGGCGGGGGCTGTTCATGCTGGGCGCGGCGCCGGCTTTGCTGGTGTTCTATGTGCAGGCGCGGGTGGGTGAGTCGCCGGTGTGGCTGGAGGGAGAAAGGAAACGAAGGGCGCGGGCAGCCGGAACGGTCTGGCAGGCAGAGACTGGGACGTGGCCCAGGTTGCTGGCTTTTCTGCCCACGTTTCTGTTCCTTGTGCTTTTGATGACGGCCTTCATGAGCTTCTCGCACGGCACACAGGACGTGTATCCGACGTTTCTTGCGGTCCAGGCGAAGCTCTCGCCGGAGACGGTGGGGCTGATCGGCGTGCTGTATGGGGTCAGCTCGATTGCGGGCGGGTTTGTGTTTGGAACGCTGTCGGAAAAGTGGGGGCGCAAGCGGGCGATCGTTACCGCGGCGTTGCTGGCGATTCCGGTGATTCCGCTTTACGCGTATGGGCATTCGGCGGTGACGCTGGGCGTGGGCGCGGTACTGATGCAGTTCATGGTGCAGGGGGCGTGGGGGGTGGTGCCGGCTTATCTCACCGAGCTGACGCCGGCTCCGATTCGGGCCACGGCGCCGGGGTTTGCTTACCAATTGGGCGGTCTTGTGACTTCGTGGAACGGGAAGGGGCAGGCGCTGGCTGCGGAGCGCTGGGGGAATTATCCGGCGGTGCTGGCGGTTACCGTGGTGGTGGTGGCGCTGGCGCTGGCTGGGTTGGCGATGCTGGGGCGCGAGGCCAAGGGGAGCGAAATGACGGCGTGAGCTGTTGAAAAGGGCGCGAATTGGCGTACTCTTGAGGAGGGAGTCGGACAATGGCGAATCTCGACTGGTCACAATGCGAGGCTGTCGAAAGCGTTCCCGGCAAGGTGAGCGGGGCCTGGGTGCTGCGGGGAACCCGCATGCCGGTCTCTGCCATTTTTGAGAATATTGCCGCCGGAGCCAGTATCGACGACATTATGGAATGGTTCGACGGGCTTGATCGCGAGCAGGTCAAGGCGGTTATCGAGTTTGCGGCACACAGTCTAGACAAGGAACCGACTTACGCGGCTTAGATGCTTATTCTTTTCGATCAAGCGACACCGGTACCACTCCGTCCGTATCTCAAAGGGCACACTGTCCGCACTGCGGCACAGCAAGGTTGGGACAGGCTCAGAAATGGCGATCTGCTCAACGCGGCGGAAGAGGCCGGGTTCGATATGTTGCTTACCACCGACAAAAACATGCGCTATCAGCAGAATCTTGCGGGCCGGAGAATGGCGGTTTTAGTTTTAGGCCGGCAGCAGTGGGGGCAGCTTCGGCCTCACGTTCAGCTTGTAGTTAACGCAGTGAATGCGGCCACGCCGGGCAGTTATGCAGAGGTAGAGATTCCCTTCAAGTAAGCCCCAGCCGAGCGTCGCATCGGTTCTTTGCGGCACACTATACCCCCTTTGGCGCATTAGAATTGAATTCCATGAATTCCGGTTCTGAGCAGAACGTGGCGATTGTCACAATTGGGCGCAATGAAGGCGAGCGGTTGAAGAGCTGCTTGCGCGCGGCGAATTGCGGCGCGAGGACGGTGGTCTACGTGGATTCGGGTTCGGCGGATGGGAGCGCGGACTATGCGCGATCGGCGGGCTGCCGCGTGGTGGAGCTCGATGCAGCGCTTCCATTCACGGCGTCGCGGGCGCGCAATGCGGGCTTTGCCAGTGTGATGAAGCACGAGCCGGATGTGGCTTTCGTTCAGTTTGTGGACGGGGACTGCGATCTGGTGGAGGGCTGGCTGGAGCGGGGAGTGGCGGCGCTCAACGCGAGGCCCGATGTGGGCATTGTCTGCGGGCATGTGCGCGAGATCCATCCCGAGGCGAGCGTCTATAACAAGCTGTGCGACCTGGAATGGGAGCAGAGGCCGGGGGAGATACGGACTTCGGGTGGAAGATTCATGATCCGGAGAGAGGTGTTCAGCGCGGCGGGCGGATTCAGGGCCGATGTGATCGCGGCCGAGGACGATGAGTTTTGCGTGAGGGTGCGGGGGCAGGGCGCAAAGATTCTGATGGTGGATGCGGAGATGGCCCGGCACGATGCGGCCATGACGCGCTTCAGTGAGTGGTGGCGCAGAAGCAGGCGGACGGGGTACGCGTATGCGCAGGTTGCGGCTCTGCACGGCAAGGGCGAGGAGCGGTATTTTGTGCGCGATTGCCGGCGCATCTGGTTCTGGGGGCTGGCGCTGCCGCTGGCGGCCGTGGGGCTGGCGGCTTTCACGCACGGCTGGTCTCTTTTGCTGCTGGGTGGTTACGCACTGCAGTTTGCGCGCATATATTTTCGGGGGAGAAAACGCGGCTGGGCGGCCGGGGACGCGTTCAAATACGCGTTTTTCACGGTGCTGGCCAAGTTTCCCGCGCTGCTGGGGCTGCTTGAGTACCATTGGCGGCGGGGACGCGGCCATGCGCCGGCGATCATCGAATACAAAGGGAGTTCAACATGACGAGTGATCAGTGATCTGTGGTCAGTGATCAGCTAGAGGCGGCAGAGACCTGGATGAGTCGTAGAGAATGGACCCGATTGAGGGCGCACAAGGTCATGACAGGGCATCGGATGAGCCGGTTTGAGAGTTGGCTGGAGATATGAACGCTTCAGGCACGAGCCGCACAGATTCGGTGCGCCGGGTGGGGCTGGTGGGCGCGGGGTATATTGCCGATTGGCACGCGCAGGGGCTTCGTTCGGTGGAGAATGTGGAGCTGGTTGCGGTGTGCGACCGGGTGCTGGCGAGGGCGCAGACGCTGGCCGGGAAGTTTGGCGTGGGTCACGCATACGGGTCGCTCAAAGAGATGCTGGCCGCGGAGACGCTCGACGCGGTGCATGTTCTGGCGCCTCCGGACCAGCATTTTGAGGCGGCGCGCACGGTGCTCGATGCCGGCGTGAACGTGTATTTGGAAAAGCCGATGTGCGATCGCGCGGCTGACTGCGAGGCGCTGGTGCGGCTGGCCGGGGAACGGGGCTTGCGGCTGGGCGTGGGACACAACTTCCTCTTCTCAGAGCCCTATGAGCAACTGCGGCGCGATGTGCGCGGCGGCGTTCTGGGGCGCATCGACGATGTGAGGATTACCTGGCACCGGTCTTTGCCGCAGGCGGCGCATGGACCGTACGATGCGTGGATGCTGCGCGACCCGCGCAATATTTTGATCGAGATCGGGTCGCATTCCGTGGCGCACATGCTGGACCTGGTGGGCGAGCCGGAGGAGATGGAGGTGCGGCCCACGAACCCAACCGAGCTGCCCACGGGGCGGAGGTTCTACCGGCGCTGGCAGGTGAACGGCTACAAAGGCCAGACCGCGGTGGAGCTGCGCTTCTCGTTTGTTCCGGGGTTTGGCGAATATACGATTCATGTGCGCGGTTCGCTGGCGGCGGCGACAGTGGATTTTGAGCGCAACACGTACACGCTCGACGAGCATCGGCCCAGCGATCCGGATTTTGACAGTTACGCGATGCTTGCGAGCCGGGCGAAAAGCCTCATGCGGCAGGCCCGGCGGAACTTATGGAAGTACGTAAGGTCGAAAGTTCACCTTTGCGCGCGCGGCAATCCCTACGGCGCGAGTATTGCAAGGGCCATGGATGCTTTTTACGATCCATTGAATCTCGATGAGCGCGTGGACGGGCGAACCGGGGCCGCGGTGGTCCGGTGGTGCGAGGAATTGGGAGCGCTGGCAAATTTGCCGCCAGAGGAGATTGGCGCGTGGTCGGCACCGGCGGTGATTCAGACGGCTGCGGCTGCGCGCATCCTGGTGCTGGGCGGTACAGGATTTATCGGCAGGGAACTGGTGCGGCAGTTGATCGCTTCAGGCCACACGGTAAGACTGTTGGTCCGGAGCACAGCGGGGATTCCGGAGGCGCTGCGGGCATCAGGGAAGCTGGACTGCCGGGTTGGGGACTTGGCCAGCAGGCAGGACCTGCTGCGGGCCATGGAGGGAGTGGAGTGCGTCTTCCACCTGACGCGGGCGAATGTGAAGAGCTGGACGGAGTACCAGGAACTTGAGATCGGAGCGACCCGGCGGGTGGGCGAGTGTGCGCTGGAAGCTGGGGTGAAGCGGCTGATCTACACGGGGACTATTGATTCTTACTATGCAGGCGGGCGGGCGGGCACGATTACCGAAGAGACGCCGCTGGACCCGCAGATTAAGAGGCGGAATCTTTATGCGCGGGCCAAGGCGGATTGCGAAAAGATTCTGATGCAGATGCACCGGGAGTGGGGCTTGCCGGTGGTGATCGTGCGGCCGGGAGTTGTGATTGGGCGCGGCGGAAGCCCGTTCCACTGGGGGGTGGGCATGTGGTGGAACGACTCGGTGTGCCAGATGTGGGGGTCGGGGAAAAACAAGCTGCCGCTGGTGCTGGTGGAAGACGTGGCCAGGGGCCTGAAGGCCGCCATGGAGAAGCCGGGGATTGAAGGCAGGTCGTTCAACCTGGTGGGCGACCCGTGCCTGAGCGCGCGGGAGTATCTGGACGAGCTGGACCGCGCGGGCGGGATGCGGATACAACGCCACGCCACGCCGATTTTACGGTTCTATCTCGCGGACCTGGTGAAGTGGGTGGTGAAGGTCGCGGTTGGTCACAAGGAGCGGCGGTTCCCGTCGTACCGGGACTGGGAAGGCCGCACGCAAGGGGCGGTCTTCGATTGCACGGCGGCCAGGACTACGCTGGGCTGGGAGCCGGTTCGCTCGCGGGACGAACTGGTGCGGCGGGGGATTCAAGAGCCGCTGAGGGAATATATGAAGTAGTGCCGGCGCGTGCGCGGGGCTCACATCCAGCCGGCTAACAGCAGGACGACAACAACCGCGAGGATGAGTCCAATCCCTCCGGTCGGATAATAGCCCCAGCTTTTGCTGTGCGGCCATGTGGGTACCGCACCGATAAGCGCAAGGATCAAAATCAGGATCAGAAAGATTCCAAACATGCTTCACTCCCGACGTTCGTGCGTTGCGCGCGTCTGGCGCTGCCGATACGCGATAGCGACGATGAGATAAGTTTTTCACGTTGCGAGCCGGGGAGTCTGAGCAATTGAACACAGGATCGATTGGCTGCCAGCCGTTGGAACGATGCCTCGATTTGCATTTCTGCCCCCTCGGCTGCGATCATCGCTGCGAAGTTCTTTTGGGAGACTCTTCGCATGAACAAATGTCTGCTGTTTCTTGGCGCAGCCGCCGCTTTTTCCGCAATTCTGAATGCCCAGCAGTCCGGCTGGCCGCCATCGCCGGACCATCTCACCTTGCCGGTGTGGCCCGGTGTGGCGCCCGGCGCCGCTGCCAACCTGCCCGCCGAGGCGGACGTCACCAAGGCCAAAGACCCCCTGGTGGCCGGCAGGCGCGTCGTTCGCCTAAGCAATGTTTCGACGCCGACCCTCACGCTCTACACGCCCAAGGGGCAGAACACGGGCGCAGCCGTGGTGGTCTTTCCCGGAGGCGGCTACCGCGTCCTGGCCTTGGACCTGGAAGGCACCGAGGTGTGCGACTGGCTGAACGCGACGGGCGTCACCTGCGCGCTGCTCAAATACCGCGTGCCCCACACAGAGACTGACCACAAGTCCGAGGCGGCCTTGCAGGATGCACAGCGCGCTCTCGGCGTGGTGCGCCAGCACGCAGCGGAGTGGCACATCGACCCCAACCGCATCGGCGTGCTGGGCTTCTCGGCAGGCGGGCATCTGGCCGCGGCGATCAGCACCCACTTCGAACAGCGGCTCTACGATTCCATCGATGCCGCGGACAAGCTGAGTTGCCGTCCGGACTTTGCCGTGGTTGTTTATCCCGGCTACCTGGCCCTCGAGGACCAGAACTTCGCGCCCAACCCCGACATTCATCCCACCGCGAATACTCCGCCCACATTCATCGTGCAGGCCGAGGACGATCCGGTGCACGTTGAAAATGCCACGATCTACTTCCTTGCGCTCAAGAATGCCAAGGTTCCGGCCGAGTTGCACATTTATGCCCAGGGCGGGCATGGCTACGGTTTGCGCCGCACCGCGCTCCCTGTGACCGCATGGCCGGAGAGCGTGGAAACGTGGCTGCGGACCATCAAGGTTCTGCCGGCGCAATAGGCTCAACAATCATCCCCATGCGTTTTAGCCGTATTTCCTCTTAGGGCGGCGAATCACTCTTCAGGGAAACGCTTTCCATAAGCTGGTATATCCGACCTGTTTCCGCCTGAACCAAAGGTTTGTCCGCGCCGGTTTTATCCTGTAAAGTGCAGTTTTCAGGCTGCTTGCGCTTCTTTTTTCAGGATAATCGCGGATGAGAAACAGCGGGAAAGAGTACAATCTTCTTATCCGTGAGCGCCCCCAGGGAAAAAGATCCGAACCGGCGGCCCCGGGCCGCCAGCATCCGCGACGTCGCCAGACGCGCCGGCGTATCCATAGCTACCGTTTCGCGCGCGGTCAACCGGATTCCGACCGTGGACCCCGAACTGGTCAAGCGCGTCCGGAAGGCCGTGGACGAGGTGGGCTACGTGCCCAATACCCAGGCGCGCACGCTGGTCTCAGGCCGCAGCCGCATTCTGGGCCTGATCGTCTCGGAGATCACCAATCCGTTCTTTCCGGAGCTGGTGCAGGAGTTTGAAAACCTGGCCGTGGCGCAGGGCTACGAAGTGATGATCGGTTCCACCAACTACGAACCGGCCCTCACCGAGTCGCTGATTCGCCGCATGTTGCAGCGCAACGTGGACGGCGTGGCGGTGATGACCTTCGGCATTGAGGAGGAGCTGGTGCAGAAGCTGGTGGAGCGTGAGTTTCCGCTGGTTTTTGTGGATGCCGGACCGCCCCTGCCCAATATTCGCGTGCTCAAGGTGGATTATGGCGAGGGCATTCGCCAGGCAGTGCAGCACCTGGCCGCGCTCGGCCATCGCCGCATCGCCTTCATCAGCGGTCCGCTGCGCCTGCGCTCGGCCGTGGCCCGGCGCGACGCATTCCTGAAGTCCATGGCCGAACTGGGGCTTACCGTGCCCGCCGAACACATGGTGGAAGGCGATCACACCATGGAGGGCGGCATGGGGGCGATGGAACGCCTGACTGCGCTGAGCGATCTGCCCACGGCCGTGCAGTGCTCCAACGACATGACCGCCATCGGCGTTCTTCATGCGCTCTACCGGACGGCCCACAACGTGCCGCAGGAGATATCTGTGGTGGGGTTCGACGACATTCACCTGGCGCAGTTCATGCTGCCGCCGCTCACCACGGTGCAGATGTCGTGCAAAGACCTGGCCAAGGCGGCGGTGGAGGCGCTGCGCGCGGGCATCGAGCGGGACCATCCCAAGGCCGCCAGGACCGAGTGGCAGATTCCCACCCGGCTGGTGGTGCGCCAGTCCACGGCCTTTCCGCGCGGGACGCTGCCGGCGCTGATGCAGAGCGAGGCTGGCAAGCGGCGGGATGCGGGCGCGAAGTAGGCTTCGTTGTGGGAAGCCGAGGGGAACCTATTGCGGCTTCGCGGGCGCAACGACATACACATACTCAAGCGGCTCTGTTCCTGTGTTTGCGACGTTATGGCGGGTCGCGGGCGGGATATAGACAAACGCCGGAGCCAGGAACGATTTTTTTGCCTGGCCGTCGATCAGCGCCTCGCCCTGGCCGCGCAGAATCACCAGGGCTTCCTCGTTCTTGCCGGTAGTATGCCAGCCGACCGCCGCACCGGATTTCAGGCGTACAAAACCACTGCGCATACCTGCCGTTTGCGGGACCCCTTGCAGCAAGGGGCAATCTCCCTGCAGGCATTGAAGCGGCCCGGTTAGCGGATGCGGTTTTGCCGTTTGCGATTGAATTGGCGCTGCGGCGAGGAACAGTCCTGCTGCAATGCTCACCAAATATACTTGCGAAGTTTGTCTCATCTTAGCTTCCTTAGGGACGCTCTCTGTTTCTAATGCTGAATTCCTTGCGGTTGTACAGCTTCAGCCACACCGCGATTCCCCTCTAAAAGTGCAAAACGAAGCCGCCAGCGCCGTTGATCCCCGGCATTGGATAGCCGGTGAGTACCTGGTAGCGATGATTGAGCAGATTATCTGCCGTGGCGAAGAAGTTCAAGTTGCGGCGCACCGGGACGCTGAGCTTGAGGCCCGTTGCGGTGTATCCGCCGAGTTGGGTGGTGAGAGTGGTATCGGCGTAGCGCTTGCCGATGGCCTGCACACTGAGATGCAGAAAGGCGCGTTTCATATCGAGATCGAGACCCAGATTGGCTTTGTTGGCGGGAACCAGCGGCGCGATGTTGGTGGAGGCGAGATAGGCGTAGCCGGTTGTGACGCTGAGGCGACGGTGTGCCGCCGGGCCGATGCCCGACCAGCGCAGGGTCGTCTCTACGCCCTTGTTGAAGGCGTTGCCACTGTTCACGATCGGATTGGGATAGATGAAGACGATCTGGTTGGTGAGGCTGGCGTAGTAGACGGTGGTCCACGCGGCTACGTTCTGCGTAATCCGCGCCTGCACTGTGGCCTCATAGCTCCATTCGTGCTCGGGAGTCAGGTTGGGATTGAACCCGGGAAAGATATACAACTCTCCGATTGTGGGGTTGCGGAATCCACGGCTTGCGCTGGCAGAGAAGGAGAACATATCCGAGGCGTGCCATTGCGCGCCAAACTCCGGCACCGGAAGCCCGCCGAACTGCGAGTCCTGCTGATAGCGGAAGCCGGCGTTCAGCACGGTCTTCACCGTGGGCGACCAGTGTGCGCGCAAAAAGCCCGCATCGCTGTTGATCTGGTGCGCGCCGCCATAATTGGTTGCACTCGTCCCCGGCACGGCCAACTGCACGGCGAGTCCACCGTAGTTCATAAAGTCGCCGCCAAAGTCAAGAGCCAGATTGCTCTGCGCGCGGCCAAGCTGCGGAGTCCAGGTCTGGAAGACGCGTCCGCCGGTGATACGGTCGGTGGAGTCAAATCCAGTGTCAATGCCGTTGTGTCCCCAGGTGGAGTAGAAGCGCGTGTAGCCGTTAAGCGCGGGAGTGGAGTTGCCCGCGTCGGCGGTGAGCCCACCACGGCCCACGCTGGCTGAGTTCTGCTCAGGGTAGGGCGGATTGATGGGGCCCGGGTCCTGCACCAGGAAGTGGCCATAGTTGCCATGCAGCGAAGCGTTCCAGATGGAGTTGAGCCGGTACTCCGCGCCCACCGAGCCATCCTGCGAATGAAATGCGGAGTATGGGCGGTCGCCGTCGGTGTAGTTGACGCCGGTAGAGGTCGTGTAGATGCCGCGCCCTTGGCGAAGGCCGGCGTAGAGCCGATTCTGCCCGGTGGCAAACGATCCGAGCGAGGATTGCAGCTCGAATTCCGTTCCCTGCTTTGGCATACGCGGTTGAATCTCCACTACGCCGCCCATCGCATTGCTGCCATAAAGGACCGAAGCTGGCCCCTCAATCAAGCGGATGCTGCCTGTGTCCGATAGGCTGTAGAAATCCGGCAGAGTGTGGCCCATCTCGCCCTGAAAGTCCGGACGGCCATCGAGGACGACCAGGATGTCCGTATTGGGTGAGCCGCCTACGCCGCGAATATTGACCTCGCCGGTGCCGTTGGCGGAGATGCCGTATCCCATCACGCCGCGCCGCGTTACGAATACGGCGGAAGAGAGATCGTCCACGGCATCGAAGACCGTGCGCGCGCTGGTGCGGCTAATCTCTTCCGATGTGGTTACAGGCTCATTGGGCATCTCGTCCGGCGTTACGACGATGTTGACCGTGGTCTGCACCGTGGCTGGGGCCAGTCTGTATTCGTGATCGCCGGCGCAGGCATTTAGCACAGCGGTTCGCGGCTCAAATCCCAGCGCGGTCAGATGGAGGATCGTTCCGGCCCGGCAGGCGACTTGCGCGCCGCCATTGGCATCGGCTGTCGACGGTAGCGCCGTGGCGCCGTCCGGGGAAAGCACCACTACCTGCGCTCCGGGAATCAAGGCGCCTGTCTGGTCGGTGATCTTGATGGAGGCGGTCTGTTGGGCCGCGCCGGTTTGTGCTGCTGCCGCAAGAGTGAAAGCGAGAACAAAGAGTACAAATGCTACGATTCCGATTTTCGTGCTACCAGTTGCCATGATTTTTCCTTTGCCGGTTGTATTTTGCGAATTTCAGAGCTTGTGGCTGTGTTTGTGGCCGTTTTGGTGAGGGTGCTCGATGGCGTGCGCCGGGACGGTCATTACCAGGCGCCCGTGCTGCACGCCCTTGAGTCCAATCAGCCGGTCGGCAAAATGGGCCACCTGGGCGGATTTGCCGTGCACGATCAGCACTTCAAGGCAGGAGTCGTGGTCCAGGTGGGCATGGCTGGTGGAGACCACGAGCTCGTGGTGTGCGTGCTGCAACTCGGTGAGTTTTTCGGTGATGCCGTGGGCGTGGTGGTCGTAGATGAGAGTGACCGTGCCCACCACAGTCGCGTCCGGGGCCGCGGTCTGCTCGGTCACCAGGCGGTCGCGGATCAGGTCGCGAAACGCTTCAGAGCGGTTGGTGTAGCCGCGATGACGGATGGAGCGGTCGAACCGCTTGAGAAGGTCGGAATCGAGGGCAATGCCGATTCTGCTCAAGATACCCATGCGCACTCCTGCGACAAAGATCGACTCTCCACTGGGAAGTACCAGAGTAGCACGAAGGGGGCATTCATGCTACTGGCGCTCCCGCACTTTGGGACGGCAGGACGGTAGCAGAAAAGCTGCAAATTCCGTTTTCCTGCAGGCTGCGGGTGTGGAATGATGGGATGAACGTCTCAGGGCAATCGAAAGCGAGGAAGCGCAGTCATGATTAGTTGCGGCACAGGTACGATTCGGCCTGCTGGATGGTCGCATCGGCAGCGGCGTATTGACTTCACAGTCTTCTTCAGCGCGGTTCTTGCGATAGCTGCGATTTCTTCCTGCCGAAAGACGCCTTCGACTTCCCAAAGCACAGACCAGCAACAATCAAACGCGGCGCAGGTGGAGCATGAAAGCGCCCTGCAAATGGATGAGCCGTCCTGCCGGGACTTTGTGCAGCAGTTCTACGACTGGTATGTTTCTCGCGTGGAATTGCATTTGAGATCGCGGCTGGCCGGTCCACCCTCGAATGACGTTCTGCGCTTCCGGCCACAGGCGCTCAGTGCGGAATTGCTTCAGCTTCTCAAGGATGATATCGCCGCGCAGGCCAAGGTCAAGGACGAACTGGTCGGGCTGGACTTCGATCCGTTTCTCAACAGCCAGGACGTAATCTCGAAGTTTGAAGTTGCAAGCGTCCGGGTGAAGGACGGCCGATGCAATGCGGTGGTCAATGGAATCGAAGGTGGGAAAAAACAGGAGCTGGTGATGCCGGAGTTGACGGCCAGCGGCGGAACGTGGGTTTTCATCAACTTCCACTATGGAAAGAGCGAGTTCTCGCAGGATGAAAACCTGCTCAGCACCCTGAAGCAGCTTCGCGACGAGCGAAAGAAGACCTGGAAGTGAGTGCCGGGAGCCGCTTCCTTTTCGCTTTTCCGGGGGAGGGGGTGGAAACCACTCTCTTGCAGCTACGAGGCCTTGGATATAGGACGCTTGCGCTCTTGCGGAGCGGGATGGACGCGATTGGCCTCGGTGAGGAAGCGGTCGACCGCCTCATCGTCGTTGGGATCGTAGGGGCCGTCGTCGGGATCGTTGGCGTCGTAGGGGATGGGGTCGTCCATCTCTATGCTTCTGCGGACGCGATCCCAATCAGTTTTGCTGGGCTTGCCGGAGATGGTCATAGATGCGGCGCTCCTTTCGCGAGGCATTGCGAAACGAAATGATACGTATATTGTACCCCCGGACGGCATAAACGAGAGCCAGAACAAAACCATTCGACTCGACCAAAGCGATATCCAGCCACCGTTCTTCCCCTCGACCAACGATTGCAAAGGTGACCTTGTTCGGGTTTTCATAAACGATATCTGCATCGTCGAAGTCGAGACCATGCTTGCGCAGGTTCGCTTCGCGTTTAGCTTCGTCCCATTCGTACACGGGACAATTCTACTCCGTGCATGGGAGGATCAGTTAGTCGCATCGGGAGTATTTCGGCTAATGTCCGACGTTCGATATTGAACACCGTCGAATCGCCATCGATAGATCCTTGCCTTTTGCATTGTTACCGATGCAGTTTCAATCTGCCTATACCCATTCGAGCGTCGACTTTGCACCGTGATACTTAAGGCTCCGGTGAACAGAATCGTCTCGAACCCGTCGCCCTTGGGACGCAAAACCCAGAAAGGAACGACATTCGCCCCGCACAAAGGGCACTTGCCAAGAACGATCAAATCCACTTCATTCCGACCTCCGAGATGGATTGCGGAAGCCATGAACCATGAGGATGGAAGCTTTTCGGGAGGCATGTCCTGGTTTTTTAAGATTTCGGAAACGTACTTTTCCCGGGCGAGGACGTCCAGCGCACCTTTGGTGAGATCGACAGGGCTTTTGACGTTTTCATCCTCTGCACTGAATATGCGCTGCTCCGAAATGTCGGTGGGCTTCTGAGGTTTTGTGGTCTGCGGTCCAAGCAAGATGGCGCCGAAGAACATGAGCAAGGCGATCTTATCTTTCATTGTTACTATCTCTTCTAGCACTGAAAATTGAGATGCATATTTTCAGTGCTTCGGGAACCCTGTCCCATCACTTCAGGAACATCGTGCGGTAGAGCGTGTCGCGCTGGACGGGCTTGAAGCCGGCGTCGCGGATGATGCGGCGGAGTTCTTCTTCGGTGGTGCAGTTGCTGGTTCCGGCGGCTCTTACTACGTTCTCTTCCAGCATCACCGAGCCTACGTCGTTGCCGCCGAAGTGGAGGCCTACCTCAAGGACTTTCAGGCCCTGAGTTACCCAGCTGGCCTGCACGTTTTCGATGTTATCCAGATAGAGCCGTGCAATCGCCAGCACCTTCAGGTACTCAACTGAAGTTGCTTCTTCCCAGCCATGGCCGCCGAGGGCGGTGTTCTTGGGCTGGAAGCTCCAGGGGATGAAGGCGGTAAATCCGCCGGTCTCTTCCTGGAGGCGGCGCACCACCTCAAAATGATTGATGCGCTGTTCGAAAGTTTCACCCACTCCGAACATCATGGTGGCCGTGGTGCGCATGCCCAGTTGATGTGCGGTGCGGTGGACGCTGACCCACTCCTCGGTGTTGCACTTGATGCGGGCGATGCGCCGGCGGACATCGTCGTCGAGGATCTCCGCGCCGCCGCCGGGGATGGAATCGAGGCCGGCGTCGCGCAGGCGGATGATGGTGTCGCGCACGCTGAGACCGGAGTATCTGGCGATGGCCAGCACCTCGGAGGCGGTGAGGCAGTGCAGCCAGATCTGCGGGAAGCGCTGCTTGATGCCGCTGAAGAGCCGCTCGAACCAATCGATCTTGAGATCGGGATGGATGCCGCCCTGCATGAGCACGCCGGTGCCGCCCATCTCCAGGGTCTCGGCGATCTTCTCGTAGATCTTCTCGAAGTCGAGGATGTAGCCTTCCGCCGAGCGCGGTCCTTTGAGCGGCCTGTAAAAGGCGCAGAAGGTGCAGTACTCGGTGCAGAAGTTGGTGTAGTTGATGTTGCGATCGATGATGTAGGTGACCACGCTTTCAGGGTGCAGGCGGCGGCGCACGGCATCGGCCTCCATTCCCAGACCGATGAGGTCGGGGGAGTGGAAGCGGTCGAGGGCCTGTTGGCGGGTTAGCGGCATAGTTTCGATTTTAACAATTCAAGGCTTGCCGGAGTCCGGTTTGGGGGCGGGTTTCGGCTTCTTTGCCGGGCTGGAGACGTCCATGCTCAGGAGGAAGAAGCCGAATCCCTTGCGCAGCGAATCGAGCAGGCTCATGGTTCGATTCCTTTCCGGTTGCGGCTGCGATTGATGCCAAAAGCAGCAAGTTAGCCCACGCCTTGCGTGGAGAGCAAGTTAGCAAGTTGGCGGGTTTCGGCGCAGGCCGTGGCTTTTGCCTGACGTTTATTGCTGTCGCGGCTGGCCGCGCAGAATATCCACGGCTTCCGGGGGCAGCGGCTTGTCGGCGTTGGCCAGCAGCAGGCTCATGGTTCGATTCCTTTCCGGTTGCGGCTGCGATTGATGCCAAAAGCTGCAAGTTAGCCCACGCCTTGCGTGGAGAGCAAGTTAGCAAGTTGGCGGGTTTCGGCGCAGGCCGTGGCTTTTGCCTGACGTTTATTGCTGTCGCGGCTGGCCGCGCAGAATATCCACGGCTTCCGGG
>JBEKGY010000047.1:0-21756 GCA_050012555.1 Occallatibacter sp.
GAGCACTCCGCTGGCCAATCCATGCACAAACTTGCCGTTCTTCCCATAGGCAAGGGGAGCCCACGTCTGTGTCGTCACAATCACCCTCCGCTCCCAAGGCCAATGTAACACGGAAGCACAAGACAGCCTATTTTATTCAGGAATAAGTAACCAACTCCAACGTTACGGACGCACCACCTATCCTGATACCAAACAGGTATTGTCATCGTGGCAGCCTGATAAGACCATGATGGTACGTCGCCGCAACTGCACCGGGCGGCCCGCGTGGACTTAGTGAAGGGCTCCACGCATTCATGATTTGGGCTTTGCGCCTCGAGAGCACGATCCACGGCTTTGCTCGGACTGGTGCGATCGGTTCAGGCGGAGCGGTAATTCGGGGCCGCTAGAATGGAGTGAAAAGATGAAGAAGTTAGGTTTGGCTTTACTCGTGTTGGCAATGGCTCTGGCGATTGCGCCGGCCGCACTGGCGGACTCGTTCGATTACAAGATCGCGGGAGCAAACTTTACCGCCGCTCTTACCTTTGTTGCCGGCAATGCCGTAAGCGTTCCCGGCCCTAACTCCGCCGTCGATATCGATGCTTATATCGTCACAGCGGTGTCTGGAACCATCGACATCGTTGGCAAGCCTTCTTACACATTCGCCGCCACCCCGCCCATTCCGGCCGACAGCGGCGCCAACGCCTACAACCTCACATCCAATTATGGGTTCCTCTGGGACAATCTGCTTTACCCGGAGAACGCTGGGATTGGCACGGGGAACGGGATTCTGGACTATGGCGGCCTATTCGTTAAGCTCAGCAACGGCTACGAACTCAATCTCTTCTCCGGCAACTTCGGCAGCGGCGCTCCAGGTAATAGTTACTTCTACTTTGCCGACAATGGTGAATATTACTCCAACAATCCGGTTACCGACGTTAGCGGCGGGCCAGCTTCAGGAACGCTGATAACTCCAGAGCCTGGATCCCTCTTCTTGTTCGGCACAGGATTTCTTTGTCTGGCATTCGTCCTCTATCAAAAGCCGCCAAGGGCTCGTTCCAGCCAGTCGTGAACTCCTAGGTCGTATCGACATATAGGCAACAAGGACAGATCAATAAGTTGCTTAAAACAGAGCAGAAATTAATGGTGGAATGAGCCAACCGCAGGTCCTTCGACTGAGCCTCTCGCGATAATGCTGCGAGAGGCTCCGCTCAGGATGACAGCTCTTATATTAATCAGGCATTTACAGGAAGATTATCTGTCGATACGGCCTGGTCGTTCTGCTTTTCCTCGAGGCGGCCTGCCCAGGGATTCCAGTTAACCTGACTTGCTTGAGCGGCACGGCGTGCAAGAAGTATTCGATTGGGAAGAGGACTGAGCGCGGCTTATCCAGGCGAAGTTTCCGACCCAAATCTCAGAAACGGTGCTTAGACGGCGTCTCAGAGCGACTGAACGGGCAGGAGGGTCAGGTCGTCGACCAGGCCGACTTCCTTTTGCACGAAGGGCTCGCCGTAGCGGACGCCGGCCAGCAGGCCAAAGTGGCGGGCCTCGGCAAAGGTGCGGTCGCGAATCTCTTCTTCGGGAACAAAGAGGCCGCCGCCGGCAGGCTGGTTCGAGTATTGCGAGCGATAGGCCATGAGCGCTGCGTGACGCTGCTCGATGAAGGGCGATATGTCCACAATGAAGCTGGGGCGCACGTCGGCATAGAGACTGGCGTAGACGATTTTGAAGGGGCGGTGCGGAGCTGACTCGGTCTGCACCTTGGCCAGGCCGGAGAGAAAGCAGGCCTGGTAGCCCAGCGCGGCGGTGATGGCGTGGTCGGGGTGGCGGGCCTGCCAATAAGGCAGGATGACGGCGCGGGGGCGGAGCAGGCGCAGAACGCGCACGATTTCAATGCGGTTTTCGAGGGTATTTTCAATCGCGCCGTCGGGCAGATCAAGAGCCTGGCGCCAGCCTACGCCCAACAGTCGCGCAGCCTCCGCCGCTTCGAGGGCTCGCTCTTCGGCAGTGCCGCGGGTTCCGGCCTCGCCCCGCGTGAGGTCGAGAATGGCGGTGCGCAGGCCGCGGGAGGCCATGCGCAACAGGGTTCCGCCACAGGTTTGTTCCACGTCGTCGCGGTGCGCGGCGATGGCCAGTATATCGGCCAGGAAAGGATCAGGGACGGAATCGGCAGTCATTGGCAATTGCTCCCGATGAACGAAAGAGATCCAGGTTCGTCGACTCCCACCCTGGCCGCAAAAACAAGAACGCGGCGAGGCTGGGGTATCCGGCTTTCTGACCACTGTTCACTGTTCACTGTCCACTGTTCACTGAACTCAGTAGACGGTGTTGTCGCTGTCGGAGAGCCCATCCATGTAGGCCACATCAGCGGCCACGCCGGTGACGGTTACATATTGATTGTCGATCGACGAGCCGTCCACGGTGGAGAAGATGTACACCTGCCCGCCCTGCGCGACATAGATTTTATGCAGGCCGGTCACCGCGGCAATGCCGGTCAGGTCGCCCAGATAGGGCTCCAGCAGGGTGACGGTGGGGCTGGTGGGGTTGCTGACATTGACCATGGTGAGGCAACCGTAGCCGGAGGGATAGAGAAGCGGTTCGTTGGCGCGCACGCCGTTGGTGCACTTGGTCATGCCGATCCAGAGCGTGTTGTCGTCGGCCAGCAACATGCGGCTGGGCCCGTTGGGGGCGCCGTCGCTGATGGAGATAGGACTGGAGACTGCAACCGGGCTCTGGGAGAAATCCAGGACCGTCATGTTGCCGGCAAAGAGAGTCTGGCCCGAAACCTGGACGGGCTGCCGGCCTACGACGTAGAGCGTGGAACTGTCTACCAGGGCGTTGCTGGCGCCGCCGGGGACGGGGATGATGGAGCTGGCCAGAGCGCTGGTGGTGGGTAGCGTTCCCGACTGCTGGCCGACGAGGAAGATCAAGGGTGCGATGGGCAGCGGCGTCACCGAGGCATTGGAGCCGCCGCACTCCGGTCCGCAGCTGAGTATATACGCCGTTCCGCCATCGGCGGAGAAGACTGCCTTGACCGGGCGGTCGAAGACCAGAGGAGCGCCATAGTAGAGCGGCGGCAAACCAGGATTCTTTGCATTGGACGGGTCTGGAGTGTCGGGGCTCTCCGCCCGAAAGAGGCACCACTGTGGCGCGTTCTGCGGCTCGCAGTCCACCGCGGCCCTGGGCCATGTGGCGGGACCGCCGGAGTAGGCGATGGTCTGGCCGCTCGTCAGTTGCAGGGGATAGTAGACGTAGTTGGAATTCTGAACGAAGGCCAGGGCCACGGAGCCGCCGGGGTTCACGCTGACGCGGTAGACGCCGGACAGGCTGAGCGGAAAAGATCCGCCGGCCGACTGGTTTACCACCGTGAGCACGTTGGACGCCTGGCTGGCGGCAAAGATGTAGAACTGGTTTCGCGTGATGAAGATGCTGGAGGAGAAGCCGTTCAGGCCTGACACCGTGCCGCCGACCTTCTCCTGGGCATAGCTGATGATGGTGTAGCTGCCGTCACCTGAGCCGTAGATCACGCCCGCCTGCTCCTCCGGCATACTCTGGATGGTGCTGGGCAGCGCCCCCGTATAACCGGAGATGGAAAACGTCGAGGGAGAGCCGGTGTAGCCACCCCGTATGTCGTAGTAGGCATCCATGAACTGCAGCGAGCCCTTGGTGAGTATGCTGGGGTTCTGGACCGCGACCAGGACGCGATTGGTCAATCCGCTGGGGGGCAGTTTCCGGCCCGCAAAATAGGTGGTGCCGCCACAACCTGCCAGCGCGGCCGCGACCGCCAGGGCCATGGCAACGCTCATGCAAAGACTTGTCTTCTTCTTCAAAATCCCTTACCTCGACGAAATGCGCTGATCGAACCGCGTATGATCTCCGCGGCCGCGGCGTGAACGAAATGATGGCGGTTGCAGGTTGATCGGACAAAGAAAAAATCTCCGCCCGTAACCGTATCCAGCCCAGCTTATGACTCCCGAAGTATAACAAAGCAGACCGTACCTCTGGCGCGTCGGGGCGTGGTAGCTTACGGCATTACCGGGGATACTGTGTCCTTTTTCAGTTCCGAACAGGGTCGCCGCTCCCTGGTGGTCGCGTCGACTTGATTGCTGTGGCTTGGGGATGCATCCTCCCCGGTAATGCGATAGCATGACAAGAGAATGCCGCAATTCGCCGACATCTTCGCTGACCGGCCGGTGCTCGCCGACGGGGCCATGGGTACCGTGGTCTACGGGCGCGGCATCTTCATCAACCGCTGCTACGACGAACTGAACCTCACCGACCCCGGCCTGATCCTGTCCATCCATGAGGAATACCTGCAGGCGGGGGCTGAAATTCTTGAAACCAACACCTTTGGGGCCAATCGATTCCGGCTGGCCCGGCATGGTTTGGGCGGCAAAGTGGCGGAAATCAATGCCGCCGGAGTGCGGTTGGCCCGCCAGGCGGTGGAGCATCTGAAGGAAAAGCATGCCAGCGAGGCCTGGGTAGCCGGATCGGTGGGCCCGCTGGGAGTGCGTCTGGAGCCTTTGGGCAAGACCGGCCTGGACGAAGCCCGGGCGGCCTTCGCCGAGCAGATTCACGCCCTGACTGCAGCCGGCGTCGACCTTCTGATTATCGAGACCATGCCCGCGCTGAATGAGGCACACGAGGCGTTGGAAGCTGCCAGAGAGACGGCGCCCGATTTGCCTGTACTGGTGATGGTGACGGTGGACGACGAGAGCAACTGCCTGGACGGCTCTTCGCCCGCTCAAGCCGCGGCGCTGCTGACGGAATGGGGCGCGGGAGCGATCGGGGTGAACTGCTCCACCGGCCCGGCTACGGTGCTGACCGCCATCGAGGCCATGCGCGGGGCCACCACGCTGCCGCTGGCCGCCATGCCCAACGCCGGCATGCCGCGGGCCGTCGAGGGGCGCAACATCTACCTGTGCTCGCCGGAGTATATGGCCAGCTTCGCGCGCAAGGCCATTGCCGCCGGAGCGCAGATTGTGGGCGGCTGCTGCGGGACGACGCCCAACCACATCCGCGCCATGCGCTCGGCGATTCGGGCCATCGATGCGCAGACGCGCGTGGAGGGAACCGGCACGGCGCCGGCGCTCACCTCCGAGACGCCGCCCGCGGCACTGGGCGCGCGCTCCCACATCGGTTCGCTGGTCGAGCAGGGCAAGTTTATTACGCTGGTGGAGATCGTTCCGCCCAAGGGCATCGACTGCACCAAGGAGGTCGACGGGGCGCGGCTGCTGTCGAAACTTGGGGTCCACGCCATCAACGTGCCCGACTCGCCGCGCGCCTCGGCGCGCATGAGCGCGCAGAGCCTTGCCATCCAGATTCAGCAACAGACCGGGATCGAGACGATTCTGCATTACACCTGCCGCGACCGCAACATTTTGAGCATTCAGTCGGACCTGCTGGGGGTGGCTTCGATCGGGCTGCGCAATATTCTTTGCGTCACCGGCGACCCGCCCAAGCTGGGCAACTATCCCGATGCAACCGCTGTGTTTGACGTGGACTCCATCGGCCTGGTCAACATCGTGCGGCGGCTCAATCACGGCCTGGACATCGGCTCGAATGCCATCGGGGCCAGCACCAACTTCACCATCGGCGTAGCCGCCAACCCCGGCGTGCCGGACATTGAGCAGGAACTGCGCCGCTTTGCCTACAAGGTGGAGGCGGGCGCGGAGTACGCCATTACCCAGCCGGTCTTCGACCTGCGCCTTCTGGAGATCTTCCTCGAACGCATCGAGGGACACCGCATTCCGGTCATCGCCGGCATCTGGCCGCTGACCAGTTTGCGCAACGCCGAGTTCATGAAGAACGACCTGCGCGTCTCCATGCCCGAGGAAGTCATGCTGCGCATGGCGCAGACCGACACGCCCGACGCCGCGCGCGAGGAGGGCATCAAAATCGCGCAGGAGATGCTAGAGCAGGTGCGCCCGCTGGTCCAGGGCGTGCAGGTCAGCGCCCCCTTCGGCCGCTACGCCGTCGCCGCCGAGGTCATCGCCTCCGTGCTGCCCAAGCCTTCATAGAACCGTACCTGAGCCTTAACCGATTGCCTTCGCTTTTGCTGACTTTTCGGTTGCCTCGCTCAGGCCGCCCGACCGGCCCGCCTCAGCGCAATATATTCCTCCGTAAACCAACCCAGAGCCAGCAGCGTAATCAGCGCGATTACGACCTGCGAGATCACGCAATAGATGCACCATGCACACAAGGCAAATTCTTCGATGGAAGTAAGACGAAGTGCAAAGCCCAGGCCGACCAGCGCAGCCAGCAACACCAGAAAACGCTGCCGCGCCAGCGCCAATCCGGCCAGCGCCAGGTAGCCTGCAATGCCGATCGCGGCTACCGGAATGTGCGCGATCTCGGCATACGGGCTGTGATTCACCACGCCGCAGTCCCAGGTCTCGTTGATCGAGCAGGGCTGCGTGTCGGTCGAATAATGGACCCGCAACGCCAGCGCGGAAACCACTACGCCGGCCAGGGCCAGCAGTGCGATCAGATAGCGCATCATCTTCACTGAAATCTCCTTTTCAAACGACGCAATCGGCGCTGTCATTCTCTCCCAAGTGCGATGCGTAAATTGGATTATTGGTCACCATTATGCTCACCAGGCCTGAGACTCAACCCCGGCAGCAGGAAGGCGCTTCAGAGCCTTTCCGGTCAGCGCAGCAGCAACCATGGCCTCCGCCCTGTCTCGTTGCCGCGCGCGCAGGAGGCACTGGAGGCAATTGCCCCTCCCTGAACATCCGGAGTGCTTCGCCTCCGGCGACGGGCACGTGCGCAGCCCAGGCGTGAATGTGCGCCGCCTGCAAATGCCCCAAGGCACCGTCGCCGATGTCAATGAGAATCACGTCAGTGCAACCCTGGTGGATTACGATCTCGACGGCGCTCTTGCCGTTCAGAGCATCATTTTTTACAAACATGGGGACCGGATTGTCCGTTTCTGCGACCATGATCCATTCAGCTTTGCCAAAATGTGAAGACATTTGCCCCTCGGCGCGATTCTCCGACATCATCACTCCAATTTTGCTCATAAAACTCCTCGTTTTTGCAGGCAACAGTCGAGTTTTCTTTCCGTTGCAAATTTGCAATCGGGCGACTAGGTGTAATATACATCTACATGAGACGCTCGTCAAGCAGAGCGGTTATCTTATTTGTGAAGAGCGGGGCGCAACTTTTATGCAGACGAGGCACAGTCCCAAAGCGCGCGCGGAGAACTCTTACCAGGAGAGCGGGCGCCTGTGCTGCAAACAACAAGGCTGCGGACGCCCATGCACCTGTGCGATGGGAAACGTCTCCCGCTTTATCGAGCCGGTTGTACTGCGGATTCTCAAAGAGAAGAAGACATCGTATGGCTATGAGATTGCCGAATGCCTTGCGCAATATGCCTTGACTGACGCCATAATCGAGGGCGCGGCGCTCTATCGCACACTCCGGACCCTGGAAGCTAACGGTTATGTCTCATCGACATGGGATGCTGGAGACGGCCCGGCCCGGCGCAACTACTCGTTGACCCGCTCCGGTCATGTGCATTTGCGCGATTGGGCCTCCCTTCTGGATACGCTTGGCAAGGCAATGATCGAATTTGCCCGCGAAACCAGCCGCCCGGTCTAACCCCGAAGTTGAGCCTGGAATTTGTCCTGGAAGTCGATTGGATTGAATTAGACTGATCTTCTAGCCCCCTCGCACATTACGGAGTAAACACCATGCCGTCGTTTGAAGAATCGCTCAAGAAGCTGGAAACCATCGTCGATCAACTGGAAAAGGGCGACCTGGCCCTGGAAGACTCGCTCAAGCTCTTCGAGGAGGGGGTTGGCCTCTCCGCCGCCTGCAAGCAGGAGCTGGACGCCGCCGAAGGCAAGGTACAGATGCTGGTGAAGCAGCGCGACGGATCGCAGAAGCCGGAGCCGTTCCTGACCGAGAAGCCGTTTTGACAGCAGTGGACAGTGAACAGTGGTCAGTGCCGCTGAGCAACTCCGGGCCAACCGGAGCCTCATTCCCTATTCCCTAGGTCTCTGACCGCTTGTTTTTGTACCAGCCCCGTGCCCCATCCTTTCGCCTTTTTTCTGGCGAAAGGGTGGGAAACCGCGAACCGTAAAGTGCGAAATCACGCAGTCAGAGAACTAGTCCCTATTCCCTATTCCCTATTCCCTGCTTCTTTGCCAGCCGTGCCAGCACGGCCTGTTCGTGCAGAACCTGCTTGAGCGGACGCGCCGGCGTACCCCACAGCACGGTTCCCGGCTTGAGCCCCTCGTTGGTGACTTTCGCGCCGCTGAAAACGCCCGCTTGCCCCCCTAGAATGACGCCTGGGCCGATGTGGGCGTGGTCGCCGATACCCACCTGGCCGGCGATCACCGCGCCGTTGCCCACCGTGCACGAACCGGAGATGCCGGTGAGGGCGACCAGGATCACGTCCTCGCCGATATCGCAGTTGTGGGCCACGTGGACCAGATTGTCCATCTTGGTTCCGCGGCCGATTCTTGTCTGTCTGAGTGCGCCGCGGTCAATGGTGGAGTTGGCGCCGATTTCGACGTCATCTTCAATCAGGAGCGTGCCCTGCTGCGGAAACTGCGTGTAGGCGCCGGTCTTGGGATCGCGCACGTAGCCGAAACCGTCCGCGCCCAGCACCGCGCCGGCATGAACCACGACGCGATTGCCCAGCGTAGTTCCCGGATAGAGGACGGCGCGCGGATAAATGCGGCAGTGCTCGCCGATGCGCACCCGCTCGCCAATCACAGCCCCGGCTTCGATGCGTGTTCCGGCGCCGATGCTGGCGCCCTCCCCGACCACCGCGCAGGCGCCGATGCTCACGCCTGCCGCAAGCTCAACCCGCGCGCCGATAACCGCGGCGGGATGCACTCCGGTTGACGGCGGGGCCGGTTTGAGGAGTTTTGCCGCGCGAGCAAACCAGAGACGCGGCTGATCGCTTTCAACCACATGCTTGCCCTCAAAATGCGGAAGCGGCTCGGCAGAACCTGAGCGTACTACGACGGCTCCAGCCTTGCTGGCCAGTGCTTCCGCGGTGGAGGCGGCGTCCTCGGCAAAGATAAGCTCCGATGCTCCGGCCAGTGCGGAGGAGTTCACGCCCTGGACCACAAACTCCGGGCTGCCCTCCACCAGTTTTCCGCCCAATGCTTTCACCAGTTCAGCCAGCGTCATGAGCTTCTCCTTTGTGCAGCGCTCACCGTCTAAACGAGCAATTTCTCTGTTTTGAAAGGGCGCGGCCGGGTACCCTCTGGGTGCCGCGCCCTTTCAATGCTACAGCTTGTTTGGCGCTTCCTCAGTAGATCCCCGGCTCGCCGGGCGGCCTGGTCTTCCAGCGGCGGTGAATCCACAGCCACTGGTCAGGATAGCGCCGAATCCAGGCTTCGATCGCCTGGGTGCATTGTTGAGTGGCGGCGAGAATGTCGGCCTGGGCATCGCCGCTCCGGGTAAAGGCCAGCTGGGAGCCGAAGTGCAGCACGTAGCGGCGCTCGCCCTCCTCCCAGAGCATGAAGCCGGGCAGCACGGCGGCGCCGGTCTTGAGCGCCACGTGGGCCAGGCCGGTGGCGGCGCAGGCCTCCACGCCGAAGAACTTTACGAACTCGCCTTGCGGCGGGGTCATATTCGTATCCATCAGGATGCCGACGGTCTGGCCCGAGTGCATGGCCGTGAGCAGGCCGCGGCCGAAGTCGTCTTTGTGGAGCACGCGGTTGCCGTGCAGGCAGCGGATGCCATTGACGTAATCGTCCAGCCGGCGGTTATCCAGCCTGCGGATGACCATGCCCATGGGATGGCCCATCAGCGAGTGGTAAAAGCTCGAGAGCTCCCACGCGCCCAGGTGGCCGGTCAGCACCAGAACCCCTTTGCCGCGCGCCTTCGCCGCCAGGTAGTGGTCCAGGCCCTCGGTGCGAATCCAGCCGCGGGTGTTTTCGGCGGTATAGCGGGGCATGCGGCAGAACTCCACCAGTTGCCAGCCCAGATGGACGTAGACCCGGCGGAGCACCGCTCTTCTCCTTTTGGATGGGAGCTCCGGGAAAGCCAACTCCAGGTTGCGCTCGCCCACCCGGCGCAGACGGACGTGCGCCCAATAGACGGCGAAGGCAAGCACACCGGCCAGCAGGCGGGCCAGCGCGCGCGGCAGGCGGCCCAGGCTGCGCGCCACGGGCACCACCAGCCAATATTCGAAATTCTCCCGCATCGTGGAAGGCAAAGAACAGTTTAGTCTCCCGGCGCGGATTCCTTGCGCAAATCAAACGAGGGTCCACCCGTTGCAGGACGGCCCCTCAAGCTCGCCGGATTGCCGCTACTGGCGGTTTTTGGCTTGAACAAAGTGGCGCGCTACGCCACGCACAAAGGGCTTTGCTCCTTCGGGAACCTCCACGTTGCCTTTCAGGATGGTCTCGAATCTGTGCGCCTTGCCGTAGTAGAGCTCGGTGTCCTCGGAGTTCTGGCTCACGCTGGTGCCGTCCAGGTCGATTCCGGCAAAGAGGCCCTTGCTGCGCGAGTAGGTGAGCAGCTCGGCGCTCATCTTCCAGTCAGTGGCGGCCTGGGTGTTGCGGCCCACCGGTCCGGCCGAGGCGGCCGCGTCTCCGCCGATCTTGAATTTGTCCTTGAGCAGATCCTGGAAGCCGCGATCGTTGACCGCGATCAGGACCAGGTCGGTGGACTGGCCGCCGATCTGGAAGCCCCAGGAGCCGCCGGCCATGCGAATGAAGACCGGCGCGCTCCAGCCGCGGCCGGTGCGGCAGGTGACTACGCCCTGGCCATACTGGGCGCCGAAGATAAAGGCTCCCTTCTTCAATCCAGGCACCACGCCGACGCAAGTGGCCTGCTCGAGGATATTCAGAGGAATGCTGTTGTCCCTGGCATTCATGATCTCGTCCAGAACCCGCTTGGCGGCGTCGATGCGGGCCTGCAAATCTTCCCGCGATGAGGCGGCAAAGGCGGCGCTGGTGAGCATGAGGCAAGTCAAAAGAAGGGGGCAAATGGAAGCAATTGTCTTTTTCATATCCGAGTCCTTTCCACTCCGCGGCCCTTCCCGGCGCGGATGGTTGAATTCTGAAGAAAAACCCGCTCGACGGCAATCATTACAATGGACGGCAAGGGGAGAATTGCCGCGGACGGTGCAACTCAAAGGGAAGAATAAACCATCCCCCGGCCCACAACACCGAGGCCTCTTTCAACAGCGTACCGCACCGGCGGCGGCCGCAGGAATCAGAAGCGAATTACCGCATTGATTCTCAGATGCATAGATGACGTGGGAGAGGGCGGAATGGGTCGAGGGCGGAGCAGTTTTTCGTGGCGAGACTCAAAAAAACGAAAAAAAGAGGAGTTCCCAGGCTTCATGGAAACATGCTGCCTGGGAACTCCTTTCCCCAGATCTGCGTTGTTTCTGTAAACGAGTCTGTGGGAAACGAGCCGATCGGGCAAGAGTACCTAGGTAGTGTGTATTTAGGTAACCACTTCAGTTTACTCTTTAGTTACTGGCTGGCGGAAAGGTACCCCTGGCCCTGCCTGGCCTTGCCCAGTGGCGTCCGTGGACAGCGCAGCACGCATGGAGAGCTAAAATCCGCTTGCCGGCGCCGTTCTTGCGTATCAGGCTGCCTTTTGCGGGTCCTGACGGCTCGCTTGATGCCCGGCTGGCGATCTGACGACAAGAGAGCCCGGGCAATTGCCCGGGCCCTCTCGCCTTTTGCCAGTTGAATGGTGGTGATTAGTTGATGGTGTACTTCGCCGATGCGACCGCGCTGTTGGTGAAGCCCGAGGCCGCAGCGATTGCCTTGATGGTTGTGGTTGCGGAAACAACTATCGGTCCATTTGAACCAACGCAGCAGGGCGGATTGCTGAAGATCGTCGAGGCGGTCGTCGGCGTCGATCCGTTGGTCGTGAAGTAGATCGTATTCCCTGCATCACTGCCGTCGGTCATATCGCTCAGGTATACCGTCTGCGCCGAGGAATACGTCCCCGCCGCCGGGCTGAAGACCGGCGTATCGGCAGCCTTCGAAGTACCGATGGTGTAAGCCCCCGAGGTCACCGCGCTGGTCCCCGAATAGCCAGGCACCGTGGCGATGGCCTTCAGCGTCAGCGTTTTAGATACAGTGATGGGTGTAATCGATCCGGCGTTCGAGTTGCTGTTGCAGGAGGGGCCGGGGTTACTGCACGCCACTCCGACATACTTCGTCGATGCGGTCGTCGGCGTATTGCCGTTGGTTGTGTAGTAGAACGTTGCCGTATCGTTATTGGCAGATAGCGTGCTCAGGACTACCGGCAGCGCCGTTTTGGAGACATAACTGCCGGCCGGCGGGCTGAAGACCGGCGCAGCTATCGTCGTACCGGTCACCGTAACTTTAACTGCCGAGCTCTGGATCGCGTTATTTACAGTAGCAGAGTTCAAAGCGTAGAGCGTATATGTCTGGGTTGCCGTGGGGGTAATCGTCACACTCCCGCTGCACGGGCATGTGCCGGTAAGCCTCAACGGACCGACATTGTCAATGTAAATGTAGGGGACGCCCGTTTCCGCGCCGAAGTTGGCATCGTAGTTGGTGCCGTCCACGGTGTAACTGAAGGTTGTGGAAGACCCTGCGGTTACGGTTGTCGGCGATGCGGAAAAGCTGGCGATCGAGGGCGCGGTTTCGGGATAATCGGTCGGCGCCGACACTGCATCCATGCCCGGGTAGGAGGGAACCATTTGAATCACGTCGAAGTCGGACGCAGTGATGGCGTGCAAATTCCCCAGATCGCTGTCGTTCCAGTTCGGATCGGTATCGCCAATGGGTTCCAGGTTGCCGCCGTTGTCCGCCAGGATCATGCCAAAATTCATCAGCCCCTTTAAAATGGCCTGATTGATGGCGGAGTAGCCGGAGATATTGAGGCTTGATTTCAAGCGCAGCCGCGCGCCCTCGGGGAGTAAATCGGCGGTCGTGGTGCTACTGGCGCCATGACTGGCCGGCAAAATGAAATACCCGCCATTGGAATCTCCCTCGGTGGGTTCCATCGTAAAGCGGATTGCGTGACTGACCGTTCCGGAGTTTGCCTCAGTGTACTTCAGCGTCCCGGCGAATATCGACAATCCGGCGGCATCGGCCGAAGTCCAGCCCCAGGGCCGCGCGTTATAGTTGACTCCGTCCCAGATCGTCTCGCTGGCAACATCGTACAAACCATTGCAGCGATTGGTCTGGAACGTCTCATAGATCCAGCATGTATGCCGGTCGAGCACGAGTGTATGGTTGTCGCCGATGTAAGTATCCGGCCAACCACCGCAATCGGTTGGATCGCCTTCGATGGCGACGTAATCCCCGGCGGGATACGGCGCTACAGTCACTTCGCTCTCGGTTGCGTAGTCGATCACATTGATGCCCACCGGGGTGGTTATGCTCGAGTCTACGACGGTGTAAGGAATGCCGCCGTCGGAGGCATACTCTCCGAACACGGGATGCAGATAGCTTGACGATGGAATTGCGGCTATGAGCGCGGCCGAATTGGGGTCGATTGCAGCGCTTGAAATGTTGGTGTTCCAAAGGTTGGTGGACGGAAACGGAACAAAACTGTTCAGGCCTCCGCCGTTTGGTCCGTATGTTGGCGTACCGACTGTCGCTCCGTTACAGGCTGTCATTGAGCCGTACTGCGGACTCGACTGCGCCGACGCGAAGGATGCGAACAACAACAGGCTGAAACAGGTGACTAAACAGAGCGCCTTGAGCGGGAAACGGGCGCCAACGGGTGCATAAGGGGACTGCAACTGCTTGGATGTCATCATGTGCTCCTCTCTGCTTCACGATTCACTACGGCAGACTGATTTCTCAGCGTACTGGCGTGAATTATACTCCGGCATAAGTCATCTATGCGGTCAATATTTTGATTCAACATAAATAAATAGCAGTACTGATAAATAAAGTAACCTATTAGTTTACTCATTAGTATATGGCTGGCGCGAAGGTTTCTCCTTGCCGCCCTGCCTGGCGTTGCCCAGCGGAGCCTGCGGATTGTGCAGCGCGCGCATGGAGAGCTCAATCCGGTTATCGGCGCCGGTCTTGCGCATCAGGCGGCCCACGTGGGCCTTAACGGTGCGTTCCTCAATGCCCAGGTGGCGGGCTATCTCGCGATTGGAACAGGCCATCAATATATGTTCGAGCACCTGGCGCTCACGGCCGGTTAAGCGAGGGCCGGAGTTGATGAGGCTGGTATCGGAGACTTTGAGCAGCCGGTCAATGAGTTTGGAGAGCAGCCGGCGCGGCGCCCAGATGGAGCCGCTGGTAACCGCCTCGATGGCCCGCCGCACAATCTCGGGCCCGGCGGTCAACTCCAGGTAACCCCTGGCGCCGGCAATGATCGATTCCATGACCAGTTCGTCGTTGCCTTCCGGGCCGATGACGATCAGCCGAAGGTTGGGACGCGCGCGGCGAATGGTATTCAGGATCTCCAACCCGCCGGGCGATGAACTCAGGTCCACAACCAGATACTCGAGGGTAGATTGGGCCAGTAACTCTTCGATGGTCCCGGGTATCGGGAGCAGAGGAGGTTTTCCCGCCGCGGCGGGCTGCTCAAAGATGCTGGCGAGTCCGGCAAGCCGGATGGGTTCATCTGCCACTAGGCCGATCCGGATTGGAGCAGGGTTGCGAGTTGAGGCCATCATGCTCCCCCGTTCTTTGGTCAGGCTAACTCCGCGCCGCATGGCTCTCGGAGCACACGCCATATCGGCATCGATGCAGGAAAGCTGTCGCCCGTCGAACCAGCCCAGCCGGATTGCACGCCCCAGCCCTTAGAGCCTGGGAAGCACAATTCCCTGTTGCTTCTGATACTTGCCCTTGCGATCGGCGTAGCTGATCTCGCAGGCCTGGTCGGAGCGGAAAAACAGAATCTGGCACAGCCCTTCGTTGGCGTATACCTTGGCCGGCAGCGGAGTAGTATTCGAAATCTCGAGGGTCGCGAATCCCTCCCACTCCGGCTCGAATGGCGTCACGTTCACTTGTGATTCCGCAACGCGCATAGGTCGACTTCCCAACGCAGATCGTCAGTACATCCCTGGGGATACGAAAGTATTCGATGGATCGAGCCAATGCGAACGAATTCGGCGGAACAATCACCGAGCTGGCCCTCACCGAGACAAAAGAACGCTCGTCAAAGGCCTTGGGATCGATGACGGCGCTATTCACATTGGTAAAAATCTTGAATTCTTCGGAGACTCTGAGGTCATAGCCATACGACGAAAGCCCGAAGGAGATGACGCCTTCATGCACCTGCTTCTCGCTGAATGGCTCGATCATGCGGTGCCTGATGGCCTGTTCCCGGATCCAACGGTCACTCTGAATTGACATGCCTCTCCCGTTCCGAAGGAATATTCCCTCTCCGGACAAAATCGCTGGGTTTGGCCCAACTTGAAACTTTTATATTACGAAAGGTACCCTCAATTGACAATGTCAATCTCAATTTTCGGTTACTTTCGTTCCCTTTTGGGTCTCCCCCAGCCTCAACAGCCGGGTTTTCCTCTGCAGAAACTGCATTTTGCCAAATCCGCTGTTCCACAATCGCACTAAAATCTGTAGCATCAACCCGGTAGGTCGTAGTACAGTCAATCCAGTCGCGCCAGCGAGGTTACTCCATTGATTAAGCAGGACATCGTCCATCATGTAATCGAGCGCACGGGCCTGCCGCGCACCAAGGCAGAGGCCGCGGTAGATACGGTCTTCGAGGGCCTGAAGCAGGCTCTGGCCGCCGGCGAGCGCATCGAACTGCGCGGATTTGGCGTTTTCAGCGTCCGCGCGCGCAAAACCGGTATCGGCCGCAATCCCCGCACCGGTACCGAGGTGAACATAACCCCCGGTAAAGCAGTCCGCTTTAAACCGGGCAAGGAACTTCATTCTCTTGATACGGGCGGCACGCCGCACCGTTGAGCAAGCAACCGGCTAGGCAACGGGTGATTCCGCCCGCGCAGGACAAAGCATAACCAGGCAGGCGGCCGAGGGATTCTGGCGCCCAGGACTTTCCGGGCTGTCGAGGCTATCTTGACTCTCACACTATTGAGGACGTGTGCTGTATCCTGAGTCAACCTATAGCTGACAAAAGAGGCGTCCGGTGCGCTCAATATTTCGCAAGTATGGCCTGCCGCTGCTGCTCCTGGCTGCCACGGCGGTGACCACAACCGCCAATGGCGCCAGGTACATGCAGAATTTTGTCCTGGGGCTGCCTCCGGTGGCGCGCGACAGCGATCTGTGGCCCTGGAGTTGGCTCGCCCGGCATCTGGAACTCTTCAAGACGGGCTGGGCCTTCTCGGCGTCGCTGCTGGGCATTCTGCTGATCCATGAGTTTGGCCACTATTTTGCATGCCGCTGGCACCGCATCCGGGCCACGCTGCCGTGGGTGCTGCCGGCTCCCACGCTGAGCGGCACGGCCGGCGCCGTGATTCAAATCCGCACCGGCATTCCCAACCGCAACGCGCTGATGGATGTGGGCATCTACGGTCCGCTGGCCGGCTACGCCGCCTCAGCTCTGGCCGTAGCCGCGGGCTTTATGCTCAGCCATCACGCCGTGGCCAACGCGCCCGCCGCCATCGTCCGTTTTGGCGGCGAACCGCCGACCATCCGCATGCTCCACGCCCTGCTGGCGCAATGGGAGCCCAACCTCCCATCCTTCGACCAGGTCGCGCCCCACCCGGTGATGGTGGCCGGATGGATCGGCCTGTTCATTACCTCGCTGAACCTGATCCCCGGCGGCCAACTGGACGGCGGACACATTCTGTATGCCATCTCGCCCAAGGTGCACCGGGTGTTTACCAACGTCCTGCCCTTCGTGCTGTTCATCGCCGGAACGGTCTACTGGGTGGGCTGGATTCTCTGGGGCCTTTTCCTGCTGATTCCCGCCATGCGCCACCCCAGGGTTCCCATCGAGCCCGCGCTGAACCGGAGACGGCTGGTCCTGGGCGTCATTGGCCTGGCGATCTTCCTGCTCACCTTCACGCCCACGCCCTTCTACAACAACTCGCTGATGAACATCTTCCACATCGATCCGTTCCACATGGCGATTTAGCAGCAGGTCGCGCAGGGCGGCGTTGAGGGCCTTGCGAGAGGACGCCTTGAGGATGACGTGGAACCTTTGACGGGCCCAAATCGTAGGGGATTCCAGACCGGTTGGCCCCATTACGGCACATGCGTACCTTCCCTCATTCAGTCCCCGCCAACCATGCGCGCTTTATTGAGGTGATATTTTCCGCGCTCGCGAGCGGTGATATGTGGAATTGGCTCCGCCTGCAGCGTGCAGGCGCCGTACAGCGAAAACTCAACATGGAGGGGTGGATATGACCGGCTCGAACATGGAAAGAACTCAAATGGCGTACGCGAGGCTTGCGGGCTTCCTGTATCTGTTCATCATAGCTGTTTTTGTGTTGGGCGATTCGATCACAGACCGCATCGAGGTGCCGGGAAACTTCGCGGAGACCGCCCGCCGGATCATGGCCTCCGAGATGCTTTATCGTGTCGGACTCTCCATGAGCCTCATTCTCGCGATGAGCATTGTGCTTTTGACGATTGGACTTTATGTCGTGCTCAAGCCGGTCAACAGCAATCTGGCGCTGCTTGGCCTGGCGTTCCGATTCGTCGAGGCGATTTGTCACGGGGTCGAAACTGCCATCGGCTTTGTCATTTTGCACCTCTATATCGGCGCGGACTTGAAAGACGGGCTTGACGCGAAACAGTTATCCGCCCTGGTGAATCTGTATTCGGCTGAGTATTTGCTCGTATTTCACGTCGGACTCATCTTCTTTTGCGTGGGGTCCTTTCTGTTCTATTTCCTGTTCTTCAAGTCCAAATACATTCCGCGTATCCTCTCGGGTCTGGGCCTGGTTGCATGTGTGCTGGTGTGCATGCTTGGCGTGCTGAACCTGATTGCCCCGCAGTATGTGGCGATGCTGCTGCCTCTGCGGTTATCGATGGCTCTCGCGCAGGTTTCCGTTGGCCTTTGGCTCCTGATCAAGGGCGTGAAAGTCCGGCCGCAAGAAAGCTGATGAGTGGAGGAACGCCGCCGCTACATCAGGCGCAGAGCGTCGACATCGACGATGAGGTTGCGGCGGGGAATGGCGGCGGCTTCGGCATGCGCCAGCATTCCGCGCAGCGCCGCGTTCAGCGCCTTGCGCGAACCCGCCTTCAGGATCATGTGAAAACGGTAGATGCCCTTGATGCGGGCGATGGGCGCGGTGCAGGGACCGAGCACGCGCACGCCTTCCGGCGCGGCATCTCGAAACCACTTGCCGAGTTCGGCGGACCACGCGGCCGCTTCTTCGAGCTTTTGCGACTGCACCAGCACGTTGGCCAGCACGCCGAAGGGCGGGTAATGCATCCAGCGGCGGTATTTCAGTTCGCGCTCCACAAAGAGGGCGTAGTCATGCTTGCTGGCGGCCAGGATGGCATAGTGGTCGGGATAGTAGGTTTGCACCACCACGCGGCCGGGCAACTCGCCGCGTCCGGCACGGCCTGAGACCTGGGTCATGAGCTGGAAGACCCGCTCGGCGGCGCGGAAGTCGGGCATGGAGAGCGCGTAATCGCAGCCCACCACCCCCACCAGCGTGATGCCGTGAACGTCGTGGCCCTTGGCGATCATCTGTGTGCCCACCAGCAGGTTGATCTCGCCGGAGTGGAGGCGGGCCAGAAGGCTTTCCAGATCGTAGCGGCCGCGGATGGTGTCGCGGTCCATGCGGCCGATGCGCGCAAAGGGAAATATCTCGCCCAGCCGTTCTTCGCCTTGCTGCGAGCCCGCGCCAAGATAGTAAAGGTGCTCGCTGTCGCACTTGGGGCAGCGGGCGGGGACGGTGCGGCGGAAACCGCAGTAGTGGCACTCCAGGCGCTGGCCGGCGCGCGCGATCCCGGCGTCCTCGGCCGGAGGTTTGTGGTGCGTCAACGAAATTGCGCAGTTCTGGCACTCCAGCTTTTCACCGCAGGCGCGGCAGATGACAGCAAAGGAGTAGCCGCGCCGGTTGAGCAGGATCAGCGCCTGCTCGCCGCGCTCCAGCGCCTCCCGTGTCTGCTCCACCAGGGCGCGGGAAAAAAGCTGCTCCTGGCCGGTCTCCTGAAACTCCTGCCGCATATCGATCAGCTCGACTTCAGGCAGCGGGCGGTTCATCACGCGGTCGCGCATCTCGATGCGGGCGTACTTGCCCAGGGCCGAATTCTGCCAGCTTTCCAGCGATGGCGTCGCCGAACCCATCACCACCACGGCGCCGGCCAGTTTGGCTCTCATCACGGCCACGTCGCGGGCGTTGTAGCGCGGCGTTTCCTCCTGCTTGTAGCTCTGGTCGTGCTCCTCGTCCACCAGGATCAATCCCAGGTCGGGCGCGGGAGCAAAGATCGCCGACCGTGTGCCCACCACGATAGGCGCATCTCCCCGCCGGATGCGCCGCCACTGCTCGCTGCGCTCCTCGGGGGTGAGCGCGGAGTGGAGCAGGGCGACTTTCTGGCCGAAGGCCTGGTCCAGCAGGCCGGCCATTTGCGGGGTGAGGCCGATCTCGGGAACCAGCAGGATGGAAGAGAGGCCGCGGTCGAGGGCGCGCTGCATGGCGGCGAGGTAGACGGCCGTCTTGCCCGATCCGGTCACTCCGTGGAGTAAAAAGGCGTGGAACGCCCCCAGCGCCGTCACCAGTTCGGCCAGCGCGCCGGTCTGCGGCGGATTGAGCCGGAAGGGCGCCGTGGCCGGCGGCAGGCCGCCCAGATGAAAGACTGCGGGGCGCTCGTCGATGCGCACCAGCCCGCGCCGCACCAGGGTTTGCAGCGTGGAGGAGGGCAGATCGCGGCGGCGCAGCTCGGCCAGCGGCAGTTCCCCGGCGCAGGCCGCCAGTTCGGCCAGGATGGCCTGCTGCTTCGCGGTCAGCGCGGGCAGCCGCGCCTCGGGAATGAGCACGGCAAACCGCTCCATCCGCCGCGCATCGCGCTCCACGGCCATGGTCTCGCGAGCAATCCATTTCCTGCGCACCAGACCGGCCAGCACCGGAAGCGTGGCCGCGGTAGCCGTGCGCAAGGTGGAGACCTTGACCGGCTCGCCCGCGGCCAGGCGGTGCAGAACGCGGTGCTCCAGGTCCTGTTCTTCGGGGGAAAGTTTGCCGCGCCGCTTCGTACTGCCTTTTGGCGCCCTGTCCCTTGATGCTGAGGAAAAACCCTGCTTCGTGTCAGGTGAGGAAAAATGTTGCTTCGTATCAGGGCACGACCGGGAACCCTCTGGGTGACGTGCCGTAAATGCTGCTATATCATTGTGGGCTTTAGCCCCTGACGGTTGCTCTACGGGAAACTGCATGGGTGCCCCAGGTCTCGCTTTTGAGACCTGGGATGGCGCCGACTCTCCGTCCAGGCTTCCGGCCAGCACGTCGCGGCCCAGGTCGGTAATGCGGTAGTAGACGGTGCGGCGGACCTCGGCCATCAGCGGCAACATGCCGCGCAGCACCTCGCCCAGCGGAGCCAGGTAGTACTGGGCCATCCACTCGGCCAGTGCGAGCAGATGGTCGCTGAGCAGGGGTTCCTCGTCCAGCACCGCTTCCAGAAAGCGAGCCTCGACCTCCGCCGGGACTTTGGCGTTGAGGCCGGTGACCACCCCGATCAGCTTTTCGTTGCGAAAAGGGACGATAACCCGCGCGCCCCGTTGCGGCCGTTGCCCCTCGCGCACCGCGTAGGTGAACGTGTGGTCCAGCGGGACGGGCAGCGCGACTTCGCAGTAGGCGGGCATGGGAGTCAAGCATCAGTGTAGGGGATTCCGCAACCTCAGCGTGCGCCGCGGCCCACATCGCTCCACTCAATGCTTGCAATCCGGGCCGCGCGCAGTACAATTCGTCCTGATGACTCCCAAGACCCATTCGACCGCCGCTCTTGCCTCCGGCGCAAAGCCGGGCGCTTCGCCCACTTCCCCCGGCCCCATCACGCTGTCCATCGACATTGGCGGCTCGGGACTGAAGGCCATGCTGCTGGACGCGGCCGGCAAGCCGGTCAGCGAGAGGCAGAGGGTGCCGACCCCGGCCGTGGCTACTCCAAGAGCGGTGATGGCCGGTCTGGACAAGCTGCGCAAGCTGGTGGTGGGGCGCTTCGATCGCGTCTCCGTCGGCTTTCCCGGAGTGGTCAAGCACGGCGTAGTCTACGAGGCCTGGAACCTGCACCCTTTGTGGTCGAAGCAGATCCCGCTGCAGGCGGAGCTGAAAAAGCGCTGGAAGAAGCCCGTCCGAGTGGCCAACGACGCCGGTGTGGCCGGCTATGGGGCCATCAAGGGCAAAGGCGTCGAACTGGTGCTCACCTTGGGCACCGGCCTCGGCGCGGCCCTCTTCACCAACGGCCACCTCGTCCCCGGCCTCGAACTGGCCCACCATCCCTGGCGCAATATGACCTACGAGGACTATATCGGCCGCCGCGGTCTCGACAAATTTGGCAAGAAGGCCTGGAATAAGCTGCTCCAGGCTGCCATCACGCAGACTGAAAAGCTCTTCAACTGGGACTACCTCTACCTGGGCGGCGGCAACACCAAGAAGATCAACTTCACCCCGGCAAGCAACGTGAGCATCGTCCCCAATGAGAAGGGGATCCTGGGCGGAGTCTATCTATGGCGGGATGAGGGCTGATCAATCTTATTAATAAGGTTTCTGCAAACCGGATCGTTTCGATTCCTGCGAACCGTGAGCAATCTACATATCGATCTCTGCGAACCGGAGGGAGGCGGGGGTTTTAACCCCCGCATTAAGCCAACAGAATCAATGCGGGCTTTAGCTGTGAAGTTTCAATAGGTTGTTGTCCATTCGGTCGAGAACTGGGAAGCTGAAGTTGCGAAACAAAAGCAATCCCAGGAGACCGA
>JBEKGY010000048.1:0-21579 GCA_050012555.1 Occallatibacter sp.
ACGTGCGCCGTGGCGATGGTGATGCCCCGCTCCCGCTCTTCCGGCGCGTTGTCGATGGAGTCGAACGAGCGGAACACAATCTTCGGATTGTGCTTCTGCAACACCTTGGTGATGGCCGCCGTCAGCGTCGTCTTGCCGTGATCGATGTGCCCGATCGTTCCCACGTTCACATGCGGCTTGCTGCGATCAAACTTTTCCTTCGCCATAAAAGTCCCTGTATCCCTTTCGTAGCTCGTACTGCTCGTTTCAACTCGGGGCGCCGGCTATCCGGCTCCAGCCCCAAAACCTTGTCTTTCTACTTCTCCTGCTTCTCCTGCCCAGCTTGCACGTCCGTCAATTCGTCCGGCTTCTCGTGGACCCACTTAAGCGGTACAGATCTAGTAACCAGCTTGTCAGGGTCGTTGGTACAAATACTCCAACCGTTTGTTACCACTCCAGGAAAAGCTGTTGACCCTCCGGCAAAAACTTCATGCACTTTGTCACAGTAAGTGCATTTCCAGTAGCCAATCAGGGTTCCCATCGGAGTCATCGCGTTTTCTCCTCGTTCGCGTTATTCCTCGGCATCTCAAACCCCCGAAAGACAAACCCTACTTGCCCTGCGCCCTGCCGATAATCTCATCGGCAATCATGCGCGGAGCCTCTTCATAGCGCGCAAACTGCATCGAGTACGACGCGCGGCCCTGCGTGGACGAGCGAATGTCGTTCACATAGCCGAACATCTCTTTGAGCGGAACCATGGCCTTGATCAACTGCGAGCCGCCCACATGCTCCATCCCCTCGATGCGCCCGCGGCGCGCGTTGATGTCGCCGATAATCACGCCCATATGCTCCTCGGGAACGGTGACCTCTACCGCCATCACCGGCTCCAACAGCACCGGCGAGGCCTTGCGCGCGGCTTCCTTGAACGCGAGGGAGCCGGCAATCTTGAAGGCCATTTCGTTGGAGTCCACCTCATGGTAGCTGCCGTCAAACAGGGTCACCTTCACGTCCACCATGGGGTAGCCGGCCAGGATGCCCAGCTCGATGGCGCCCTGCACGCCCTGGTCGATGGGCTTGATGAACTCCCTGGGCACCGCGCCGCTCTTGATTTCGCTGATGAACTCGTAGCCCTTGCCCGGCGCGTTGGGCTCGATGCGCAGCTTGCAATGGCCGTAGTTGCCCGCGCCGCCGGTCTGGCGGATGTACTTGCCCTCGGCCTCGGCCTTTTTGCGGATGGTCTCGCGGAAGGCTACCTTGGGCTCGCCCACATTGGCCTCCACCTTGTGCTCGCGCTTCATGCGGTCCACCAGAATCTCCAGGTGCAATTCGCCCATGCCGCTGATAATGGTCTGCCCCGACTCCTCGTCGGTGCGCACCTTGAAGGTGGGGTCCTCATCGGCCAGGCGCGCCAGGGCCACGGCCATCTTCTCCTGGTCGGCCTTGGTCTTGGGCTCGATGGCCACCGAGATCACCGTCTCCGGGAATACGATAGCGCCCAGAGCGATGGGATGATGCGGAGCGCATAATGTATCGCCGGTCTTCAGGTCCTTCAGCCCCACGCAGGCGCAGATGTCGCCAGAGAGAATCTCGCTGACGTCCTCGCGCTTGTCGGCGTGCATCTTGACCAGCCGGCCAATGCGCTCCGTCTTGCCGGTGCGGGGATTGAGCACCGTGTCGCCGGTCTTGAGTGAGCCGGAATAGACGCGGACGAAGCCCAGCTTGCCAAATGGATCGTTGATGATCTTGAAGGCCAGGGCCGCCAGCGGCTCGCTGTCCTCCGGCTTGCGGATCTCAATCCTGGACAGGCGCGAGGGGTTGATGCCCTCCACCGGAGGCTTATCCAGCGGGCTGGGCAGATAATCCACCACCGCATCCAGCAGCGTCTGGACTCCTTTGTTTTTAAAAGCGCTTCCGCAGATCACGGGAAAGACCTTCAGGTCGATGGTGGCCTGGCGAATGCCGGCCTTTAACTCTTCGATGGTGGGCGTCTCGCCCTCCAGAAACTTCTCCAGCAGCACATCGTCGGTCTCGGCAATAATCTCAATCAACTGCAGGCGGAAGGCCTCGGCCTTCTTTTTGAGCGCGGGGGGAACCGGCTCGATCTCGTAGGTCGAGCCCATGGCCTCGTCATTCCACACGATGGCCTTCATCTCCACCAGGTCGACGACGCCCTTGAAGCCGGCCTCGGCGCCGATGGGAATCTGCAGCGCCACGGGCCGGGCGCCCAGCCGCTTGCGAATGGATTCCAGAACGTGCTCGAAGTCCGCGCCGTTCTTGTCCATCTTGTTCACGAAGCAGATGCGCGGCACCTTGTACTTGTCGCCCTGCCGCCACACCGTCTCGGTCTGCGGCTGCACGCCGCTGACGGAGTCGAACAGGGCAACAGCGCTGTCCAGCACGCGCAGGCTCCGCTCCACCTCGGCGGTAAAGTCCACGTGGCCGGGAGTATCAATGATATTGATGAGGTAATCGCGCCAGGTGCAGGTGGTGGCGGCCGAGGTGATGGTAATGCCGCGCTCCTGCTCCTGCTCCATGTAGTCCATGGTCGCCGTGCCCTCATGCACCTCGCCTATGCGGTGCGTAATGCCCGTATAGAAAAGGATGCGCTCTGTCGCAGTCGTCTTCCCGGCGTCGATGTGCGCCATGATTCCGATGTTCCGGCAACGATTCAGAGGTATGGTGCGAGCCACGGTTATTTTTCCTTGCGAGCATTCCGCCCGCGGTTAACTTTCTTTGTCCAATCAGGTTCCTAGTCCCTTAGTCCCTTAGTCCCTTAGTCCCTGCGCACTACCACCGGTAGTGGGCAAAGGCCTTGTTGGCCTCGGCCATGCGGTGCACGTCTTCCTTCTTCTTCATCGCCGCGCCGCGCCCGTTGGCCGCATCCAGCAGCTCGTTGCCCAGCTTCTCGGTCATGCCCTTCTCGCCGCGGCTGCGCCCGTAGGTAATCAGCCAGCGGATGGCCAGCGAGGTGCGCCGGTCGGGATTCACCTCGATCGGCACCTGGTAGTTCGCTCCGCCCACCCGGCGCGTCTTCACCTCGAGCAGCGGCTTGCAGTTCTCCACCGCCTTCTTGAAGAGCTTCAAGGCATCGTCGCCGCCGCCCTTTTCCTCGAGGGTCTTCATCGCCTCATAGAAGATGCCCTGCGCCGTCGACTTCTTGCCGCCCCACATCATCGAGTTCACAAACTTTGTCACCAGCGTCGACCCATAAACCGGGTCCGGCGCCACTTCCCGCTTCGCAATGTGCCCTTTTCTCGGCATAATTCCTCAAAATCAGGTGGTGTATTAACAACACCCGAACACTCAAATTTCTGGTACAAATGCTGCGCCGTGGCGCGCAAATGAGTCTTTTCCCCTACTTCTTCGCCGCGCCGCCCTTGGCGCGCTTGGCTCCATACTTTGACCGGCTCTGCTTGCGCTCGTTCACGCCCACCGAATCCAGCGTGCCGCGCACCACGTGATAGCGAACGCCGGGCAGATCCTTCACGCGGCCGCCGCGAATCAGCACGATCGAGTGCTCCTGCAGGTTGTGGCCGATGCCCGGAATATAGGTGGTGACCTCGATCCCGTTGGTCAACCGCACGCGGGCAACCTTGCGCAGGGCCGAGTTCGGCTTCTTGGGCGTTTGTGTATACACGCGGGTGCACACTCCGCGCCGCTGCGGCGAGGCCTGCAGGGCCGGCGACGCCGTCTTGTACCGCGGGGCCGTCCGCCCCTTGCGTACCAACTGATTGAATGTAGGCAAACTGAAACTCCTTACCGCAAAAAACCGTGACCCTTCAATTTCTTCAGCCGCGCGCAGTCCCTTCGGGCCGTTCCGGCTTTGCACGGCACTTCAGCCGTACAAACGCACAGAAGCCCTATCGTTCTGCTTCGCGTCTGTCTTCGTTCCCACTTCAGACGAGAACCGGGACGGTGGCCGGGCGCTCGCCGCGGCGAGGCCGACTCCGTTTCGCGGTTCCGGCCCGCATAGCCCTCCAAGGTGGAGAACGCGCGGGCGCCGTAGCGATTTGCCCCTGCCCTTCGCAAGAAGAGAGCGATTCCGGGGACCTGTCTGGCCGGTTGACTGCACCTGGCCTGGGGCTTATCCCGCGCCAATTGCCGCCTGGCCGGGCCGCCCATTCGCCCTGGCCCGTTCAGACACACGGACAGATGCGTTCTTGCGGAACCTATTAACCATACCAAGAAATAGGGTTGGGGGTCAACGAAATCCCCCATCCGCGAGGATTTTTCCGCTCTATTTCAATGATTTCAGGCTCAGCGCGCCTGCTCAGCGACCCGCATCCGCCGTAATCCTGCCTACCAGCACCTCCAGAAAGCCCTTTTCGTCCGATTTGAGGCACACCTGGGCGTTGGGCGCCCCCTCAACCGGCCGCGTAAACCCTTTGTCGTCAACCTCCAGCCGCATCGGCGTCATCGGGCAAAGCTCAGGCCGAACGGCAAAGGCTACGGCCACCGGGTCAAAGAGTGTGGGCGCCACCGGATGATCCGGATTGCCGCCCAGCCACTGGTGATAGAGAAGGGTCAACTGGTCAGTGAGCGGCGATCCATGGGAAAAAATCGCCTCCCGCTCCGGCGTCTCCAGGTGGATCTGGGTCGAATCGAGCGGCATCATGAAAACCGGCACTCCCACGGCCAGCAACGCTCTCAAGCCTGCCGGATCGCAGCGAACGTTCCACTCGGCGTCCGGCGGCTTCTGCTCTCCGTTCCGCCCGTCGTATCCCCGGTAGATGCTGCCGCCCATCAGCACCACCCGCTTGAGCTTGCGGAATGTTGCCGGGTCGCGCTCGATGGCCGCCTGGATATTGAAGAGCGGACCGATGGCAATGAGCGTAATCTGGCCGGGATGGTCGCGAATCTGGTCCAGCAGGAATCCGGCTGCGTCATGTGCCGCTCGCTGCTGCACCAGGTGGGCTACACCCGCCATCATTTGGGCTTGGTTTGCCTTCCATTTTGCGGCCTCCTGCTTGCGCTGCTTCTTGAGGCGGGCCTCATCGGCCTTGCTCGAGGTATGAAAACTGACTATCCCGCAACTCTGGTTCGCAAATCCATGCGCGTACGCGGACTGGGTAAAGACGTTCTCGTGCGGCGTGGGAACGCCTGGAATCACGTTTACATCGAAGCGGCAAAGTGAACCCAGAAACCGGCCCACCAGCTTCGCCCGCAGATCCGTATCGCCAAAGGTCGTAGTGATGCCCAGCAGCTTCAACTCCGGGCTGCGCAGGGCCAGCGCCAGCGCAAAGGCGTCGTCGATATCGTCGCCGATATCGGTGTCGAGAATCGCCAGTTGTGGCTCCGCCGCAGGCTGCTGGGCTGCAGGCGCCGTTTGCCCGCCAGTGACGGCAGCCATCATGCCCAGCGCCGCAAACGCAATCGTGTATCGCAAGGTCTTCATGCACAACCTTCTAGCCGAAGCGGTCTTCCGCGTCAGGTTTACTCCACACTAACCCGGTCTTCCAGCCTGCGGTCGCGCGACGACCCACCCACCCAGATCGTCCGCGTCCCCGCCGGCGTCACCCATTTTTTCTCGGCCGTCGACCAGTACTGAAATTGCCGCAGCGGCACATGAATCACAACCTCTTTCGTCTCACCCGGCCCCAGCGGAACGCGCTCAAATCCCGCCAGAATGTCGTCGGCAAACTGCACCCCCGCCGGAGGGTGCTCCGGCTTCTCCACGTAAACCTGCGCCACTTCATCCCCTGCGACAGAGCCCGTGTTCTCGATCTGCACGGCCACGTCCACTCCGCCATCCGCCGCGGGGCTGCTCTTGATCCCCGAGTAAGCGAAGCTGGTATACGACAACCCGAATCCAAACGGAAACAGCGGCTCAATCTTCTTCCGGTCAAACCACCGGTAGCCCACCAGAACCCCTTCGCTGAAGGTGGTCTTTCCATTCACGCCCTTGAAGGAGCGCTCCGGAAATGCCGGATCGTTGGCCGCCGTATCTTCCACCCGCCTGGGCCACGTGAAGGGCAGCCGCCCGCCGGCGTTGGCCTGGCCCAGCAGCACCTTGGCCGTAGCCCAGCCGCCCAGGTCGCCCGTCCAGCCCATATCCAGCACGGCCTTCACCTGCCCCAGCCAGGAGATGCGAACCGCCTGGCTCACGTTGAGCACCACAATGGTGTTGGGGTTCACCAGGGCAACCTCGCGAATCAGCTTCTCCTGATCGCCCGGCAACTCGAAGACCGGCCACGTCCTGCTCCAGGCAAAGACGATCGCGGTCCTGGCCTGCCTGGCCGCCTCGATGGCCGCGCGGTAGTTCTCCGCCTGCTGCCGCGGAGTCACCCAGCTCACCCTCACCTGCACCGGGTTACTCGAGCTGTCGGGATTTACTTCGACATAAATTTTGTGCGCCCCCGCGCTCAGATCCATCGAAGCGCGAAGATTGTCCAGCCCGTCCGTAGTGGGGAAGATATTATCCTGCCCCGCCTGCACCAGCTCCCCGTGAATGAAGTTGAACCAGACCTTGTCCACCACCTGGTCGTCGATCTTCAGCTTTCCATGGCAGCCAAGCAGTTGCAGATGAATCCGGTACTTGCCGCTCTCGGGCGCCGTCAGCGTCCCCGTCCACACAATGCTTTGGTTGGCGGGCAGCGCGGTGCCGGCGGCGAGCGTAAAGTTGATGGCCGGATCGATCGACACAAAATCCTCGTTCCACAGCCGCCGCTCCAGCCCCGGCGAGCCAAAGTGCGAAAGGTACTCAGCCGGAATCGCCGTTCCGTCCATATCGTCGGCCACGGCATAGGTCACATGCGCATTCTCTCCCGCCAGCTTCTTCAAGGCCTCCAGCGGTCCCACCTCCAGCGCTGGCAGCCCGACCGATTTCTCTCCCGTCAACCCCACGGCAACAATCTGTCCCGCGCCCGGCCCGATCATCGCCAGGCTCTTCAGATCGGCAGCCTTCAGCGGCAAAGCGCCGCCCTCGTTCTTCAAGAGCACCGCCGCATCGATCGCCGTCTTCTCGACGATCTTCGCGTCCTCGGTATTCTCCGACGGTGTTACTTCCAGCTTTTCCTTCCCGTCCAGATAGCCAAACTTCTCCATCTGCAGCAGCACTCTTCCCGCTGCCCGGGTAATCGTATCCTCTTTCACCACGCCCGCGGCAACCAGCTTCTTCAGGTCGGTCGCTGGCCAGGGCTCTACAAAAGGTGAATCATCCCCATGCCTTTTTCTGGTCACCTCTTCCGGCAATCCGTCCGCGTTCAGCGCCCTTCCCTCTCGCTTTCCGCAATTACAATCCCGCTCCTCCCGCTTCGGCCCATTCACGAAATAGGAGACTCCGGCAAAGCTCACCGGCAGCGGTCCCGACATCTCCATATCCAGCCCCGCGTTGATGAAGTCCGCCGCGTGCGTCGCGCCCCAATCGGAGGTCACAAACCCCTCGAACCCCACCTCGCCCTTCAATATTCTCTTCAGCGTATCGGCATTGCCGCAGGAGTAAGGTCCGTTGACCTTGTTATACGAACACATGATCGACGAAACGCCCACCTTGCTGGCCGCCGCAAAGGGAGCCACATAGACCTCGTGCAACGTCTGGTCGTCCACAAACACATTCGTCGCATCCGTATCGTAAGCAACGTAGTGCTTGGCTTGCGACATTACGCCCTGCCCCTGAATCCCCTTGATCTCCGCCGCCCCCATCTCGCCGGTCAGATACGGGTCCTCGCCGAAGGTGTTATACCCGCGCCCATAATTCAAATCCCGGTCAATATTGATAAACGGCTGCAGCGCCACGCTCACCCCATGCGATCGGGCTTCGCGGCCAATCACCGATCCATTCAGCCGCGCATCCTCCCGGCTGAAGGTGCCCGCTACTCCCATCGTCGAGGTGGGCGCAATCGACGGAACCCGGGTCAGCACTCCCGGCGGCCCATCGGCAAAACGCATGGGCGGAATCCCCAGCCGCTTGATCCCCGGCAAATACCCGGCCTGTCCCTGATAAGTGGAAGCATCCTCGCCCGTCCCGTGAATCATGGCGATCTTTTCATCCAGCGTCATCTGCCCCAGCAGGTGATCGACGCGCGCATTGCCCGTCACTCTGGCATCCTGAGCGCCCGCCAGCGGCAGTTGCATCGCCAAGCAACAAAAAATGATCGTAAAAATGCAAAGAAAACTTTTTCCGCGCATAGCTCCCCACCCTCGTGAATTTTTCTGGCCGTCCAACCCGGCCGTTTCTCATGCAAAACAATTTTACGCTCGATATTTACAGGGTCCTCCGGCTCATTTCTGAGCCTCATCCGGGGCCAGCCGCATAGAAGCTCAACGCCGCGTCACCCTGTTCCAGAAGGCGCGTGCGACCCAGTGCGCCGTATCGTTCCCCAAGCCGCTCTTTGCGGCGATGCTCGGCAATGACCAGCGCGCCCGGCGCAAGCAACTCTGCCGAGCCGCCGCCCAGCAACCCCAGCGTAGCCGCATACTCCTCAACCGCCTCATACGGCGGATCGAGAAAGACCAGGTCGAAGACCGGCAACAATCCCGGCTTGTGGCCCGAATTTGAGCCCCTTGCAACCCTGCGCAGCCAGGCTCCCACGCCGCTGCTGTGTACGCGGAACCCCTCCGTAATCCTGAGTTTGGCCAGGTTGGCGCGCAGCACTGCCAGCGCCGCCGGGGCGCGCTCCACAAAATCCACGCTTTTGGCTCCACGGCTCAGCGCCTCGATCCCCACAGCCCCCGAGCCGGCATACAAATCCAGAAAAACCGCCCCCTCCATGCGCGGCGCCAGCACGTTGAAAAGGGTCTCCCGCAGCCGGTCGCTGGTGGGCCGCGTAGCCAGGCCTGCCGGAGCCTCCAGCCTGCGGGAACGGTACTTGCCGGCGATGATGCGCATCGCACTTCAGCATACCCGACCGCGACCCACTACAATTTAGTTATGCGAGGCTGGTCAATCCCGCTGGGCCGCTGGATGGGCGTGGAGATGCGCGTTCACGCCTTCTTCCCTTTGCTGGCCGTCGTTTGCCTGGCGCTCAGCATCCCAGACGGCGTGGCGCGTGGCCTGGGCCTTTTCCTGGTGCTGACGGCCGCGGTGGTGGTGCGCGAGACCGCGCGCATCCTGGTGGCCGCCTGGCTCGGCCTGCGCCTGCGCGCCATTCTCCTGCTGCCCATCGGAGGACTTTTCGCCTACGCCAATCCCGAGAGCCAGGAGAGCGCCAACAGCGGCGGCGGGCAGTTTGCCATGGCGCTGGCCGGGCCGCTGGCCAACGGGGCCACGGCGCTGGTCCTGGCCGCAACGTTTCTGGGCGCGAGCGGCGATTTCCGGCTGCTCGCCCAGCCCTACATCTCCTCCGCTTATCTGCTGCGCAGCATGGTATGGATGCAGGCCGGACTCGGCCTCCTGCACCTGTTGCCCGCGTATCCGCTGGACTGCGGACGCCTGATCCGGGGCAGTTTTGCCCGCCGGCACGGCTTCGCTCTCGCCGGACGCGCCGCCGCCGGCCTCGGCCAGGTGCTGGCTCTGGCTGCCATGGTGGGCGGCATGTTGCTCCACAATTACTGGCTCATCATCGCCGGCTTCTTCATCATGATCGGCGCGCAAATTGAGGACCAGGGCGTCTTTTTCCAGTCCGTTGTCGACACCGTGCGCATGCGCGAGGTCATGCTCACCGATTTCGCCACCCTCTCGCCCTCTGACACCCTGGCCGACGCTCTCGTCCGCTGCGTCCACTCCCTGCAGGAGGACTTCCCCGTAGTCCGCGGCCCGCAGCTGGTAGGCATCGTCAGCCGCCAGCGCATCGTGGACGCCCTGCGCAACGACGGCAACGGCTACGTGCAGGCGGTCATGTCGCGCGCCTTCCAGGTGGCGCGCCCTGAAGACACGCTGGGCACCACCATCCGCCGCCTCACCGTCGGCCACGGCCTGGCTCTGATTCCGATCACCGAAAGCGGACGCGTGGTGGGCATCGTCAGCGTCCAGAACCTGATGAGCTCCATGGCCCTGCTGGCCGAGCAGCGCCGCATCGAGCGCCAGGAATCCGGAGAATAACGCCACCCATGAAAGCCGGGTGCCCCAGAGCCACTACTGAGCGGGTGCCCCAGGTCTCGTCCGCCGCGGCGGATGAGACCTGGGAATCCACACCACCCAAACTCGATTGTTTCTATGGAATCGCATGACGCATCTCTAGCCCCCGGCCTCTACCTGGTAGCCACTCCCATCGGCAATCTGGGCGACATTACCCTGCGCGCCCTCGACGTGCTCAGGCGCGTTGACCGCATCGCCTGCGAAGACACGCGCCAGACGCAAAAGCTCCTCAACCACTTCCAGATCGCAACCCCCACCGTAAGCTGCCACCAGCACAACGAGCGCCACCGCGCCCAGGAACTGCTTGAAGCGCTCCAGGCGGGCGCCCGCATCGCCCTGGTCTCCGACGCCGGAATGCCCGGCATCAGCGACCCCGGCGCCTGGCTGGCCGCCGAAGCCATCGCCGCCGGCGTGCCGGTCATTCCCATTCCCGGCGCCAATGCCGCCCTCAGCGCGCTGGTGGCCTCGGGGCTGCCCACCGGCGAGTTCCTTTTTCTGGGTTTTCTGCCGGAAAAAGCCGGAGCGCGCCGCACCCGCCTGGAAGCTCTCGCCGCCGAAGCCAACAGGTTTGCAACCCCGCGCACCCTCATCTTTTACGAGGCCCCGCATCGCATTCTTGACACGCTGGCCGATTTGGAGACCGTTTGGGGGCCGGATCTTCCCCTGGTCGTAGCCCGCGAGCTGACCAAAATTCACGAGGAGTTTTTACGTGGTACGGTGGCCGACGCCCGCCGCGAACTCGCCGCCCGCGAGCGCATGCGCGGCGAAATCACCCTGCTCGTCCAGCCGCTGCCACAATCCGGCCAAGCGCCCGCAAGCGCCGCTCCCATGAAGATTGCAGATCGGATTGCGCGTATCCAGGCCGAGAGCGGCCCCGATGCACAGATAGATGAGAAGGAAGCCCTCAAGCGACTGGCGCGCGAGCTGGGCCAGTCGAAGAGCGAACTTTATCGCGAGTTGCAGCGTGAGCGGTCGCGGATCGTGGCCGGATCCCGGGGAACACGCAAGGCCCTGTGAAACACCAGCATGACCAGTGCTATTTGCACCATGGTCATTGTGTCCTTGCCTCCAAATTGCGGGATGACACCAGCATCTCTTTCAGCAGAGGCATCGCGCTTCCAAAACGCGGAAACAGCTCGGCTGCCTGCGGCGAAAGCCGCCGCTGCCGGTGTGTTATCGCCATCGGCACGGTTTCCTCCATCACCGCCAAAACCGCGTCCTGCTGAATCCGGTACGGATACACGCTTACCCTGGCCAGAAAGAACCAGGGATATTGGGTTAACTCGATGTGCTCCACTTCCACGGCGTTGAAGTGCGTGCTGACGTGGCGAAGCGCCAGCTTGAGCCCGCTGGCAATGGCTTCCTGCGATGTATCTCCCACGCCGCTCCGGAGCGATTCATCGGCAATCCGGATGAAATTCCAGCCCCGCGTCTGAATCTTCTCTTTCAGCCGCTGCGCATCTCCCGTCCGCATAAAGTTCCAGCCCTCGTGAAACTCATCGGTCGCCAGTTTAAGTCCGGCGGGCAGTTCAATCCGCTCGCGTAACAGCACGTTCAGTTCAGCGATGGTGCGCATCCTTGCAACTCTTTCTTTTCTTCTCAGTAGTTAAGCTGTGCCACTCTGCCGGGCTGTTGTTTCCCTTCGGCCCGGTTCCCGCGGCCCCATTTGAACGCCTGCCCATCCGCCAGCCCGGCCGGCTCGACGATCGCATAGTGAATCGAGCTCCGGCAAAAAATGCATGCCGTCTCCCGTATTTGGCCGTGAGAGTTGCCCAGAGGATGGGGAAAGGTCCGCAGGCACTCCGGGCACGCAATCGTTACATACCCCACTCCGGCGGGATCGTGCCCGTTGGGATGAATCCAGATCGGCTCCGCTGCTTTTGGATGGGTGGGCCGCATCAGCTCCGGCCGCGGCAACGCTTCCAGAATCCTCAGCAGCGACCCCATGCTGCTGCCCTTCTGATAGAAGGCGCCGGCGGCTACCCCGGAGGGCACTTCGTCGCCGCTGAACAACCCGCTCATGGCCACTGTCCAGATCACCGGAAAACGGCGCCGCACCACCGACAGCAACTCGAACCCGGTCATGCCCGGCATATTCAGATCGGAGAGAAGAATGTCGGGGATTTCCTTGCGCAACTCCCCTAATGCCGAGAACCCGTCTTCGGCACTGCGCACGCCATACCCAATCTCGGCCAGCACGTGCGACATCGAGGTTCGAATGGAAGGCTCATCGTCAACAATGAGAAGTCTTGCTACTGTTTCGGGCATCTCTCACCCCCAAAATCATCCTCAAGGGAGTTGGAGCGAGTATCCCATGCAACAAATCGCATTGCTGTTCAATTTGGAACAGTTGTGGCGGGAGGGGCAGTGGCCGGCTACGGAGTGATTCCCTGGGATGCCTAACTAACCGGCTCTTCGGCTTCGTCCGGCACGTGATCGTGCAGAATCACGTTCAGCAGCGACTTGTGAACCCGGATTTTGCCGTTGTATTCGATAAAGCCGAGCTTGCGGAAGCGGTTCATGAAAAAGCTCACCCGCGACCGGGTCGTCCCGATCATCTCCGCCAGCGTCTCCTGCGAGATCTTGGGAATGTACTGTTCCGGGTCGCCCGGCTTGCCAAACTCGGCCATCAGCAGCAGAACCCGCGCCAGCCGCTTTTCACTGGAGTTGAAGAGCTGATCCACAAGGTCGGCCTGGATGCGCATACTGCGCTCCAGCAGAAACTTCAAAAACAGGTCGGAGAAACTATGCTCCTCGTGCATCACGCGGATCATCTCTTCCCGCCTGATCTTGAGCGCGGTGCAGGCGGTGATGGCCGCGGCCGAGGAAAAACGCAGCCCAGGCACGGCCGCCAGCGCCCCCTCGCCCACAAAGTCGCCGTCGCTGAGAAGCATGATGGTGGCTTCCTTGCCGGTTTGCGAAACGACAGTGATTTTTGCGCGGCCGTTCTGAAGATAGAAAACCGAGTCTGCCGGTTCGCCCTGCGTAAAGATGGCCTGCTTGGGCGCAAATTGGACAATTCTTCGCCCCAGCCCGGCGCTGGCCAAAAAGGCTGCGGCATCGAATAGCGGCTTTTCAAGTTCAACCATCGAAAATTCTCCCTCCGGATGCGGTCCCCCACGGAACAGTGCAGGTGGGAGCAACCGCATTGCCGTCTGGTTAGAGCATTTTCATGGTTAGTGTAAGGTCTGGGTGCCCCACCCTCGCCGCGTATTTGTTTTTGCGGCTAGGGTGGGATAGCACGAGGCCCGCATTACAGGAACAGTGAAAATGCTCAAAACGTGAAGTTTCGCCGATGAACAAGCATTCATCGACAATGATCGGAGCCCTGGGCGCCGGAAATCGTTCATTCAACTGAACATCTGCACAACTCGGCGGTACACTAACCGCCGTATTATGCCACAGCATCGCACCGGTGGAGAGGGGCGATCTGTTCAATATTGCTCACTTTTCCATAAAATTTCAAGCCCTTTGTCTCGCGCCGGGTACACAAAAGTTTGCCGCTATGAAACGGCATGGCTTAACAGGCGGCAGAAAACCACCGGTTCTGTATCAGCGCACGACTTCACAGGCGGCAGAAAAACTCGATCCGGAGGGAGGCGGGGGTTTCAACCCCCGCATTAACCGGAGGGAGGCGGGGGTTTCAATCCCCGCATTAACCGGAGGGAGGCGGGGGTTTCAACCCCCGCATTAACCGGAGGGAGGCGGGGGTTTCAACCCCCGCAGAAAGCCAACAGAAGAAATGTGGGCTTTAGCCCCGGAGGGAGGCGCTTTCCATTCATCGCTACGATTCGTCAGTCACTGCCTCAGTCCCAAAGGAACGCTCCCACTTGCCAATGCCTCTGCCGGTGTTCCTTTGAGCGGTATTGCTCAGACTTAGCCCGGCGACAGCCCTAACGTGAAAAGTACCTTGTGCGCCTCAGTGCGCGTAATGCAACTGACACTGCGCATAGGTAGAAGAAGGTGAGATGCATGAAGAAACTTATGACTTTTGCTGCCATTCTCGGTATGACGAGCATCGCCTGGGCGGGCACGACTCTCGAAAACGTGCAGGACCGCTTGGACAATGCGGGCCGGACCCTCCACGAGATCATGGCCGCGCCGGACAAGGGTATTCCGGAAGAAGTACTGGAGCACGCAAAGTGCATAGCCGTTGTGCCCCACATGCTCAAGGCCGGCTTTGTCTTTGGCGCGGAGAACGGCAAGGGCGTTGCCACCTGCCGCACCGCAGCCGGTTGGAGCGCGCCGGCGTTCTTTGACATCACCGGCGGAAGCTGGGGATTGCAGATCGGCGTCGAAGGCGTGGATCTGGTCCTGATCATCCAGGACCATGGAATGAACCGTTTGCTCTCCAGCAAGTTCGAAATTGGAGCCGACGCCTCCGCGGCAGCCGGGCCGGTTGGACGCCATGCCACCGCCGATACCGATTGGAAGCTGGATACCGAGATCCTGACTTACTCGCGCGCCAAGGGCCTGTTTGCCGGAATCTCTCTGGCCGGGTCCGCGATTCGCCACGACTCCGACGCCACCGAGGCGATCTACGGCTCCAACGTCTCGACCCATGCCCTTCTCCACGGCGAGATTCCGGCGCCGGTCTCAACACGCGCGTTCCTCGACGCGGTTCGCGACGCCAAGGCGCAATCGATCGCTCCCAGATAGTGCGGTTGGCCAATTTATTTTCTCTTGCCAACACAGCGCTGGGTGGCTTTAACTTGAGGAGCAAGCCACCCGGCGTAAGCGGTTTCGCTCGACAGCAACTGGAAAGCCGTTAGTCGTTAATTCTGAATGCCCGTAGGCGCCCGTAAGCAACTTGAATTCCGGGAGCCCACAGAGCAGCGAAGGAGAAGTCTATGCTTTGGACAATCATTGTGGTTCTGCTGGTTCTGTGGCTCCTCGGTTTCACCCTCCATATCGGCGGCGGCCTCATCCACATCCTGATCGTGATCGCGGTCATCGTCCTGATCTATAACCTGATCGCCGGCCGGCGCTGATCGTAGACTAGGGCCGGCGCGATCTCGGGCCCTGGCCTGCACGGGCTCCCTGGCCGGGCTCTCCTGGCTTTGCGGGTGCCTTCCTCGCGCGCATCTCCTCAATCTCTTCGATCAACTGTTCCACCTGCGCCCGCTTGCGAGCGCTCACGTCCAGGAAGCGGATGCCTACGCTGTGCCGGTCCCGGTCATGGACGGCCTGGATCACGCCGCCCAGCCGGAAGGGCTGCCCTTCAAGACGAAACTCCGTCTCCACCTGCGTGTAGATGCCCACCGGAAATTTTTCCTCGGTGCGTATGCGGCAGCCGCTCAGGCTCAGGTCGACGATGCGCCCCTGCAGCCGGGACCCCACGTTGATGAGAAGGAGCACGGCCGAGGTATCCACCTCGTGCCGGGACTGCTGGCGGCGCTCACGCCTGCCCGTCCAGGCGGCCTCTGCGGCCGGCGGGACGGCCGGCTCCAATGCCGCCTGCTGAGGCTCAGGCCCGTTCTGCTCCGCCACAGCATGGATCTCGTTCACCTGCCTGGGCTTTTCGACCGCCTTCAGCTCGGCCTGCCATACGGGCTGTTCCCGAGCTGACCTCTCCGCGGCCCGTTCTTCCGCGGCCCTTACTTCCGCAGCCCATTCTTCCGCAGCCCATTCTTCCGCAACCCGGTCTTCCTCTCCCCGTTCTTCAGCGCCCCGTTCTTCCGCGCCCCGTTCTTCCGCGGCAAGTTTCTCCCGCTTGACGGCATTTTCCGCCTCCACCTCGCAGAGCACCTCGGCCAGCGCATCCCTGCGCCGCGCGGGCATATCCACAAACCGGATTCCGACCTGATTCCCGCCATCGGTCCATTCGGTCACGCCGATGAACCGGAAAGAAACTCCGCGAACCTTGAAGGCCGCCTCCACGCGGTGCTCGCTGCCAACCGAGAGCCGTTCCCTGGCGCTCATCCGGCAGCCGGTCACGCTCAGTTCCACAATCCGGCACTGCACCCAGCCGCCATGACCCACCAGCAGCAGCACGGCTTCCTCGTCAACAACGCACCGCGGCATATCCCGGCGTTCCACATCCAGCCCCGTCAGGCCTTCCGCCGTCTCTTCCACTTCCATGGCCCGCTCCGCCGGATTCCAAGTGCAATCAGCGGCCCGAAGTCGGCTTCCAGGGGCGCGCTGCCGTTGCTTCCACAGCCTCTCGGCCCTTCAATCGATCGTATTCATATACGTCGCTGGTGGTTCCCAGCGACTCGTTGTACAGGCTGATGCCGCCGGTCAGTTGCTTCAGCTCCTCGCCGAATAAATGAACCCCCTGCAATTGGCTGGCCGATGCAGGAAGCTCAAATTTGGAAGTCTTAATAAACTTCTGGTACCCCCGGTCCAAAAGCCGCGCCACTTCCCCATCCATCAGCACTCCCGGACCCTCCGCAAGCGCAGCCGGCACGGCCTTGTCTTCGGCCGCAACCAGCACCGCTCCGGCTCCATGTTTGCTCACCAGCACCCCGCCTGCGACCCCGGTGAACGGTCGAACTTCAAACGAATGAGCGCGCAGGATCTCCAGCATCTGATCGAAGTTTGGAGTGTGGGATTTTCGGGCCATCATCGCTTTCCAGTCTGCGAGGATATGGAAAGAGGAACCGGCACACGCGTGCCCGGTTCCAACCCCGCATCCCCAATCTCGCATACCCGGAGCGCCCTCTGCAATTTCCCCTCCGCCCATCTTCCCCTCGCCTGCCGGGCTATAGAGGACTGCATATGGAATGTCCGCACAAACGCGCCATAAATGTGAGCTTTATTGAGGACCGCAAACGCGCCGGAGGCGGTCGCCGCGGCGACTTGGTTAGCCCCGCGCTTCAGCGTGGGGAAAAGGGATTCCACAAGTTCGTTACGGAGTCCCGTAGGGACGGCGCAAGGACATTATTGATGCAGGAACCAATAACTCCTTTCCGTCTGCAAGGAAAAATGAAAAAAGTCAAACAAATTATTTTTTCATTCCATCAGAATTTTCTTTACTTCCATGCCGTTCGTGCCTGCATAATGATTTTGGCTTGGACGCCCCCCATTCCCCAGGTTCCCCCTTTACCTTCGGGAGCGATCTCCGAGCTAATCCAGGAGGAAAGTCCACATGAAGAAAATCAGCCCCATTCTGTTGGGATTGTCTCTTGCGGTCACATGCAGTGCGATGGCCGCGGCACAACCAGATGCACCAAAACACGCGGTCTTGCAAATCACGCGCGAATACATCAAGCCCTACAAAGGCGGGATGGCGCATGACAAGACTGAAAGCGCATTCATCGCGGCGGAAACCCGCGCCAAGCTACCCGTGCACTACGTCGCCCTGAACTCTCTTTCAGGCAAGTCGCGCGCCTTGTTTCTCACCGCCTATGGCTCCTTCGATGAGTGGGAAAAGGACAACACTCTCATTGACAAGAACAAGGAACTCGCGGAGGCGTTTGAGCGCGCGGGGCTGGCCGACGGCGAGTTGCTGGAAGATGTGGACTCTTTGGTCTACGCCTACAGCGACGAGTTGAGCTACCATCCGCGGCCTGACCTTTCGCACGCGCATTACGTTGAGATCACCGTCTTCAACGTTCGCCTGGGCCACGATGCGGATTGGCATAAATTGTCCAAGATGTACAGGGACGCGCTGGACAAGGCCGGATCAAGCGCCCACTGGGCCATGTTCCAGGGTGCCTATGGCGTCAACGACGGCGCCTACATCGCGCTCACCGGCGACAAGGCCATGGCGGATATCGATTCCGCCATGATCGAAGGCAAGAAGTTAATGCAATCCATGGGCGAAGAGGACTGGAAGAAGATCGATAAGCTCTACGGGGAGTGTGTGGAATCCGCGCACTCGGAGTTGTTCTCCATCAATCCGCGCCAGAGCTACCCTCCCGAAGAGTGGGTCGCGGCCGATCCGGAGTTCTGGAAGCCCAAACCCGCAGCCAAGCCCGCCATGGCGCCCGCCGCCAAGCCCGCCAAGGAAGAAAAGAAAACCAAGCCATAGCTCTCATACCCACTCAACCCCGGGAAGAGCTCAACCCCGCGCATAGCTCAATCTGGATAGATCTCAACCCTGAAAACGGACGAACGGCCCCGGCATCATCGAGGCCGTTCGCTGTCTCCGCCCTGCGTCCCCCACCCCGTCGCATTCGTCTCACGGAGAAAGAAGGGGGTTTCAACCCCCGCATTAAGCCGCGAGAATCAATATGGGCTTTATTGAGGACTGCATAAGTAATGTCCGCACAAACGCGCCATAAACGTGGGCTTTATTGAGGACTGCAAACGCGCCGGAGGCGGTCGCCGCGGCGACTTGGTTAGCGCCGCGCTTCAGCGTGGGGAAAAGGGATTCCACAAGTTCGTTACGGAGTCCCGTAGGGACGGCGCAAGGACATTATTTATGCAGGAACCAATAGCCCCGGAAGGCATCGCACCGGTTCCCCTAAGGAGAAAACATTGAAGAACGGAATCCCCCAGCTCACCGTAAAGGAGCTCAAGCAACGCATCGACGCCGGCCAGGACGTGCAACTGATCGACGTCCGCGAACCCTGGGAGTACCAGATCGCCCAGATCGGCGGAAAGCTGATCCCGCAGAACGAAGTCCCCAACCGCCTGGCCGAGATCGACCGCGACCGCGAAATCGTCGTCCATTGCCACTCAGGCGTCCGCTCGCAGCGCATCGCCGAGTTCCTCCAGCAAGCCGGTTACCCCCGCGTCGCCAACCTCGCCGGCGGCATCCACGCCTGGAGCGAAGAGATCGACCCCAAAGTGCAGAAGTACTGAGCAGCTTCTCCTGCCTTTCTTTGGGGAGAATTTCTGCGCAATAACAGCAATTTATCGGTATAATAACGGCATGATAACGGCACGTTATCGGCAGCCAAGCCGCCGTGCCCAAAGGCGCCCATGACCGGCAAACCCCAGGACGGCTTCGCTCCGATTTTCACCGTCACGCCAGCCATTGCCCGCGCGCTCATGCGCATCGAGGCCGCGCGGCAGGCGGTCCTCACGCTCCCGGTCACGCCCCGCGTTCTGGCCCGCCTGCGGGAGACCGCTCGCCTGTTTTCCACTCACTATTCGACCATGATCGAAGGCAACCGCCTGACTCAGGAGCAGGTTGCGCAGGTCATCGGCGCTGCACATCACTTCCCCGGGCGGGAACGCGATCAGGATGAAGTGAAGGGCTATTATGCCGCGCTGGATGAAGTGGAGCGTCTGGCGGCGCGCGGCGAGCGGGTGACCGAAGCGGCGGTGCGCAGGCTCCATGCTCTGGTCATGGGCGGCGGCCGGAGGCGCGTCAAGTCGATACCGTATCGCAACGGGCAAAACGTCATTCGCGACAGCCGTTCAAACGCCATCGTCTACCTGCCGCCGGAAGCCCAGGACGTCCCGCGGCTGATGGCGCAATTCATCGCCTGGCTGAATGCGGAAGTCAGTCTCGATGAAGAGTTGCCTGTGCCGATCAAGGCGGCCATCGCGCATTATCAGTACGCTACGATTCACCCGTATTACGACGGAAACGGGCGCACCGCGCGGCTGCTGACCACGCTGGTTCTCCACCTGAGCGGCTACGGCCTGAAGGGCTTGTACGCGCTGGAGGAATACTATGCCCGCAACCTCGCCGATTACTACGAGGCGCTGACCATCGGGTCGTCTCACAACTACTATCTGGGGCGGCCCGAGGCCGACATCACCCGGTGGATTGCTTACTTCATCGCGGGAATGGCGGATTCCTTCGAGAAAGTGCGGGAGAAGACCAGCCGCGAGGCCAAAACCGGAACTGCGGATCTCTCCGCATTGCTGCGCAATCTGGATGCCCGCCAGCGCAAAGTGCTTGCACTGTTTGAAGGTTCCCGGGAGCTGACGGCCAGGGAGATCGGCGGTCTATTCGGTTATCAACCACGCACCGTGTCGGAACTTTGCCGCCGTTGGGTCGAGCAAGGCTTTCTGGAGGTTGCCAACTCCGCAAAAAAATCGCGCCGCTACCGGCTCGCCGAGTTCTACGAGGCAATGGTAGCTATGCGATAAGCAAACGGGTACTGGGTACCACCGCCGGGCGCCCCAGAACCGGGGTCCCCATGGACAGGTCTTCGTCCATGGGGTGGAGAGCCGGGGTCCCCATGGACAGGTCTTCGTCCATGGGGTGGAGAGCCGGGGTCCCCATGGACAGGTCTTCGTCCATGGGGTGGAGATCCTGCCCTGAGCGAAGCCGGAGGGTCTCGTCCGCCGCGGCGGAAGACCTGGGAAAAAGAACCCTATTGCGCAATCTCCACCGGCCCCGGCCGCGACCCCTCCCCGCTCCTGCCGTTCTCATCCATCTTGCCGAAGATCATCTTGCCGCTGGCGGTTTGCAGCACGCTGGTCACGGAGACGTCGACCGGCTTGCCGATCAGCCGCCGCGCATTATCCACCACCACCATGGTGCCGTCGTCCAGGTATCCCACCCCCTGGTTGAACTCCTTGCCTTCCCTGAGGATGAACACGGTCATCTTTTCGCCCGGCAGCACCACCGGCTTCAGCGCGTTGGCCAGGTCGTTGATGTTCAGCACCTCCACGTGGTGCAGATGGGCCACCTTGTTCAGGTTGAAGTCGTTGGTCACCACCTTGGCCTCCCACTTCTTGGCCAGCTCCAGCAGCTTCAGGTCCACCTCGCGGATGGAGGGGAAATCGTCAGGAACGATCTGCACCTGGATGTTGTCGTTGGACTGCATGCGCTGCAGCATATCCAGCCCGCGCCGTCCCCTTTGCCGCTTTGACCCGTCGGTCGAGTCGGCCACCACCTGCAACTCCTTCAGCACGAACTCAGGCACCACCATCGTGCCGTCGATGAAGCCGGCCTCGGCGATATCGGCGATCCGCCCGTCGATGATCACGCTGGTGTCCAGCACCTTGGCGTTGCGCCGCGTGGGCCGGTCGGTGGCAAACACAGTGCCCAGCGCCGCCGGGTTCAGCAGGTCGCCCTTGCTTGCCCCCACCAGCAGGCCCACATAGGTCATCAGCAGCAGCACAAAGATCTGCAACACCGCCGAGGTCGCCCCGGCAAGCGGCGCCGAGCGCAGCACCAGGCAGAACAGCGCCGCGCCAAAGATGCCCAGCACGCTGCCGGTCACGGCCCCGATCAGCCGCCGCAGGCTGAGCGCCCGCACCCGCAACTCAAAGACAATCACCGCGCAGGCCGCCGCACCGCCCGCGCCCGCACTCACCCATCCTGTCAGGCCGAAGGGATGAAGGTAATAACAGACCCCGCCGAGAAGGGCCACAAAAAGAAGACGAAGCAGAATCAGATCCATAAGAAGCCAACTCCCGCTGGCACAGGAAAAAACCTCCAGCATGGGCACAATTGGCGAGTATGCCCCTGTCGCGCGTCGATCGTCAAGGGGAGAGATCAGAGATCAGGGACTAGGGACTAAGGGACTAGGGACTAGGGACTAGGGACTAGGGATTAGGGATTAGGGATTAGGGATTAGGGATTAGGGATTAGGGATTAGGGACTAGGGACTAGGGACTAGGGATTAGGGACTAGGGACTAGGGACTAGGGACTAAGGGACTAGGGCGTATCGACATATACACTTTGCCGCTTAGCGTTTGGCTGTTGAAGTGGAATTATGGCCAGTCGATA
>JBEKGY010000049.1:0-21249 GCA_050012555.1 Occallatibacter sp.
CTGGCTACATCTCGCACGCGCTGGGGGTGGTGGCGCGTGCCAAGGGAATGGCCCAGATCGCCGGCCAGACCGGCCTCTCCCGCGAGCAGCTCTATCGCTCGTTCAGTGCCAAGGGAAATCCCACGCTGAAGACAACGCTGGCCGTCATGAAGGCTCTAGGGATCGAGCTGACCGCGAAGATTCCTACCGCGGCTTGAGGAGAACGGGAGAAGCGCTTTAACGCGCGAAGCTGATGTGCAAACGCGTTCGAGTGGCTTTCGCAAATCGTTCCAGCGTACGCGTCGATGGCAGTACCTTGCCGCTTTCCAGCCGCGCAACCACTGCTTGTGTCGTCCCCATCGCCTTGGCAACCTGCTCCTGCGTCATATCCGCATCGCCCCGCGCCTTGATCATGGCCGATGCAAGGGCAAACTCACTTTCCAGCGCATCATAGGCTGCAACGTACCTGGGGTCTTTCTTCCACCGCTCAAAAGACTCTTCAACTGGGATAAATTTAGGCTTCATTGAACCTCCTTGGCATTTTTCAGGGCTTGATTGATTTCGTGTCGCGGTGTCTTCTGAGTCTTCTTGGTAAAGACATGGACGACGACAATGCGCATCCCTGTTGCCGTGACGTAGACCGCGCGGGCGATCCCGCTTCTGCCCTTCAATCGCATCTCCCAGAGCGGCCCTTCCAGATGCTTCAGGTAAGGCTCGCGTATCCGCTCCAAGCCGTTAGCCTGAATCAACTCCACAATGCGCTGAAAGCTGGCTCGAATATCGGGAGGAAGAGCGTCGAGCGCCGCTTTTATCTCCTCATTCAGAAAGCCAACGGCCCATCGCATCTTTCAATTATACCTTTTTTGCAATATTTTTTACAATATCCTCCTGGAGCGACAATTGGTCAGCGAGATGAACTTAAAGTGTGGTAGTCTATAAACTACAGCGTTCGTAATGATCGAATTCAAGCAAACCGAGACCTTCCGGAAGTGGCGCATACGGCTCAAGGACGAACGGATACGTGCTCTGATCGCCTCTCGCCTTGATCGCCTGGCATTTGGGAATGCAGTAGATGTTAAGCCGGTAGGACAGGGAATCAGTGAACTACGAATCGACTACGGCCCTGGCTACCGTATCTACTTCAAGAAGCGGGGCAACACTATCATCATCTTGTTGTGCGGCGGCGACAAGGGCACGCAAGCCAATGACATCAAAACAGCGAAGCGCCTGGCAACGGAATGGAGCGAAGAAAATGACTGAGAAAACCAAGCCCGAGAAATTGACCACGTATGATCCTGCCGAGGATCTCGGCTCGGACGAAGCAATTGCGATCTTCATGGCGGAGGCATTTCAAACCAACGACGTTGGCTACATATCGCACGCTCTGGGCGTGGTCGCTCGCGCGAAGGGAATGGCCCAGATTGCCGGCCAGACAGGCCTGTCTCGCGAGCAGCTTTATCGGTCTTTCAGTGCAAAGGGAAACCCGACGCTGAAGACAACGCTCGCAGTGATGAATGCTCTGGGCATCAAACTGACCGCAAAGATTCCTACTGCGGCGTGACGAAAAGACCGAGGCGACTGCAAAAGAGATGGCAGAGCGACAATAAGCGTCATACCGCAGTGCCGGCTAGATACGGGATACGCACCAATCAATGCCGGGAAGAAGGCTCGGGCGGCGTAAGAACTGGTTCCACGGCGGCCTTGAGCGGGGGCAAGTCATCCTGGATCGTATTCCAGACTGTTTCAACCTCGACGCGGTCGTATTGATGGCGGAGCCAATTGCCGATGCCGCGAATATCGCGCCAGGGAACATCGGGACAGAGCGCCTCGGCTTCGTCCTTCAGGCGGATGGCCGCCTCGCTGATGATGAGCATCTTGCGCTCGACGGCGGCCTGGGTCTTTTCGTCCCGGCGATAAGCCTCGAAATCCATCCCCATCACAAACTGCTCGATGAGCAGGATGCTCTGAAGAATGTCGCCGAGATTCGATCTGGAATCTTCAAAAGGCATGGATGGCCTCGCGCAGGGCGCGCGCGCGCACAGCCTCTTTCATCGACCCCGCCGGAGAGAGATCGACTTTTACGCCGAGCAGGTCGCTGAGCCGGTTCTCCAGATGCGCCATGCCGACCAGGGAGAGGCGCTTCGAGCGGTCAAGGTCGGCAATAAGATCGATATCCGAATGGGACGATTCCTCACCACGCGCCACCGAACCGAACAGGCGCAGATGAAGGATGCCGGCAGCCCTCAGCTCCAGCTCGTGCCGACGCAGCGTCTCAATGACAGAACCTTTGTTCATACTGGAACTTTGACACAAACATCGATTCAATTTCAATAGAGCATCTTTACGGAACATGGCTAGATGCCCCGTTTTTCTTCTCTGTTTTGAAAGGGAATGGCTTCAGCCGCGCCGCCCGATAGCCAAAATTGAAAGCCGGGTTTAGCCACCGAGGGAATGTATTTTGATCAACTTGCCTTCCCTCGGCGGCTAAACAGGCTGCGGAAAAACTCGAGATTTCGGGTGAAATTGGCGGAAAGCGTCCCTCAGGGGCTAAAGCCCGCGTTGATTTTGCAGGGCTTGCGGCACGACTGAAGTCGTGCCCTTTCATAGCATCGATATTTCTGCGATTGCTTGCCCTGATGCCCACAGCGCCGACCCTGCGCGGTCGTGTATCTTGGCCGCAGAGAGGGATTCCCCGCTGCGGAGAATTATGACCACCTTTGCCGCCATTGATGTGGGTTCGAACTCGTGCAGGCTGAAGATTGCCCGGGTTGTGGCGCACCAGCTGCGGACCGTGCACGAGGATCGGGAGGTGACGCGGCTGGGGTCGAGCGTCTTTGAGTCGGGGCTGGTTTCGCCGGAGGCGATGGCAGCTACTCTGCGGGCGCTGAAGCGGTTTCAACGGGCAGTGCAGGCGCACGGGGTGGACCGGATTCGGGTGGTGACGACCTCGGCCATGCGCGAGGCGCGCAACGCGCCGGCCTTTCAGGCCTGGGTGAAGGCGGAGACGGGCTGGACGTTGGAGGTTATCTCCGGCCTCGAAGAGGGACGGCTGATCCATTTGGGCGTGGTGGGTGCCGAAGCGGGAGCTGCGGAGCCGGGCGTGGGCGGGCGGGTGCTGCTGGTGGACCTGGGCGGAGGAAGCTGCGAGATTACGCTCAGCGAGCACAAGCGCATCAGGGAAACACTGAACGTGCCGCTGGGGGCGGTGCGGCTGACGGAGGAGTTTCTGGGCGAGGATCCGGCGCCGGCGGAGGGGTTGGCGCGGATGCGGCGGTGGATTGGCCGCGAACTGAGGCGGGCGCAGAGGAAGATTCAGCCGGGGAAGGTGGGGTTGGTCATTGGGACTTCCGGGACGGCGGCGGCGCTGAGCGATGCGATTGGGAGCAAGTTAGCGAGTCAGCGGGTTAGCAAGTTAGCGAGTCGGCGAGTCGGCAAGTCAGCGGGTCAGCGAATCGGCATGACGGCGGGGATGGTGCTGGCGCGGGCGGTGCGCAAATTGGCGACAAAGATTGCCAAAATGACGCTGCCGGAGCGGGAGGCGGTGCCGGGGATAGGGCCGCGGAGGGCGGAGATTATTGTGGCCGGGGCGGAGGTCTTCGCCGAGCTGCTGGAGAGCTTTGGGTTGGAGGGGTTTCGCTACTCACCTCTGGGGCTGCGGGATGGGATTCTGGCGCAGATGCTGGCGCAGCAGGACGCGCGGGCCAGGGCGCATCGGGAGTTCGAGCACGAGCAGTGGGAGAGCGTGCTGGCCACGGCGCGGCGGTATGGGGTCGACTTGCGGCAGGCCGAGCCGGTGCGCGCCCACGCGGTGCAACTCTACAAGGAGCTGAAGGCGCTGCACGAGTTGCCGCCGGAGTATGAGAGCTGGCTGGCGGCGGCGGCCGTGCTGCGCGATACGGGCAAGTTCGTCAACCACCAGGGGCACCACCGGCACACGCAGTACATCGTGTCGAGTTCGGAGATTTACGGGTATACGCAGGTGCAGCGGACGACGGTTTCGGCCATTGCGCGCTACCTGGGCAAGAGCCGTCCGCAGCCGGGCGACCGGGCGCTGAGGAATATTCCCGCCGAGGAGCATCAGCACGTGCACCGGGCCGTGGTGCTGCTGCGGCTGGCGGTGGCGCTGAACCAGGACCGCGCCAGCGACGTGCTGCGGGTGAGGGCCAGGGTCTATCCCAAGCGGGTTTATCTGGAGCTGGAGCCGGGGCGGACGGGCGCGGAGCTGGAGTTGTGGTCGCTGCGCAAGGAGGCGGGTTACTTCCGCGAGGTCTTTGGGCGGGAGCTTTTTTGTACGCTGGCATAGATGGAGCGTGCCGTGCGTGGATCGATGAGCCAGTGCAGCCGGGGCGGGTGGTTGGCGAAATCGATGTTGGCTATCGATCCCTTGCGCATACGAACGCTGGCGCCGCCGTTGCCGGTGATCAGCCGCCCCAGGAACTGGAAGACATTGGGGTTGTGGCCCACCATCAGTACGCCCTCGCGGTCGGCATATTTAGCCAGCAGCTTCTGGAAGTCGGCGTAGGTTGCATCCTGCGCCAGGGCAGGGCTGATCTCCACTTTGCCGTCGTAGCCCAGCTCGGTGCCCACAAACTGCGCGGTCTGCAGGGAGCGCTTCAGCGGGCTGGAGACGATCACGTCCACCTGCACCTTGAGCGCACTCAGAATGCGCGCCATCAGCATGCACTGTTCCTTTCCTTCTTTGATGAGGGCCCGCTTGGCGTCGAGAGTTTGGTTCCCGCGGGGCATTCCGGCATTGGCGTGGCGCATCAGGTAGAGGTTCATCGGGTTGGGTCCGGCGAGGTCAAGTGGGGTCTGCCGGCTCCTAGAGGATCGATATTAACACATTTGTAACATTTCAATAGGGGTTAAAGCGGTTTTGGGGATGGGTTTACGGGCTGAATGGGTAGCGCTGGCGGACCGAAACCCGCGCGCCGGGGAGCCGGCCGGCTCCTAACCCAGCGTCTCCTTCACCAGCGCCTGGATTTTGGAGTTGACGGCTTCGGGCTTGACGAAGAAGGGGGTGCTCAGGCATTGAAGGGTCAGTTCCTGGGTCTCTGGGGAGTAGTTCCAGGCGACTTCCACGCCGAATTTTGAGGCGGTTCCGCTATTGCCGCTGAAGGCGATGCCGCCGGCCTGGGCCTTGGCTGTCAATTTTGCGTATTGTTCAGGGGTGATGCCGGAGAAGACTTGCGCCGGGCTTTGCTCCATGTGTTTTCCTTTGTGCGATCGATGGTTCGCATTATTCGAGCCGGCGACGCATGGCCAATCTGCCTCGAATCTACCATGGTGCGGGGAAATTCTACGCAAACCCAAGGGTGGGGGTAGTGGTGCAATTCGGTTTTCCACAGGGCTAGCGATGCGTTCCGATGCGGCGTAATCTTTTCTATTGAGTATCTACCATTTGATCGACCGTGCCCAAAGTGCCAAGCGAAGGCGTAGAGACATCCAAAAACGAGGCTGGCATGGTGATTCGTGGAGTTCACATAGAGCGTTGGCCAAAGAAACCGCGTGAAGACGTGAATCGGCCGCCGCGCGGATCGTCAGAGAAGCGGCAGATCGCTAGGTTTTTAGTATTTTCTCAAATTCTTCGAGTACGACGACATGCTCATCTGTTTCAAGTGGGGCTTGAGCGTAGTACCGATTTGCGCTAAAGGGCTGACCAAACTTCCGCTCAAATTTGAAGACTGCCGGTGCTTTATTTTGGCTGACATCCTCGGAAAACAAACTGATGCCAGCAAATTCAATTGTTCTTGGCTTACCATCCATTGTCACCAACTTGCTCTCTACTAGTTTCGCAATAAATTCTAGCTTTGGATTTAGAGCTAGGAGCGGTACGTCACAAAAGACACCCAAAATGCTTGTGAACGATTTCCCCATCTCCTTCTCGTCTGGAAAAGGAAATCCCAGTTCGGCTGCAAACTGTGCCAAATCTCTCAAAAACTCCGTCGTGTTATCGGTATTGGAAAATGTATCTGCGACAAGACCATCTCCATAGGCCGTAATCGATACGCCCAATTCAATCCCCTTTGAGTTGCGGAACACTCCCTCAACAAAGGACAATCCGCCCTCCTTCACATCCAGGGGATTTGCTGGAACTTTAGCAAACTTGTACCTTTCGGCAATTCCGGCCATGAGAGATGTAATTGTCACTCCGCGAGGATTGAGCAGACGTAAATCGAAGAGCCATGTGGCTTTTGCGTTTTCTACATTGAGCACCTTCATGCTGCAACCCCCGCACATTGTTTCTCTGGTGTGGAGATTTTGCCGAGCGCAAGGAATGGAGAATCGTTCAATCCCGCTGACCCGGCGGAACGTACTGGCACCATCTGAGCATCATTGTGCCGCATTGCCCGATTCTCAATTCCTCCGGCAGGCTGGAGGATAGGGTTGAGAAAATCTTGGTCAACATCGATCTTGACGACGTTGAATGAATCTTGGGAGAAGTGATTTTCCCATGCCAGCATTTCGCTAAAGGGAACGAACTTCACCACCAATCCCACTTTGAATGCAGCAGCTAACCGAGCAAGAGTTTCAATGGTCATATTGGCTGCACCCGGCGTCTCAAACATGGAGATGCGGGATTGATGCAATCTAGCAGCCTTAGCAAGATCGGCTTGTCGCGGCATCTCAGACTGAAGCCTGAGAGAACGAATCTGAGATGGAACCAGGACTCCGAGTTTGGCTTTGATGTAGCTAGTGCGTGAATCGACGTTTTCGATCAGCCTATGAATCAGATTTGATCTTTCGCTCATGTATTTCAGCCTTCCCTTCGCGTAGCGCCTTGGCGCGTTTGCGTGCCGTCTCTAAGGCATTTCGTGGGGTGTAATTGTCCCCCTTGTGGAAGCAACCCAGGATTAGAACTGCGCTCTTCCTCTCATCTCCAAAGACTCCCAGTAGGCGGTATTGACGTTTGTCGGCAATGAAATCAAGTTGCCAGATACGTTCTTCTTTCGGCTTCCCTTTTAAATACTTGAATCCAGTCCAGTTAAGGACAGATTCGATCTTTTGTTGGTTCTTGAGCAAGGTGTCAAAAGTGAGTTAGGCCTCCTCTGATAGTTCTTTCTGATACCACTCCTCAATCAGGTCGCGGCCATCCGCTACGTAGTCGAAGAAGGACCAGAAAGGCGGACTTGGAAATAATATCACTTTTGTATGATTTGGCAACCTTTTTCTCTTGACTCCTCCGAATCATTTATATATGATACTGATTGTTGAGGATTTCCAATGAACCAACTGAGCACAGCAAAACGGGTACAAGTCGTTGCGATTCTTGTAGAAGGGGACAGAATCAACTCCATTGTCCACATGACAGTCGTAGCGAAGCATACGATCCTCAAACTGCTAGAAGACACGTGATGCGTCTGTACCGCCTACCATCACCATAATGTACGCCGTTGACGCCCGCGATGGAAGCAGGGATTGCGGATCACGTCTAGTCTTTTGAAGAACTTGTAGCCCTGCTTGATGTAAAGGAACAACGGAAGGCTGCATAAAATGAAAGGAGGCCAATCTTGGCTCTCTCAGATCTATTCTCTCTTTCCAATGGGCAAGTGGATGCGCAGGTCACCAAAAAGTCACCCGGCGTTTACGTATTGGACCGTAGCGTGACCGGGGGATTTACTGCTCATTATGCTGGACGTTCTGACGACGATGTGGCCAAACGTCTCAAGGACCATGTCAACGACGGGTTGTACAAGTACTTCAAGTTCGAATACGCCACAAGCTCAAAGGCGGCATTCGAGATGGAATGCAGACTATATCATGATCTAAAGCCGCCCGATGATGATATCCACCCTGCTAAGCCAAAAGGCACTAACTACGTGTGTCCGGTGGCGTACTGTCCTCTTTAACGGTGAGATCTGGGTGTTCGCCAGTCAGAAACCAGAGAACTGCGGCGCCTAATTTTGAAGCTATAGTCAGGACTCGCTCAATCCGCCGCGTCGGCCTTTCTTGAGGCAGCCCTTGCAGGCGGTTTGGCGGCGCTGGGTTTGGGGATTGCGTCAAGGTCCACTTTGCCTTCGGCCAACAGCATGAGAAACTCCTGGCTGGAGAAGGGTTTTGCGTCCTTGAGCAGCTTGCTGGCGCGGATGTAGCTGCCGTCGGGCTGTTGCAGGCGGGCTTTCAGGGTATCGGCCATGTAGGCGGGCAGAATCTCCTGGTGAATGCGGGCCAGTGCGGCGGGGTCGCGGACGGGGAAGGCGACTTCGCAGCGCTCGAAGAGGTTGCGCGGCATCCAGTCGGCGGAGCCTAGATAGATTTCGTCGTCGCCGCCGTTGGCAAAGTGGAAGATGCGCGAGTGCTCGAGGAAGCGGCCCACGATGGAGCGGACGCGAATCCTTTCAGACAATCCCTTGACGCCGGGCCTGAGGATCGAAAGGCCACGGACGATGAGGTCGATCTCGACGCCCGCCTTCGATGCCTGGTAGAGGGCTTCAATCACGGATGGCTCGAGCAGGGCGTTCATCTTGGCCACGATGTGGGCGGGACGTCCGGCCTGGGCGTGTTCCTGCTCGCGGCGGATGAGGCGCAGAAAACTTTCCGCCATGGTCAGCGGCGCCACCAGCAGCGGGCGGTAGTCGTCGGTTTCGGCGTGGGCGGTGAGGTAGTTGAAGACCATGTGCACCCGCTCGGTGATCTGCGGGTCGGCGGTGAGCAGGCTCAGGTCGGTGTAGAAGCGGGCGGTGACGGGGTTGTAGTTGCCGGTGCCCAGGTGGCAGTAGCGGCGGGTCACGCCGTCCTCGTCGTGGCGCACCAGCATGGCCAGCTTGCAGTGGGTCTTCAGGCCCACCACGCCGTGGAAGACCTGCACGCCCGCGTCCTCCATATCGCGCGCCCAGCGGATATTCGAGGCCTCGTCGAAGCGGGCCATCAGCTCCACCACCAGCGTGGCTTCCTTGGTGGCGGCGGCCTCAGTGAGCGCCTCGAACATGGGCGCGTCCTGGCTGGTGCGGTAGAGGGTCTGCTTCATCGAGACCACGGCCGGGTCCTCGGCGCCCTGCTGGATGAAGTCCACCACCGGCTGGTAGGAATCGTAGGGGTGGTGGAGCAGCACGTCGTGCTGGCGCAACTCATCGAAGATGCTGGCCGACGTGCGGCTCAGGTGCAATGGTTTGGGCGTGAAGGGCGGGAACTTGAGCTCCGGCCGCTGCACGTCGCTATAAAAGAACATCAGCCGCGAGAGGTTCACCGGGCCCTCGCAGCGGAAGACCTGATCCTCGTCCAGCTCGAAGTTGACCCTCAGCCGCTCGATGATCTCCTCATCGGCGCCGCTCTCGATCTCCAGGCGAACGGCATCGCCCTTGCGGCGGTTGTGCAGTTCCACGCGGATGGTTTCGAGCAGGGAGCGGGCTTCTTCCTCTTCAAAGTAGAGGTTGGAGTTGCGGGTGACGCGGAAGGCGGCGTGGGCCAGCACCTCGTAGCCGCGGTACATGCCGGCCAGATGCTGCGCGATCAGGTCCTGCAGCAGCAGGTAATCGAGGGCTCCGCCGGCGCCGGGCAGGCGGACGAAGCGGGGCAGGGCGCGCGGCACCGTGACCACCCCCAGCACCTGCGGACCGGAGCTGCGGCGTTTGGCCTTGAGCAGCAGCGCCAGGCACAGGGCCTTGTTGAGCACGCGCGGAAAAGGGTGGGCCGGGTCAATGGAGATGGGGGTCAGCAGCGGATCGACCTCGCGCTGAAAGTAGCTCTGGGCAAAGCCGCGGGCGTCATCGTCCAGTTCCTGCCACTCCAGCAGGCGCACGCCCTGCTGGCGCAACTCGGGGAGCAGGTGCTGGTTCCAGCAGTGGTACTGCGCGGCCACAAAGTCGTGAATGTCGGCAGTGAGCACGGACAGGGACTCGTCGGGGCGCAGGCCGTCGTAGCCCGGCTCGCGGTAGCCGTCCTCGATGCGCTGCATCAGGCCAGCCTGGCGAACCTCAACGTATTCGTCCAGGTTGTTGCCGGTGATGGCCAGGAACTTGACCCGCTCGAGCAGCGGGTTGGAGGGGTCCTCGGCTTCCTCAAGGACACGCCGGTTGAACTGCATCCAGGAGTGGTCCCGGCCGTTAAAAAGCTTTTGTTTGTGCGAAGTTCGGGCCATTCATCCGTCCAGTGCGCCGTGTTGGCAGTCTACAGCTTTTTGCCGAATTTCGGCACCGGGGGTGCGAATTTTGGGAAAAAACCCATCAGCCTATGCATATCGGATATGCGGGGGAAAAATGTTAACGGCCGGCAAAAAGCCTGACCGGGGCCGATGTGCTCACACGGCGAGACAGTTTCCGGGTGATTGCATCCTGCGTGGCCGGCCGCCTATGATCTGCCGTTGACGCCGCCCAGGGCTGCGTACAGAACCCCCATGGCGATGGTGTTGACCTTGGTTTGAGCGTCTTCAACCCGGGAGGGAATTAGAATCGGGACCTTTGCGCCCACCACGACGTGGCCGAACTCCAGGCCTGCCAGAACGTGAATTGCCTTGCCCAGCAGATTGCCCGCTTCCACGCTGGGCACCACCAGGCAATCGGCATTTCCCGCCACCCCGCTGTTGATTCCCTTGGCCTTGGCCGCCGAGTGCAGCAAGGCATTGTCCAGCGCCAGGGGACCATAGACCTCCGCATCCCCGAAGCAGCCGGCAAGACCCATCTCGGTAAGCGCCCTGGCGTCCACTGTGGATGGCACCGCCTCCGATACCACTTCAATGGCGCTCATCACGGCAATCCTGGGACGGTGGATTCCCAGGCAGTGCAGCACCTCGATGGCATTCAGGACGATCTGTTTCTTCTGTTCGAGCGTCGGCGCAACGTTGAGTCCTCCATCCGTCAGCCCCACCAGCTTGGGCTCGCCCGTATGCCTGGTTTCAAAAAAGGCAACGTCGCTGAGCAGTCCGCCGTTGCGCAGTCCATTCTCTTTGTCCAGCACGGGGCGCAGCAACTGATCGGTGCGCAGATGCCCTTTCATGAGAATGTCGATGCTCCCCTCGCGCGCCATCTTGACCGCAAAGGCAGCGGCGCCCTCACTGATGGATACGAACTCCGCCTTGGCGGCCAGTTCGTGCAATCCAAGGGATTCGGCCTTGGCGCGGATATTTTTCTCGTCGCCAATCAGCACCGGAAACGCCATGCCGGAGTGAAAGGCATCGGCCATGGCGGCCAAGGCCACTTCGTCATCAGCCAGAACAACACCCACACGTTTGGGACCGACTTCACATGCCCGTTTCCGCAACTCCACAAAAGTACGAAGCTTACCTGTTGGTGGCAACTCTGCTGGCTCCATCGTCGTCCCTCAAACCAATAAACAGCATACAACCCGAGGTGAAAAAACTGAATTCCGCCCGTACCGCGTTCCGCCCCCTGCGCCTCAATTGACCCTCCCGCCCCATCGGATTGAGGATATAGACTGGATCAACCTGCTCCAGTCCCTGAAAGGAGTCCTACGCATGGTCCGGGAATCGATCCCTACGAACGACAGCCTGATTCCTCCTAAGCCGATCCCTGCCGAGGCCCAGGCATTTGACGGCATCGTCGACCAGATCGCCGCCTGGCTTTACAGCCTGGCCTCCACGCTGGTGGGCGAAGGCGAGGAGAGCGTGAGGCTGGTGGAGTCAGCGATTGCCAACGCGGAGGTTTCGGTGTGCCACGATCCCGCACAGGCGCGCAAGAGCAGCCGGCGGGCGTTGTGCGAGGCGGCATTGAAGATGCTTGGCGTACGCAACCCCGGCAGTCTGGCCGCGCCTGAGGGGGTGAAGCCGGCAGGAACCTGCATCGAGGACGACGATCTGGAGGCGGTGGGAATAGCGGGCAAGGATTTAGAGCGCATGATCGCCGGACCGGACCGGGACCGCGTGCGCAAGTGGCTGGCCAGCCTGCCCACGGCGCTGCGGACCATCTTTGTGTTGCGCGCGGTGGCCGGATTTAGCGCGGAAGAGACCGCCGGTCTGCTCCAGTCGCACGGCGGGCCGCAGACTGCCGTATGGAACGCGGACGCGGTGCGCGCGATCTTCCGCGAGGGGCTTTGTTCGCTGGCCTCGCAACTGCTGCAGGCTTCGGCCGAGCGATGATTCGAGCGAGTCAGCGGGTCAGCAAGTCAGCGTCGAGGCGCAGGTCGCAGCTGATACAGGATGCGGCCAGGCAGTGCGAGGCGATTCAGCAGGCTCGGTCCATTCTTCGATACAATCCATATAAGAACCCTGCCGCCCTTTCTACGCATCCATAATGGGCGCCCATTTTGGCAGAAGCGCTTTGCTGTGAGTAAAAAACGTTGATTTCGATAAAGTTTGTAAGCCTGAGCACGATCCCTCCCAGCGTCTGCGCGCTGCTGCTGGGGCTTGCGATTTTGGGTCCGATTTTTGCTCCCGGCGAGTTGGCGGCGCAGGTACCGGCAGCCCTGTTGCCCGGCCCATCGCCCACGCAGACCGCGAACCCATTTCAGGGTAGCGTGGCGACGGGAGAGGTTTCGGCGCAGGCCATCGGCCTCGGGCTCGACGAAGCCATTCAGCGGGGACTGAAGACCAACCTGGGAATCATCCTGAGCGGCACGCAGACGGCGGCGGCGCGGGGCCAGCGGCTGAGCCAGTTGCAATCGCTATTGCCCTCGGTGGACGCGAGCGCCAAAGAAACCGTGGCGCAGGTCGACCTGCCCGCGGAGGGGCTGCGCATTCCTGGTTTTCCCACCATCCTGGGGCCTTTCGGATACACCGACGTTCGCGCTTCGCTGAGCTGGTCGCTGGTGAACGTGAACTCTCTGCGCAAGTACCTGGCCGCGCGCCACAACTTTGCCGCCGCGGAATTATCAGCTCAAGACGCGCGGGAGCTGGTGGTGCTGACCGTGGGCAACGCCTACCTGCTGGCGCTGGCCGACGAGACCCAGGTTTCGAGCGTGGAAGCGCAGGTGGCCACAGCCAAAGTTTCTCTCGACCAGGCGGTTGCCAATCACCAGGCCGGCACGGCGCCGATGCTGGACGAGCTGCGGGCGCGCGTGGATTACCAATCTCTCCAACAGCAGTTGATTGTAGCCAGGAACGCTCTCGAAAAGGACAAACTGGCGCTGGCGCGGACCATCGGGCTGCCGCTGGCGCAGAGTTTCAACCTGAGCGATAAGGCGCCGTACGCGGTCTTCGACCAATTGGACGTGGACGCGGCCATTCACCAGGCCCACTTGAATCGCAAAGATCTGGCGGCCATGGTGGAGCAGACCAAGGCGGCCGAGGAGCAGCGCAAGGCAGCCACCGCCGACCGGCTGCCCACGCTCACATTCAACGGCGACTACGGCGATATAGGCGTGACCCTCGATCATTCCCATGGGACCGGCGACGCCTCCGGCACGCTGAGCGCGCCTCTGTTCAATGAGTTTGCCTTGCGCGGCGAGGCCCAGGTGGCGCAGGCGCAACTGGATACCGCGCGGGCCCAGTTGAGCGACAGCAACGCGCAGGTGGACGCCGATGTTCGCGACGCCCTGCTGGATATTGCCTCCTCGCAGAAGCTGGTTGAAGTTGCCCGCTCCAGCGTGGAGCTGGCCAACGAGGCGCTCAGCGAGGCCCAGCTGCGCTATGCCAACGGCGTCAGCGACAACCTGGGCGTGAGCCAGGCGCAGCAGTCCGTGGCCCAGGCCAACGATCAATACGTAACCAGCCTCTACCGGCACAATGTGGCCAAGCTCAGCCTGGCCCGCGCGCTGGGAGCGGGGGAGAACTACAAGAACTATCTGGGAGGAAAGTAACCGTGGCGGATTCAACATCCATACCAGCACCAAACGAGCCGGACGCAGAGATTGAGATCCCGCCGCCGCAGCCCAGCCGCAGGGGCATGATTGTGGCCGTGGTCGCGGTCATCGTGCTGGTTGCGCTCGGAATCTGGTGGCACTCCACCTACAGCGAAGACACTGACGACGCGCAGGTCAACGGCCACCTGATCCAGGTGAGTTCGCGCATCAACGGCCAGGTGCTGAAGGTGGACGTGGAAGAGAACCAGGTGGTCAAGGCGGGCGACACCATCGCCGAGCTGGACCCCAGGGACTACCAGGTTGCGGTGGAGAACGCCCAGGCCGCGCTGGCCAGCGCCCAGGCCAACGCCGCAGCGGCCAACGTGAATGTGCCCATCACCACCGTGAACGCGGGCAGCAATCTGAGTTCGGCCGACGCGAATGTGAGCGGCTCTCACGCCGCCGTCGAGCAGGCCGGGCAGCAACTTGAAGCCGCGCAGGCCCGCGTCGCCGAGGCCAAGGCCAACAACACCAAGGCGCAGGCCGACCTGGAGCGCTACAAACCGCTGGTGGAAAAAGATGTAATCAGCAAGCAGCAGTTCGATGCTGCCGTCGCCGCAGCCGATTCCGCCAAGGCCGCACTGGCCGACGCCCATCACTCCGAGCAAGCTGCAAGCGACGCCGTGCGCGTAGCCCGTGAGAAGGAAATGCAGGCCAAGGCGATGCAGAAGTACGCCCAGACCGGCCCGCAGCAGGTGGCCGCGCAGAGTGCCCGCGCCCGCCAGGCCGAAGCCCAGGTCCAGCAGGCGCAGGCGCAGCTCGACCAGGCCCAACTCAACCTCAGCTATACAAAAATCGTGGCTCCGGCGGCGGGCATCATCACCCGCAAGAGCGTGGAGATTGACCAGAACGTCGCTGCGGGCCAGAACCTGCTCACGCTGGTTTCGCTTGAAGACCTGTGGATCACGGCCAACTTCAAGGAGACGCAACTCCGCCACATGGCCGCCGGGCAGCCGGTCCTGATCCATGTGGACTCGACCGGCAAGACCTATCACGGCAAGGTGACCCAGATCGGCGGCGCCACCGGCTCGGTGCTGTCCCTGTTCCCGCCGGAGAACGCGACCGGGAACTATGTAAAGGTGGTGCAGCGGGTTCCGGTGCGCATCGACTTCACCAATCTGGCCGGCGAAGACCCCGGCCATTTGCTAAGGCCGGGACTCTCGGTGGAACCGAAAGTGCGGGTCAAGTAGTAAAGCAGTCCTTAGCCATAAGAAAGCCCCATCTACGGCTGCTCCTGCCTGCTATAGGGCCCGGGCAGCGACGGCTGGGCCGATTGATCCGCCGGTGCAGGTTTGGCCGCAACCCCGGTTCTCTTCGAGTAAATGCGGAACTGCACCACCAGGTCCAGCATCACGGGAACCGGCTTGCCGTCCAGGATTGCCGGCGCGAAGGTGGCTTTGCGAATCGCATCCACGGCGTTCTCGTCCAACCCGAAACCGATGGGCCGGCCCACGGCGATCTCTCCCGCCTTGCCGTCGGCGCCGACCACGGTGTGATAGAGAGCCATTCCGGCCACGGCATTGGCCTGCGCGTACTCGTTGGACGCCGGATCGGTGAACGTCAGCAGCTGGGCCTTCTTGTCCACCGTATTCTGGCGCATCACGGCGGGATCGCTGGGCCGGTAATCGCTTTTGGCCGCGGCCGCCTGGTAGTAGAGCTTCCAAAAGCCGGGCAGCGAGGCCATCAGGTGGTCGTCCAGTCCCCGCGCAAAGATTTTGTCCAGCGCGTCTTTCAAAAGCTGGTTGGCGTGCCCCGGCGAGAATGTCCTCGTTATGCTCCCCGAATCGGCCGGCCTTTCGGCCGCGGGAGCGGCGGCGATCTCCGCCTTGATCTGCTCGGCCTCGCTGGGTTCGGCTGCGGGCTGAGCGGTTGTTGCCGCGGGCGTTGCCGGAGTCTCCGCTTGAGCTGGTGTTGCCGCGGCGGCCGGCTGAGCCGGTGTTGCGGCAGTCTCCGTCGGGGCAGGCGTTGCTGCAGTTGCCGGCTGAGCTGGCGTTGCGGCAGGTGTTGAGGCTGTAGTTGCAGGTTTTGCCGTTGCCGCTGGTTTTGCCGCAGTTGCAGGCTTGCCCGACTTGCCAAAGAGGAACTTGCCCTCCTTTTCCTTCTTCTGCGTTACCAACAGCTCGCGGTCGATGGTGATTCTGAGCGCCTTCTTGTTGGGCGTGATTTTTACCCGGTCCACGGACTTGCTGATGTCCTCATACGGCAGAGCGCCTAGAAAGTGCAATGCGTAGCGTGTTCCCTCCAGCTCCACCTTGTGCTTGGTCAGCTTTACCCTGTCGATCTGGACTGCGTTCAGCGTGTAGGAGCCCGACGGCGAGTGCCCGATCAGCGTCCCATGCTCGTTGAAGGTCAGATTGTCGTTCAGGTAGCCGCCCAGGAGGAAGAGCGGCTTGCCCACCAGCTGTTGCTTCAGTTCCGCTTCCGTGATCTCGCCCGGCTGAGGGGGTACAGGTTTAGCTCCCTGCGCCGAGGCCGGCGTGGCGGCCGGAGCCGTCGTTGCCGCGGGGGCCTGTTGCTGGGCCGCATCGGGAGCGGGCGCTTGCGCCGGAGCCTCACTCGGGCTCGGATTTGCCGCTGCCGCAGGCGTCTGGGCCGCATCGGGCGGGGTGGGCTGCTGTGCCTGATCCGGCTCAAGCGCGGATGCGGATAAAACCAGCGCCAGAGCCACAGCGCCGCACAAGGCCACGGCGCCAGGCCGGACCGAAATCTTTGAAAACCACCGTAGCGGAAGGCGAATCATTGATCGGAGCATGCGAAGAACCTATGAACGCCACTCTAACAGGATTTTGTTTCCGCCAAGCAAAAAGAATCTTGACCGCGCATCAAAGCCCATCCGCCGCCTGCTCAGTTCCTTTTCGGAACCCGCTTCAGCCGCCACAATATCCGCCGGAACAGCCCCAGAATGCGCCGTGTGTCCCGCTCGGTGGGAGCGAGGCGGCGCAGCAGCAGGCGCAGATCGTGCCGGTTTGCCTCCCGCATCGAGGAGGGCGAGTAGCCGGCGGCGATCATGGTTTCCTCCACCACCCCGGCCAAACGATCCAGCTCGACGGAGGCCGCGGCAGGGCTGGAGTCTTCTGTTTTGTCCGCACCCCGCCCATCCGCAACTTCAGGCGAGGCTTTTCCAGGCAGCAACGTCCGCGACGCCAGCTCATAAAGGCACACGGCCACGGCCTGGCCCAGATTCATCGAGGGCTGGCGCGCATCGGTCGGAACCTCCACCAGAAAATGGCAATAAGAAAGGTCATCCCGCGTAAGCCCATGCTTCTCCGGCCCAAAGACCACGGCTACGCGCCCGCCGCGCTCCAACTCCCGCCGAACCAGCGGAGCCAGTCCGGTGAGCGAAACCACCTTCTGCTCCGGCTTGCGATAGGTCAGCGTTCCTGTTCCCGCCACCAGCGTGCACCCGGCCACAGCCTCGGCTAGCGTCTCTGTCTCCACGGCAGAAGCCAGCAGTTCCGGCGCGCCCACAGCCGATCGGGCCTCCCGCCAGTGCGGCGCATAGGGAGCCACCACAGCTAGCCGCGAAAAGCCGAAGTTGGCCATCGCCCTCGCCGCCGCTCCTATATTGAGGGGATTGCGCGGCGAAATGAGCACCACGCCGATGCGGTCGCGTTGGTCATCAGAGAGCAAGAGTTGATTGTAGAGCGCAGCAGAGGAAAGATGATCCAGGAGATTCTCCTGCGTTGGCTGAAGCGGAAGATTTCGGATTGTTGTCTGTCTGATCGTTCTGCCGGCTTAACGATCCCCATCGTGAATCATTGATAAGCATTTTGATGGAAATTCCGGCAATTGTGCTGTAGAGTGGACGGCAATGAATACCAACCCTTCTGGAAGTCTCGAAGAGCAGGTCGGCGAGTTACGTTCGCGAGTGCTTCGTCTGGAAGAGGCTCTTAAGGAATACGGCATCGTTCCGCAAGAGGCTGAGACTCAGCCGGCGGCGGAGCGTGCGAGCGCAACGCAAACGAGCGCGCCGGCTGTCGCGTGGATGGATGAGATTGCGCGGATAGCGAAGGCAGGCAGAGCGGGCGCGACCCCTGCGCCGGGGGTTGCGCCGCAGGAGGCGAATCGAGTGCCGCCGGTTGCGGCGCCGAAATTTGGTTATTCCACGCCGGCTGCCGTGGAAGACGCAAGCTCGCTGGAGAGCCGGATCGGTTCGCAATGGTTCAACCGCATCGGCATTGTGGCGTTGCTGATCGGCATGGCGTGGTTTCTCAAATTGGCCTTCGACAATCATTGGATCGGCCCGTCGGGGAGAGTGCTGATCGGGCTGGTTGCGGGCGCGGGGCTCATCGCCTGGTCGGAGCGCTTCCGCAGCCGCGGGTATGCGATCTTCTCCTATTCACTGAAGGCGGTGGGCAGCGGCACGCTCTATCTTTCTCTGTGGGCGGCTTTCTCGCTTTACCAACTTTTGCCCGCGAGTGCGGCCTTCGCAGCCATGATTCTGGTGACCGCCTTCAACGGATATATGGCCTGGGTGCAGGATGCGGAGCTGCTGGCCCTCTATGCCATCGCCGGCGGCCTGAGTACGCCGCTGCTGCTGTCGACGGGCGAAAACCACGAAGTAACTCTGTTCAGTTATCTGCTGGTGCTGGACGTTGCGGTGCTTGTCCTGGCTGCGCTGCGTCCCTGGTCGCGGATGCTCTTTGCGGCCTATGCGGGTACCGTGCTGCTCTTTGCCGGCTGGTGGTCCGATTACTACTCGGACGCTCAGTTTGCGCGCACGGCATTCTTCCTGACCTGCTTCTTCCTGATCTTTGCCTTCGCGCCGCGTTTGGTGCGGGTGGATTTGGAAGACGGCGCGCCTCACTCCGCATGGGATCACCTGGCGCTGGCCGTGTTGCCCATCGCCAATGCAGGCCTGGGATTCATCGCTTATTACAACCTCTTCGATTGGTTCAAGAGCGATTGGGCCGGCGCCTGGCTGGCGGTCGGCTTTGCCGCCTTCTACCTGCTGCTTCTCCGTTTGCCCGCGCAGGGATGGTTACAGGCAAGTACGCCTATGCTGTCGGCGCTGCATCTTACCGCGGCAGTGGTCTTTCTCACTATTGCGATTCCGCTCAAGACGCAAGGCCGATGGCTCACGATTGGCTGGCTGGTGGAGGGCGCGGCGCTGTTGTGGGTCGCCAGCCGCCTGCGGACCCGGCTGCTGCGCGCGCTGGCGGTGCTCTGCCTGGCGCTGGGATTCATCGCGCTGGTGGAGGTGAATCCCCCGGCATCGGCCACGCCGTTTTTCAACCAGCGCTTTGGCTGCTACCTGGCCGGGATTGCGGTCTTCTCCTTTGCCGCGTGGGTTGCGACCGAGGCCAAGGCTCAAGCGGAGACGCAGGACTCAGGCGCCTGGCCGGCGATTGCCGCCGTTGCGGCGCTTACCGTGAATCTGCTTATCCTGCTGGCCATCGGCTGGGAGATTCACAGCTACTGGTGGACGCTGCGCTGGGGCGGGAACTGGCATCAGGAGCACGACTATCGAACGTACGCGCAGTTCACTTACTCGGCATGGTTCATGGTCTTCGGCGCAATCCTGCTGGCCACGGGGTTCTGGCGGCGCTCGGCCTTCCTGCGCTGGCAGGCGCTGGTGCTGCTGGCCGTGACCATCGCCAAGGTTTTTTTCTCGGACATGAGCGAACTGAGCGAGGGATACCGGATCCTCAGCTTCCTCGGCCTGGGCGCGCTGCTGCTGGCCGTCAGCTTCGTCTATCAGCGCGACTGGCTTAAACTGCGCGCCGCGAGCGGTGGAGACCATGAAACTTAGCGCAGCCATTCTTCTGCTCGCCGCGGTTGCCGCGACTCCGGAGATCAAGTATTTCCGCTATGAGCGTCCCATCCTGAGATCTCCGCAATCATCCGGGCAGAGCTGCCTGGTTCTCGATCCCGACCTCTTTGCCCACGCCGCGCCGCAGCTTGCCGACCTTCGTCTTTATCGCGAGGTCGCCGAAACCCCTTTTGTGATTCGCACTGCCGCTCCTCGAGAGACCGTGGAGAAGTCCATTACGCCGCTGAACGTGGGCGTGCGCGGTGGTCAAACCGTCTTCGACGCCGGCATGCCCGATGGACATTACAGCGATCTCCAGCTTGCCGTGACGGGGCAGAACTTTATCGCCACTGTGATCGTCACCGGCAGCCAGGCAGAGACCGGCAGCGCCGAAACCAAAATCGGGTCGTTCACCATCTTCGATCTGACCAGCCAGAAGCTGGGCCGAAGCACCGTACTTCATCTGCCGGAATCGGACTTTCGCTACCTGCATTTTCGCATCAATGGCCCGTTATCTCCGGAGAGCGTTACGGGGCTCTCCGTTGTCCGTCTGCCGGCAAGCCAGCCGAAGTATCAGGCGGTTGCAGAGTCTTCGCAGATCGCGCGGAAGGGCCATTCTTCGGTCCTCGAATTCACCGTGCCGGCCCATCTTCCGGTGGACCGGATTGCGTTCACGCCGGGTGCGGAGCCGGCCCAGTTCAACCGCGATGTAAGCATCAGCGTAGCGCCGGTCTCTCAATCGCCGGCCGCCGATACGGTCCAGCCCCAACGGACGGTTACGTCATCGGGAAATCTTTTGCGTGTTCACGGCGTTCAGAATGGCCACAGGATCGACGAAGAGCATCTGGCCATCGACGCGCCGTGGGTGGATTTCAGTACGCCGTCGAAGTGGACAATCAGCATCGAGAACGGAGACGATGCGCCGTTGAAGCTGGAATCCGTTCGACTCGAGATGCTAGAGCGAAACCTCTGCTTCGAGGCGCAGGGCAACGGCAGCTATCTGCTCATGTATGGCGACCCGGCGCTGGCAGCTCCGCGCTACGACTACGCCACGCTATTCACGCCCCAGGCCAATGCATCCCAAATCGCGGCCGGGCCGGAACAACCGAATCCCATCTACAAACCCCGCCCCGACGCGCGTCCCTTCACGGAGAAGCATCCTGCCTTGTTATGGATAGCATTGGCCGTTGTGATCGCGCTGCTGGGAGCGATTGCGCTGCGATCCGCAAAGCCGCCCGCGTAGTCTCCAAGAAGGAAAGAAGACGGTTGCATCTTCGCGGTACGCCTGGCGGCTCCGGGGGGCGCATGGACGTTGAAGGTCGATTGCCAGGGGACCATCGACATCCAAGACCGGCGATGGCGGATCGGCAAAACCCTGGCCGGGGAACGAGTGCATATCCAGCCGGTCGAGGAGCGATTCCTGGTCTATTTCTGCAACACCCTGGTGCGCGAGCTTGACCCGGCGCTAAGGCGCTCGACGATCGTCGAGCGCCTTAGCGCCGAAGAACAAAAACATTCCCCGAATGTGTAAAGGATGTCTGGAGACATTCTGTAAACCATGTCCCGGAACTTGACAGATCGAGACCTGGGGCACCCAGCGGTGGGTTGGGCGAGGTTCATCGCTTCCCAGGTCTCATCCGCCGCGGCGGACGAGACCTTAATGGGATAAGGACGAAGGCTTCTCGGGGATGAGGTAGTTTTTTGGTTGAGGACCAAAACACCTTGGGTCCAGGAGAAGCCTTCTATGAAGATTGTAGGATGTGATTTCCACCCCAGTTGGCAGCAGG
>JBEKGY010000050.1:0-21087 GCA_050012555.1 Occallatibacter sp.
GTATCTGAAGGTTCGTCAACCGCACATTGCCACGCTGAACAGGCAAGCTATCCTTGATCTTCTCGTACTGCTCCGCAGTGATCTCCATTTGAGTCAATTATACCATAGATAGTGTTAACACGCCCTAAATAGTTTGCCCGTTTGCTTCCGCTAGGCCGACTATTGAGGACTTATCCGCTCCTCATTAAGCGCATTGGCGATAATGCGCCACCCCTGTAAAAGCGGCATCGCTCAGCTTCCAAATTGCCACGATATATTCATAATCACGTTTTGACAGGCATAAAGTCGCTTCTTCGCATTACATTGCAGACAAGTGCCACCTTGTCTGCATCTTTATTCGGCTAGATCGTGTACCAGATATATACGCAGACTGTTTTTCCACAAGTCCGACAAGAGAGATTTCTCATTAGCCACACGCACCCACCGAGTTGGGCGACAATAGAGACGATCGGTAGTTCCAACCGACTGAGGCCGCCGAAATCGGCGGGAGAGTGAAGGTTGTGGCGGACAATTATCCGGAAGCGACGAGGAAACACGTGCTCGATAGCGAAACATTACTGAGCGCAAAGCGGTACGACGGCGCTGGATACTTGGCAGGTTACGCCGTGGAATGTACTCTGAAAACCCTGATTTTCGTAGAAACTCGTGGTGGGGGTGGGGGCCATGATCTAAGCAGACTGAGTACTAAGGCATTAAGGTTGCTCAGCCTGCCCGGCGCGAGGACCGCGTCCTATGTGAAACAGTCTCCGATCACTTCTCTTTCTTACGGACCAGCAGGGTGGCGCGAGACCCTTCGTTACGAGCCTGAAGGCACTCTTTCGCAAACGGATTCTGAGGCCTGGGTTTCCGAAGCCCGAAGATTGCACGATGAAGTCATTATTCCCATGAAAAAGGACGGGGTTATCCCATGATCCACTTCCGGCAAGCGCAGTCTGCTGCGAGAGAAACTCTGATTGCAAAAATCGGGAAAAATAAGCCGATTGAACGTGCAGTCATCATCGATGACATATTCGGCAAGGTTCGGGCGCTCATTTGGCTATCTGATCTTGCGCCCCATGACTTTGCGGATCAATTCGGGACTCTGATGAAGGAGCAGTTAGTAGGTTATTGGAGCGGGCTGTGGGTAGCGAACAGGGCCAGCGCAGCAGATTCCAAGCTCTACGACGAACTCTGGCAGGAATCGAGCGAGATTGCCCCGTCGCTGCGACTGTCTGAGCGAGTCAGGTCGCGTGGCTTTTGGATGAAGCCCCCAGATGGACCCGCCTGGACGGTCGACGAAGACCATCCGCCGGTAATTGCCTTTTACTCGTTTAAGGGGGGCGTAGGGCGGACCACAGCGCTCGCCTCGTTCGCCATTCAACGGGCACGAATGGGGGAGACCGTCGTTGTTATCGATTTGGACCTCGACGCGCCCGGAGTCGGAACATTGCTCGACTCAGGGTTGCCCGATACGGAAGAGCAATTCGGCATAGTTGACTATCTTATTGAATCGCCAATCCTCCCAAAAGCCAATTTGAGCGACTACTATCATCTCTGCCGCAGCGCGGGCGATCGTGGTCAGATTTTAGTTTTTCCTGCTGGCCGTATGGACACGGACTACCTCGCGATACTGGCGCGCCTCGACTTGGAGCCTGCATCAGATAGCGCCAAACATCCACTTCTTTCCCTGTTGAATCGCGTTCATGAAGAGCTAAATCCTAACTGGATTCTGCTCGATTGCCGAGCTGGGATTTCTGAAGCTTCCGGGTTTGCGCTGAGCGGACTCGCGAACTTGACGGTCTTATTCGGAACTACATCGACTCAAAGTTGGCAGGGACTTCGCTTGGTCATCGAAAGACTGGGCGCACAGCGCATTAAACGTGGCCTATCTCAAGCTGATTGCCTTATCGTGCAGACGATGATACCGGAAGACTCACGTACTGCTCAATCGGCTCAATCGACTTTTCTTGCAGAGGCAGAAAACATATTCCAGGAAGTGTATTACGCCGCAGACCCGAGTGACGAGGACTGGGATATAAGCGATATGGAAAGCGCGGACGCACCCCACCAACCAAGCGTTCTTTCCTACTCCCAGAAACTTGCGTTCATCCGCTCTGTCGCGGACGTAGCCGATACTCTCGCCGGGGAAAATGCCGAATACTTCAAACTGGCCCGTCGCATTGCGAGCCGCTTCGGCAAGGAGCCTGAATGAGCCTGAAGAGCAATGAACGCCAAAAACTTCTCACCGCTCTTTCCCAGATGGGCAGTTCTGGAAGCGCTGAAAGGGAAAAACCCGAAACATTTAAGCACACGTACTTGCCGGTACCGGAACATATTCGCGCATTCGATCCCAGTGTTGCCTTGGTGCTCGGCGTTCGGGGTGCGGGCAAGAGCGAACTGTTTCGCGCTGCCGTCGACGAACATCTGCTGCCTGCAATCCTCCGTACTACTCCAGAAGTACGTAACCTTCGCATTAACGAAAAGATTGAATGGCTGAAAGGTCATCCGCTCGGTAAGGACTTTCCCGATCCCACCGAAATGCGCCGTTTCTTCGACTCACAATCGAATAAGGCTGAAGCCGAGCGCGATCTTTGGTTTGCCTACCTAGTGCGTACCGTCCGAGTTCACCTAAGCGCATCACCGATCAATGGGTCGGATATGTTGCGATTACCAGGCGCCGAAATCAGTAAGGTAGTCGAGGCGTTTCGATCTCTGGAAGCTAAACCTTTACTCGCACTCGACGACCTTGATCGCAAACTGGAAGAGGAGGATCGCTGGCTTCTGGTCAGCTATGACGAACTCGACGTTATCGGCGGATATGATTGGGACTCGATGATCGCTTCCATCCGAGGTCTGGTTGGGTTCTGGGCTAACTACTCGCGGCGATGGACGCGCATCCGCCCCAAGGTTTTCTTACGAACGGATCTGTTTCGGAGACACGGTCAGTCGTTCGGTGCGGATTTGATTAAGCTTGCGGCCAATCGAGCCGAAATCAACTGGAGCGATCGGAATCTCTACGCCATGCTCGTTAAGCGCATTGCCAATACGAGCGAAGGCTTGGCAGAATACTGCAAACAGAGCCGTTTGAAGTTTATTGAGGATCCAGATCTTGGCTTGATTCCGATTTTGAATAAGGAGACCGATGCCAAGCCGCTGATCGAGAGGATTGCGGGCCAGTTCATGGGCGCGAATTCGAAGAAGGGCCGCACTTTCCCGTGGTTGCTGACGCACGTCCGAGATGGCAATGGGCATGCTATCCCGCGCGCATTGGTTCGGCTAATTGAAGATGCAGCGACTCAGGAGGAGGATCGACCATTGGCAACCTATAGTCGTCTCATTGATCCTCGTAGTATTCGGCGAGCACTCGATAAGGTTTCTGAGGAATACGTACTTTCAGTCAATACCCACGAGTTGCCCTGGCTACCTGGCGTAAAACAGCGATTGGAAGGCCAAGGAGTACCGATGGATCGCCGCCAGATGGAGAATCTGTTGAATAAGAAATGGGAACAGCCGTGGAGCAAAGATCAACCGCTCGTTCGACCACCTGCTGAAAACGCGTCATTACTAACAGATTATTTGCTGGAAATTGGTGTTTTGGGTAGTCGTCCAAATAACCGCATTGACGTTCCGGATCTTTTTCTCGCCGGCTTGGGATTGACCCGCAAAGGTGGTGTTCGTAAAGCATAACCTGTCTTAAAGTTACCGCAGAACAATTGAAACCAAAAGTGTTTCCGACCATACATGAACCATACTCGATTCCTGGTATATGGGTAAACCGGGTATTGTGCTCGGTTTCTGCAAACAGCCCAACGCTCTCATTGATATCGTGTTAGGCTTCCGGGCAAGGATTAAACCGGCAAACGCCCTTTGAGGAAGTTATCCTCGGCCTTACCCCTTGCGGCGGTAGAGGATTTGGAATTCGTAGCCTTGGTTGGCGGGGAATAGGGTGGCTACGTGGCGGAGGCGCTCGGCGAGGGCGTTTGCGGCGAGGAGGGGGTACTCGCGCTCGCGGAGGTCGTGGTAGTCGAAGTCCACGGCCATGGAGAGCATGTAAATTGCCAGGGTGTCAGAGAAGGCGGACTCGTAGTAGGTGTTGCGGGAGCGCTCGTCGATGCCCTTCTGGCTGTTGCGGCTATCCTCGGCGCGGCGGCGGGTCTCCCAGGCGTCCTGGCTGGTTTCGCCGCGAACCTGGGCCTCGGACTGCGACCAGACCAGAGAGGAAAAGCTCTCCGGAACGCCGGCGGCCTCGACAAAGTTGTGGGCCACGTTGATGAAGAACTCGAAGGCCAGGCCGAAACGGTCTTCGACCAGCCGGGTGGAGAGAAAAACCGCCTCGGTCGAGCCGAAGATGGCGTTGCGATGGCAGATGGCGCGGTCGCCCAGATCGACGCTGTAGCCGGGAGCGATCATGATTTCGCCGGTGTCGGCGATGGCCAGGGGAACAAAGTAGTAGGCGCGGTGGGTGAGCGCCGCGGAGAGCGTGGCCGGCACGGCGCCGACCAGCCGCTCCATGTCCGGCTCGGAGACGCGGGTCTCGCCCCAGGCGGCGTAGTGAATCCCGTTGGCGGCCTGAATCACGGTCACCTGCGTGGCCACCTTCTCCGCCGGCCAAAGTTCGATTTGTGCAGAGCTGGCCATGCGTCTGTATTCTAAGGCATGACCAGGCACATTGTGTCCTTTCCGATTTCGTGCAGGGTCGACGCTCTCTCCACCCCAACGACGAAGACCTGTCGTTGGGGACCCCGGCACTGATGGTCGCGTCGACTGAATTGTTGTGCTTTCGGGATAGATTGTCCCTGGTCATGCGTCGACGAAAGAGGCCGTGAAGATGACAGAAACTGCAAAGAGCGAACGCACCGGAGGCGGAACGGTTTTCGGCTTTCCGCTGGCGGGATTCGGCCTGTTCACCAGCCTGCTGCTGGCCATTGCAGCGGCCTTTTTCACCTTTTTCGCGACCACCTGCATTGCGATCTTCGCGCTGCTGGGGTGGAACCTGATCGGCCACCACGCGGTAAGCTACGCGGACAGCTATCGCTGGGTCGGGTTTCCGGCCGGGGTGCTAGTGCTGGTGGTGGCATTGCCTGTATTTGGCGCGTTGTGGGTGCGGGCCAGGCTGCGCAAGTAGAATTTCTCCGGGGCTATTGGTTCCTGCATCAATAATGTCCTTGCGCCGTCCCTACGGGACTCCGTAACGAACTTATGAAATCCCTTTTCCCCACGCTGAAGCGCGGGGCTAATAAACTCTGCGCCTCCGGCGCGTTTGTGCGGAGATTACTTATGCAGTCCTCAATAAAGCCCATGTTTATGGCGCGTTGGTGCGGAGATCGCCTTCGGCGCGTTTGCGCGGAGATTACTTACTTATGCAGTCCTCAATAAAGCCGTGCCCTTTCAAAACATTGCCCGTTTCGTTTTGTTCCATTGCGGCTAAAGCCGTGCCCTTTCAAAGCCGCGAAGATTTCCGCAGCCGGAAAAAGGCGGCCAGTTCCCTGGTGGGAAGGCCACCTTTTGCTTTGATGAGCTTGCTGCCGCTCGGGCGCAGCGCCGCGGTCAGCTTGATATCCCCGCCGGCTTAGGATTGGCGCGGTCGTATTTGGCCACGAGAATCTTGCGGGCAAGGCCAACCTTGGAGAGCAGCCAGATGCCATAAAAGTTGGGATCAACCTCATACCACCGGAGGCCGTGGCGCGCGGAGACGGGATGAGCGTGGTGGTTGTTGTGCCAGCCCTCGCCGCCGCTCACCAGGGCCACCCACCAGTTGTTGCGCGAGTCGTCGCGGGTCTCAAATCGCCGGCTGCCCCACAGATGGGTTGCCGAGTTTACCAGCCAGGTGGAGTGGAGGCCGAGGGTCACGCGCAGGAAGGCTCCCCACAGCAACATGCCCACGGCGTTTGACCAGCCGCCCCAGATCCAGCCCAGGCCGAAGAGCGCCACGCCGCTGGCGACCAGCGGAATCCAATGGTACCTGCTCAGCCAGACGAGGAAGCGGTCGCGGCTCAGGTCGGGGACATAGCGGTTAAGAACCTCGGTCTGCATGTGCAATGTGTTGCCCCAGAGCAGCCAGCCCGTATGCGCCCACCATCCGCCCTCGCGTGGGGTGTGGGGGTCGCCATCCTGGTCGCTGAGCTGGTGATGGACGCGATGGGTGGCTACCCAGAAGATGGGTCCGCCCTCCAGGGCCAAAGTGGCGCAGGTAGCCATGACGTACTCCAGCCACTTGGGAACCTGATAGCCGCGATGGGTGAGCAGCCGGTGATAGCACATGCCGATGCCGAGATTGATGGCCACGACGTAGAGCACCAGCATCACCGTCAGGCGCTGCCAGGTGAAAAAGAACAGCGCCGCCAGAGCGCCGAGATGAAATGCGACGATCACCGACAGAGTCAGCCAGTTGATGCCCGCGCCGATGGATACGGCGCGTCCCATGCGAACCTCTTCCCGCGCGGGTACAGCGCGGACGGCCAAAGGGGCGCACGTTGAAGACTCCGGCGATTCTGGAACCGGTAAAGTCAGGCCTTCGTTTAGGACTGCAGGAGGGGAAGCGGTTACCTCAGAAATCATTCTGATCAGACATCCTCAGAGAGTGGCAACACGCCCACCCATATGCCCAATTATATAGGAGGCGATACTATAAACTCAGCCCTGAACCGCATGGTTATTGACGAAGCGATAAAATTTCTTTCATAGAGCGAGCAATATTGCTCATTCTATGAGGCGATATAGATTTATCGTCTAATCCGGCCAAAGACGATTTACACGATATCCGCCTTTTGTTCCCCGTCGGGGTCCCCAGCAAGCGGTCTATGCTTGCTGGGGTGATTGTCGGGGTCTTGGCGCCACACCGGCAGTGCGGCCAGCAGTACGGTCACAGCCATGATGGCCGGCTGTTGATTCCCACCCAGAGCAGTTTGAGATGGGGCACGCTGTTTCATCGACAAAATTCCTGCCCTGCGCAATGACATTTGCCGCCCGCCTCGGGAATAATCGTACTGATGGCCGCTGTGGGCCCTCCATCCAACCTCAAGAGGAATTTCCCCATGGAACTCAACAAGAAGGTCGCCAATTTCACCCTGCAAACCGACGAGGACAAAACCACAAGCCTCTCCGATTATGCCGGCAAACCCGTTGTACTTTTCTTTTACCCCAGAGCGGACACTCCCGGCTGCACCATCGAGGCCTGCGGCTTTCGCGATACCTTCAAAAAGCTTCAGGAGGCCGGCGCGGTGGTGCTGGGCATCTCCCGCGATACGCCCCAGACCCAAGCCAAATTCCGCGCCAAATTTAACCTGCCCTATACGCTGCTCGCCGATGTGGACGAGAAGGTCTGCAATCAGTTTGGCGTGCTGAAGGAAAAGAATATGTATGGGAAGAAGGTGATGGGCATCGAGCGGACCACATTCGTGATCGGCCCGGACCAGACTCTGCTGCACATCTTCCCCAAAGTCACGCCCGAGGGCCACGCGGAAGAGGTGCTGGCCCTGCTCAAGGAATGGAAGAAAGCGCACAAGTAAGGCGAATCCCAGGTCTCATCCGCCGCGGCGGACGAGACCTGGGGCACCCGGCCATCCCACCCTTCGAGCAAAAGGCGCTCGGAGGATGGGGCACCTTGCTGCCGCGCGCCTTCTTTGCGGCGTCGCCGGAGCTGGTGGCCCCGCGCCTGCTGGGCAAGCTGCTGGCGCACGTTTCGGCATTCGGGCTGTTGGCCGGAAGGATCGTGGAGGCCGAGGCCTACCTGGGTCCGCACAACGATCCGCCCGACCCGGCCGCCCACGCCCATCGCGGCCCCACGCCGCGGAACTCCGTTCTCTTTGGTCCCGCAGGTCACGCGTATGTATATGCAATCTACGGCCGCTACTTCTGCATGAACATCAGTTGCGAGACGGAGGGCCGGGCCGGATGCGTACTGGTGCGCGCGCTGGAGCCGGTGGCCGGCGCAGATCAAATGGCCCGGAATCGGGGTCTTGCTCCAGGCGCGCCGGCCAGCAAGCTTACCTCCGGCCCCAGCCGGCTCTGCCAGGCGCTCGGCCTCACCCGGCTGAGCCACAATGGCATGGATCTCGTCGATTCCGCCTCAACGCTCCAGTTGCGCGACGATGGCTATCAAATCTCCGCGGTGCTGGTGACGGCCCGCATCGGCATTCACGAGGCGGTGGACTGGCCCTTGCGGTTCGCTCTGCCGGGGCACAATTGCGTCTCCGGCCCGAAAAGTTTAACCGGTAAACGCGTTATGCCTGGATAGATAGAATTCGGCCCGGATAGAGCAGTTCTCTCAATGGTGTAGAGGAGCTTGGCAAGCTGTTGAACGGAGGGAGCGTGGGGCTTTAGCCCCACGAAATTCGGGCGCAAAATCATGAGGCCTTCAGGCCCGGGGGTAAAGCCCGCGTGATTTCCCCGCCCGGTTGAGGGGCCTGAAGGCCCCTGCTCCCTCCGTTCTAATTGCGCCCCTCTACACCAATACGCGAACCGCTTTAGAAATTGGCCTGTGAAGAATTCCCTCTATATGGGGTTGCTCAGGAAAGCAACAGGATGCGGGCGATTGCGCCCGCCTTAAGGCGATGGGCCTCTTCAGGCACGACCAGGAAGCAGTTAGAGCGGGCCAGGGAGGCCAGGTCGCCGGAACCCTGCGTTGGCACAAGCGCAACCTCAGGCAACTGCCCTGCCGTATCACCAAAGGAGCAGCACGCGGGCAGAAAACGGGTGAGGCCCGGCTTGCCGTGCTTCTCAATGTCATGTACCAGTCTCGCCAGGGCGAAGCGCGGGCCGGACTCACGACTGCCCGCCAGCGCGGCCAGCACCGGAGCAGCAAAGAGCAGAAAGGTGACGGCCGAGGAGACCGGATTGCCGGGAAGGCCGAAGAACGGGAAGGCGTGGGCCTTGCCATGCGCCTGGGGGGCCGGCTGGTGTTTGCGCGGCAGTTCCCCAAAGACCATCGGCTTGCCGGGCTGAATGCGCACGCCGGTGAATTGGAAGCGCGCGCCGGCGCGGGTCAGGGCCGGCTCTACAAGGTCGAATTTGCCCGCGGAAACGCCGCCGGAGATAAGCAGCAGGTCAGCCTCCGCGGCCTGGGCGAGCGCGCCGTCGAGAGATTGCGCGTCGTCCGCGGCAGTGGGCAGCACCCAGGGCTCGCCGCCCGCCGCGGCCACCATCGCGGCCAGCATAGGGGCGTTTGAGTTGCGTATCTGACCGGGAGCAGGCGAGGAGTCCACGGGCGCCAGTTCATCTCCCGTGGCCAGAATCGCCACCCGTGGCCGGACAAAAACGTCCATTGCAGCATAGCCGCAGGCTGCGGCCAGGGCAATTTGCGCGGACTTGATCGCGGTCCCGGCGGGAAGCAGCTCATCTCCCTTGCGACCCTGCGCGCCCTGGGCCACGATGTTTTCGCCGGGCTTCACTTTGCGGGTTGGGAGCAGCCGGACCTGATCCCCAGCAACTTCAACCTGCTCGAACATGGCCACGGCATCGGCTCCGGCAGGAACCGGGGCGCCGGTCATGATCTCCCTGGCAGCGCCCAGCGGCAGCGGCCCGGCCGGAGCTTCTCCGGCACGCGTGGAGCCGGCAATGATCAGCGGCCGGTGCGTTGAGACTTCAGCGGCGCGGCAGGCAAAGCCATCGCGGGTGGAGCGGGTGAACGGAGGCTGATCGCGATCGGCGAAGAGAGGCTGGGCGAGCACCCGGCCTGCCGACAGATCAAGCCCAATGTGCTCCGCCGAGGACCGCAACCGGCCCAGTTGGGCGGCGTAAGCGGCAACCAGCGCCGCGGCTTGCTCGTAACTCGGCAGAGCGGGGCTCATGGAATGGATTGTAGAGGGTGGAAACGCCGTAGGGCGCAACTGGGGATAGGAAGCGCGGAAAAACGAAGGGCGCCCGCCTCGGCGGACGCCCTTCGGAGATCATGCATCGAGACAGCTTACTTCTTGGGAGCCTTATTGGTGGTTGCGGCTTTCTGGCCGAAGCTGGCGAGAATGTCTTTCACATCACTGGCAAACGGGCCGTCCGGCGCCAGTTCCAGATACTTCTGGTAGGCTTCCAGGCAGCCAGGAGGCGCAACGTACGCCTGCGTCTTGGGATCGACGGATGCTTTCGCGATAAGCCCCTGGGCCTTGAGGTAATAAGGGATAGGCTGTTTTGGATCGGCCTTGATGGCCTCGTCCGCGGCAGCCGCCTGGGCTTCCGCATTGCCCATCTGGGAGAAGATCACCGCTTCATTCTTCAGGAAGGTAGCTGCCCGCGATGGATCGGCCTTGGCGGCTGCGTCGAAAGCAGCATTCGCCTCGGGAACCTTGCCGGTGCGCGCATAGACCTCACCCAGGCTGGCGCTGGCCGAGCCTTGAATACCGGAATTCGGCTTCTTGGACGCGGCCTCCATAGCCAGGGCCTTCTGTAAGTTCGTCACCGCGTCGTCATACTTCTTCGGATCGTTGCGCACATTCGCCAGGCCCACCTGCGCCAGCCCCAACTGTACCCACAAAGTGGAAGCATCCGGCTTGGCCGCGGTGTCTTTGAGCATCAGGGTTTCCGCTTCGCCGTACTTCGCGGCCTTGATCTCCGCATCCTTGGTATTGACGGCATCCGAAAAATCCTGAATAGCAACCTTGATATCGGCGTTGATATTCTTGACGACCGCGTTGTCCTTCAACACCGCTTCGTTCTGCTTCTTGAGCACTTCCAGTTGCTTTCTCTGCTCCGGGGTCAGCTTGTCGAGGAATGCCTTGCGGGACATGTCGATGTCCTGCTGCACATCCTCACCGACTGTGATCTTTATCCCATCGAGTTCGTCGACAACTTTGTTGGCCGGCGTATCCGGCGCGCGGAAGACCATGGTGTACTTGCCGGGAGCCGCATTGCCTGAATAGCTGCCATCCGCGGTGAGCGGGAAGGAAAACTTTGGGGTCATGCCGCCGTCGGACGAGAGGCTCACTATGCCGGTGGGCGTGATGTCCCCGGTCGGACCGATGACGCGGCCATGGATCTTGCCCATGGCTCCCTTATACGGGATATACATTTCCAGGTGACCCATGTCGATGTCTTGCAGCATATCCTGGCCGGCAATGATCTTTACCTCGATGTCGCTGTGGTTCTGCTCCAGGAAACCGTTTTGATCTCTAAACATGACTCTCACCAGGTAGGTGCCTGGAGGGACATCGCCGGCATAGTCGCCGGTCTTCGAGATATTGAAGACGTGCTCCACGTTTTTGCCGCCTTCGAGAGCGAGGGTCACCGTGCCGCTGGTCGCGGGCGCTTTGGTGGAAGCGGCGATGACGCGGCCGTGAATTTTACCCGTGGTTGCCGCGGGCGGTTGCGTAGTCTCGGGCGTTTGCGTTGTAGCGGGCGTTTGCGCGGGCGTTTGCGCGGGTGTTTGCGCAAGCGCGGGCAAGAGGGCAAATGCCAGCAGGCCCGCCGCGGCGGGCAGGCCCAGCCAAAGTGAAATCGTGCGTTTCATGTTCTTCTCCTTGGGAGCGGCGCGAACGAAGCTGCCCGCGGGCTCAAAAAAGTCGTAAATTCCGGCCACACACAGGTCGGCGCCAACGGCGTTTCTCCAGTAGGCGTGCCCTTGCAGCCGTGTGCCAAAGGCCATGCAGGCAGAACCCACGTTAAATCCAATCGGCTGCCCAACACAAGGGCGCCCGGCAGGATATGCAATGCCCGCCGTGCCTCGAGTGGCTCATAAGCCGAATCGAATCGAACGTTGAGCCTGGCCGCAGGAGGCATTACTTCGCCGTCAGGAATTCTTCCTGGATCGTGCCCTCGTGTTTATCTTTCCATGTTAGTGCCTCCGGCGGGCGGCGGGTGTGGCCTGTATCACACTCTAAAATAGGGGGCATGGCAATCACGATTCGCACCGCGACCCCGGCAGATGTCCCGCAGATTCTGGCCTTCATTCGCGCACTGGCCGCCTACGAGCGAGCACCGCAGGCTGTGACGGCCACCGAAGCCGGACTGCTGCGGGACGGCTTTGGCCCCAGCCCCTTCTATTTCTGCCTGATAGCCGAGCACGACGGCCATGCGGCCGGCTTTGCCTTCTATTTTTTTAACTACTCCACCTGGATGGGACAGCCGGGGCTCTACCTGGAGGATCTCTTCGTTCAGCCGGAGTTTCGCGGACTGGGTATAGGCAAGGCGCTGCTGCAGAGGGTTGCGGCCATCGCCGTGGAGAAAGACTGCCCGCGCCTGCAGTGGGAGGTGCTGGACTGGAATACCCCGGCCATTGAGTTCTATCGCGCCATGGGGGCCGAGTTCCTGGACGAGTGGCGGAATGTGCGCGTCAGCGGCGAGGCGCTCGGGCGGCTGGCCACCTGCGGTGGGGCAGACGGCGCTTGCGCGCCATGAGATTCGTGGAAACCGAAATTCTCAACCGTCGTACAGTCGAGGAGACAGTCCAATGAAAATTAGCCCCGTGCCCCATCCTTTCCGCTTTTTCTGCGGAAAGGGTGGGAGACCCCAAAACTCAACCGTCGCCGGCAAATGAGGAGGCCGAGCAGTGAGAATTAGAGTCATTGGCGGCGGACTGGCTGGCCCTGAGGCCGCTCTGACCGCTGCGCGGCTGGGCTGCCAGGTGGACCTCTACGAGATGCGAGCCATGGTGGACGGAAAACCGCGGCTGACCCCGGCCCACCAGACCATCGAGTTCGGCGAACTGGTCTGCTCCAATTCGCTCAAGAGCGAGTCGCCCAATACCGCGCCGTGGCTGCTGAAACAGGAGATGCGTCGCGCGGGCTCCGCTCTTTTGCGCCTTGCGGATGAAACCGCTGTACCGGCAGGCCACGCGCTGGCCGTGGATCGCGTCGAGTTTTCGCGCCGGATTGCCGAGGCGATTGCCGCCCAGCCGCTGATTCGCGTCATCCGCGAGGAGGTGACGCGGCTGGACCCGGCCGATGGATTGACCATTCTGGCCACCGGCCCGCTTACCTCCGGCGCGCTGGGTGCCGAGATCAAGCGCATCACCGGTTCCGGCCACCTGGCCTTCTACGACTCCATCTCGCCCATCGTCGATGCCGACTCCATTTGCATGGAACGGGTCTACTTTGCCGCGCGCTGGGACAAGGGGACGGCCGACTACATCAACTGCCCCATGGACCGCGCGGAGTTCGACCGCTTTCTGGATGCGCTGCTGGAGGCCGAAGCCGCCGAGACCAAAGAGTGGGAGAAGCTGGATTATTTCGAGGGCTGCCTGCCCATCGAGGTGCTGGCCCGGCGCGGCCGCGATACTCTGCGCTTCGGTCCCATGAAGCCGGTGGGCCTGCGCGACCCGCGCACCGGCCGGACGCCCTGGGCCGTGGTGCAGTTGCGCAAGGAAAACCTGCGCGCCGACAGCTACAACCTGGTGGGCTTCCAGAACCATCTCAAATTCGGCGAACAGGCCCGCGTGCTCAGGCTGATTCCCGGCCTCGAAAACGCGCGCTTCCTGCGCTACGGGCAGATTCATCGCAATACGTATATCCAGGCGCCGCTGCTGCTGGACGAAACGCTCAGGCTGAAAAAAGAACCGAGGCTCTTGTTCGCCGGGCAGCTTTGCGGGGTCGAGGGGTATTCGGAATCCATCGCCACAGGATTGCTGGCGGGAATCTATGCGGCTGCGCTCGAGCGCGGCGAAAAACCCGTACCCGTTCCCCGCGCCACTGCTCTCGGTTCGCTGGTCCACTACATCACCCACGCCGATCCCAAGGATTTTCAACCGGCTAACATCACCTTCGACCTGCTGGAACCGCTCGAAGAAGAAGTGCGCAGGAAGGTCCGCGACAAGAAGGAGCGGTACAGGATCGTTTGTGAGCGAGCGTTGGCTGCCTTCGATGCTTGGTGGGCGGCTACTGCTTTGAAGTGCTGCTTTCCCTAAAAAATCAATGCTCTGTTTAGTTCCTTGCAGCACGGCAATTGCGGCATCTCTTGAGAGCACGCCGTGAACGATTGTGTGGGATGATGGGCTTGACAGGCTTACGCGAAGAAGATGATTGACCCAGTACAACTACTTTCCAATCCCATCGCGGCCGTGGCCTTGCGAGCGGCTTTGGGCAGCTATGTGATCTACATGGCGCGCAAATTCTATGCGGATCCGTTGGGATATTTCCGCAAGCCGGCGCGGGTGATGATGGATGATTTGTTGCTGGGCCAGATCGTCCGCGGCCTGGCCTGCTTTTGTCTCTGGGGCGGATGCTTCATCGTTGCAACGGTCGTTGCGGTGCAGATCTTCGGACTGCACGGCGATGCCCTGGCATGCGCGCTGATTGTGATCGCCGCAATCGCAACCTGGTTCCTGCTTCCTGAGCATCCGGCCCCTGGTCATGCGGATGAATCCAGCATCGACGACCTGCGCAGACCGAAATAGATGCCCATGCTGCGCCGCTGCATCGCCGTCTCCATCTTCCTCCCTGGGGTAGTAGCGTGTACCCTGAATACCGGAGCGTGTTGATGCGTTGGATTTTGATGCGTTGGATTCCAATCCTGGCTTGTTCGCTTGGCTCGGTGGCGCTGCTGAGTACGTGCGCTGCGGCTGCACAGGCGCAGGCTGCGCCGGCCAAGACCCCGGCTCCGCAGGGCGCGACGCACCTGTTGCTTCCACCCGTGCCCAGGGCGCTGCTGCCGGAGTCCTTTGCCGGATGGGTCGCGCCGGACCCGCCTAAAAAGTTCGCCGACCCAGCCCAGGCCGACCCGGCCAACGCCGCGGCCCTCAAGGAGTATGAATTCACCGATGGCGCGCTGGCCGGCTACAAGCGCAGCGGCGAAACGCTCAGCCTGCGCGCGCTGCGCTTTCACGACGCCAGCGGAGCATACGGCGCCTATTCGTGTTACCGCCAAAATGGATGGCCAAAGGAAGAGATCGGCTCGGGCGCCACATCCAACCACAACCGCGTGCTCTTCTGGCTGGGCAACATTGTTGTGGACGCGAATTTTTCTCGCATCGGCCCCATGTCCGGGGCTGAGTTGCGCGAGCTGGCAAGTCAGTTGCCCGTCCCCGACGGAGCCAGAGCGCTGGCGCCTCCCATCCTGAGCAACCTGCCCAAAACTTCACTGGACGGGCAGACCACTCACTATGCCGTGGGACCGGCGAGCTATGCGGGCTCTGGCGGCGTGCTGCCGCCGGAGCTGGTCGGCTTCGATCGCGGCGCGGAGGCCGTGACCGCAACCTACTCGCTGCGCTCCGGCCCGGCCACGCTCACCATCATCGACTATCCCACGCCGCAGATGGCAGCCGCCGAGGAGTCGCAGATTCGCGCCTACATCAAATCAGGCAACGGGTCCGGCAACAAGGCGGGCAATCAGGCGCAGCCGCCCTGGCCCAAGCCGCTTCTGGACTCCGACCAGGCATCGCTCGAAGTCCGCCGCAGCGGACCGCTCGTAGCCCTGGTCAGCGGCGACGCCATTCCCGACGAAAGCCACACGCTGCTGGCCACGGTGCACTTTGAGGCCGACCTCACCTCGATCCCTCAGCCCACGGAGTCAGAGGTCGCAAAGACCGGCAAACTGCTGTTGGGCATCGCAGCACTGGTGATCATCGGCGCCAGCGCCGCCATCCTGCTTGGATTCTTCCTCGGCGGCGGCCGGGCTCTCTATCGCATGGCGCGCGGCAAGCCGATTTCCTCGGTATACGAAGAGGAGTTCATTCGCCTCGATTTGCGGGAAGAATGGGTCGAATCGCAACCGGCTATTGACAAGCCGCCTGCGAAGGATTAGCGACGCGTTCAAAATCTGTGGAAAACAGGAGATAACCCCTAAGAAACACCATTAAAAGCCGGGAATACAGGGGTTTAAAAGGGCGATGACACGACGAAAATCAGCCCTATTCCTTTCTCGGAAAATTATTTGTAGACCATTGAATACAAACGATTTATTTCCTCCTCGATTTCTCCTTGACACTCCCACCCCCCGCTCCTACTATGCAGCCAGAAAGTTCTGATGGTTTTGCCTCCGTTGGAACTATTCTCCCTGAGGAGAGAGCTGCCCTGTTGCCGGGCGGCTCTTTCCGTTTTTGAGGGCTCAGTAGCCGGCCATTTCAGGGGTTTGATTCAGATCCCCCGCCGATTCGGTCCACAGCTTTCCGCAGGCTTCGCATCGCCACGAATTGAACGGATCGACCCCTTCAAGCACCGGGTCTTTGGCGCCGCATTGCGGACATGCGGGCGCCTCGAACTCCGGCGGGGCCATTTTGGATAGATCGATGATCTCCTGCGGGATCGGCTGCGCCGCAATCCTGCGCGCCTGGTCGAGCTGATCGGCGGCGACCAGGATCCGGGGATTGCTGATGCCGAAGGAATAACGCGATCCAGGTTGCTCTATCCAGCTCTCGATGCCCGCTTGCTTCAACGCTTCGGAGACCTGCCACGCCTGATCCCGGTCGTCACATTCGCACAGCACAGTCTTCCAGGTGTACTCGTGCGGGAGATCGGTTTCCTCATTCTCGTCTGTGGCGTTTGACGAATTGACTGCGGGATCCCATTGCGGAGCCGCAGGACGATCTGAACTCTTTGGCGCGATGACTGCGTCTCGCGGCTCATCCAGGCCGCGTTTCTTCATCTCGTTGCGCAGAACCTGCTGCGCAGTTTCAGTCAGAACGACGAAATCGGCAGACAGATCGCGAAGTTCATCGTCGCTCATCTCGCGGTATTGTTCCGTGAGCCTTTGCCATTCCTCGATTGGGTTGACTTGCATGGTGAGCAGTATAGCGGCTTTACGCTGCGCATATAGAAGGATAAAATCAACTGAGCAAGCCGATGTAGCTCAGTTGGTAGAGCAGCTGATTCGTAATCAGCAGGTCGCCAGTTCAAGTCTGGCCGTCGGCTCCATATAATTAATAGTTTACAGAATTTCGATAGACCTCTCATCTTCCGTGTCAACACTGTGTCAACGGTTCTCCTCTTCTCAGCCATCTTAGGCTGCGGAAGAACAGAACCTCCACTTAGACCCCTGTCCGATTTTCCTGAGCCAGCTCAAACCAATATATGTGACCCATCATAAAGTGAGCAATATTGCTCACTTTCTTTGTTGAAAAAACATTGACAATGCACATCATTGAGGAATACATTTCCTGCGCAACGCAGTGTACTCAATCTGGTCGTTTGTAAATGTCAAAGCGAAACCAAGAGGAGCATCCATGACATCCACACAGTCGCAGTCCCTGTCCCAGTTCATCCCAGTTTGCGCCCGTCTCCCACTCAAGGCGCTGTACGTTATAACTTTTGTCTTCCTCTTGTTGTTCGCTCCTTCCGCGTCGAGCGAGGCGGTCATGACGGTTCAACACACTAGCGGAACCACCCCAGACGCTGTTTCGCTTGCGGTTACGTTTAATAGCAGCGTAACCTCCGGTAACCTGATCCTGGTGGCCGAGAGTTCATACGACGGAGTGTCGCTCGATACGCCAACGGACTCGCAAGGCAATAGCTTTACTCAGCTCGCAGTGACCACGGTGGGCACTGCCGGAAACGACGTGGAGGCTATCTACGCTGCCACCGCCAGCGCCTCCGGAGCCGATACCGTGACCTGTAACATCAGCTCCGTGAACAACATCCACTGCCATATCTACGAGCTCCAGGGCGTAACGGCAGTCGTGGACCAAAAGGGATCTGTTCAAGAGACCAACCCTTCGACAGCAACGCCCTCGTCACTGAGCGTGTCCACCTCCGCGGCAACCACGAATGCCGTCGATTACGTTCTCGCTTTCTTTAGCGACAACTTCAGCGCGGAAATTGATATGCCGGGGACGGGGTGGGTAGATACCGAACTGACGGATGATCCCAGTGGTGACACCGGCTTCACAGAAGATCAGATCGTGCTCGCGACGGGAGTTCAGACGGCGACGGCGACGACATTTATTGGTGACTACACAATAGCGGATACTTATGTCAACCTGATTGTGGCTCTGAAGACATCGGGGACGGCGACGGTTGTCACGCCCACCCTCAGCCCCGCGGGCGGGACATATGGATCGGCTGTGACGGTGACTATTGGCGATACGACCCTCGGATCGACGATCTACTACACCACCAACGGCACCACGCCCACGACCAGCTCGGCGGTCTACTCGAGCGCGATCACGGTCTCTGGCGCGGAGACGCTGGAAGCTATCGCCACGGCGAGCGGCTATGCGCAAAGCACGGTGGCTTCGGCATCGTACACCATGGGCGTCGTCGGGTCGGGCGTACCGATCCTGACGGTTCAACACAATAACGGATCCAACGAAGACGCCCCCTCGATTGCGGTTCCGTTTAACTACAACGTAACCTCCGGTAACCTGATCCTGGTGGCCGTGAGTACGTTCGACGGACAGACGATCGAAAAGCCGATAGACTCGCAGGGCAATAGCTTTACTCGGCTCGCGATTGCGGGCGTTAACAGTAGCGACACCGCGGTGGTCGCAGTCTACGGTGCCCCCGTCCTAGCCTCCGGAGCCGATACCGTGACCTGTCGCATCAACTCCACGAACAACATCCACTGCCATATCTACGAGGTCCAGGGCGTAACGGAAACAGTGGACAGAACGGGAAATGATCAACTGTTCGTCTATGAACAGGTCGTGTCCACCTCCGACGCAACCGCGAATGCCATCGATTACGTTTTCGCTTTCTTTGCCGACAACTATCAGGCATCGACCTATACTGTGGGGCCGGGGTTCGGTGATACTGAATGGTCGAATGATGGCGGCGACAGCGCCTTCTCAGAAGATGAGGTCGTGATCGCGACGGGAATTCAGACGGCGACGGCAAGTAATGCTAGTGGCGGCGACGTCTATAGTCTCGACGGCTATTACAACATCATTGTGGCTCTGGAGGCGTCGGGGACGCCGACGGCGCCCCTGCCCACCTTCGCCCCGCCGGCCGGGAGCTACGTTTCGGCGCAGTTGGTGACTATCAGTGATGCGCTCGCCGGCACGAAGATCTACTACACCACCGACGGAACTACGCCGACGACCAGCTCGGCGTTGTATTCCAGCGCCATCACGGTCTCTGTCGCGGAGACGGTGAAGGCCTTCGCCACAGCGATCGGCACCGGCTTTGCGCCCAGCCCGGTGGCTTCGGCGACGTATTCCATCAATCCGGCGGCTACGCCGACCTTCGACCCGGTGGCCGGGACGTATCCCTCGGCGCAGACGGTGACGATCTCGGACACGACCACTGGATCGGCGATCTACTACACCACCGACGGCACGACGCCGACGACCAACTCGGCGGTTTATAGCTCGGCGATCAGCGTGCCGGCTTCAGAGACGTTAGAGGCCATCGCCACGGCCATCGGCTATTCGCAGAGCGCGGTGGGTTCGGCGGCCTATTTGATCCATCCGGCGGCTACGCCGACCTTCAGCCCGGCGCCGGGTCATTTTGCCTTGGCGCAGACGGTGACGATCTCGGACACGACCACTGGATCGACGATCTACTACACCACCGACGGCACGACGCCGACGACCGGTTCTGCGGTCTACACCAGCGCCATCACGGTCTCCGCTTCACAGATGGTGAAGGCCATCGCTACTGCGACCGGCTATGCGACCAGCGCCGTAGCTTCAGCGTTTTACACCATAGGCGGCCCTCCTACTGTGGCGAACGGCGTGTACGTGATCCAGAACCTGGCCAGCAGCCTGGTCCTGGATGGCGGCGGGCCTGGCACGGCCGAGGGAACATGGGTCGTGCAAGATGCCAGCAGTGGCGCCAGTCAACAGTGGGTCGTTACCGGCCTGGGGGGCGGCACCTATTCGATCATCAACGCGGGAGACGGCGGCCTGTCGCTGGACGATCTCGGCGATTACACCAGCAACGGTTCTGAGATTGACGTCTGGGTCCAGAATGGCAGCGGCGGTCAAGTCTGGAATTTAACGGGCGCCAGCGCCGGTTACTTCACCATTGCGTCGCAGGACATTGTGAACGCCGGCGTCAACTCCTGCATAGAACCTTCGGGAGGTTCGACCGCTTCCGGTGCGGAAATCGTGATCGCCACCTGCACCAACGCCAACGCGGAACAGTGGGAGTTTGTAGCCGTCGGCCCGACACCTGCGCCGACCTTCAGCCCCTTGGGCGGGACGTTTACCACGGTGCAGACGGTGACCATCAGCGATTCCATCTCAGGCGCCGCAATCTACTACACCACCAACGGCACCACGCCTTCGGTCGGCTCGACCCTCTACAGCGGGCCTATCTCGGTGTCGACTTCAATGACGGTGGAAGCCGTCGCCATAGCCCCCGGCGACTCGCTAAGCCCGGTTGCTGCGGCGGCTTACACCATCAATCTGCCCACCGCGGCCACGCCGACCTTCAGCCCCGTGGCCGGCACGTATGCCTCACCGCAGTCGGTGACGATCGTGGACTTGACCAGCGGCGCGTCGTTCTACTACACCACCAACGGAACGACGCCGACGACCAATTCGACCCACTACACCGGCGCCATCACTGTGTCAGACACGATGCAGTTGCAGGCCATCGCCACTGCTACGAACTATTTGCCAAGCGCGGCCGGTTCGGCTGTGTACTACATCGGCAGTTCCCCGGCAGCCACGCCCACCTTCCTCCCCTTGGCCGGGACGTATACCACGGTGCAGACGGTGACCATCAGCGATTCGACCACTGGCGCGACGATCTTTTACACCGTCAACGGAACTACGCCAACCTATCCGGTCACCGGTTCGGCGCTGCAATACACAGGTCCGATCGAAGTCCCAGCTACGGAGACGGTGCAAGCCATCGCCTCGGCTCCCGGATTTTTGAACAGCGCGGTGGGTTCGGCAGCGTATACCATCAACTTGCCGACACCAACTGCGCCGGCTTATGTTCAGGAGTGCAACGCATACGGCGGGTATGTTGAAACCGTAAGTTGCACGCTGAACGGAGTAGGCGCCGGCCACACGCTGCTGATTGGAATTGCCAATTCCACCGCGAGTCAGTCGGGCACGCTGACATCGTCGTCCGGTACGCCAACCCTCGCGGTGACAGATAGCAGTGAGCTCACAGCCTGGATTCTTCCCGACACCAGCGCGGGAAGCATCACGATCACCTATACCGTGGGTGCGTACACGGATCTGTGGCTGACGGTATCTGAGTACTCAAACACTCAGGTTTCTCCGCTGGATGGCACCGGTGAAGCGGTAGTTTCATCGTACGGGACTTATATAAACACGTCTGACTTCACCACGACCGT
>JBEKGY010000051.1:0-19698 GCA_050012555.1 Occallatibacter sp.
AATCGGCCCAACAGCGTGGTTGAACCCCGCACGCCCTCGACTCTCGACTCAACCGGGGCCTACCGCTCCATCACACCCCGATGCCGGACCTTCTGGAATTCAGCTACTTGCACCACGGGCTGTTAGCGTGTTTGTAATTTCGTCGTATGCCGGCCTGGCGCAAGGACATACACCCAAAGAACCAACTACCATTGTCCGTCCGGTAGAGACCCAGGAGATCCTGTTCAATCCGGGCATAGGGATTCAAACCTTTCAGCGCTACAACGGCGACGCGCTGAATGCCGGCGTCAAGTGGTCGGAGGAAGGGCCAACAGGCCCGCTCGCGGCGCCCGCTGAAAAGCCAGACTTTCCGCCGGCCACCGTCGCCTACTGCCGCTGGTTCTGGGAGACGCTGGAGCCCGAGCAAGGCAAGGTTCGCTGGGAAATCCTCGATCTCGCGCTGGCAGAAGCCAGACGGCACGGGCAGCGGCTGATGATCCGCCTGATGCCCTACGACCAAAAGCATCCGCTGCCCAAGTGGTACCAGGAATCGGGCGCGCGGCGCTTGAATTCGGATTCGTCTGAGGACGGAAGTATCTGGCAGCCCGATTTCAGCGATCAATTGTATTTCAAGTATTGGGGCGCACTGGTGATCGAGGCCGGCAGGCGCTACGACGGGCATCCTGACCTGGATAGCGTGGATATTTCGACGGTCGGCTATTGGGGCGAAGGATGGAGCCACTATATGCCCGAGTTCCCGGTGCAGAGCAAGTTGATCGACCTCTATCTGAAGGCCTTTCGCAAGACGCAACTAGTGATGAACTTCGATGAACCCGAAGCTCTCAAGTACGGAACCTCGCACGGAGCTGGCTGGCGTCTCGATTGCCTGGGCGATATGAGAAAAAATTGGTCGGCGATGCTGGACCAGTATCCCGAGGAGATTGCTGAGACCGGAATCTATGACGTTTGGAGAACGGCGCCGGTCTCCCTGGAGACCTGCTGGGTGCCTGAAGGGTGGTTCCGGGAAGGCCTGGACGTGAAGTATATCCTCAACCAGGCGTTGAGCTGACACGTGAGCACGGTCAACGTGAAGTCAACCGCACTCCCCAAGGCGTGGAAGACGGAGTTCGAGGACTTCGAACGGAAGATGGGCTATCGCTTCGTATTGAGACGCGGCGAGTGGCAGAGCCAGGTGCGAGCGGGAGAGGCAATTCATCTGCAGACGTGGTGGGTCAATGAGGGCGTAGCGCCCATTTACAGGCCTTTTGTCCTTGCCTTCCGCTTCAGCTCGCCGGAGCATTCCGCGGTGATCCGAACCGACGCGGACCTTCGCAAGTGGCTGCCGGGCGATGCGGTCTTCGAGGATCCGGTTTTTGTCCCGGAAGACCTCCCCGCCGGAGATTATCAACTGAGCGTTGCGATCCTGGATCCGATTACGCTGCAACCTGGAGTAAAGCTCGCGATCGAGGGGCGAGGAGAGGATGGATGGTACCCATTGGGTAAGATCAGCGTGAGTCCGGGATTATAGTTGTTACTTATCTATCTTCCCGTTCCACCTACGGTCATCTTATCCAGCTTGACGGTGGGCATGCCGACGCCGACGGGCACGGATTGGCCGTCTTTGCCGCAGGTGCCGATGCCTTCGTCGAGCTTGAGGTCGTGGCCAACCATTGAGACGTACTTGAGAGCTTCCGGCCCGTTACCGATCAGCGTGGCGTCGCGGACCGGAGCAGTAATCTTTCCGTCTTCTATGAGATAGGCTTCAGAGGCGGAGAAGACAAACTTGCCGTTGGTGATGTCCACTTGTCCGCCGCCAAAGTTGACCGCGTAGAGGCCGCGCCTGACGCTGCGCACAATATCTTCGGGCGCGTCGTCGCCAGCCTGCATGTAGGTGTTGGTCATGCGCGGCATGGGGATGCACTGGTAACTCTCGCGGCGGCCGGAACCGGTGCTGGCGGTGCCGGTGAGACGGGCGGAGAGCTTGTCAGTAAGGTAGCCGCGCAGCACGCCGCCCTCAATGAGCACAGTCTCCTGGGTAGCCGAGCCCTCGTCGTCCACGTTGAGCGAGCCGCGCCTTCCAGAGATTGTTCCGTTATCCACGACCGTGACTTTCGGGCCGGCAACCTGCCGGCCGATAAGCCCGGCGAAGGCCGAGGTTTTTTTGCGATTGAAATCGGCTTCGAGGCCGTGGCCTACCGCCTCATGGAGAAGAATGCCGGGCCATCCGGGGCCCAGCACCACTTCCATCTCACCGGCCGGCGCGGGAACGGCGCCGAGCTGGAGAATGGCTCCGCGGGCTGCTTCGCGCGCCAGGGTTTCGGGGCTCCGGGAGCCAATAAATTGTTCCAGACCGGCCCGGCCGCCGCCGCCCGCCGAGCCCTTGGTCGTAATGGCGTCCTCTTTGGCGATGACGAAGACGTTCAACCGGCAGAGGGGCTGGGTATCGCTGGCGTAGGCGCCGTCGGATGCGGCGATGAGGATGCGGCGCAGTTCCTCGGAGTAGCCGGCGCGGACCTGCACAATGCGGGGATCAAAAGCGCGCGCGGCGCGGTCGGCTCTCAAAATCAGTTCGAGGCGTGCCGCCAGGTCCAGATCGAAGCCGCCCAGGGGAACGGGATAGAGATCGGCGGCGGGCGCCTCGACAAATCCTTGCACCGTCTGCGTGGCCGGCCCGGAGGCGATGAGCGCGGCAGTGCGCGCGGCGTGCAGCAGGCGGTCGGGGTTCAGGTTATCAGTGTAAGCGTAGCCGGTGCGCTCGCCTGAAAGGACGCGAATGCCGCATCCGGCGCTGGTTCCCTGGCTGGCCGATTTGACGATCTGTTCGTCGACTCCCAGCGCGGTGGCCGTGACCGACTCGAAGTAGAGGTCGGCATAGTCGCCGCCGGCCGAGAGAGCCTCGCCCAGGCAGCGCTCCAGCAGCCGTTCGGTGACGCCGAATTTCTCAAAAAAGAATCGCTTGTGGCCGGGGCGGGGGGAAGCAGCCGGATTGGTCATCGTGCCTTCAGTTTACGCCGATCGCCGCGCCTGCTGAGCCTGGAACCGGCGTGTGCTCCTCATTCGCTTCACCCGAGTCTGCGCACATCTGGCTGGTATTCACCGCCTGCAACGCTTTCTGAGTCAGCGCGGGAGACCATACTTCCGTATCCACGGGTTCGACCAACCATATATGCCGATTTCTATAGTGGCAAATAAGAGGTTTGTCCGGGTCAGACGGATCAAGGTCGTGCGCCCATATAATTCTCTGGCTCGGAATATCGTAACCGTTAAAAACCCATTCCTTATCGACAACGTGCCCTTGCGGATAGTGAACCAGCACCAGGTGATTTCCGGGAATGCCATCAAGAACGGAGATAACGGATGCCCTCTGTTTCAGAAAATTTCTAGTGAACCAAATAGGCGTATGGTTCGGAATCCAGTTGGGCGCATGGTTCGGAATGTTGATCGCCTCCCTTACCGGACCTTGCCCCAATTCCACCACCGTCATCAATCCGAAAAACAAGAGACTTGCCAGGACAAGCAACTGACCCAGGCGCTGTTTGCGCTTCCAGCAGCACAGTGCCCTTAATCCGAACAGCCCCAATGCATAAATTACCGGAGTAGCCGGAGCATAGTAATGCACGAATAACCAGGATTCAGTCTCCCAGCCCACAAACATGAGAGCCAGCAGCAAAACCATCCAGTGTAACTTCCTGTTGCGCCAGCACAGCAATAAACCCAAAGGCGCAAGCGCAAACGCACTTCCGCCTAAATATGTCCATATGCCCCGGATGCGGGTAAAAGACAAAACGAAGAATCCACTGGGCGTACGATACAGTGTATATAGAGGATGATTGATTTTCTCGTATTGGTTCTTTTGATCGCTAACTACGCATTGCGTACAGCTCGCCATGCGCTGAAAAGCAAATATCGGAGTGGCTTCATATTGACGATGGAATTCAATATAAGGTAATTCGAACGGTGTGCCCGTAATTCTCCAGTTATAATAGCCCACCCATGTTCCTCCAGCCGCCAGAATCAGAACAAATGCGGCAAGCGCCCTCGGCCAATGTTCTTTCCGGGGCATTCTAACGATTACGATAACAAGCCACAAGAGTCCTGGAAATGCCAGCAAGAGCCCTTCGTAAGGGCGAGTGATAGCCAGCAAGAAAAGGGAAAATCCAAGCGTGGCCGCATGCAAAACTGTGACCCGCCGGCGCAGGCGCAGTAAAGCTCCCAGGAAGAGGCAGCCGCCGATGGCAGCCATTGCCCCGCCCCAGTAGGTGTTATCCCAATAACTCAACCAGCTGAGTTGCATGACTGCAACGATGCCTCCCAGGAAGGCCCACCTTCGTGGCACAATCGCGCATAACGCCCAATAGAGAGCTACACACATGATTGCGCAACTCAACATAACTCCGGCAAAGGGCAGGTGAAAGAATATCTGGCCTGCGGCCAGCGCAATCCCCTGCCCCGGAGGATATTTGGACATATAGGTAGGGTGAAACAGTTCCTGATAGGTCTCAAAGTGCGACCAGAATTGGGGCGTCGGATTCGTAAGCCGCCCATGCGCAAAGGTGTCTGCCGCCAGCAGGTAGCTGTATTCATCTTGTATCGCGGGTACGGGTATCGGTTTTTGATGCAGCAGTGCGAGTCTTCCACCAAGAGAAAGGACGAAGAGCAATAATACGTGGACCTTGCGATGATGTGGAAGTTTGCCAATCATCCTCCAAATGCCGGGTCGCATTTTAAAGACTCGCAACAACAGGGGAAAGACGAGCAGGCAGGTTGCCCAAATGATTAGCCTTAGTACGAACCCTTCCTGGCTATGCATCCCGATGAACCCCGATTCGCGTCCTATATTTGATATAACAGTCTAGCAGGCCGAGCGATCCAGCGCCCGCAGGTCCGGCCGCTGGTAACTCCAACATAAATCACCGTATCCTGTTCCTGAATCTGACCAGCAGAGAGAAACAGGTCGAATATTCCGCCCCGCTGATAGGCGGCTATTCTGACAGGAATTGAGTTGACTGCCATGATCGTCATCAGGTCAAGGGGAGACTGCCACGTACAACATTGTCCACAGGCGTTGGGACGCAGGAGCCCAGGAGGTGGAGCGCGCCCGTTCCTTTTATAGGCGGAGCGTTCAGTCCGCGGTTGGAATTGGCCTGGGAGGGCGGCTCCGGTTATACTGGAGCTTCGGGAAACTGGCGAGATGGTGTTTTTCATTGCCCCGATGGCCGCCCCCGGCGGACAGACCCGGCATGCGTGCAGTTGGAATTGCGCTTGCAGAGGGCAGAGTCCGGCGGCACGAAATCTGAAAGAGTTTGGAGCGAAGTCATGGCACAGATATGCGATATTTGCGGGAAAGGCCCGCAGTTCGGCAACAACATCTCACACGCGCACAACGTCTCGCGGCGCCGCTGGAACGTGAATCTTCAGGTGGTGAAGGCGCTGGTCAACGGCGCGCCCAAGAGGCTTCGGGTGTGCGCCAGCTGCATCAAGAGCGGCAAGATCGCCAAGGCGTAACAGGCGCGGGCGGGATTCAAGAGCCCGCTGAGCTTGTGATGCAGGCAGAATTCCCGATCGACGCGAACCCCGTCCAGGCCGGACGGGGTTTTGTTGTGCCTGAACGGCGGCAAGAGGACGGATTTCAGAGCAGGTTTACGGCTCTTGCCGGGTAAAGGTCAGGCTGGCGGAGTTGATGCAGTAGCGGAGGCCGGTGGGCGCCGGGCCGTCGGGGAAGACGTGACCCAAATGGCCGCCGCAGCGGGCGCAGGTGACCTCGACGCGCCGCATTCCGAAGGTATTGTCCTCGTGTTCTTCGACGGCTTTGGAGTCGGCGGGCAGCATGAAGCTGGGCCAGCCGCAGCCGGAGTCGAACTTGGCCCCGCTCAGGAACAGGAGCGTTCCACAGCCGGCGCAGTGGTAGTTGCCGGTCTCGCGGTTCTCGGTGAGGGCGCCGGTGAAGGGCCGCTCGGTGGCCTTTTCGCGCAGTATCCGATACTGCGCGTGCGTGAGCTGCGCGCGCCACTCTGCCTCAGTGCGCACGATCTTTTCGGGCGTCTCGCTCATGGCGACCTCCTGGTGAACGGGGACTGGTTGAGAATTGTGGTTTCCCACCTATACGGCAAGAATTACGAACCGCAGGTCCTTCTACTCCCCTTCGCTGCGCTCAAGGTCGCTCAGGATGACAACAGGATGGGGCAGGGAGCAATTGTAAAAAATCTGAGCCGGTTTCAGACCTCCGCAATCAAATCGATTTCCACCAGAACATCCCTGGGCAGCCGGGAGACCTCAACGGTGGTACGCGCCGGCGGCGCCACTCCGTCCGCACAGAGATACTCGTCGTAGACCGCATTCATGGCTGCGAAATCGTTGAAGTCCTTGAGGAATACGGTGGCCTTGACCACGCGGGCAAGGTTGCTGCCGGCCGCTTCCAGGATGGCCTTCAGGTTTTCAAGGACGCGGGTGGTCTGTTCCGCGATGCCACTGGCTACCACCTGCTGGGTTACCGGGTCGAGCGCGATCTGTCCGGCGGTGAAGACAAGGTTGCCCACGCGCACTCCCTGGGAATAGGGCCCGATGGCGGCGGGGGCTCCGTCGGTTGCGATGACTGCTTTGCTCATGAATCGATTGTAATGGGCGGGCGATAGGGCCTGTTCACGGGAACAGTGTCAGGATGCTGAATCGATGAACAGGCCCTGTCTCAATCTAGCGCCAAACGGCCAGCACTACGCCGCTGATGGCCAGCGCGACCAGCCAGTAGCCGGCGTTGATGGCGAAGAGCTTGAGGGGCCGCTTCTCATAAAGGTGCTGTGCGAAGAGCGGCGCGGCGATGAAGCCGAGCCAGCAGATGGCGCCGACAACGGCTCCCCGGTGCCAGGTCCACGCGCCGGCCCATAGCACTACGTGCGCCAGGACAAACGAGAGGATCAGGCCGCCGATGAAGGACGAGATCATGGCGACGACGGCGCCCTTGGGCTTTGCGCCGGACTTGTGGCCAACCAGGGCCATCCATGGCTTGGCAAAGAGCAGGGAGTACCAAAGCGCGCCCAGAACCCACTGAATCAGGGCTGCAACCAGGATGGCCCAGAAGTTGAAGAGGTGCAGATGGAAGTGGTTCATTGAGAAATCTCCGCGTTGAATTGATCTCCGGCTCCCAGGGACAGAGGCTCCAGGGAAATGGCGCGAATCGCTGGCCGGTCGTAAAGGAGTCGCGTCCATCACTCTGCCGCAGCCGGGAAAGCGCTGTCAAGAAGAATCGGAGAGCGCAGTTTCAGCGGCACTTCAGGGCTTCGAGCTCTTCGAGCGTGTGCGGCCAGCTAGTAACTAATCGGTTAACATACAGTTACTTTTGGATGGTTACCACTGGGTAGGGGGGTAGGGGGTGCCTGGCCCGGATGGATCCGCAACGGCGGAGATCGCTCTGGCGGAGGCTTGACTTGCAGTTATTATGCGCTGGCCGGATGAATTATTCGGCAAGTGTGAGCAAATCGCCCGTAGTCGAGAAGAGATTCCGTGAAAAAGCTGCTGGGCGTAGCGTATCGCCCAAGGTGTGGGCCGATGCGTGGCTGCTGGCTTTTACCCAGGCAGCGGAGGGCGTGCTGGTGACCTTTGATAAGGCGCTCGGGACACGGGGCGCTCGCTGCCTGCTGCCGAGGAGAGGCTGAACTGCGGATGGGTATGTGCGATCCCACCCTCAGCAAAATGCGCGAAGGATGGGCACGGCCGGAATGGGCCTAGTTGGGTATGAGGTAACCGTCGATGAATGGGTCTTACGGAAATCTTTTGTCCCTGCTAGACTCTCCGGTAGGCGGATTTGTGCATGTGGCATTGGGATCAGGGGCATCTCGCTTATTTTCAGTTCGATGCATTACGCCAGATTTCTGTCTTTGCGATGAATCATGACCTCAGAGCTGCTAGTCGACAGGAGATTGCAGCAGGGACAGGTCTCTCTTTTGCCGGACCTTACACGCATACGCCATGGCGGCAGTATTCGCGCGCCTTGAAGCGTTGCTTGTTGGTGAGCGAAGTAGGACCCGGCATACGCACGATTGCTGTTCCGACTCCGGTTGCCGAACTTTTGTCGCGACCAGGGTCGATAACTTGCGATGAATACTTCCACTTCCTTGCACGTACTTTTACAGAACCCTCGCCCGCCATGGAGAGCTGGGATCCAAACGCACAGTTTCGATATCCTCTCTTGTTTGCTTTGAAGTATCTTCTCGCCAAGAGAGCAATTTCGCCCATCCCTGTCTCCACTTTGGATGAGATCATCGGCGCATATAGGCAGACGGGGTTTACTGGCGACGAGGATGATGCGTCATTCATTGGGGTGGTAGGCACGGACGAGATATATGGTGAGATGTGCCGGAGTCTCCCGAAGGATTCTCGCCGTCAAGCGAGGGAAAGCCTTCAGGTTATCTGCCAGATTTCCTACTTGCATCTTGAGAGTTCAAATGTGATAGTCTCCTTGGACCCTGAGGACGCACAGGCGGTTTTTGCAGACCTCGCTCCAGTGGGTGGTCCAAGGGCCGCAGATCGCGAATCCGAAATAAGACGTCTAGCGGACCTATTTAGGGATGGTGCTACCGAGGACTTCTTTGATTACCCGAATACGGTCATCAATGACGCTGTCTTGAGTGGATTCCTGGAGGGTAGTAAAGTCAAGAGGACACATATTACGATCGAGCGAAATCAGGGCCTCCGGGCGGCCTTCTTTGCCGTCCGTCCAACTGCTCTATGCGATGTTTGCGCCCTTGATACCGCTGCTACATACCCTTGGGCTGTACGTGTCCTCGACTTGCACCACCTGCTTCCGCTCTCATCCGGAACACGGGTCGTCTCTCTTGGTACCTCTGGGCGACTGGCTCGAACAACATTTGACGATTTAGTCCCAGTCTGCCCGAGCTGTCATAGGGCCATTCACTGGTTCTACGATTCTTGGCTCTCAAATTCCGGTCTTAGTGATTTCCCAAATGAAATCTGCGCAAGGGATGCATACCGAGATTTGAAGGCTGAATTCCACGGAGCAATCCATGCCTAATCTCCTCTTCCCAGAGACGAAAACTGTGACGCTAAAGGCTACGATTCAAGCTAAGTTGCTAAAGCGTGCAGTAAAATCAGGCGAGCCTCTATCCTTAATCTTATCTAATGCTGGTTTAACCTATGATGACCTCGTTTATGAGAGAAGCAAGACCAGGCAATTGCCAAACCGCGAACCACTCTCGTTAGAAAGGTTAGGACTACCTGAAAACGGCATCCCGGTAGTGAGTTTCTTCACCGGTTGTGGCGGGATGGATCTCGGGCTTGAGACTGTGGGTTATAGGCATTCAGCAGCCTTCGAGATCAACGAGCTTTTCTGTAAGACACTGCGCCGTAATCGACCCAACTGGCGAGTGTTTGGCCCTCCAACTCACTCTGGGGACGTGTCGAAATTCGAGGAAATTGCTTCCACGCTTCGGAAAGTGATTCCTGGTAAATATGACGGTCTTTTCGTTGGCGGTCCCCCTTGCCAACCATTCTCGATTGCAGCAAATCAACGATTTGCTAAGTGGGGAGATAATTTTAAGCGGACCGGATTCGCCCACGAGAAGAACGGAAACCTATTGTTCGATTTTGTTCGGCTCATCACTACATTCAAGCCTCGCGCATTCATTATTGAAAACGTTCCGGGCCTCCGGGACCTTGACGGCGGAGAGCAGCTTTCGGAGGCCATTAAGAAGCTCGAAAATGCGGGCTATACAGTGGAGCAGCCGTTTGTTCTCGATGCCGCGCACTTTGGAATCGCTCAGCAAAGGCAGCGGCTCTTTGTTGTTGGAAATCGACTCAGCCTACCATTTACTCGTCCACAATCGGCAAATTCGTCGGTTGGCGCTGGGAGAGTGCTCGGAAAGGGCTTGCAAAACGCCCTGAATAACGAGACCAGGGAACACAAAGCCGAATCAATACTGCGATACATGAGGCTCGACTATGGCGAGCGAGATCAATTGGGGAGAGTTGATAGGCTTGACCCTTTTCTTCCATCAAAGACAGTGATCGCTGGTGGTACAAAGGGAGGCGGTCGATCTCATTTGCATCCTGAAATACCACGCACTCTCAGCGTTCGCGAAAGTGCCCGGCTCCAAACCTTCCCGGACGACTATATCTTTCTAGGCCCCACAGCTCGCCAATTCACGCAAGTTGGGAATGCTGTGCCTCCAGTGCTTGCTGCTCAGTTGGGGATTAGTGTGCTTAGGAGCTACTTCCATTGATTAGGCCAGCCGATTTACGCCAATAATCTTCAGTAGCATAGTCTCAAGGCCGACTCGGTCGTATCTGCGAAGGCGACATTCCCAAATAGAATGAACTGACCAGCCGAGGTGACGGAGCTTGCGCTCGTTGGCGTGATCCCGTTTGACGTTTTGAAGGAGTTTAGGAATCCAATATGCTTTGTTCGACTTTGGGATTCTTCCACCCCGACAGGTGTGCCCATGCCAGAAGCAACCTTTGACCTGGATTATTGTTTGGTATTTCGGCATTACTATATCGGGACACCCTGGCAGGCTACGCACATGTAACCGGAACCGAAATCCAAGTCTGTGGAGTGCCCTTCGCACCATCATCTCAGGTTTCGTATCTTTGGACCGTATGCACGACATCTGTTTTGAACGCGCTGATGTCGCTTTGATTCGTGGAGTCGGCATATCATCCCTAAAATAATAATTGATCCCGCCAATTGGTTGTCCCCAAGGAGGCTGTATACCGAACTCCTGAATTTATTAATGCACACCCTGATGTTGCAAACGGCCAAAGCGCTCACTGAAAAAACAGCTGGTGCTCTTGTACGCACTACGGGAGGATAGTGTTATCGATGAGGCGGGTTGATCCGACGTAAGCGGCCACGGCGAAGAGGGTTCCGGGGACGGCGATTTCTACGGGTTCGAGCGTGGACCAGTCGACTAGTTCGATGTAGTCGATGCGGATTGCGGGTTCGGCGGCGATAGTTTGGCGGGCGGCTTCTATCAGCTTGATGGCGCGGCGCTCGTTGGAGGCTGTCAGGGATTCTACTTTGCGGATTGCGCGGCTTAGGGTTAAGGCCTGGGTGCGTTCCGTGGGGCTGAGGTAGAGGTTGCGGGAGCTGAGGGTCAGGCCGTCGAGCTCGCGGACGGTGGGGCAAACTACGATTTCAGTGGCGAAGCGGAGGCCGGCGGCCATGCGGCGGAGTATGGCTGCCTGGGCGGCGTCCTTTTGTCCGAAGAAGGCGCGGTCGGCTTCAGTGGCGATGAGCAGCTTGGCAACTACCGTGGTTACGCCGCGAAAGTGGGTGGGGCGGGATTGGCCGTCGAGACGGGTGCTGAGGCCTTCTACTTCAACAAATGTGGACGCGCCGGGTGGGTAGAGCTCTTCGACCGTGGGGGCAAAGATCACATCCGCGCCTTCGGCTTCGGCCAGGACGCAGTCGGCCTCAAATGTGCGGGGATAGCGGTCGTAATCCTCGTTTGGCCCGAACTGGGTGGGGTTGACGAAGATGCTGACGGCGACCCGCCCGCATGAAGCCGCGGCAGCTCGAATCAAGGATGCGTGGCCGGCGTGGAGTGCGCCCATGGTGGGTACGAGGCCGATGATCTTGCCGCCGAAGTTGCGCTCGTGACGGGACCAGTGGCGGAGTTCGGCTACGGTGCGAAGGATTTCCATCAGGCTTTCCGCAGAGTCTTCGTCTTCTGGATTCCGTCGAGAGCCCTTTGCGCTGCCTCGGGCAGGTGATAGCTTTCTTCGTCCGAAGGGAAGACGCGGTGCTCGACGTCGTCGCGATAGTGTTCGATGGCGGAGCGGATGAGCGCGGCGGCATCGGCGTAGCGGCGGACAAACTTGGCCGGCGGCGCGAAGGTCAGGTTCACCAGGTCGTGGAAGACGAGGATCTGGCCGTCGCAATCGGGTCCGGCGCCAATACCAATCGTAGGGATGGACAGCTCGGCGGTGATGGCGGCGGCGACCTCGCGGGGAACGCCTTCGAGCACCAGCGCGCCGGCTCCGGCACGGGCGAGGGCGAGGGCGTCTGCCTTGAGCTGGAGCACGGTTTCGGCGGTGCGGGCCTGGACGCGGTAGCCGCCCATGCGGTGAACGCTCTGCGGCGTGAGGCCCAGGTGGCCGACGACGGGAATCTCAGCTTCGGTGAGGGCGCGGACGAGGTCGATGCGCGGACCTTCGATTTTGACCGCCTCGGCGCCGGCCTCCTTGACAAAGCGGATGGCGTTCACGAGACCCTCGGCTACGGTGCCGTGATAGCTGCCGAAGGGCATGTCGGCCACCAGCAGGGCGTGGCGAACGGCGCGGCGGACGGCGCGGGTGTGGTGCAACATCTCTTCGACGGTGACGGCGAGGGTGTTTTCATGGCCGAGGACGACCATGGCCAGCGAATCGCCGACCAGGATGAGATCGATGCCGGCTTCGTCGGCGAGGCGGGAGGTGGGGTAGTCGTAGGCGGTGAGAGAGGTGATGGGCTTGGCGCTACGCTTCATCTCAGCGAGCGCGGGCATGGTGATTTTTGTGATGGGGTTGTCGTGGTGCGAGGAATCCGCGCCGGCGGGGAATTTAGCAACGCTCATGGGATCTCCAGTGCCGCTCCGTAGCCTCAGGATGCGACCCGAACAAGGCTGAGTATACGCCTGCGGGCGGGGATGAGCGCAACGGCCGCGTCCCATTTTCTCCTGCTGTCCACCGGCCTGCCGGATGGGTTAGAATCCAGCCTGTTCAATTCCCCAGTGCAATAGTCTGAAAGGCGAGGTCGAAAGAATGCCCAAGTTCGTGATTGAAAGAGAAATTCCGGGAGCCGGCAAGCTGACGCCGGAGCAACTCAAAGCCATTTCGCAGACGTCGTGCGGCGTTTTGCGCGAGATGGGCCCGCATATTCAGTGGGTCCACAGCTACGTCACAGACAACAAGATCTACTGCGTCTACATCGCCCCGGATGAAGATACGGTGCGAAAGCACGCCCAGACGGGTGGTTTTCCCGCCAACAGCATCGCCGAAGTCCGCGCGGTGATCGATCCAACAACCTCCGAGTAGCAGGAGGCCCTTCTCATCGGGTCGGCGCGTCTTGCTCTTGCAACGGGTCGCGCTGCACACTGGAAGACACGATGCTGACTCCATGGGCCACAGGCATCTATGCCGGGTTGGGCGCGGCGGCCGGGCTGGGACTGGCGGCGGGAGGCTGCGCCTATGCCGCGTACTGGCCGGGTTCGCAGATCTTCGGCCGGGCGCTGGTTGCTCCGCGGCATCCGGGCGAGCTGGCGCTCACCTTCGACGACGGCCCTAACCCGGCCTTTACGCCGCGCCTGCTGGATGTTCTGGCCAGCCACGATGTGCGGGCGACGTTTTTTCTGCTGGGCAGCCACGCCCAGGCAGAGCCTGAGCTGGTGCGGCGCATCGTCGTCGCCGGGCACCTGATCGGGAACCACTCCTGGAGCCACCGCAACCTGGCGCTGGCCCCGACGCAGCGGGTGAAAGAGGAACTGTCCCGGACCAGCCAGACGCTGGAGCAGATTGCGGGCGCGACGGTGCGGTTTTTTCGGCCGCCCTTTGGCGCGCGCCGGCCGGCGGTGCTGAGCGCGGCAAGGCAGATGGGGCTGGTTCCGGTGCTGTGGAACGCGATGACCTCCGACTGGAGCGAGCCATCAGCGGACGTGATTGCCAAGCGGCTGGCGCGCACCATCGACCGGCTGGAGAAGTGGGGCTGGGCAGCCAACATCGTGCTCCACGACGGCAGCGACGTGGATCAAAGTGCGTACCGCGGGCCTTCCGTCGCTGCTGCCGGTCAATTGGCCCTGCGATACAAAGCTACCCATCGGTTCGTGACGCTGGACGCGTGGGGCTAACGAGCAGGCCCGTTTGGGATTCGTGGTTTCCCACTCTTTCCGCAGAACATCACCCCAAGGACGAGGACCTGCCCGTGGGGGCCCCGGCAAGCGGAAAGGATGGGGCACCAGCCCATTTGGCAGGCTTATTGGGCTCGGACGGCTTTGAAGGCTTCGCGCGCGGCGGCGATGGTGGCGGCTACTTCTTCCTGTCCGTGGGCGGTGCTCAAAAAAGCTGCTTCAAACTGCGAGGGCGGTAGCCAGACGCCGGCGTCGAGCATGGCGCGATGGAAGCGTCCGAAGGCGGCGGTATCGGACTGGGCGGCCTGGGAGTAGTCAGTGACTGGGCCGGCGGTGAAGAACCAGGTACCCATGGAGCCTACGCGGTTGGTGGTGAGCGGAATGCCGGCTTTGGAGGCTTCGGCGGCTACGCCTTCAAATACGGCTCGGGCAGTGGCTTCGAGCTGGGGGTAGAGCTGGGCGGCGTGATCCTGTAGATAGCTGAGGGTGGCGATGCCGGCGGCCATGGCCAGAGGATTGCCGCTGAGCGTTCCGGCCTGATAGACCGGTCCGAGAGGCGCCAGAGATCCATGAAACGGCGTTTCCCGCCGAAGACGCCTACGGGAAGGCCTCCTCCGACGATTTTGCCGAGAGTGACCAGGTCGGCGTCGATGCTATAGAGCTCGATAGCGCCGCCGAGGGCCACGCGGAAGCCGGTCATCACCTCATCGACGATGAGCAGGGCTCCCTCGCGGGCGGTGAGGGCGCGCAGGCCGGCCAGATAGCCGTGGGCGCCCGCCACGGCGGGCAGGGGCGGGATGCAGCCGGCGTTGCCGACCACAGGCTCCAGAATCACGGCCGCGATGGCGCCGGGATGGGCGGCGAAGGCTGCTTCGACCGCGGCGAAATTGTTGTAGGGCAAGGCGAGGGTGAGTTGGGCGATCTCTTCCGGCACGCCGGCTGAGCCGGGAATGCCGAAGGTAGCTACGCCGGAGCCGGCTTTGACCAGCAGGCCGTCGGAGTGGCCGTGGTAGCAGCCCTCAAATTTGACGACGATCTTGCGGCCGGTTGCGGCGCGGGCCAGGCGAATGGCGGACATGGTGGCCTCGGTGCCGGAGCTGACGAAACGCATTTTTTCTATGGCCGGATAGCAGGCGGTGATGCGTTCGGCCAGGTCGGCCTCAGAGGCTGTGGAAGCACCGAAGCTGGCGGAGTTGCGCGCCGCGCGCTCGATGGCTTCGACCACCGGCGGAAAGGCGTGGCCGAGGATCATCGGTCCCCAGGAGCCGAAGTAGTCGATATAGCGGTTGCCGTCGGCGTCGGTGAGCCAGGCGCCCTGGGCGCTCTCAATAAACGGCGGCTCGCCGCCCACCGCGCGAAAGGCCCGCACCGGCGAGTTGACGCCGCCGGGGAAAAAACGCTCTGCGCGCTGCTGGAGGGCATGGGAGCGGGTGCGGGTTGGAGCTGGGGGCTTGGTGCTCATGGTGGGTTCAGTATAGAAGGCGGGGTGCTGGGAATCGGACGAAATGAATCTGTCTGCTCTATGCCAGCATCACGATGATCGTGAGCGGATTAGTGGAGATCGGTGGCCGCCTGCTGGTGGTTTTTGATGGGCGGTGCGGGTTTTGTAACCGGGCGGTGCGGTGGTTCCTGCGTCGCGACCGGCGGGACCGGTTGCGCTTTGTGGCCTCGGAGTCGGCGAAGGTTGCGGAGTTGCTGGCGCGGCATGGAATCGGGATGGCGGATTCAGGAACAGGGCCCGGGACGATTCTGACGGTCGAGGACGCTGATGGGCCGGCGGAGAAGTTGCTGGTCCGCTCGGATGCCGTGGTGGCAATGCTGAGCCAACTTCCACGGCCCTGGCCGGCGATTGCCGTGATGGTGGGGTGGGCTCCGAGGCCGGTGTGCGACCTGGGTTACCGGCTCATTGCCCGCTGGCGGTACCGGATCTGGGGGCGGCTGGAGAGCTGCCCCTTGCCTGCGGCCGAGGAGCGGGAGCGGTTTTTATAGCGCCTTGCGTTTGTTTGCCGCGGCGGTGGCGTTGATTACCACGCCGGCAATTTCCAGGACGAGTGCAAATCCGAAGACAAAACCGCGCAGAAAGTCGTTCCCATCCGGCCAAAGGTGCGCCAGGAAGGGAATTCTTGGCCAGCAGACGCCGAGGATGATCATCATTAAACCGACAACGACAAACATCATCCCGACGGCCACCGCTTTCTCGGGAGATTTTTGCAGTTTGTTCAGAAACATGGTTAGGCCTCCAGGCCTGCTCAACTATGACACAGTCGACTTGCAAATCGATGGCCGCGCGCAGAATCAGATCTGCTTCTCGCGGCAGCGGCGGGCTATCACGAACACGAAAATGCTGATGGCGATGGAGATGCCGAGCAGCAAGCCGCACGCACCGTGGAGCCAATTTCTCTCCATCTGGCCGGAGGGGTGAACGAAAAGCCACAGCAGCAGGCCGATGACCAAAGAAATGTTGCCGATGGCCATCAGGCGCCGCGTCTTTCGGTCGAGTAGTCGATTTGGGATGCACATTCGCGAAACTCCTTTCGAGGTTAGTCCGTGAATCGATACCAGGCCATCATGGACAGCTTGATCACCGCGAAGGCCAGGGCGACGGCAAGCAGATCCCAGCTCCAGAGGTGGTCGTGGAGGAGGCGGTATTCGAAGATGCCGATGGCAACCAGGGCGGTGATGATTCCGGCCAGGCTGGTGGAGCGGCGACGGTGCTCAAGGAAGCGTTCATCCGCGGTGATGCCGAAGATTCTGCAAACCATGGGAAAATTCATTTTTCATTCTCCAGTTGGAAGATTTGGTCGGTGGAAGAGTTGAAGACGCGGGCGAAGATGAGCGCCAGCTCGAGGCTGGGCACATAGCGATTGCGTTCGATGGAGTTGATGCTCTGGCGGGAAACTCCTGCTGCTTGTGCCAGTTGCTCCTGCGTCCATCCGCGGGCGGTGCGCAATTCCTTCACACGATTGGTAATTTTAGGCGTCATGTAAAGCCTGCTTTCCAAATACAGAGTAGCCTGGGGCAATATGAATGTCAAGCCTGCTTGTCATTTATTTCAACTTTATTTTCGGCCTGGGATGGAACTTGTTGGGTTCAAGAAAGGAATAATTAATCTTGCACATTCCCCCACTATTCGAGGAAGTGATGAAGGACGGCTGAAGGCGAAGCCTCCAGAGAAGACCTAGCGAAAGCCTGGGCTCCATTTAGGAGTTTCAAAAAAGTAAACATTGTTATGGTGGGGCCTGAAATGATACAAAAGGTATCCAAATGCGTTGAACCTGCATTGCCTCATTTGCGTCTAGTCTGTGTATGGCAGGTAGAATTGAACTGATGGCAAATCTAAACGCTCTCTTCGCGGTTTTTGCGGTAACCAATCCTGAAGCTGTTGAACAGCGGCTTCAGGGTATTGCCCCATGGTTAAGCCTAAATGTAGGAACAGGCGAATGGCTGGTGATTGCACCCAGCGCAACGACGACCAAGGAACTCTGCGAACGTATCGGCTTGGGCATCTCTGCGCCCGTCACATCTGGCATTGTTGTGCGCGCAGAAGGATATTTCGGTCGCGCTTCCTCATCTATCTGGGAATGGATTGCAACCAAAACGGGGGCTGATCTTGGTACCACCACGCCAGTCTAGGATTGATACCGCTTCCGCCGACGATGTAGCCGTTCCTGGTGGTGGACTTGCGCCAACTGACAGATTCTATGACCTCTCGATCAAGGTGGCTGGTATTGAGAGGTCGATCACATATCTAGAAGGCCATGCGGAAACCGCTGACACAAAACTCGACACGATCTCCAATGACCTCACGAAAGCTCTGGCGAGCTTCAGTACATTGAAATGGATTTTCGGCGCGTTTAGTGTGGGAGTGTGGGGCATCTTATCAGCCCTATTCCTGATGTGGGCGAAGCATTATTTCAACTGGTAAACCATCTCCTAATCAATCCAGCCCCACTGGGTTTGTCAAAGGCATAATGTCGAGCCTGCTTGTCATTTATTTCAACTTTATTTTCGGCCTGGGAGGGAGCCAGTTTGGTTCAAGGCGGGTTGGCCGTATGCAATCCTGTTAAAATCGTGTTTCGGTCTTCCTCGCCAGCGTAAATACCATACGCAGAAAGCCTTTACCGTGCCCGACGAACCCAAATCCGTGACTTACGCCGACGCCGGCGTGGACCTGAGCAGCGGCGACCGCGCCAAGGAGCGCATCAAGTACCTGGCGAAGAAGACCTTTAACCGCAACGTTTTGGGGGAGATCGGCGGCTTTGGCGGGCTCTTCCGGCTGGACTTGCAGCGCTGGAAGAACCCGATTCTGGTGAGCTCGGCGGATGGGGTGGGGACCAAGCTGAAGGTGGCCTTCGAGCTGGGGCTGCACGGCACGGTGGGCGCTGACCTGGTGAACCACTGCGTGAATGACATTGCCGTTCAGGGAGCCACTCCGCTTTTTTTTCTGGATTACCTGGCCACCGGCAAGCTGGACCCCGAAGTGACGGAGAGCGTGGTGACTGGCCTCGCCGATGCCTGCAAGGCCAACGGGTGCGTGCTGATTGGCGGCGAGACGGCGCAGATGCCCGGCTTTTACCAGGAAGGCGAGTACGACCTGGCGGGATTTATTGTGGGCGCGGTGGACCGCGAGAAGCTGGTGACCGGCGCGGAGATCAAGGCGGGCGACGTGCTGATCGGGCTGCCCTCCACCGGGCTGCATACCAACGGGTATTCGCTGGCGCGGAAGCTGCTGTTTGAGGTGGGCGGCTACAAGCCCACCCACTATGTGACCGCCATCCGGGAGAAGGCGGGCGCGGCGCTGATGAAGACGCATCGCAGCTACCTGCATGTGATTCAAAAGCTGGTGACGGCGGGAGTGACCACCGGCATGGCCCACATCACCGGCGGCGGCATCACGGAAAACCTGCCCCGCATCCTGCCCAAAAACACGGGAGCGCAGGTGGAGATCGGCTCCTGGCCGGTGCCGCTCCTCTTTGAGCATCTGCGCGCGCTGGGCCAGGTCACGCAAGAGGAGATGATGCGCACCTTCAATATGGGCGTGGGGCTGATTGCGGCCATTCCCGCGGCCAAGTTCATCCGCGCAAAAAATCTGCTGGACCGGGCCGAGGAGAAGTTCTATGTGATCGGGCGCGTGGTCAAGGGCGAGCGCCGGGTGCAGTACACATGAGCGTGGGCCGCGATCCGGTCCGGCTGGGGATTTTGCTCTCCGGGCGCGGGTCGAACTTTCTGGCTATTGCCGAGTCCATCCGAGCGGGAAGGCTTGAGGGCGTTGAGATTGCGGTGGTGATCTCGAACGTGGCTGAGGCCGAAGGACTGGTCAAGGCGCGGGAGTTGGGGCTGCCGCATCAGGTCTTTGTCTCCCAGGGCCGCAAGCGCCAGGAGCACGACGCCGACGTAATTGCCTGCCTGAGGGCGCACCATGTGGATCTGGTGTGCCTGGCCGGCTACATGCGGCTGCTTTCGCCGGAGTTTGTGGCCGCGTTTCCCAATCGCATCCTCAATATTCATCCTTCGCTGCTGCCGGCATTTCTGGGACTGGAGGCGCAGGAGATGGCCTTCGACTACGGCGTAAAGGTGGCCGGATGCACGGTGCACTTTGTGGATGAGCACCTGGACCACGGAGCGATCGTGGTGCAGCGGGCCATTCCCGTGCTGGAGACCGACGATGCGCACTCGCTCGCCGGGCGCATTCTAGCCGAGGAGCATTTGGCTTATACAGAGGCGATTGCGCGCGTGGCGAGCGGGGAGTATGAGTTTCGCGGACGGCGGTTTGTGAAACGGAAATAGGGACTAGGGACTAGGGCGTATCGACATATACACTTTGCCGCTTAGCGTTTGGCTGTTGAAGTGGAATTATGGCCAGTCGATACGAGTTGAGCGAGGC